>JBIIVH010000068.1:0-17081 GCA_044339525.1 Silvanigrellaceae bacterium | reverse complement strand
CCTCTTGCCAGCAATTTTTGTACCGCTTGCTGTTTGAAACCTTCTGTATACCCTCGTTCTAACACCCTAATTTCCTTACACCCCCATACGCTTCATTGAATAAAGACATCTTTGCTGACCGTGGGGGAAAAGCACAATTGATGGATGCAGTTTAAATAAATCGATAATGTGTGCTGTGATTTTGTTTTCCCCAAAAATCCAGTGGTATGAATTCTGGTTCGTTCAGGATTGTGTCCGGTTTTCGGAGGTACCACTCCAAACTGACTCCTTTTATCCCCGATTAACATATTTCTGGATGTTATGTTGGTGCATTTGTGTCCGATAGTACTGGCATCAAAGGTATACTCACCATTAGAGGAAAAGTTACTATGGCTAAAAACTTGTTGTTTGCTGTGATTGTAATGTCTACTTTGGCTAACTGTGTTCAACGAACCGCAGAATCAACCGTTCAGTTGCGGCAACTTAACGCCAATGAAAAAAAAGAGGATCTTGACCAACTTGTCTCTATGGTGGAAGCTTTTTATGGTCCCCTTAAATTTAAAGAAGATAGGTTTAAACTCAATCTGGCAAGTCTTAAAAAAAGTGCCGAACTCGATCTAAAAAAAAGCAAAACAGACAATGATGTCTATGCTGTGTATGCAAAATTTCTATCTCATTTTAGAGACGGCCACATTAATTTCTCGTTGCCTCCTCAAGCCAATGAGGTAATGAGAAACGTTATCCCTATCGTTTTGGCAGAAGTGGAGGGAAAGGCTTTGATTGCCGGTCTCACATCATTTCCGGAAGCAAAAGATCTACAGGTGGGAGATGAGATTTTATCGATTGATGGAATGCAACCGATAAAAGACATCGTGCCGATTGCGAAAAAGTATTACTCTTTTGGAAATGACGAATCCGATAAACAACTGGTCTTTAGGTCTTTTATAAGAGATACCTATGTAAGGGAATTGGAACCTAAAGCACCCACAGCTCGGATTAAGGTAAAACAAAAAAATCAAAAAGTGTTAGACCTGGAAATTCCATGGCAAAAAACCACTGGATTTGGGTCCATATCAAAACAAAAGACCTCAACGATTGAAAGACTCACATCAGGTTTTGAAATGGCAAACTCAAGCGAAATAAAAGAATTCACGAAAGCATCTGTAAATGAAATGGGCGCCTCTAAACCCTTTTTTATCAATCAAAAAAATCTTGATCAATTTAGTATGAAAAAAATACAGCCTAAAAAGGAATCTCTTCAGAAGTTTGGAGGACCAAACGCCTCCTCCGCGGACGTATTTGCTGCAACCTATCCATGGAAAGGTAAAACCATTTTCCTAATTAGACAGGCCTCTTACAGCGTAGACGACCACTCGGATTTCATTTCGACTTACAAAGCACTGTTACATGAAAATAAGGATTCAGCTGATGTATTGATTGTAGACCAAACGAATAATCCTGGGGGATCGAGCGATTATCTAGAGAGTTTCTTTAAGCTCTTTGCTAAGCCCAACTCAAACTATTTTGTTCAAAAAAACAGAGCTGACAGGAAATGGATCAATTCATTTTTAGAAATTGCAACGGAACTGAGTCAAGGATCTCAACCGGATCTCGCTCGAATTGCCCAAGCAAAAGAAAACGGAAAACGAATGGAAGAATCCAATGATAAAAAACAACATCTAGGACCTTTTATGAATTTTGAAGCGAAACCTTCAACGATCCATCCCCATTCTGATGTGAGCTGGACAAAACCCATTTTGGTTTTAACCAATGAACTAGCAGGATCCTGTGGAGATATTTTTCCGATGCTGATGAAGGAAAACAAACGTGCCAAAATCTTTGGAAACAGAACCATGGGTCTGGGAGGAAATGTGGAGGAGGTGGGAACGCTTAACTTTTCGGGGGCAAAGATTCGTCTGACGAGAGGGCTTTTTGCCATGTTTAAGCCACAGGGAAATTACGTTGAATCGGATTTCGTGGAAAACAATGGAATCATCCCAGATATCCCTAGAAAGATTACCTTTTCAGACTGGAACTCAGAATTCAAAGACTACATAAATGATTTTTCAGATGCTGCTTTGGCGCAGCTATCCCAGTCCAACTAAATGGACTTTCAGGAGCACTTAGGGCACCATTTCTAAGGAGATGGGTTTTGCCCGATACTGGGAAACCAACAGACTACCCGCCTTTTCGTGACCCGCTGCTTTGTTCTCCTGCTTCCAAACACGCGTGAGATTTAAATTGGCTTTCCCCAAAGAAAAGTTTTTAAGCGCCTCTTTGCCAAATACACAATTTTGAAGCTTTGAATTCCAAGGAGCGGTTAAAAAATAAAGCCCTGCATTGGGGCTGGGTTCCGCTTCACTCCTCAGCACACATTCAATAGACTCATTTTCACCTAAATTTGAGCCTTCAAAAGTGGCGGTAAAACCACCTTTTTCCACAGAAACAGTATGGGTTTCTTCCTTCGACAGGGGTTCTGATTTCCCAGCCAGAACAACAAAAGGTTTGACTTTTTGAGGAACAGGAACTTTGTTTTGAAAGGACTTGCCATCATTTCTAACCCAGTCAAAAACGACTTCTTTTCCATCTGGGGTCAGTGCAAAGGTGGAGTGGTAATAAGTCCCTGTGATGTTAAACACCTGCTGTTTGCCACTCACCAAAGATAAGGGTTGGTTGTTTGCTGAAATGCGAGCCTTATCGGTAAGTTGGAGTGTGGTGCCCGTGGGACCAGCAAAACGAAACCATGTGTAAAGCTCTATTTTATCGTTATCTTCCGACAGGTCTGCCAAATAATACCCATGGATGGACTCTTGGTTCACATCCTGGGAATCACCTGTGTCGGTTGAACACGAAATGAGACTCCATCCACCTAACGCCATTACCCATTTTACAAGACGGGACCTAATCATAACGAAACCCTCTGATTTTTTTAGTTTTTTCAGTGTCAATAAAAAAACATCTTTAACTCATAGGCGTTTTTCGTTCAAAAGGAATGAAATGTCAACGCAAAAAAGCGAACACTTTGGACTCCAATTTGAGGATCCTGGACAAAAACGTTTCAGTTCGACTTGGTGGAGGAGCACACACATTGTCTATCCGATGTACATTTAGACTTGGCAAACTCAATACAAGCCGAATCAAATGATTCCATCATATCATCTCCGAACATAATGGATCGACTGACCTTGACTCCATTGGCGGCAGCCACTTTGGACCAGGCCTCGCACTTTTCAAGCGTGTTGGTGTTTTTGGTGATGTAACAAACGGCCAAAGCCTCTTTCTTAAGCTCGGGAGTCATGCATTTCGCCAGCCTTTGAGAAGCAGTTATCTTAGGCTTAGACGAACCCCAGCCCAGTCCAAATCCCGTGAGTTTCATGGCTCCACCTTCAATCACACAACCTGGAATTAACCCACTTTCCGCACTGGTGGTGGAGATGGTAAGTCCCGCTCCTCCTCCCAGTTTGTCTAGGATTTCGGATCCGTTGTCGTCTGCCATGCCTTGGCTAGGCGTCTCCCCATCCCCAGAGACATTGATTTCCTGCCCACTCCCATCGGAGGAGCCCTTATGATTCTTAGAGTCTTTTTCTTCAGCGCCGGTGCCAGAAACCCCTGTCTTAGAGGAGTCCTTTTTGGCTGCAATCTTCTTCTTGGCTTCCGATTGGAATTGAACACCCTGTGAACAGTGGATCAGACCAAAACAAATCAATCCAAAACAGAAGAAATGGCGCAACTGGGCGTTAAACATGAAATGACCTCGCAGTGTGGTTTACGAAAGAACGTATCGGCAGAAATGATAATTACTCAAATGTTTTTAAAAATATCAATGATTCCAATGGCTAAATCTAAAATCCGGGGAGACACCGGTGGGAGGGAATTGAACCCCTTTGAGTTCCGGTCTAATGAGGGAACAGCTGGAGTTGTGCACCAAAGGAAGCACTCCTACCATCTCTTGTACCAAGATTTTCTCCGCTTTATAAAGCAACTCGGAGCGTTTCTCCACTTCTGAAACTCCAAAGGATTGATCCAAAAGGAGATCATAGACAGAATGGGAAAACTGACCTTTGTTGTTAGGAGAACCAGACTTAAAAATCTCCAAGTAGGTGAGGGGATCTTCAAAATCGGGAACCCAAGTGTCAATGTAGAGATCAAAGTTTCCTTCTTTGGCCCTAGCGTAAAAGGTTTTTAAGGGGAGCGAAGTGAGGCGAACCTTCCATCCTAATTTTTTTTCAATGGCCTGAATGACATATTCTCCTGCTTCAATGGCCATTTCAGAGGCTCCTGTAATCATTTCTAAGGTAACCGTCGATGATTTATCCTTGGGTAAATCGGATCGATTGCTTTGCAAAAGGGGTTTTGCTGGGAATGGCTCCATGGGAAAAAGGGTGCGGTAGCTTTTATTTAGGGGCTTGGGCAATTGAATCACCCCAGGAACCAGCCCTTGGGCCACTTTATCTCCCGGAAGTCCTGTGATCTTTTGCACAAATTCACCCGTAGGAAACCCCATGGCAAGCTGTTTTCTGCGTTCTACATCTGAAAAAAAACGATCTTTACGTTGGTTGAGAGCCATATAACGCACGTTGCCATTGGGCCGGCAGTGCATCTTGGAGGTCTGATTCTGCAAGGCCTTGAAAATGGATTTGGTGATGGTGTAGTAGTCTAGTTGTTTAGATAAAAACAAGTGATATTGAGACATTTTATCTGATGTCACGATGCTCGCATGCACCCCGCCAATCTTGACCCGATCTTGCAGATGATACTTTTGGTTTTTATCCAATTTTAAAGAAACCGATCGCTTCCATCCTCCCGGATTTAGCTTAAAGGCTCCGTTCACCTTAAAACCTTCTGGCCCAAAGGCTTTATCTTTTTTTTGAAGTTCTTCTAGTCTAACCGGAACAAAAGCCGGTAAACTTAAAATGGAATGCAAATAGGGAATGGGAGACTCCAGTTCCAGTTCTAGCTCAGAATCACTTAAAGCCTTAACTCCCAAAGAATCAGGGGGTAGCTTGCCTTCTTTAACCAAAGTGGCATTTTTGAGTTTGATGAGCTCTACCAAAAAAGAATTAGGGGACCCCACTTGAGGATCCACCAAACGACGAAAGGCGTTGACATAGGAAATGGCGGTTACCTTTTCTCCATCATCCCAAAGGGCTTCGGGTCTAAGGCGAAACAAAACCTTCGTGCCACTGGAATTGGGAACGATTTGGTGAGCGCCTGCGGGAACCAGTTCCCCTTGAGAATTGCGAGTGATCAAACCTTCCATGAGATGTCCAATCCAAAATTGGCTCCAGGCGTCGGAAGCATGGGCGGGATCTAACGAACTAGGATCCTCCGAAAACGCAATTTGGATGGGTGGAGGCACCCCGCTTTCTTTGGTTTGCGCCAGGCAAGGGAAACTTCCCATTCCCCAGATCAGCCACCTTACCTTTTTCAAAAAACCACGACCTTTGCGTCCCATCATTTCCCCCAAATTGCCACTTAAAGAAAACAATATAACATAATCACCAGAGGAAGTCATGTTTACAAAACCCAGGTGAATGTGTTAGAGAATAAAGGATTCTCCCAATCGCACCCACTCCCCTAAATTAAAGGAACGGACCATGAATCTATGCCCCATGCAACGGAAAGTGCATCAAGTTGTTCCCCATTTTAAGAAACCCTTGCTAGGCGCGCTTCTGTTGGGTTTGGCCAGTTGTGGCGAAAGCCAGCACGATTCTAGTGTACAGTCCTTTCCTTCAAAGGTGGAAAGCCTTTCTCTAGCCTCTGCCACTTGGGAAGAAAATGAAACCATTCCCGCTACCGGTAGACCAAACCCGTTGGCATTGGAGGGGGATCATTTTAAATCAGCTCAAACTCAAGGAAAACGTTTTGCACTGGATTATCCCATTGAAATCACAGGCATGACCATCCCCCACGAAACTCTAAAACGTTTTTTTGAACCTTCCCCTTGGAACCCCCTCAAATGGATTTTCGAAAAACTAGCCAAAGGGGCTGTGGGCTTTGGTACCATTGATCAGATGAATGAGTGGTTGGGGTTGCACCACTACCCTGCTGATTCTGACACCGGAGTCTACCAAGTGCCAAGGCCGCCTTGGCAGGCCAAATACCGTTACCGCATGGGAACGAGTCTGGTGCAAACACCCATGGGGGCCGAAGGACTCACTTACAGCTGCGCCGCGTGCCATAGTGGACAATTGTTTGGCAAATCGGTGTTGGGGCTCACCAATCGTTTTCCCAGAGCCAATGAATTTTTCCTAAAAGGAAAGGAGCTCACGGCCTCATTAGATATAAACTTAGTAGCACCATTAGCGGGTATGTCTAAGCAAGATAAAGAAATCCTACTTCGTCTAAAACAAAACGTGCCCTATATTGAAGGCCGAAAACCCCTCAATCGCGGCCTAGACACAAGTTTAGCTCATGTGGCTTTATCCCTGAGCCACCGGGCGGAAGACGCCTGGGCCACCAAAGATCCCGAGATTGCGGCCCACCCTCGACCCAACCCCCTGCAGGGTCAACCTGGGGATAGCAAACCGGCGGTGTGGTGGAACCTGAAATATAAAAATAAATGGCTCAGTGATGGCAGTGTGGTGAGCGGAAATCCCATTTACACCAACATTCTCTGGAACGAAATTGGCCGTGGTACCGATCTTCACGAACTCGATGATTGGATGGACCAAAACACCCCCAAACTAGACGCACTCACCACTGCGGTTTTTGCGTCCGAAGCGCCCTTGTTTTTTGATTTCTTTGATCCCCAGAAGTTTGACATAGAGGGAGCCAAGAGAGGGCAAAAAACGTTTCAACGGTCTTGTGCGGGCTGCCACGGAACCTACCAAAAGGGATGGGATAACGATCCCACCCACCCCAATCTTCGCTTCCAAATGGCCACCACCCAAGTGATCTATCATTCCAATACACCTGTGGTGGATGTGGGAACCGATCCTTGGAGGTACCGCGGCATGACCGCCTTTGCCGATGGCTTAAATGGCTTAGCTTTGTCGCAAAAGCTAGGGGTTCGCATCGTTCCCCAGGCGGGTTATGTGCCCCCTCCCTTGGTGGGGATCTGGGCCAGATGGCCCTATTTCCACAACAACTCCGTGCCCACTCTATGTGATTTGCTCACCGTTTCCGAGCAGCGACCCGTTACCTTTTACGCCGGAGAGGCCATCTCACCAAAAGACGACTTTGACGCCACTTGTAATGGTTATCCTCAGGGTCAAAAAACACCTAAGTCTTGGAAACAAAATGCAGAAGCCATGGTGGACACCAGAGTTCAAGGTGTTTCCAATCGGGGTCATGACCAAGGTATTTTTATTTTTGACGGCCGTGAGAGTCTCACCTCCACTCAGAAACAAGATCTGATAAAATTCTTGCAGACCCTTTAAAAAGGGCTTATGGGATGCGGATGATGGGGAGGAAAGATCATGTGTGGATTTTCTGGAATTCTTCGCAACTCAAAAGCATCTGCTGCATTTCCTGTTACCTCCTTTCAAGACTTTGAAAGGGCCGCTCAACAAATTCAAAAAAGAGGCAGGGATGGGTATGGATATTTCCGATCTCCTGGAGAAGATTCCCCATTGTGGGTGGCCCATCACCGACTCGCCTTTCAAGATGTGGAGTTGGGCGGTCAGCCCATGTTGCTTCCCTCCCATTCCTTAGGCATCGTGTTTAATGGTGAAATTTACAATCACCTGGACATTCGCGCTAAGTTGGAAAAACTTCATCGTCCCGGAGGAGCTTCCATCCCCTGGCAAACCCGAAGTGATACGGAAACTCTACTCTGGGGATACGCCCTTTTGGGCGCCCAAATCGTGGACGAGCTAGACGGAGAATTCGCCTTTTGTGTGTTTCACATTCAAGGAAAGTTTCTATTTGCCGCCCGAGATCCTTTTGGAGTCAAACCCTTTTTCTTTAGATCCTCTGTTTCCTTATCTAAGCAATTGGAAATCTGGGAACCCCATAAATCCTTTGAACTGGATGATTTTCAGTTTGCCAGTGAAATCAAGGCTTTTGCCACTCCTCATTCCTGGTGTAGAGATGGATTCATCAGACAGGCCGTGGGTTTGTATCACCCATGTCTTACACCTTACCTTAACACCTATTCTTTGCCCCCTGGAGGGAGGCTTCTGATCGAGGAGCAAACTGGTGGCAAAGCACCCTATCAAGCCAAACTGGCATTTACCTCTGGCCCCATCCGTTGTCCCCATTCCAAAGATAGTCCTCTTTCCCATTCCATTAGCTCATTTGGGGAAGCCTTTCAAACGAGCGTGCAGCGCAGGCTTTTAAGTGATGTACCACTAGGTGTTTACTTAAGTGGTGGCATTGATTCCATGGCCGTGGCTCTGGCCCTGGCGCAGCATCGGCAAAACGCTCCCGAACTCAGCCACCCCCTCGTGGCATTTACCGTGGGATTTTCCCATCAAGAATTTGATGAAACTCCCAAAGCAAGCCAATTTGCAAAGCTTTTTGGATTTGAACACCATGCCGTTCGTGTGAATCTAGAAAACCTCGCATACGCGTACCCCCATGCCGTGTATGCCTCCGAAAACGTTCAGCCTTTCACCAATGGTGCCGCCAAGTGGTGGCTTTCGAAGCTAGCCCGAAGGCACGTGAGAGGGGTGCTTACCGGAGATGGATCCGATGAACTCCTGTGTGGATATCCAAGCTTTGCTTACACATCTCATTATCAATTTGCACGCAGGGTAGGATTACATTCCTCCTGGAGAGATCAGGTCTTTTTGAAGAGGTTTGCCCGATCCGCGCAAAACCCCTGGCTGGCCGGATTGAGCACCCCGGGAGACTTAGAAGATTTTAACATTTCATTGGGACTTTGGGGTGTGGCTCATCCCCTTACCCATCAAATTGTTACATTGGCTCAGTCCTTTTTAGGAGGAGAAGCCCATGCTTGGTTGGAACAACAAGGTCCTATTTTAAGAAGTCTTTTTACGGCTGGATTTACGGGAGCATCCCCATCACTTTTGGAAAATTCACAAAACGCCACCCTCCTTTGGCAGAATTACTTTTGTAAAACACACCTTCCTGTGCAGGTTTTAAACTGGGTGGGAGACCGCATGGAAATGGCCAATAATCTGGAGGGTAGAACGCCATTTATGGGTCGAAGTGTGCAGGAATGGCTTAAAAAGGCCAGACACACGGATCTCATGGCCGGGTTTACCAACAAAGTGAGTCTCAGACGTTACCTTAAAAAATCTCTCCCCGCTCAAAACCAGCTTTCCCAAACTCCAAAGATGCAATTTGGGGCTCCTTTCTTAGATGTAATGCATATGTTAGACACATATCAGTATAAGGATGTATTGGAAAAATTGGGGTTAGATAAGCTTGTGGATTGGCCGAATTTAAAGAAAAAGGTAACACTTCCCTTGTCTACCTACGAAACGGCAGAGGTTTTTTCCAAAGCCAACGCACATATTTTTATGCAGACCCTTTTAAGCGCATCTATCTTAAATCAATCACTGATCCATGATCAACCGCTAGGTGTAGACGAATCCCACGAAAATCAGGTTATGGAAGGGGCGTTCTCTCCAAACTCAACCCCATAAACAAAGAGTTCCAAAAAATTCCACTGGGAGGATTCAGGTTGGTGGCAAAAATTCAGACTCAGGGTTCCTCACTGGGCATTTGGACCCGCTGGCAGTCTCTAAAACCTTGGTTTGTTCCCCACAGAGAGGACGTCCGGAAGGGGCTTATCTGGATAGGAATCTGCGCCCTATGCTGGGTTTCCACCACGTTTTTGGCAGGAAGGCTCGTGGACTCATTGGTGACCGTTTCCCAAACCCCCCTGGGGAATTCTGGGAACGCTTTTCCCTCTTATGCCATTCCCGTCAGTCTGTTTGTTACTTTGACCGCCGTGAGTTACCTGCTTTACTTTAGCAACCGCGTGGGCCGAGTGCACCTCTCCCGGGCTTTGAGTGCCGTGTGTTTAAAATTGGGAGAAAGGGCACTAGGAGCGCTTTTTCAAACCCCACTTCCCCTTTTTTTAAATCATCCCGTGGCCCAATACGAGCACACTCTCAATTCGGATTTTCATTCTCTTTTTCAATCCTTGGAGCGTCACTTTGCCAGCGTCATTTATAGTTTTTTTACCTTTACATTATCCATTTTGCTCATTCTTTTTAGATTTCCTGTGTTACTTTGTATTTGCGTGCCTTGCTGTGGGTTAATTTATATGATTTCCGGATATTTTAACCGGATTCAAGAGGAATTTAAAAAAAAATCCGCCCTGGCACAAGCTAGCGCTTCCCAGTGGTATGAATATTTACTACAAGCCCGAGCCACCATTGCGGGTTTAGGCCATCAAAAAAAAGCCTCTCAGATCATGGCCCGTATGATAGAATCGGCTGGACAAGAAGAATCCAATCTCCAGTCCACAACGCATGCTCGCACTTTTTTGCTCTCATTAGTGGGGTTTGCCTTTATTCTGTTGTGTCTGATTATGTCTTGGTATTTCGCTCAAACCCAAAAGGGCACTTTTGGGGACGCAGGGGCGCTCATGGGGCTTTCTCTCATTGTGCTAAGAACCTTTTTAAATTTTGTGGAGATGGGGGGTGGTTTTGCATTGGCCATGCACACCATGGAAAGATGCGCCCAGCTCGCACAACTCCCCATTCAAGAGGCAGGACGGACGCCCTTAATGGATGTGGATAGACAGTGGTCGAGGCAAATCATAGCTCCCGGTCAAGATCGCATTTCTTTCCCCCTGATCTCTTGGAATAACGTAACATTAAGCTATCCAGGCACTCGAAAACAGGTGGTGTCGCAGATTCAGTTGGACATTTTTTCCGGGGAAATCATTGGAATCATGGGGCGCACCGGGTCTGGTAAAACAACCCTTCTCCAGAGCCTATTTGGCAGTTTAAGACCCACCAAAGGATCGGTTCAGTACAAAGGAGTCGCCCTTTCCCTCCTCCCCTTTTCGGAATGGAAAAACAGAATCAGTTATGTGTCCCAAGAGCCACTGGTATTGCCTGGCTCCGTGCCAGACAACTTACAAATTGGATTAGACACACCCTTAGAACTTCCCGAAATGTTGGGGGTGCTGGAAAATTTGGGATGGCAGGAAAGCATTCACCTAAACCCGGAAAGTCTGAGTTTAGGTCAAAAACAACTGCTGGGGCTCGCCAGAGCCTTATTAAGAAAGCCTGAAATATTGGTTTTAGACGAGTTTACCTGTTACCTAGATCCCGAAAAGGAACTTCAGGTGTTAAAATTTGTGAGATCCCTAAGCCCCAAACTCACCATTCTTATGGTGTCCCACCGACGTGCTCCCCTTCAAATCTGCCATCGTATTTTCCATTTGCCCTCCGGTCACACGACTTTAAATGCTGAAAACAAGGAGTGAGCCCCATGCTTTCCGAAACTAGGCCTGACTTTTGGCCTAACGCCAAACCGATTTTCAAAAGGTACCAAAAGCCTATTTTTTTAGTGGGTATGTGTGCTATTTTTGCCGCCATTTGCGCTACCACAGCCATTGTCTATCAGGTTCATTTACTGGCCAGCCTAGAAAAAAAGTCCCACACCAGTGATGCTATTCAGGAATTTTCATGGATTTATTTGGGAATTTTTGCACTTTTTCAGTTTTTTTATGAAGTTTTAGTATGGCTAAAGAAACTCCTTCAAAATCATCTGCAATTTAAAATCACCACTTATCTCCGAGAAAAATGCATAAAAGAGGTGATCCACTCCACCCATTCGGCTCCCAGTGGTGCACAGTCCCTTTTTTCCCATCACGCTCCCGCCATTGCCCTCCTGATTTCGGAAGGGTGTGTGGGACTTTTTTCCATATTTTCCATCACTTTTGTATGCACCGTCGTCTTGATGAGCCAGATCGGATGGCCTGGAGGGGTGTTTTTGGTCACCCTCGCCATTTTGGTTTGGGGTGCCAAACGGGGACTAAAGAGATCTCAAAGCCAATTAGAGGCACTCAACACGGCTTTTCAAGATCGCGTTCAACTGCAAAAATTCTCTTTCACTCAAATGCATTCTTTGAGACTTTTAAGTGTTGAATCGTTTTTTCTAAAAAAAGTAAAACAATTGTTTAACAATGAGCTGCAGATTCGGACCGAACTTTTGCACCTATCTACCCTTTCCATCACGTGGTACGCGGCGCTTCGATATATGGCGTGGGTGGCTCTTTTGGGCTTGTTACTGATCAATAGCCTTTTTCTAAACTCTACTGAACTTGTTTCCTTAAAAATTGCCTCTACCGTGTTTGTGTCCAATTGGTTTCTCATCTTACTAACCGATTACTTTGTGGCCATGGGAAGCGTGTTAACTTTGATCAAGTCCGGTGCCGTTTCTTTAGAAAAATTTCAAACTTGGATGCATGGTTTTCGACAATCCGAATATCGCCCATCCCCCCTAGATCGTCCTGTATTACAGGGAAAACAACCCTGGCTGCAAAATCAACTCCTGCCACTGAAAGTAGGAACATCCATGTGCGTCACGGGCCCCACGGCCAGTGGAAAAACCAGCCTATTAACCGCCTTAGCCACCTCCCCCACCCTGGTGCCCATTCTTGGACCTCAAGGAACAGGTCTGGCGACTTCTTCAAACCATTGGATTTCCACACCCGTCGCCGCAAAAGCGTTTTTGCCCCAAGAATTGCCCCACGTGCCTTGGACCATAGCGCAAATTCTTTCTTTTTACCCCTTTTACGACATTTTAGAAACGGGAAAAATGATGCAGCTGTTGCAGCTGGTGTCTTTAGAGAAAGAGCTGGAAAATGGAAATTTAAGTATACAAACCAGAATGGGTAAAAAGGGTCAGCTTTTAAGTGCGGGTCAATGGCAGAGGCTTTGGCTAGCTCGAATCATGGGGCTAGTGTATCGATTCCCGAGCCCCGTGCTTTTTTTGCTGGATGATCCCTTTTCCCATCTGGATTCGGCGGTGGCTCAAGAGGTATTGAGCCAAATGAAGGACTTTTTAAAAGAGCACTTAGTCTTGGTGACCCTATCCGACACCACTTGGGTGGAGTGCTTTGAATCTAAGCTTTACTTAGGGGATCCCGCTTGAAACGTATTAAAATATTGGATGAGATCATCGCCTATGCGATCTCTTTGGGCAATGCTAGCCAAATCAAAATATTTAAAGTTGGTGGAATCGTATTTGGGAGCGCTCAACACCACCGCTTTCAAAAAAGATTTTTCCGAATTAAAATGAATGGCAATAACATACTTGGGATTTAACTTTTCAATTTTTTGCATGGGTAAAGTGGCCAGGGGAGGCTGATCTTTAAGGGCCACCTTATGATTTAAGGAATCCAATTTTACCACCTGAGATTGATTCATCAACACCGTTTTGCCTCCCGCTTCCAAGGAACATTGGACTCCCGCTGTGGCAGACACTCCCAAAGGAAGATCCACAGAATCCCCACTCACTCGTTCGCCATTAACATAACGATCACAACCTTGAGGGGCGTTGATTTTAAGTTTCACTTTTTGTTTGAGGGCTGGTTGGGCCACCGCATAAATCTTTCGAATCACCTTAGGAGACACTTTGGTTTCTAACTGAAGCACCAACTTTTTGGGGGCTAAATCCACATACAAAGGAGCCACCTGAGCCAGAATTTCGGGAGAATCATAAAAGGAAACAGAGGACCAAAAAAGCAATTCCGCAAAACTGGGCGCCAACCCTGGCCTTTGCACCAAAAGCGCCCGCGCATCAGAAAGGGCTCGCTGGGCCACGGGCATCGCTTCGGAAATTTCTCCTTCTTCAAATACCTTTTTCACCTTGTCTGCAAGGGCACTTATGGTGGAGTCCACAGAATTTTTACGCACCGGCTGACTTGTGCTTTGCTTCCACTCTTGAGTGAGTTGGCTGTCTAGCTGGGCCCGAAAATGATCACCCTGATTCAGACGGTCCACCAAGGACTGATAAAAGGGAGGAGCCACATCGGCTTCATCGGAAGTGGCCAGAATCAAGGCTTTAGCTGGAGGTACAGCGGGAGCCACTTTGGCAACTGGGCTAGCAGATTTTGGGGAAGAGCTCACCTTAAGGGGGGCTTGGGATGTGGAAATACAGCCAGTTAGAAGTAGTCCCACGAGCCCAAAAGCAGAGGAAGGGGATTGGGAAAACGAAGCAAGCTTTTTATAAATCATAGAATTTCCTGTCTTTGTGCCTAGTTATCTAGGTTAAGTTGACCCCATTCACAGCGGAGATGTCTGGACAAACATCCCCAAAAAAAGATCAACTGGTCCTACTATGGCAATAGGACATTCAGGATTTATAGTCAACAGATTTCATCACTTGACAGGTGAACCCAACGAAAATGTCCCTCCCTAGAGTAAAAAACACAACGCATTGGAGGGGTTGAAAATGGGTGTAGCAGAGAGCAAAAAAAAGGACTGCCCACCGCATCCAAAACGATAGGCAATCCATGGGAACGAAGGGTAAAACCCAAATTATCTTAGGGAGATTTCTAGGTCTTCTTTTCCGCCCATTTTATACTTGAACTGACCCACATATTTGTTGCATTTCCATTGGGCTACAAAAGGAACCTTCAAGTCAGGAGCATTTTCAAACTGATAACGAACGCCTTCGATGGAAGCCCCTTGATCCACGAGCTTAAAGCCCATGGTGGTTTTGTCGGCAGGGTTGTGCTCCACTTGGAATTGGTGCGTAAACTCTGGCAACGCCGTAGAAGACTCTTCCGAAGTGGTGAGGTTCGCTTCAAACGTAGCTCTTCCACCCACTCCATGCTCCATTTTAAACGAAGTTTTGGCTTGGCTCAGTAAGGCCACAGGTGGTTCGGAGCAAGGCATCTCTTCGGTAAGACGAGATCCAGGATTCCCCCCATTGGCTTTTAACTCTTTGGCAATATTAGGAACTTGATCCAATCGCACAAACTTAAATCCCCTTGATTTTAATGCGGGAACCAAAACTTGCTTCACCATGGAAAGGGTGCGATCGTGAATGTCATGCAATAAGATCACACCATTATTTTTGGGTCGATCGAGGATTTCATTAAGGTAACGTCGTCCACACTCTTGAACGGAGATGTTTCTTCCCCAGCACGCATAATCCGCAGCATGGCGAGAGGTGAGCTGACCACCCACATCCCAAAATACAGGTCCTACGTACTTTCTCAAATCGGCCACGTTGGAAATGGTGGCGCTGCGAGAATTCCAAGAGCCGCCCGGCGCTCTAAACAAAAACATATTGCCCGTAATATAAGGCTTAATCACAGCATCGGTGTTACGGATCTCCGCCAACCGCGCGCTTTCAGAGAGCTTAACAAAGGGAGGATTAACAGGGTGATTGGTGGAGTGGTTGGCCACCAAGTGACCTGCCGCCTTGATGGCAGCCAATGCTTTGGTGTTGTTTTTGGCCACTTTTCCCACCACAAAAAAGGTGGAAGGGACACCTTGGGCCTTCAACCAATTGGCCAGAGCAACGGTGCCTAATCCAGGACCATCATCAAACGTGAATGCCACTGTTTTGGCTGGTAAGTCAAAGCCAGAAGTTTGTGTGGATTTTAAAACTTCTACCTCAGAATCCATCCCCTTATCCGAGCGTTCTCCACAAGCCATCAATAATGTTGAACTCAAGCCAAAAGCAAATATGGAAATCCCATTTCGATTTAATTTCACAGCGTCCCCTCTTTTTTGTTTAACCCAATACCAAATGATTTTGGTGTGGTGAGCACAAACTACTTTTGTTCCCAGATAAAGTCGAGCCAATTTTTTTTACATTGTATCTTACTGATATTATTTAATTATAGCACCACCAAGGCATAGGCCAAACTGCTAATGAGAATCCAAAGGGTGAATCCCATACCCAAAACCTTCCAAAAGGAAAATTGATTCCAACTTAAGCTCACGGAGGCGCCCATTAAAAACAGCCCAGCTCCAAATCCATTTTTAGCCCATTTTACCAATTCTGAAGCCCAAATCAAGGCTTGAGGTTGGCTATGCTCCAACCCAGACCTCAGGCCTGAGCACACTAAAAACCCCCCCACAAACCAGGGAAAGGCAGCCCACACCTGCCTGATTTTTTGGGTCCAGCTGCCCTTTGGGGACTGCGATTCGTTACTTTGTAGGAGAGAGAGTGTCAACACCAATGGGGCAATCCACAGGGTTCGAGCCAATTTGGTGGCTGTGGCAAGGGGCAATGAATCTGCATGAAAAGACTGGGCCGCCCCCACCACGCTGCTGGTGTCATGAATGGCCAAGGCTGCCCATTTTCCAAATTCCGCGGTTCCCAGTCCTAATAATCCTCCCAGCCAGGGAAAAATCAACAATCCCAATGCATTTAATAAAAAGACTACCCCCAGAGATAAGGTCACATCTTCGGGTTTGGAGCCCAGGGAAGTGGACACGGCCGCGATGGCACTTCCCCCGCAAATGGCCGTCCCACTGCACACCAACACCCCAACTCCTCTGGGAACTCCCCAAAGTCGCCCTAATCCCAGGCCCATTACAAAACTAAACAGGATTAAAATAACACTTTGCCAAAACCCTTGGACCAAATGGTTAAGTGCCATGTTTAGAGGTAGGCCAAGACCCATGAGGATGACCCCCAATTTCAAAAGGGACTTAGACCACTGCAAGGATTTGGGATGCCAAACTTGCCCTAGTAGTCTGTGGAAAAAAAGTCCAATGGCCAAGCACCAAAAGGGGGAAACCAAACCCAAAAAGCAGCCGAGCAAGATGACCCAACCCATTCCCCGGGCAAACCGACGCAAAACATCATTCATTCTTAGCCTCTATTCCCACTTAAAATCCATTGGAGGGGAGGTGTTTCGGATGAGATACGCAGCAAGTCTATCTAAATTCAACCCATTCGCCAATGGCCGGAAAAACGGTTGGCCTGTTTCGTTTAAAGTACTCCCCAAATCGTCATTCCATTTTCATGCTTCACTTCCGAAGGAACTGAGTAGGGGCAACCAGTCGGTTTCTAACCGTTTGCGGGAGTGGCCGCGAAGACGACAACACCAAAACCATTTGTAGCTCATTTTTAAGGGGTGCATCCGCGGATTGATGTTGGCTGTACAGCCAGTATTGCCAATGGACGAATGAGGTGTTAATTCAGAAATAGCGTTTTGCCTCAGGAGTTAGACATGACAAAAGTAGTTAAATTTGACAAGG
>JBIIVH010000119.1:0-3864 GCA_044339525.1 Silvanigrellaceae bacterium | reverse complement strand
CCCCCCCCCAAGTTTTCTTTGTCATAGCTGATTCTCCTCTTAGTCTAAAGGTTTCCTTTTGGAGATTCGGAACCCGGGGGAGAATCTAAACGAAAAGTGGAAAGAAGGGGTCAAAGATCCCGATACTAAAGAACAATAAGGGAGGAAGATTAGGATTAATTTCCGTTGTCTTTCCCCTAACCCAGATTTTTTTCTAGAAGCCTGATTACGGCGGAATAGTCTGGCATCTTTCTTTCTTCAGCTGGAGGAACGCTTTCCATAAACTCCATTTCGTCCGGAGTTAATCTCGAACATACCTCCGACCTCACCCCGGGAACTGCAGAATCATACATTTCTAGCCACTTGTTGCATACGGAAACGGCGCGAAAATCTTTAGTTTGGTATGCCTCAACTAAAAAGTTAGGTATGTCCTCGCGCCTGAATTTAACATAAGAACTAGCCACAACGCCACACCCAATGGACGAAAGCTTCTGATTTAATTTAATAATCTTATCCATTACATCCCTCTAGCTCAACGAAGGGTAATAGGCCAGAACCTTTGAGGTGATCAAATCCTCTCGACAAATCCCATATACTTCAAGCACTTTACCCCAAAGCAGCGGACTAGTGGCCCGCGCTCTTTCCACCCATCCCACTTTTAAAGAATCCCCCACTCTAATCCGAGTGGCCACGGTGTCATTCAACCAGTCATTAGGTACGAGCGCACCTTGTAAATTCATATACCGTGCAAAATCAGTAACTTTAGTCTTTAGATGGAGTTCAAGCGCGGTCAAAGTGTCAACGTCCAAAGTAACTCGAGTGGCATCAAAAGATAAAAAAATAACGGCACCACCACAAAGAATTAACTCAATTTTTTCAGAATGGCCCACCGAAACAAGGTATTCATCGAATTTGGTAAGCAATTCCTTTGGATTCACAAACAGCCCCTGTCTGACCTATTCATCGGAAATTATACAAAATCCCTTAAATCAAGCAACCCTTACCATCTTTTCCGTAAAAAAATCTAAACTACCCCCATTCATTGAGCTTTTCCTTAAAAATCAGCCAGTTAAAAGAACACTCTCCCCAACATTGGAATTAAAACTCGTTTGGGTTGTTCATTTTTCTAATCTTTTCAGCCACCTAAAACATAAAAAACACCATGGATGGGGGGCAGTTTTATCCAACCATTCATCAAATTCAGCAGGCTTTAATGACTGTTGCAAAAAAACTTAGTCTAAATCAGCCTTTTACTGATGTAACAAGTGAAGAGACGTGTGGTTCCCTAGGAATCGCTTGTTTTTTATATGAAGGCTCACTGCAATCTGAAATGCTTGATAGAATTCACGAAGAATTAAAGATAGAAATTGGCGATTTAGCAAATTATATTGGCGTTCTTTCAAGCAAAAAATCCTAAAATTACCGCTTTTATAAAGCTAAATTTTTACAATTACGTAACAATCCACCCTTTTTCTGAATTTAAGCAGCATCCTCTAGTTCCCTAACTTTATCCAGCACCAGTTTAATCTGGTTCCCAGTCTTCGGATAAGCCAATTGGACTTGCTCCAGATGAACTCGAATTTCAGAGAATTGCCCGGCCGATCTGGGGTTTTTTCGTCTCTCCATCTTGCTTTCCCAAACATTTAATATTTTTTCTCTTTCCTCAAAATTCTTAAGGCTACTCTCTTTTTCATTTTCACCTTTTTTTGCAAATTGATTTGCTAAGGTAGGATATTTCATCATTAAAAAACAATATTCCTGAGGAAATTCTTCCTGAATTTTCTTTAGTCTTTCAGTCAATTCGCAAAAAGAAAATTTAAATTGAGGGTGTTCCTGCATATTATAAAGAACGCAAGATTCCCCAAAATTAAGAAACTCATGAGTGAAAAAATACATCGGAGACTTTTCCTCTTTTTCACGGCGAACCAAAAACCTGGGCTTAGGAAGAGCATATTGCAAATCGGCTAACCGCCTATATTTTTCCACAAACTCCTGACTAAATGCACTATAGATAGCCCAATAGGCACCAATGAATCCTACCAATAGAGTCGAATCGTACCAGATCTTCACTCCATTACCAGGTTTATCGAAAACAAATATAAAAATACAATGAATTACTGCAACGATGAAAGTAGTTATAAAGCACGTCTGAATCCACCGGAAAAAGACCGTTCTGGGACTCAAACCCCATTTTTCATAAATCCATTTTCCTGTGATAAAATGCCAAATCTTCTTTAGTAGAAATAACCTTATACATTTAATAAGGATTTTCGTCTGTTCTTCATTCATTGTGGACCTCAAAATATTTAACTACTAATCATTAGATCTATCCAAAAGATGTCTACTATAATTGGTTCAAATCTATCTTAAGGGAATTGGACCAGGTATTGGTGGCAGTATCATAGATATCAATTACATTTGAAGGCTCTGTTCCAGTGTAGCCCCCGGCAAAAATAGCTTTTGTCCCAACATTCGTTGCTGATAGCCCCCAACGCGCTTGAGAGAGCAAAGTGTTTGACCAAGAATCTGAGTTTGTATCAAAAACATCAACCGTATTGGAAGGGCCGGCCACTCCATTACCTCCCGCAAAAAAGACCTTGGTGCCAGCGCTAATTCCAGTTATACTAGATCTCGCCTCAGAAAGCGCAGCGGTTGCCCACTGTCCAGAGCTAGAACTATAAATATCCACCACATTGGAAATTCCTTGATCAGTGGTGCCTCCTGCAAAAAATGCCCTATTTCCGGCACTTGCAGCAGCTAAATCATGTCTAGCAATTGAAATCGCTCCTACGCTCCAATTTCCAGATTCCGAATCAAAAATGTCTACAACTGCAGATGAGCCTGCCTGAGCTGAGACAATTCCACCTGCAAAAAGTGCTCTGGATCCGAGGCTGGTTGCAGCCAAAAAAGACCTTCCCTGAGAAAGAGCGTCTGTGGCCCAGATCCCTGTGGCAGAATTATAGACTTCCACCACTGAGGAAGATCCACTTCCCCCAGCAAAAAACGTTTTGTTTCCAACTCCTGTAGAAGAAAAAAGATACCCCGCTCTTGATAGACTAGAAGTGTTCCAAGTTGAAGATGCCGAGTTGAATATGTCTACAACACTAGAAGGGCCTGTTCCTCCAGCAAATAGCAAGTCGGTTCCTACTTTTTGAACCGATAAATCTCCCCTTGCTTGCGACAGTTTGGAGTATTCCCATAAACCCGTTTTTATATCAAAAACTTCAACTAAATCTGAGACCCCAGGATAAATGATTCCGCCGGCAAAAAATACTTTGGTTCCGACTGATATCGAAGCCAGGTTACTCCTAGCTCGCGAGAGCGTTGCCAAACAACTGTACTGATTCAGTTGTCCTTGCTTCTCTCTTCCAAATCCATCCTTCAATCTCACCACAATCGGACCACTGATAGCGTTGCGTGTTATGGATTTCGTTGCGGCAAAGGGCTCCCAAGCCGCACCTTCCAAATTTCCTGTGGAGGACACCTTCATTTGCGAAGGGGCGGATCCACTCACGGCTCCCACATTCAAAACCAAAGAAACATCCCTGCAATTAAGTGCCGACACGGATAACGTGAGTTCAGGCTCCTGGGTGGCTATCAATACCTGAGCCGAAAACGGACTGCTTTCTAGGCCATTGGCATTGGCAATTTTAGCATAAAGTGTCTTCGCTCCGTCGCTAGAAAAGGAGTGGATAAAGGTCGTCTTCAAAGCTTTCCAGGGAGCTCCGGCAAAGTCGGGATTTTCGGAGATCTTCATCACCACGGAATCACTTCCGGCCCCAAGTGTGACCTTAACTTCTTTACTGGCACTCACGGCGGCCCCTTCGTTTAGCACCATAAACCCTTCTGTGCCAGTGTCCACGAGCAGAGTCATGGCATCTAGGG
>JBIIVH010000017.1:0-72199 GCA_044339525.1 Silvanigrellaceae bacterium | reverse complement strand
CTTGTCAAATTTAACTACTTTTGTCATGTCTAACTCCTGAGGCAAAACGCTATTTCTGAATTAACACCTCATTCGTCCATTGGCAATACTGGCTGTACAGCCAACATCAATCCGCGGATGCACCCGCTTGGAAGATTGTTCGAATTTTTTGCAAGGCTGGCGGCTAGCTCATGAAAATCAAGATGTGGGTAAAAGTTAGGTTTTCTAAGGGGCTACTACAAATTGGGTGGTGGCGTTGGGATCCAATCGGCCAGAGCTTACGTTTTCTCTATCCCCCCCCTGCGTCCTTTCCCCAAAAAAGTCAACATAATGATTCTTATCTTTCTGGACGGATCTCTTTCGGGGGAATTAATGTAATCATTAATTCACTTATTAATTGCAAAATAATATTAATGTATACTTTTTTTATTACTAAAATAATATTTAAATAATATGCAGATTTTCAGAACGGCATTTTTGTGCTAAAAAAGGACTGAATCACCCCAAAAAAGCTGCATGAGTTAAATTTTTTAGGTTGCTTAAATTTCAAGGAAGGACAAAAAAAGATAGGAAAAAAGATGAAAAAAACGTAGGGGAAGATTTAGGCTAGAATTTTTGATTTAGCGGCGATAAATTCTTCATGAGTTAAAGCGCCTTGACGATGAAGCTGAGTTAGTTTTTCCAAAGCGCTTACCACATCTGCATTTTTTATCTGGGCTCCAGAGGCGACACCAAAGTCAGAGGCATTGGAAGCGTGCCCATTGGTCTGAGACTTAAATCCTTGTTTTAATTCAAATACAGCCGCCTTACTGGAATCCACCCAGGCGTCCATCACATCCGAAGGAATGGCCTCATTCCCACAAAAAACGAAGGTGTCTGCCAAAAGATCATGGAGAGATTGTTTGTGTTTTGTAAATAAGGCAATCAGGAACCCAAACCCACAAAACAATCCTGAGGCAATTTTTATGAAATTACGAATGACGGCCACTCTCAAAGAAAGTCGACTGCCTTGGGCATTCGAAACTTTGATGCCTACGACGCGCTTTCCAAGCGTAGCCTGGAGCGAAGAGGACTCCAATACGGGAAAATAGAAAAACCACGCCATCGCCGCACCTAAAAAAGGAATGGCAGACCCTAAAAAAGCAGAAGGGATGGCCACGATGGCACAATCTATTACAAAAGCCAGAAAACGCCTCGAAAAACTAGCCAAAGGAAGAGGCAGTCTAGTCAGGACAAGTTGGTTATCTGTGATTAAATTAGGATTTTCTGCCATTCCTACTCCTGTTACGTTAATAACATTTTGTTTGATGTTCCAAATAACATAATATTCACAAGATAACAATTATTATTTTAAACCTGCTTCAAAATTTTAGTGTTTTTCGATTGACAGCCAAATAGGTTGACGACCTCTGTAAGGGCTGCTATCTTTTCTTCATAAACCGTTTCTAAAACAATGATATAAAGGGACATTACTAATGGCTGTCTCGTTCAAAACAGTTTCTTTCGTATGGCTATTTTCAGTAACCAGCACCTATAACTGTGCAACAAGACACGGAAATACCAATGTAAAAGAATTTAAGGCAAAGGGAAACGACAAATCCTCCGATGAGAGGGATCGTTTCTTTTTAGCCATGTATCATAAAAACGGACCTATAAGCATGCCGAGCTATCCGGAATACCCTCTCTCACCTGACCTTGCTTCGGTCACTTATCAGTCTGGTCAGGAGACTCTCTTTTCGGTGGGATGCCTTTCAGAGCCCGAAACGGTAAGAATCCCGTCCGCACCGGCCAACTCCCAGTTTGGATATGAAGATGAAAGTTTAAAATCGTCCGTGGTTTTTAATGATGGACCAGGGCGTAATCGGAAGTATCTATACGAATTTTCACCCTATCCCAAACTGGATTTTAAGAACATCCCACAAAACAAAGGGCTTTGTGGGATTATTCACGGTACAACCGAACTCGACAAGCTAAAAGAAATCAAGAAACCCGCGCGAACCCGTAATGACCGACTCGGCTTTGGTGCATCCGCAGCCTTTTTGATACAAACCTGTACGGGGTTGGCTATGACGGAAGCTAGTTTAATTACCACCGCCATGCCATTGTTGTCCACCAGTTTTGCGGGTTCTTTGCTGAGCTCATTGGTGATTGCGGAATTCACACCCCAAGTCGTTTTGGGATTAGTGGGAAGTCATGTTTTCTGTGCTGGCAATGCCGTCATGTTTAAAATCACCTGGGAAAACACCTTTTTTCAGAAAAACTCCAATGCCTTTGGGCAGTTTCTATCCAATGTGGAAAGCAAAACCATGGATGATTTAAAGGCAGATTCTTTAAAACTTAGACTGTGGGACGCCTTAAATGCATTGGACACTAAAGTCAAATCGGATTTGAAACTTTCTCCTGAGGAAAGAATGTTTCGACACGTTGAGATATCCGCTGCAAAAAGAGGTGTTATTAATCCGTTATTGGTTACCAATTTTAATCAAAAACTGGAAGCAGAATTTGAAAGCGCCCAATTTTCCTTTTTTAAACATTCGTTTTTGGAATCTTTAAAAAATACGGTGGATAAAGCAGAATCTGACCATGAAATGTCCATGCTGGCTCTTTTTCAGAAAAAAATCGGAAAATAAAGGAAGTATACCCAGGTGAAGTGGGATGAAAAATCGCCAAAAGCGTGTGTGTTAATCACGGGTGATGAAGTGGTGTTGGGCAAAACCAAAGACACCAATGGGCCCTATTTGGCGCAAGGTCTACACCGACTGGGCTACCAGGTTTTGGGTCTTTTTACGATACCCGACCAAAAGGAACTTTTAACGCAAACTCTTAAAAGACTACACCAGGAATGTGATCTGATTTTGCTGACCGGGGGGTTGGGCCCCACAAGCGATGATCTTACCAATGAAGTTGTTTCTTTAGCGATGCAGGTTCCACTGTGTTATTTTCCTGAAGTGCAAACTCACATAGAATTTTACTTCAAAGCGTTGGGCCGGGATTGTCCCAAAAATAACGAAAAACAGTCGTACCTGCCTGAAGGTTCCACCCTACTTCCCAATCCCAATGGGACGGCCTATGGTTATTTGCTTACTTACTATCGTGATAGGGGACCCGGAAAAATAGCCTGCTTACCAGGGGTGCCATCGGAAATGCGGCCCATGTTTCTTAATTTCCTTTTGCCGCTCATTGATCTGAAAATGCCTCCTAAAAAACTAAGTGTGATGCAGGTAACTGGTTTAGGTGAGTCCGCCATCGCCCAAAAAATCCAGGATTTGGAAAGCCGTTTTTTGAGTCAGGCTCATTTAGGTAATATTTCCTATCAAGCTCATCTTGGTTATGTTACTTTAACTTTTGAATATGAGCCTGAGTTTGAAAAATCCTTTGTACAATGGTTTGAGCCCCAGATCTTAAAAACATTGGAACCCCATGTTTTTAGCCAGCAACCAGAAAGTATTGATTTTCAGTTTTTAAAAATTTTTGAAGAAAAGCAACTTGTACCCATGTTGTTTTCTTCGATTCTGGCACCCTTTTCGATCTGGCAAAATCTTTTGGAACCGTGCCAAACCCTGAATGCCAATCTCCTTCTGAATTGGCAAGGAAGCAGGCAGTGGCTTAACTACAATCGTTCCTTTCGAGAGGATCCATCCCATCATTCGCTCCTAAAACTTTATGTAGAGCAAAATGAAACCATCATCCGATATACCCTTTATTTTGAAAAATCAAACCGTGAAACTAATGTGACAGAAGAGGCGTTAAGGAACTCTTTTTCCAACTCGCCGGCTGGTTTAATTTGGGCCTATAGTGAAAATCCGCACAAGGGGTGGGTTCATGAAATGGACTTTAAATCGATTTCCTTAACGGATATCATGATACAAAGACATTGGCGAAGGGTTCAGGCTTCTCTGATGATTGGCTTGAACGGGTAAGTTTCTCTGCCGTGCTCTCATTCGAAAGGAAGGAAAAAGGGAGGTTGAAAGCTCCTACGTTAGGGGATAAAATATCATTCACAAGGGGAACCAAATGTTGTATACGGCTGAATGACAGGTTGGAAAAAAAACTCCAAATCTTATTTCATTTTCAAAAAAACTTGGATTCTAGGTGCTTTTTTCGTGCTATTGCTAGGGATGTTTTTTTGGAATGGTTTGATTTCTTTTCCCCCTATCCAACCCATAAACGGCCCGGAAGAAAAGAGTGCTTTGCTGGTTAAAGCTCCTATTCTCTCCAAAACCCGTTCTCAGGGAATTCCTCTTATGCCCAATCACTTTCAAAGAACGCCAAAAAACCATCTGGGTCAGTTTGAGTTTCCACCCCAGCCCATTCTCTGGGATGGCTCCTGTCTAAGCTCGAAGGGAGAAAGACGCCCTTCCACCTGGGAAGAACTCACCAAACCCCTGAACATAGATTCGCGGGAAATTCTGATTTCTCACCTTAGAGTTGAGGATTTTAGTTTTTTTTATGAGGAAAAAGGCCGTTACTTTTCGGTTGGTGCAGTGTGGCAGATGAACGAACCCCCCTCTTATGCCATGACGCTGTATCGAGCCAGTAGCCCTAATGATGAAAACCCCCTTTTAATAGACCCCAATTTAGAAGTAGAAACATCTCCCAGCTTAAAGATGTTAACTTTAACTCAAGTTTATGATTTTGTAACTCAAAAAAAGGCGTTATACGCCGAAGGTGTGGGCTCCAGGGTGGTTCTATTAAGTGTCAAAGCTCCCAGCTTAAGAAACGGACTAAGCCTTTTGAATCATAGGATGGAACTGTACAATTCGTGGGCACGGGCTTACACCAGCGGAGATCTTGAATGCCACGCACCTACTCACTCCGACCGTCCCCCAATTCCTCCTTCTTTAAGTTGCCGTTGTGGAGATTTTACAGTACAATCGTTTCCTTAATTTTTTTAGTGGGATGTAAAAATTCCCTGATGGGCGTTTCCTCAAACCGCCGGCAAACCCCTCCTGAAACCATTCCAGCTCCATCCAACTCCAAACCTGAGTCCGAGAAACCTGAGTCCGAGAAACCTGGTTTCGTTCCGAGGCAATTGGACCAATCCGCACCAGGTGTTTCCTTAGGTTCCTACGTTCGACCTGCTTTTCAGGACGCCCAAAAAACCAACTCTAGCCAGGCGTGGTGTAGCTGCCGTGAGTCGTGCGGTGTGTGTGTGTCCAAACCCCATGTTGGGCAGGATTTCAACTCTCAAAAAGAACCTGATCGATCCTTGGCCATCAGTAATGGAACCATAAAGGAAATCGGATTACTTTCTTCCAGTTGTGGATACTTTATTTTATTTGAAGATTCCATGGGAGCGCAGTGGTATATACTTCACGCTAATAAACCAACCGACCTTTCAGAAGGACAAGTGGTGCCTAGGGCTAGTCTCCTTGGGATTCACTCCCAATATCCGTCTGGTGGATGTGGTTCGGGAGCACACATTCACTTAGAACGGCGTACCTCCGGAAAACATGAAGGTGCGGCTCGCTCTAAAGATTGTGGAAGAGGAACTAAGTCCTGTTATTTTGATCCCATTTCTGTATTTGAAGGCAAGATCAATGTGACCACGGAAGAACAAAGACTAAAGTTGGTGAGTGAATCAAAGGAGTCAGTTCCCTCCAAGTCCTTATCTCTTGTGGAAAATTCAGCATCCGAAGAGGTTAAACCTCCCCTGAGTTCCTCTAGTTCTAAACTCAACTCCATCAACTGTTCCAGTTTGCAGGCCATTCCTTTCCCCCACCCACCTCTTAATGCTTCCCAAGATCCAGGAGAAACTTCTCTGGAAGTGGTGTTGGTTTTGAGTGAAAACCAACCCGGTGTTTTTAAGATGTCTTTGCGAGAGCTTTTTTTGGCAGAAAAAGGAACCCAAAACAAAAGTAACAGCTGCGTTGGCCGAGACTGCATCCATTCTTATCAGATTTTTTCTCCTTTAAATGAACAAAATTGGGCCTTGGCCGTTGAGTCCACCGGCCTACAAAACCAACCTATTGAAATTTCCCCCGAATCTAAACTTTGCCTAAAGGCAAATCTAGGGCAGAGTGTTTTGGTGCAGGTTCAAACCCAGGCTGGGCTTATACTCGAAAAAGAAATCCCTGTGGGTGGAGAGCAGTGATTTCAGAAACAGTCTGTTCAAACCTCATCTAAAAAGTCACGAAATGAGGTGTGACGACCCAGAAAAACTGGGTACTTTTTTTGAGAGAGAACCGCGAGAGAGTTTTCGATGTGCTCTTGAAAAATGATTGGCACATATGGCACCCGTTATGGATAACTCCCCCGCCAACACCATGGCGGCAACGACTTCAGAAAGGGCATCTGCTTTTCCAGACCCCGATAGATTCATCAACTCCAAACCTGCCTTTTGCGCGGGCAAAGATGTGCCTCCCCCCACTGTCCCAACCAACAAGCTGGGTAAGGTAACCGTAACATAAAGGGAGCCATCCGATGTTTTTTCGGCACGAGCAATTCCCGTTGCGCATTCGGCCACGCACGCAGCATCTTGCCCCAGTGCAATAAACAAAGCGGCTAAACCATTTGCAAAGTGCCCCTGAACCCCTGCCGAACCGATCAGAGCTGCTGCTGGTGAAGCGATTCGTCCCGCATACCCAACCATTTCATCCACGGTTGTTTTCAAGATGGTCTCCACAAATCGCCCGGGAATCAGTGCCTCTGCACTCACGCGCCTTCCTCTAGTGTGGTGCAGTGATCTCGTAGACGATTTTTTATCTCCCGACAAATTGCTTTCTATTACTCTTTGTATAGGCACGGGAATGTTTGCCACCTTGTCCAAAAATTGGATGATGGCATCCATTGCAAATGTAACCATATTTTGACCTGCTGCGTCGGCAGAGTCCAACCTTAGCTCCAAAAAAATCGTATTTGCTTCGGCCAACAGCTCAATGCTTTGGATGGTTCCGTTATGGGTGGTTTTTTGCGCAACCTCGATTAAATCCTTACTGTGCCTTTTTACCCACCCCACAAACTCTTGAGCTTCTTTTAACGATCTAAAAACGTAAGCAGCAACCCGATTTATGCTGCGTTCCCATATCACTGTTTGACAGCCACCGGCCATTGAAACAAGACGAGCACCTCGGTGATAGGACGCAACCAATGCCGCTTCCGTGGTGGCCAAGGGGAGATAGTAACTGCCTTTGGCATGATCTCCGTTCACTAAAATGGGTCCAGCTAAGCCTACAGGCATGCGAACGGTTCCACAGTAGTTCTCGATATTTCGGCTATACTCTTGGGCATTTTCCTTGCTCCAACCGTCCAACCAAAGGTCTCTCAACTCTAGAGAGGCGCTGGCTCCAGTCAACCGCTTTTCTGGGCTCGACCCAGACATTCGCCAGTCAGAAACGTGATTTGCGAAATCAATTACGGGCGCAACAACGCCGGACATGGACAGATTTTCTGTAACTTTCATCCGATTTCTCCTATTATGCAAAACCAAAGTGCAGTGCTATTTTGAACACGTCGCCAAATCCATTCTTATAAATCCTTTCTGTTTTGTTAATTAATAAATCTCTTCAAAAAACGCAAATGCCCCATTTCGAATTCACTCCATGAATTCCATTAAAAGGAGCCTTCTGATTCGAATGCCAGTAGCTAAAAACATGGCATTTGCCAAGGCTGGTGCTACCAAGGGCACCGCTGGCTCTCCAAGACCAGTGGGATCTTGGTTACTCATTCAAAATGATAGTTGTTACTTTTGGTGCTTCATTACATCGTAACAACGGGTAATCCTGGAAATTGGACTGATCTAAAGCGCCGTTGTTTAAAGTGATCTTTCCATCTAATGCAGCCGACAACGCAAATACAACAGATCCTTCTCTTTGGGCCTCTATACCGTCGTGGTTTACCGCAAGTCCACAATTGATGTAAACTGCACTCATCCATTGTGCTTTTTCCCAAAAAAACCACGTAAACAGGAGGTTTTCCATTCCCAGAAAAAAGTTGCAATCCTAATATGGAAAATTTTCATTTAAAATAGATACATAAACATAAAAAAGCACAACTCGAAGGTGCAGTTTAGATGGGATTAATGTTCTTTCACAAAATCTTTAATATCAAATCGGATCTGAGGTCCATAAACTCCGTTAGGTGCTCTTTTTCCCAAGCTAATCACCATCACAATGTGGGCATCACAAGGCAAATTGAGAATTTCTGTGACTCGTGCGCTGTCAAAACCTTCCATGGGGCAGGTGTCGTAACCCAGGGCTCTGGCAGTGAGCATGTAATTTTCACAGGCCAACGCCGTGCTTTTCACCGCCCATACCAAAACTTCACTGGAACTGGTGGGTTCCCGGGGTGTGGGGGTTTTGAGTCCTCTGGCCCAAAGAATGGGTTTTTTGATCAAGCCAAATGAGCCCAATGGGCCTTGATTCATGGCTATTGGAACCAATTTTTCATAATAATGCAATGCTGAGGCTGGGGTTTGGGGATTCGATTTTAGAAGCTCAAGCATTTTTTTTCGAAAGAAATCCCAACGGTTGGTTCTTGCCACAAACACCACCAATTCGGCAGCAGTGCGAGCCGCAGGTTGGGATAAACAAGCCTTTACGAGTTCTTGTTTTTTCTCTGGGCTGCGGACCCAATGGAACTCCCAAGGGTGCAAATTGGAGCTATTGGGAGCCAAATGGGCGGCTTCCAAGCACTGTCGAATTACACTTTCCGGGACGGCCTCTGGGGTATACACGCGCACGCTGCGCCGGCCTCTGATCACGTTCATAAATGTGCCGGAATCCACGGCAAGCTGGGGCTCTTTGTGGTCAAACTCAGGAATTTTGCTAAAAATATCATCACTCATTTGGAACTCCAGTGGAGGGAGATGAATAAAACTGCGCCCCTCAATTGTGCTTTTTTGTGAAGTTAGAGTCAACAGTCCTTCTAAATTGGGGATTCCCCACTTTGGTTTTCTAACGAGAATGAGGTCAGGTAGGTAAAGATATCTTAATTAATAATAAAACAACTGAGCAAATTAAAAGATTACTCTTGTACTTTTATCACTTTCGTGTTGTGGAACCAGGTGTAAATATCCACTAAATCTTGAAGATTACAAATCTTTTTAGTGGTTGCCCAGGTGCGACGCTTAAGTACGGCAAGGCGATCACGGAGCATGGCACACGTGTGATTCAAGTCAAACATGGGGTCGCGGTGCTTTCTTTTGAGCTCTCCATACCCTGCCACGCACCCTCTTCCTCCGGGCACGGTGATGTGATTGGCTTTGGGTCTGTGCTTTTTTATCATGCTTGGGTACATGGGATTTTTATCGGTGGTGATGGTAACATCTTCGGTCATGTACTGAGTTAAACCTCCCCATAATATGTCCCATCCATCTGGCCTACCATCCTTTCTCTTACCATAATTTTTCACGCTGATTTTGGCTAAATTGCCATTGGAGGGTTGAGTGGAGACTCTCATTCCCATAACAAATCTGGTTTTTGTCTCTACAATCAGGCCTATGGCCAGGGGTTTGAGTTTGGTGTGTTCAAATGTCTGCAGGTCGTCAAATTGCACATTGGAGAACTTTTTGTGTTCCTTTAATAACTTAACCTGCGCCTTTCTTGCTTTCTGAGCCAACATCTTGATTTTTCTCTCCACTGCACCGTAAGAGATTTTAACGAAACTGGCAATTTGCCGCTTGGCCACCCCCCTCATGGCAAGGCCTAGTATTTTAGGTGCGGTGCGCAGATCTTGGAGGCGGTAGGTGGGACTGTTGGTTTGTTCCGAGAATCCTTTCTGGCAATCATAACAATAGCCTCGGGGCACAAGCCTTTTGTCGCTAGGGCGGCGGTAAGTGCCCTTGCGGATGGTGTGGTGAGATTGTGGATTTTGGTCCGAAGTAGGACCCCCAGCCCTAGGGCAAGGCATCATCTTTTTCATGGTAGGGGTATAAACCAGGAATTTTGAAAAGGCGTGGACTATTTTTGATTTTGGTGGACTCTTTTTTGCCAATTTTCCATTTTCAAAAAAGTTTACAAACCCAAATCGGGGTTAGTTAAGTAAAATCAATTATTTAAGATAAATTAAGAACAACGAACGGACGCAAGTTTAGTTGGAAACCTCCCCCGCATCAGTAAGAATCGATTCTACATCAACGTCAACGAGTTCGGTGGGAACCCGATCGTATGGGAAGGAGTCATCAGCGGTGGCCAATCCAAGCCCTCCTTCTGATTTGATGGTAGATATGTCTTTGCCTTCCGTGATGGCTTTTTGAATGGAATTTACGGTCCCCAGGTTCCAATCCACCAAAAGTAAAGTGGGTTTGTCGGCTCTGTCCAACCAACCCATTACGGTGGTCATGAGTGCCGAAGTGGGCAATCCCACACAACCGGCCGTGCCGGGGGAGCTGGGCCGATTGGCATCTAAGTGGATTCCAAAGGCGCTTCTAGGCTTGGGGTCTGGAACGATAGGCACAAACCATTTTCCTATACCAGCCTTACCTGAGATAACTGGTTTTCCCAAAAAATACAAACCCTCGGGAACAGGCTTATTATTTCCTGCCTTTCCGGGGGCTTTTTTGGTGGTGTAGGACTGGGCATTGGCTTGTCCTGACACCGCTTCAACCGCTTCCACTAACTTTCCTTTTGAATAGTAACTCAGGGTTAATTGATTAAGATTTGCGTAGGATTTTCCGCCAGATTTTTCAAGTTTTAAATAAGAGATCTGGCTCAGGTGTGTGGTGGTGGGGGTGTTGTCAAGCAAGATGGGAACATTGTTGTTACTTTTGTCACAGGATTCCTGCCCACACTGAGAAGTGGCCAAATTTCCTGAATTTTTTGGGTTTTCTGACGGTTTGATGGATTTTGGAGTGGGGCTGTTGATGCTTTGTTCACATCCTGTCCACAATATAGACATGATCCACAAACAGTGGGGTGAGTATTTCTTAAAAGATTTTAAAACATTCATCTTTTTCGTTCCTTTAATTGATAAATGGTAGTAACTTGTCCACTCATTCAATACCTAAAAGCAATTTTCAAGCCAATCAAATTGGTGTATTTATTTGTGTGAATCAAAAAAATGAATTTACAAATCATAAAAAAGATGAAATAATGCCTTTGTTGTTAGAGGAGTAATATAATGAAAACAATAATTTATGAATTATTAAAAGCAAATCCTGGTAAACTATTCGTAACTTTATTTATTTTGTCAGTAGGTGGTTGTAGTTTGATGATGGGAACGCAGATTTTCGTATCTACCCGGTCAAATCAGCCAGTGCGAGTATACGGGAACTTGGGGAATCGCTTGGGCTCCGGGGAGCATACGCAAGCCAATCAACTGCCTATAGGTACTCAAACACCCAATTCCGCGTCGAAATCAGAGATTCTTTTTAGCTCCCATTTTTCTGGTGAGTAGTTAGGTAAGTATTTTTTGACACAGTCTATTGTAGTTTTGTTTCTTTGATATATCTTTAGTTAAAATTTTATTGAAATTTTCGGTTTCAAGTCATTTAACTTTGTGAGATAAAAAGGGAAGCAAAAAATGAGAAAAATTTTATCGTATTTTGTGTTACATTTGTTCTTTCCAGCCTTTTTTTTGGGTTGTGCCACCCGTAAATCCTCTGTGTCAAACTCAGATTCAACAAACCAAAATCCTGAATCCACTGATTCTCAGGATCCCGGTAGCGAAGCTTTGGACTTGTGGAATAAATATTCTTCACGCTTACTGAACAACGGCATTCAAAAAAGTTGCCAACCTCGATACGTTCCAGCCCAGGGAAAATACAAGGGCTCTGTGGTGTTATTTCATGGCTATACGGCCTGCCCTCAGCAGTTTTTTGAACTGGCTGAAAAGCATCTTGCCCCTGCTGGTTTTGCGGTTTTTTTGCCTCTTCTTCCCGGGCATGGGCAGAAGCTTGACTCATCTACAAATAAACACAAAATGGATGGAATTCCCATGTTGTCTGATGAAGGTCCCTTCAAAGATGGGAAGGCGCAAAAAAGTCTCTATGGAACACTGGCGCACCAGATGAATGAAGTCATGGCTAAAGCAGAAGGGGAGAGAGTGGTTGGGGGCCTGAGTGTGGGGGGGGCCATCGCCAGTTACGCCCTCATGCAAGGACAATCCATCTACAACCGTGCTATCCTTTTTGCTCCATTTTTAGATTTATCCAATAATTTAGCAGACAAGGCTTTGGGAGTTCTCATCGGTTTAAAATATAACCCCATTACGGGTGAATTTTCTGATAAAGGCATTTTAAATAGTGTTGTAAGCAAAAGAGAGATAGGATGGGGTCCAGGTTGCTTAAAAGAAAATGAAAATGGAAGAGCTGGAATATGCGATTTTAAAATTTCTAACATTTTGGCAGCTCTTTCTTTTGGATCCCAAGTAAAACACAACGCCAAAACTTTACCAAGTACCATTCAGGTGCAAATTCTGGCTTCGGAGGCAGACACGACCGCAAGTCCCAATTCGGCTCTAGATATAGCACAAAAATGGGGTGCCAGGTCAGATGGCAATGTAAGAGTGTGTCTTTTTGCGCCGCCGGTGCCCCATTCCATGCTCTCCAGATTTGATAACCCTAAGGAGAACAAAAGCTGGCTGCCTGATCTGTTGAATAATACTAAACTTTTTGTCACTCAATCCAATTCCTTCTTCAAAACTCAGGGAGAAAGTTCCGTTAAAGGAGGTATGAGGTGCTCTCCCTAATCGGAATAAAACTGCATTCATCAATTGTGCTTTTCCTAAAAAATAAGCCACTTAGGTCTGTAATGAGTCAAGCAATCTAAATGGAAGCGGAATTCGTCGGTTATTTTTCAATCTATATCTGGTACCTAGGTCTAAAAAAGCACAATTGATAGGTGCAGTTTTCAAAACCAGCGGATAGCCCCTGTCCGGCGCAAGTTCGATTCGTGCTGCAGCCGATTATTTCTTTGCCTTCGGAGGATAATACGGTTCGTTTTCATGCTCTTGATGCTAGTGTCCATGGCAAGATTAGCCTTCATGCTCCTGAGAGGCGCCAGTAATGATTGGCAATTTGGAGGTCTTAAACTAGAAAATGGGAGTTGGGTTCATTCATCGGTGGCTAATGTGCCTCAAGAGTTACTCATTGGCCATACACAACCAATTAAGGTGGATGCCAGCTCCCCCATTCGCGGCTCCCGATCCGGCGTTTTAGCCCAGGGAGGAGACAATCTTAACTTTTTCTTAGTCTCCACTCGGATTTTACCGGAATGGACACAGGAAAAGGTGACCCAGGAATTAGAAATATTAACTAAAATTGAAAATCCAAATTTTCATGGACTAGACACGACAGATTGTGTGAGTTGTCATGCCATGGGATTTACAAGGCACCTCATCACGGAAAAATTTGGTACCTCTCCTTTCCGGCAAAAAACAGCATTTGTATCACCAATGTTTAACACGACTCTCGCAGAGGTGTTTTCCAATTCTGACACAAGCGCCTTATCTAGATCTAACTCTTTTAGAATGTTAGGTTATTTTCAAACATTCCTTCTTATGAGCGCTGGAAAATTGTGGGCATCAGGCCTATCTATTGTGCAAGACCCAGAGCTAGGCCAGACGAAAAGGAAATGTTTAATCCTGGCGCACGCGATCGGCAAGGCTCTCCCATCCCTTTTAGTGACACGGGTTTTTTTATGGCAGATCCTTTAGTAGAGGCATTTCAACTGCTTCGGGCCAGAGAGACCTGTCAATTAGAGCACAGACTAGTGGCACAGCCGTTTGACGATGAAGGAAAGGTCTTGGATTTTGCGATTCATCTCATTCATCGCCCGTTTGCTGCAGGGGAGCCAAATGGGTTTCAGCTTGCAAAACAAATGTTAAACGATGTCATCCAAATTAAAAACAAATATAAAGTAACAAACGAAGCCACCTTTGGAATCTATCCCGGATCCCAAGAAGAAACGTCTTTGGTAAAAGAATGGAATCAACATATTCTAAAATTCTATGGAGGAGAATTTCTAAGAACCACGGCTATTCTGGTGTCGTCTGGCCCTAGTAAACATCTCTATTATTCCGGCGGCACGTTAAATCCCAACCCAGAGGAAAATCAAAAGGCGCGATTTAATTTTGCCAATCTGATTCGTCCCCCCACCGCCAGGAATCGAACGGAAAACGATCACATTCAAGTTATAGATACATCAAATCCTGTGGCACCTTTAGTGACCGTGTTTGAGTCTAATGGTGAAGAACTAGACCCAGGGATTGGTGATCATTACCCAGGACTGAAGAGATTTTTGGAGAACCCTAACTCCGCTGAAAACCAGCAAGAAGCGCTTGATCTGGAAAACCTCAGGCGATTTGAACTGCCCAACACCGATTGCATGAGTTGCCATCACCTCACCGCTCAAAAAAACCTACGTAAGCTGGATCTCAAAGGAATGGCATTTGACACGTTGGACCAAACCATTGTGGTGAAGGCCAAACCAACCCAGATTCTACAAGATAGTCCAAGCCATTTTGTAAACTTTGGATACGCGCCTCTGCCACAGGCTCAAGGGGAATTCTTAAATCGACCTTCCGTGAGTCAACACACGATAAACCATGCAGCACTTTCCACTGCCATCCTTAGAAAATTTGTAAGTCTTTGGCAGTGAAGTTGAAGTTCTTACTTTTCCAAGACGAGCTTGCCCGAACGGATGGCTTCTGTAACAGCCACGGCGGCTTGTCGTAGAATGGGATCTCGTTTATTTAAGAAATTTCCTTTATTTCGAATGCTCAAAATGAATTCCACTCCTCCCACCACTTGTTTTTCAGCGTTGAGTTTTGGCACACAGGTGTAAGCATGGTAAAGAGCTTCGTCATTGCCATATCCAATTTTGCTGATGTGTCTCCACTTGCCTTGGGTGTCTTGATTGATCTTTTGGGAACCAAATCCTCCAAAAGGTTGCACGGTAAAGGAGGAAGCTCCCCCTTGCATCCCACCAAAGGTTTTGTCTTTAAAGTAGACCGATTGCCCTGGCTGAGCTCCGTAGAAAAGGGTTTGAAGATCTTCCCATTTTACATGGGGAATGCGAGTGGATGCATCCTCACGAAACATCACAAGCCGCTTCAATGTTTCGGCAAATGTAAAAGTGGATAGGTGGTTGCGACCTGCTCCCGCTGAGGAAAACTGGGATTGATGAACCTTTCCGCTCTGGGATTTAAAGATGGGTCTAAGACCTGTGGAGTCCCCTTCTCCCCCATTGTATCCCCCTTTAAAAGACTCGCTTGGTCTTTGTAGCCAGGAGCTTAAGAGTAAGGATTGGGAGTGATTCCGACCACTCACGTTTTGCATAAAGGTGCCCAAATTATTGGAATGGTATGTTTTTCCCGCACGGTGGATGTCTCGGTATACGGTAATGCTGGAGGCCAAATCCCCTGCGCTCACCCAGTTACCTTGATGATCTTGTACAAACCCGTCTAACCCCACTTTGGACTGGCTTTCTTGCCTTAGGGCCGCAGAAGCCATAGTGAAAGCGATAAACTTGGAGGAGCTCCATGTTTGAAAGGCATCGTTTTGGGTGGAATTGCTCAAGTAAAAATAAGTGGGTTCCTTCTGACCTTTGATTCGGCGAACCAAAATCAGCGTTGCTTTTAAGTTGGATTTAGCTTTAATTGGGTTTAAAATGGGTTCGAGTCCATCCCATTGGGCAGCTCTTCCTTGGTCTGCTTTTTGGAAGGTTACGGCTTTCCCATTTACCACGGCGTCGGCCGTGGAATACTCCACTGGGCAGGTGAAGTTTCGATTGGAATCGGTTGGTTGAACGGCTGTGGAGATCATGTTGTCGGTGGTGGTGGCTTGGACCTCGGCATGGGGATCAGAGGCTTTTCCGCAAGAGGCAGCTAAGCTAGCGGGAATGGCTAGGAGCAAAACGCGGGTAAAGTTAAGGTAACTGGATGTTTGTTGGTGGCCGGAAGTGTTCATTCGTGTTTTCATTTTGTTTCCTTATTGGTGGCTCTATTGGGAAAGCAAGTTTTTTCCCTATTTCTTTTTTACCGTATCTTTTGAATGATGGCGATCTTTTTTAGATAACACGATAACTCATTGATATTTTTGCTTTGGGCCGTGATGCTTTTCTGGGGAGGGGGACCCCCTTTCTTCCAAGGAAAAGGTTTCGATGGAAAAATAACTGTGAATTAAGGGTTTAAATTCAGGATATTGCAACGATCACTTAGGCATTTTGGGGATTTCCCGAAACGTAATTTTGAAGGTGATCTGGGCGGTCTTACAGGATTAACGCTCTTATCTCCGACACTCGTTTTAAAAAAAAGCCGATTGGAGGAACACATGAAACCAAGAAATCAAATGTTGTCTATTTTGGGAAGCGTTCTCATACTTTCTGGTGCTTTGTCTTGTGGAACGGTGACAGACGCCATTGTCTCAGGGGGAAGTTCCAAAAAGAACAACACTTCTGGCGCTCAACCCGACTCTGCTGCAGGCGGCGAAAACAAAGGAAGTCCCAACAAAGACATTCAGCTTAAAGGCGCGTTTTTGTTGGCCCAGTCCATTGGTGCCACCTTTGGGCAAGGAAAAGACTTAGTGGAAAAACCCCGACAAAACCGCAATGATCCCGTGAGTCGAGAGTCCTGCTTTTCCCAGTACGGATCCAACTTTGGATCGGAAGATGGGCTTCGATTTGGTGAGCTTTATGCGGATAGCCCTTCAAGCTCTTATTTTATGGCTCTTTCCATCTGCGCGGTGAAGGTTTCTGCCGCTTGTTTAGCTGAATCCACAGACCCAAACTCCAGTTGTTTCTGTGGCACCAGGGAATCGGCAATCGCCATGATGAGACGGGCCATGCCTTACCTAGATATCTCCAAACCCGAATTGCAACCCGTTGTGGATGAATTCGAAAAGTCTTGTAAAGCCAACTACCCCAAAGCCGTGGCGGCACTCATCAACAATTTGGGGTTTGTGTCAAGACGTTGATGGGAAACGAGCTCATGACCAGTGGGAGATCCGTCGAACCCACTTAGATTGAGATAGAAAATCTAGGTTTGGAAATCGAAGTTTTAGAGAAACAAAAAAAAACAAATTGAAGGAGCATCATATCATGTTTAAAAAAGAATTAAATCGTCGAGACGCTTTTAAAATCAGTTCTGCCTTGGGAGTGGCTGGGATTTTGGGTCGAGGGGGGATTTTTGATGAATCCCTGCATTTTCAAAAGCTAAAGGCTGCTATCAAAACGGGTTCGGCCAAAGAATTGGCCTATGCCGCTGAGTGTCACACTGACTACGTGTTTGTACAGTTTGTGATGGTGGATAAGTTTCAAGCCGCCGTGTTCAACTGGATAGATCCGGCCAACGGTGGTACCGCCCCCATTGGTTTGGACTCTTACGGTGGTATCTTCCAACAACGGGGAGATTTTCAGGGAATGGCCTTAGCCAAGCCCATCGCCGATAAGCTTGCTGAGCTTCCCCCTAGTGTTTCCGTGGCTTTAGCCAATGGTTGGACGTCCGGATCGGGTGGTCACTCCCTCCAAAACTCCAGGCTTAATGCCTCGTTGGGAGGTGTGAACAATGCTTTTGAAGTGAAATCAGGTGGGTCAGGGCTTTTAGGGGTGACGGGCTTTTCCATCAACTCCGATGCCAATAACTCCGCCGACGTGCATGTGGGAGCCAATGGCCTTCAGCTGGCCACCTATCAAAACGTGAGTAACCTGGCGTCTACCCTGGAATCGTCCGTATCTCCGTTAAAAGACGCAGAAACCAATCGAATCACGAAGATTTTGGACACCACGGTGACCAAAGACACGGCCTTCCGAGACACCTTGGTAAAGCTGGCCGAGCAAATTGGGAGTGCGGTTCCCGCCATTAAGTCTGCTTCCACCTTACAAACGGCTCGGTTTGGGGCCGCTATGGGTGGCATGATGAACAATAATGGACTCCTTAACGACGTGGTGATGCAACAGGCAAACGCCGCCGTGGCGCTCTATCAATCGGGTGTATGTAGAAACTTTATGATTGGGGTGCCCTACGATGACACCAATGGCGGTGGAAACCTTGCCAATCCTGGCGGATCGGCCGGATATGATCCTCTCACGGGATTTATGAAGTATGTGGAAGCCTTGGTTTATCTGCACCAAAATATCCCGAACTTAGTCACTGTGAGCTCTACCGATGGAGGACGAGGCCAAAACAATGGAGACCAAGCCAACGGGTTTGCTGTGCTCACGGGCCCGGATTGCCGCCTAAAACCAGGATTTATAGACGGGCTTAGTTACACCTCTTACACTCAGTTGGGCAATAATGCGGGACAGCACCGCATGAGCAATGGTGGATCTATGGTGGCCAACAACGTTCACACCTACGCCACGGCCTTGAAGCTCATGGGCATTGAATCAGGAGAGCCTTGGCTCGCCAGTGCCATTGTGTCTTAACTGGGAAAACGGTGAAACCACTCCGGTGCCAACATCCCAAAGACCAAAAGATCGTTAGGTTTCCCCTCCACCCACTCACATTGGCGGAGGGTTCCCTCCCAAGCAAATCCAAGTTTTTTAGGGATTTTTTGGCTTTTTAGGTTGGCGGGTGAACACCTAATTTCCAGTCGGTGGAGATGGAGGTCGTGAAACACCCATTGGGCGACCCTTTGGGCGCAGGATGTCATGATGCCCTTGTTTTGGGCCTCTGCGGCCAGCCAATAGCCCATCATGGTGCTTCGGTGGGTCCAGGAAATAGGACTTAGCCCAATGCTTCCCACCATCCGCTGCTGGTAAAGAATGGCGGCGTCAAAGGCTCCATTCTCGGAGTGTTTTTTGAGCAGCAATTTAATGTGCGTTTGGGCGTCGGAGGAGGTTTGCATGGATTCCACCCAAGGAAGCCAGGGGCTCAGATGTTTCCGATTGGATTCCACCAAACTCAACAGTTCCGAGGCATCCGAGGTTCTAAAGAGTCTCAAGGAAAGGTTTTGATTTAAGGCAGTGATAAACACAAAATTCCTCCGTGGGATGAAAATCTCGTTGGGGTTGATAAGGTAACACATAAACGATAAGAAAACGATTTTTTGAGAGGTAGAGCACCACAAGGAGCAACCCCATGAGCGCCAACACCCAATTTGCCGTGGCCATTCACATTCTCACCCTTTTGGCTAGGTATCCCAACCAACCCCTCACCAGTCATCACATTGCCACCAGCATTGGCACTAACCCCGCCTTGGTGCGCAAAATGATGGGCCAATTGGCCCGTGCGGGTCTCATTAAAACAGGAAGGGGCAAGGAAGGGGGGACGGTGTTGGCCATGACCCCCGAAGAGATCTCCCTGGAGGCCGTGCACGCTGCCTTAGGTTCTCAAAAACTCTATGGAGTCCATCGCACCAGCGATCCCAGCTGCCCGGTAGGGCAAAAAATGCCTTCTTTGTTGCCCGCTCTGTTTGAGGACTTTGAGGATGCCGTGACCCAACAGATGCGGGGCAAAAATCTCAGAACCCTCCTGGATAAAATCTAAAGTCTCTGCCCCTGATTCCCCCCAAGCCCCGGAAATTGGGAATCAAAAAAAAATCCTTCCGGAAAGGTAAAGTTTGTAGGGTATGGGCCGAATACAGTATTACGAGGCATATCATTGAGCTTCGGAAGCAACAACTCTTATTTTTTTTTTTTGGAGGAATCTTTCATGACCCAAGTGTCTAAAATTCGTTCTTTAAAGTCGCAGGCGGGATTCAGCTTAGTGGAATTGATGGTGGTGGTGACCATTATCGGAATCTTAGCCACCGTGGCGGTTCCTCGATTTAGTACCTTCCAGGCCCGAGCTCGGCAAGGTGAGGCTAAGAGCATGGCCAAAGGTCTTTATTCCGCCATGCAGGCTTACGCGGATCGTAACGACAATCGATTTTTTAACTCTCTTACGGCTGCACCCGGGATTGACCCTGCCCCAGGTGCCATCCCTCAGCCGGCTGACGTGACCATCATTACGGAATTGAGATTTGAAATGGTGGGATCTAGACCAAACTACAGTGCGTTTATCATTTCTGGGGAGCAAACATCTTCTTGGAGTGTGATGCTATCCTCCAATTTAGCGATGGGGCGAAACGCAGCAGTGCAAACATTTGATTACTGGCGTCAAAATGCAAATAACTGGATTTGCGCACCCTATGATGCCGTTAATAATACAAGTGCAGTTGCCGCTGCCGCAAACCAAAAAACAGCCAATAACGCTCGGGAATGCCCCCAGACGATTACAGCCGCCACTGCCAACGCTACCGGGTCCGTTGCGGTTAACCCACCGACAATTCAGGCTGTAACAGACAGCATTTACTAAAAACAACTGCCGGATTGGCAGGGCTTCGAATCTCACTGTGCGGGCTAAAAACGCACGGTGATTTTTTTGCAATTTTCAGGAAAGGGCGTTTAGCCATTTATGAGTCCGGTAAAAGGGAAGTCACAAAATAATGGATTTAGCCTGGTGGAAATGATGGTGGTGGTCACCATTCTGGGGATTATTTCTGTGATCGCCATTCCCCGGTTTGCTCTCTTTCAAGTGCGGGCCAAGCAATCCCAGGCTAGGAGCATGGCGAAAAATGTTTATGTGGCCATGCAGGCGTGGTTTGAAAAAAACAATGCCCAGTATTTTAATTCCGGAGGAGCGGATGGCATTTCCGGACCCCCGGGAGGAGCACCCACCGCTGTGGAGGGGATTGCAGACTTAGGCTTTCAAATGGTGGGCTTTGAGCCTTCCTATTTTGGGGTGTTGATCTCCGATCAAGGCTCCTCCAGCTGGAGTTTGATGTTGGGATCCCGAAGGGCCATGGGCACGAACGCCGGGGCCATGACGTTTGACTATTGGCGTCAAAATGCAAACAATTGGGTGTGCACGCCCTATGATGCCGCCACAAACCTGGCGGCAACGGCCATCGCACTGGGGCAGCGCCAGTCTGCCACGTTCACCCAGTGCCCTCAAAGCCTAGCGCCCCTTGCGGCTCAGTCGGCCATCGCGGTGGGAGTGAATGATCCGGTGATCATTCCAGTAACCGACAGCATTTATTAACCCACCACCCGCTCCACTTGAATCACCCCTTCTTGGGCCTCTAATTTTTGATGAATATCTTTTAATTGCGCTATGTTTTGAATGTTTAATTTCAAAAAAATAAGACCCCGTTTATCTCCGGTGGTTTGGATGTCCGCTCCCACGATGTTGATCCCATTGGTGGAGATGAGTTTGGTGATGTTGGCTAGAATGCCCGTGCGATCGTGGGTGGTGATTTTGAGCTTCACCATCTGTTCCCCGGCTCGGCTTCCCACCCAGCTGCATTCGAGTTTTCGGGCGGGGTCATTGCTCAGGGCCCAAACGCAATTGGCCGTGTGGATGGTGACACCTTTGGCCCGGGACACAAATCCCACGATGGGTTGGCCTGGCAGTGGCTCGCAGCACTTGGCCATGCGCACCACAATTCCATCCCATCCCTGCACTCTGACGGCGTCTTCTTGGGTCCCTTTAGAGCTTCTAGAGGCACTTTTCCGATTGACCTTCTCTAAAATTTCCGATTCTTCCCTTGAGGCCAATCCAGAAGGGGTAGGAATTTGGGATTCGGGCTGGCTGGCCAAAAGCGCTGGGGCCAGGGAGGTGATCTTTTGGGCCATGGCCACAGGGTCTAGGCGGCCGTAGCCCATTTGCAGATAAAAATCGTCCAGACCCCCCACGCTCAACTGCCGATTGATGTCTTGCAATACACCCGCTTTGTGCACTTTTTCTAGGCTCGTGCCTAAGTCTTCGAGTGCCTTTTCAAAGGCATCTTGGCCGGAACGTTTGGCCTCTTCCCGTTCTTGGCTCCTAAAAAAGGCCCTAATTTTGGCGCGGGCTTTGTTGCTTTGCACAAAAGAAAGCCAGTCTTTGGAGGGCCGCATTTTATTGCCCGCCACAATCTCCACCACGTCCCCGTTAGTCACTTTCGTGCGCAGGGGCACCATGCGCCCATTCACTTTAGCGCCCGTGGTTTTCAGGCCCAGATCGCTATGGACCGCAAAGGAAAAGTCCAACACCGTGGAACCTCTTTGGACTTCAAACACATCCCCTTTGGGGGAAAAGACATAGACTTCTTCTTCAAAAAGATCCACTTTTACGGCTTCTAAAAACTCATTGGGGTCTTCTAATTCTTTCTGGTGATTCACAATGCGCTTGAGCCAGTTGAACTTGGCCACATCATTGGCCACTTCCTTCTGAACATCACCACCCCCAAAAAGAGAGGCGGGAGCGGAGCCGGGGTTCTGGGTGGGAAGGGATCCTCCGGCGGCCCCACCTTGTCGTCTTTCTTTGTATTGCCAGTGGGCCGCAATCCCATTTTCAGCGATTTCATGCATTTGCCAGGTACGGATCTGGATTTCTAATAGCTCTCCCTTGGCCGCCACTACGGTGGTGTGAAGGCTTTGGTAGAGGTTGGTTTTAGGCATGGCAATGTAATCTTTAAAACGTCCGGGAACGGGTCTAAAGAGATTGTGCACAATCCCCAGGGCTTCATAACAAAGACTGGTGGAGGGGAGAAGAATTCTCAAAGCAAATAAGTCATATATGTCTTCAAATTCAATTTGTTTGTCGGCCATTTTTTTATATATGCTATAAAAGTGTTTGGCTCGGCCTTCCACCGTGGCCTCCAGGCCTTCCTCACTCAACCTCCTCTCCAATTGAGATTTTACGCCATCGATGAATTTTTCCCGCTCGCTGCGTTTTTGGGTTACCTTTGCCACCAAATTAAAGTAAACATGGCTTTTGAGCTCTTTCAAACACAAATCTTCCAGCTCCGCCTTCCACCGGTAGATCCCAAGCCTACCAGCCAGGGGAGCGTAGATCTCTAAGGTTTCTTCGGCAATGCGCTGGCGCTTTTCCAAGGGAAGAGCTTTAATGGTGCTCATGTTGTGAAGTCTATCGGCCAATTTGATGATGATGACCCGAATGTCTTTGGACATGGCCACAATCATTTTCCTGAAATTTTCCGCCAATTTTTCCTGGGAGGATCTAAATTCCACGCGGGCTAACTTGGTGAGTCCATCCACCAAATTGGCCACCGACTCCCCAAATTCCGTGGCCACCTCCGCTAAGGAAACATGGGTGTCTTCCACCACATCATGCAATATGGCCGCCACCAGGCTCGTTTCATCCATATGTAACGTGGTTAAAATATGAGCCACGGCCAGGGGGTGAACAATATAAGGCTCGCCGCTCTTTCGGGTTTGATTTTCATGCCACCGATTGGCAAAATGGAAGGCGTTTTCCAGGCGCACCAGCCCTGTTTGGGAAACATATTCTTGGGCGTTTGATTTCAATTGCAAAAAGGCCTGGTCACTGTATTCTTTGATCTGCCGTGGGTCCATCCAATGCTCCCGGTTTCCCGCTCGTGATGTTTGGTGAATGCCCAGGGGGGTTAAATGCCTCAGGCCCGCAAAATGCATCCAGGCGATTCTATCCTATTTTTGGACTTTGGGTAAGGAACCACCCCCTTTGGCAAGGAATCACACTCAAAAAAGGAATTTTTATGGCACTATCAAACCTCGTCTGGCATTTTTTCGCTTTTTTGCTTGTCATGGTTTGCATAATGGTAACTCAAGGAGCCCTGCAGCGAATCCATTGGCAATCCCGGTATTTTCTACCGGCACTCCTTGCCTCTCTATCTGGCTGGGGCCAAAATTCTCCGGATTTAGACGCCCAATGGCCTAAAAACGCCATCAGACGTTACCTTAGTGCCGTGGAAAAAAAATGGAATCAAAAATACTCCTCCCAGGTGGAGTTTGCTTGGAGCCCACCCTATGTCCATCCCTTGTTTGTGGTGGCGGTGTGGATGGCTCTTTTTTCAGATCGCCCAACCGCCATTTTCAATGAACTTCCCAAAATCCAGTGGCTAGAAAAGGGGGACTTGCAGGTCCTAAATTGGGTTCAATTCATGGAAAAACTTAAAGAAACCACCGGGAATATCCACTGGGACTCCGACACCTGGGAGATTCGGGTAAAGGTTTGACCCCAAAATGGCCAATCTGAATCGCCTAAATGGATAGCGTTGAATGCCTGCCAAAATTAGGTTACTTTCATTTGAGTCTGAATGATTCATTTGAAGTGGAGAACTCCCATGTGGCCTGATCCCATTCTCAGTAGGTTCTATTGCCTTGGCACTTTTGCCATTGGGTCCTTTTTTCTTTCGGCTTGTGTGAGTTCCTCGAGAACATCCTCGCCTTTGCTGCTGAGTGAAGAACAGTTGACACAAGATATCCAAAAGACCTGCCAGGCTAGCCATGTTTCGGATCACTTGGAAAAACAATTCTTTGAATCGTGGGTGTTTCATGCCCAAGCGGGAAAGCATTTGTCACCTTTTTTGAAGGATAAAACCAATCCCTGTTCCCAAGTTTTGGAAGCCCATTTAAAAGAACTCGCTCAGAGATTAAAACAAGGTAACCCGTTGGAAACCCAAGAAGAGCTTTGGAAGCCTCAGTTTTTGTTGGTAAAAATAGGTTTGGACCATGAAACTCCCGGTGCTTTAGAGGCGGCCAGGTCCTTTGCCGAGTTTGGGTCGGATCCCAATTGGACCGAAATATTATGTTCTAGTTCTCTTGGGGAATGTAGGGTTATTTTAGAAAAAAAAATGGTTCGGCAAGTGGAAAAACATCAGAAAAAAGGAGTCTCTTTTGCCCAGGATTCCAAATGGTATGGAATGCGCCAAGGAATGGAATCTCCCTTTCAAGAACGGCTGCCGGCCACTCCCCACACCTTCCTGAAATTGGTTCAACTTTATACCCTTCCCAGCGTTCCCGGAACGCCCGTTAAAGTCACTGAGCCTGCATTGCGATCCCTTTTTGCGTTTTATGGGGGCCTAGAACCCTCCCACCGGGAGCTTTTTAATCAAGGGTTAGTAGATACCTGTCGTCTCCATATGAGTGAATGTTTAAAGGCCGCCAGAGGCCTCGTACCGGCCCTTCTGATGCCCATCATGGAAGTCTTGGCCACCCAAAAAAGCCCCCAAGTGGTGGCGGAAATCACCTGGATCGCCACCCACCACCAGGAGCCCTTGCTGGCCCAAAGAGCTCAAAAGATTTTGGAGTCATTTTAAACGATTAAAACTGCACTTTTTAATTGTGCTTTTTCCGTGTAAGTGCATGTTATAAATAAGAAAATAACAAGACCAGACCACAACACAGCTCAATATTAAAATCATGTTGGCCTAAGTGGCCTATTTTTAAGGAAAAGCACAATTAATGGATGCAGTTTAGATGCCTCCTGGATACTAAATGAAAAACGATTTTGGGAAGATAATGTAACAGATAAACGCAAGCTGAATTCTGCTTTTTAAGATCATCTTAATAAAATCCATTCTCAAGACACCATCTGGCATTGAATTTTTCCAGAAACTATGGTTTGGTGCGGCGGAACAAACTCAATGCCATGGAACCGATTTATGCTCAAAATGATTGCAAGGCTTTCCCTTTTCTCATTTCTTCCTTCAAGCCTCTCCGCTTTGGCACAGGGTGGGGTCCCTCACTTAAAACCCAATGAACTGGCGGTGGTGCTGGGTGCCCAGTGGAGTGCTCCCCTTTTGCTTTCCTCTCCGGAAATGACTTTACTGACTCAGGCACAATACAATTCCATTTTACAAAAATATGCTCAAACCAGCATTGGAGAAGCTTGGGTGACGGAAAATCAATTCCAGGATTGGCGGCTGGTGAGCATGCGGGTGGATCCTTGTTCTCCATTGGTGTTGGGGTTGGATGCGCGCCCAGCTTTTTATTGCTGGCCAGAAGTGCGCTTGGTGGCTACACCTGTTTTAAAGGAATACAGAAAAGGCAATCAATGGACCAAGTGGTGGACGGACGATCGGGCGCTGCATCTCATTTATCCCTTGCCCGTGCCTTCGGAATTGCAAACCATTGTTCAGAGCATTCAAACCCAAGCGGCCCAAAGGGGAGTTGTTACCTTAAGCGAAGGAGAGAGAGACCTTTTTACCCGTGCCCGAAATCAGTCCAGCCTCCAGCTCTTGAAAGACGTTTCCAAGCTCACTTTAGCCCCGCAGCCCGCCCAGGAGATCTCCACGCGTCCCGAGTTGGCACAAATCCCCACCTCTGGACCCTTTCGGGAGGGTCTTTTGAACTTTTTGCGGTCCTATGCTGCCCCAGACCGACTCAAAAAGGTGACGGCTTTTTCATTGCCGGAGGGGCGCAATCCTTCCCCCTCCGATGATTGGGTGTTTTTAAATTTTGAGGTTTCTAAAGGCAATTTACGTCTCACTCCCATTGTGGTCCATCACCAGCGCACGGGGCAGCCCTTGGTGACCTTAGATGGGGAGCAAAGTGCCTCCAGTGGAAGGGACGACTCCCGCGTGTATGAACAGTGGGAAGATTCCCCCCAAAAGGAACAAATGGAAAAACAAATCATGTTGTTTAAAAATAACCCCAGCTATTATGAAAAAACCATTAATGATGGCAATCAAATCTTAGTTCCCAATACCACGTGTGCCAGCTGCCACAAACTAAACCCGGATCAGACAGATTTTCACAACTTTTCTTCCTTTTTAGATAATCCTTTTACCATTTCCAACCGGGTGAAAAGCGATGTCAAACGAAATCTGGCTTGGATAGAAGACAATCTAAAGTAACACGTTCAGGATTCTTGGGGAGAGGTGTTATTTTTGGGTGGGGCAGTCGGATCTTTGGAAGAGTTTTTGGAAGGCGGGATTCAGAAAGATATCTTTGTCGGTCCAAATCAACTTCCCTTTTTCAAAATCGTGGTTGATGCCCTTTTTTTCATAGATCAGTTCTCCTCCCACTTTGATTTGGAGATTGGTTAGACGTGTGCGTCCCACCTCCAAATTTTGATAGGAAATGCCTCCGCCAAACAAGCCCCCGCTGGCCTTTTGTTGACTTTCAAAAGCTACCCCCTCACGCTTGATTTGTACAAATTGCAATTGGGAGATTTCAAAGTCTTTGAGGTCTTCGGTTAGGATTCGACCTCCCGTTCTAAAGACACTCAATGTGCTTTCACTAGGGTGGGAAATGCCAATGGACTCGCTAAATCTCACGCTATAGGTGTCCGGACTTCCTTCGTTGGAAGGAGCGCTATTGCTGGTTCCTGCTGATTTATCTTCTAAGTGCCCTCCATCAATCAAAACTTCGAAACGGTTGAGTTTGACACTGGCCCAACATCCTAAAGAAACCTTTCCTGTAAGTGCTTTTTCTAAAGAGGCTTTTCGGGCTCGCATGGGTTCCAAAGCCAAAAGCACCTGATTGAGTTCATTGCCGTAAATGTCTTTGCCTTCCTGATTTTGAGAATCATTTTGGGCTTTGGTGCGCAAGGCGTTCATGGTAGATTCATCCAATGTGCATTTACCGCTGTCCAAGGCCGTTTTGAATTTCATCAGATTGACATTAAATGATTTCCCTTTGTTTTGAAGGGGAACATCAGAGCTATTAAGCACTTCTGTGGTTCCCGCCCATAGAGCAAAGGAATTGATTTTGATTTCTTCGTCGTTTTTGGGCTTGATTTGCAGGTCAGAAAGCTCAATGAGTTGGGGTGATCTCACCACCGCTCCTCCAGAGCCCACTTTCTTCCAAACGATGGCTTGTTGGGATCCTTGGATGTAATCTGTTTCATATTGGGCCGCATGGGCCACGAGTTTCACGGGTTGGTCGGCACTCACGGAGGCTTTCCAGGTGATTTCCGCGGGTGGAGTCTTGCCGCTACAGATGGAATCAAAGTCTTGTTTACTAGACACCAATGGGCTGGCATGGACACACTGAGACCTCAGTTTTACCAGTTCCTGGCAATAGGAATCCGTAAGCGCGGTCAATAATTTCATTTCAGCCTTGGAGTCGGCCAACTTTTTGGCGGAATCCACAGCGGGAATGGACTGGGTGGGACTGTCGTCGGTTTTCACTTTATCCCGGACCACTTTGGGATCTCCGGCGTTACATGCCGTCAACGCCCAAAGTCCCACAGATGCCATGGCTAAAGCAGCTTTTTTTGATGCCATAAGGTGCCCTTTTTAAATGGAACATGTAAATATGCATCGGATCCCTTCTTGGATTCCTAAAGGTCTTTAAAAAAATAAAACAGATTTAGATGGTTAGCGCTGAAAAGGGCGTTCCAAATTTTTTAAGATCTAGGTTGCTGTCTAAGGTTCTAATCTCTTTTACTAAACTTTGGAAAATTCACCTTTAGAGCTTTACCTCCGAAGCGTATGTTAGGGATATTGGCCTTAACAGGAAAGATGTGGAGTTGGTATGAACGGGAAATGGCAGCTCAATGGAAAAGAGACAGGTCTCCTGCTTTGTCTATTGTCATTGGTTATGTCGTCTTGTGGTGTGGGTCAGGGAACACAATTCGGAGGTAAATCAGCCTCTCGAACCACTAAAAAAAACACACCCGTGATCATGGATGTATCGGGAAGTTTGGCCCAATCCAATGATTGTGGTTTCGGAAGTCGTCCGGATTGCCAAAAATTCGTAGCTTCTGACCCCCTTTGTTACCGCTGGAAGGCGTTCTCGCAATTTGTAAAAGATCTTCGAACTTCACTTGGTCCCAATTCGGATTCCAGACTCAATGTGGTGACGTTTTCCGACTCCGTGATGTTTCAAGTCTCCGGATACGAGTCTTTTTTAAGTTCCTCAGATAGCCAGCTGGAAAGTCAGCTTAAAGATCGAATTTGTTATTCCGATGGGGGAACCAAACCGAGTGCCGCTTTTGACCGAGTGGGGGAATATTATCGCGCAGCAAAACAACAGAATGGTGCATTTGAAAAACAGCAGAAGGCCGTTTTGTTTTTCTCGGATGGCTCCCCGACTTACGTGATCTCAAGGGAAACGGGCCTTCCCCATCCCAATTTTCCACCCATGCCGGTGATTCGGAATTCCATAGCGGGCTTGCAATCGGTTTTTCCATCGCAAATCTATTCCATCTATCTGGATGGCGGATATACATTAAAACCCGATTGTGTGTCTTCGGACCCCAACTGTCCGCTACAAGGAATGGACTTTATCAGACTGGTTTCTCCCACGGAAAACCGAGTGGCCAAGGTCTCTAAACCGGAAGAGTTAGATGCGGTTTTTAAGAGCATAGTTCCTAAGAAATAGTCTATTTGTCTAAGCAGGAGGATTTGTCTTTGATGGCTCCATCGGATTCTTTGTGAAGGTCACGCTGTGTGAACCCCAATGTGATGTGAGGTGCAAAGTCGCTGGCTTTAAAAGATTTGGGATCGCCTCCCCGTTGGAGGAAGAGCTCCTCCACCTGCTTTCGTATGGCCATGAGATCTTCGGATTCCACCACAACAAAGTAAGTGGCTAAATTTATGTCTTCAGGTTTTGCAAATTTGCCCACACATAGGGGTGTCACTTCACTGGATTGGATGTTTTGTTTCAGGGCGATATCGTTGATTTCGTTCATTTCGATTTTCTCGGAAAGCGCGGAATCAAATTCGGGAGGGGTGATCACGGTAATGTGGGCCTCCCCTCTGTCTTTGAGTTTAATATTTTCAGACTTTTCCACTTCTTTTTTGATTTGGTGGGCAGGGGTAAAGGGCAGATTGAGCATCAAAAAGTTAGAAAATTTTCCGGTCCCCACATGGGGTTCAAAAGGGAGCTCCGTCCCATCGGTGAGCTCTGGAGTGAATTCTACTTTAAAACGGCTTTCGCTGGGCGATGAGGGTGAAGTCTGTCGAGCCGTACAAGACCCCAAGCTCATCCATAAAATGCTGCAAAAGCTCACCGTTATTGATTTAATCACCACAAGAGCTCCTTTTTTTTTCTGAAAGCTTAAAAAGCCGGGAACGAAGGATGATATAATGGTGACGGGCCTTTCTATCAAGGGTTTTTTTGTGACATGGGGGCAAATTCCTTTCGGATGTCCGACACGGCTGAAATCAATGTGTCTTTTTCCATTTCATTCCTCAGCCGAGCCATTAAGTCCCAAAGAAAGGTCAAGTTATGGATGCTGAGCAATCGGTGGCTCAACAGTTCATTACTTAAAAAGAGGTGCCTAAGGTAAGACCTGGAAAAATTTTGGCAGGTGTAGCAAACGCAAGCGGGATCCAGGGGTCCCTTTTGGAGTTTGAATTGGGAATTTTTCACCTGAAATTTCCCATTGGGGTGGGCTGTGGAGCGCACAAATACACTTCCGTTGCGTGCGTTGCGCGTGGGCATCACACAGTCAAAGATATCTACCCCCAATAGCACCGCATCAATGAGGTCGTCAGGGGCTCCCACCCCCATGAGATATCGAACCTTTTGAGGAGGTAAAAGACCTGCCGTGCAACTTAAAATCTGCCTCATTTCCCGTTTGGATTCCCCTACGCTAAGACCTCCAATGGCATACCCTTCAAAATCCAAGGGGATGAGGTGTTGCACGCTTTGGCACCTGAGTTGCGGGTACATTCCCCCTTGCACAATGCCAAATTGAGCTTGGGTTTTGGGGGTTCTGGCCTGTTTGGCCCGGGCTGCCCACCGCATAGAACGTTCCATGCTTTTTTGGGCCTGCTCCAAGGTAGCGGGGTAAGGGGTGCATTCGTCTAGCACCATCTGAATTTGGGACCCAATGGTGTCTTGAATCTCAACGGTGGATTCGGGAGTGAGTGTGAGCTTGGCCCCATTTAAATGATTATTAAAGGTGACCCCCTCCTCGTTCATTTTGCGCACCTTAGCTAGGCTCATGACCTGAAAACCCCCGCTATCCGTGAGGAGGGCTCCTTTCCAGCCCATAAATGCGTTTAGGCCCCCCATGGCCTCTAGGATTTCCATTCCGGGCCTTAAGGCCAGATGGTAGGTGTTACCCAGGATGAGTTGATAACCAATGGACTGCACATCTTGAGGGGAGAGAGCCTTCACACAGCCTACGGTGCCCACGGGCATAAACATGGGGGTGGGCACTTGGATCCCATTGGAAAAGGTCAATTTTCCCAATCGGGGGCCTGTGTTTTCCAGAGCCAGCTGGCAGGTTTCCGGAGAGATTTGCCCCGCAAAAGTGGAGATGGCCTCTATGTCATTTCCTTGAAAATCTGGGGTGTTGAGTGCCGTGGCCTGAGCCGGTGTGAGTGTGAATTTTTTAAGCAATTGAAATTGGAGCGGTGATTGGGGGTTCATGGAATCTCACTCCATTTGATAAAGCAGCAGTCGCCGTAGCTTAAAAAGCGAAATTCCTTTTTTACGGCCTCCTGGTAACAAGATCTCCAAAACTCATACCCCATGAGAGAGGAAACGAGCATGACCAGCGTGCTGCAGGGTTGGTGAAAATTAGTGATCATGGCCTGCCCCAGTTGGGGAACATACCGATGGGATTTGGTTTGGGGGTAAACAAAAAGTTGGGTGGAATGCCACGATTGCGTCCCTTTTTTCAGGGCGTCATTCAAACTTAAACGAGAATCAGCCTGGCAGATGTTTTGCGCTTCTAAAAAAAAGGATTCCACACACCTAAAGCTTGTGGTGCCCACATACACGATGGGCCAGTTTTGATCTTTAAAGTGGAGCATTTCCTCTAAAGACTGAGGGCTAATGTGATAGTTTTCCTGGTGCATGGTGTGGCTTGGGATGTCTTCCGTTTGCACGGGTGCAAACGTCCCAGCCCCCACATTCAAAGTGACATCGCAGAAGTGAATTTGATGTTTGAGGCATTCTTCTTCCAATTGGGGTGTAAAATGAAGACCTGCCGTGGGTGCGGCACAAGCTAACTCTTCTTTGGCATAGATGGTTTGGTAGCGCTGGGCGTCCCGCGCGGTTTGGGCGAGAGCAGTGTGCTTTAAGTCCCGCTCAATGTAGGGAGGCAGGGGCATGTGGCCAAAGAGGGAATAAAACTCCTGGGTAGTCCTTTCCCAAAGGCTTTTTACCCTAGGGACGGTACCCAGGGATACCACCTCAAAAAGGGGAGCATTGGGGTGGGTGGGGTGAAAGGAGGGACTGAGCAAGAGTTCACCTACCCGGAGTTTTTTTTGAGGTCTTAGAAAGCAGTTTTGACTTCCATCTTCCTTTGGCAAGCGATCCCACAAAAAGACTTCCCCTTCGCCTCCTGTGGTTCTCATTACAGGTACGCGCGCTGGAAACACCTTGGCGTTGTTGCGCACCAGCAGCACAGGGGTGTTCTGTGAAATGGCAAGAGTGCTTCGCAACCAGCCAGGAAGGCGATGAAATGGCTCTTCACCGAGTGTCTTTCCTGGGGGGGTGGCAGCGTCCAGCAAGAAAACCCTGGAGTGATCCCGTTGCTCTAAAGGTTCCTGGGCAATGAGATGGGCTGGAAGAGTGTAATCAAAATCGGAGAGTTTAAGTGTGGGGTGCATCAACGAGCCTTAGGATATGAGTAAAAGAGAAGCACGAGAAAGGCATCATCTCCCAACTTTTTGTTTTTTTCCAGCCCTTTTTGGGAGGAATGATTTTTTAAGGAAGCATGGACCTGGGCACAACCACTTGCACGTTGTTGTATTTGTTGCCGGTGAGCTGGGGAACGCGGGAAGCGCCTAATAAGTAGGAAAGATCCATTTTATAATAGCCAGTGGGGGCATCTCCCACAATGCTTCCGTTTTCGTTGAGTTTGGCTCCAAGGCCCCAGCTGTTTTTCACCACAAAAAAATCCAGATCGGTGCTGGGTTTTTGCAGTTCCTGCAGGGCCAAGTCCGAATCTAAGGCGCCTTCCTTGCCTCCTGAGTTTACATAGTCTGTGATGAGCACGAGATGTCCTCCATCAATGGCGAAGGAAACCCAGTCTTTCGGATCCGTGATTCCAGAACCGGTAAATCGATCCCCTTGAATTCGATTGATGTTGATGGGAAAGGCAATGGGAACGGTCAAGCCCTGGTGAAGGGCTTTTTTGGCCACTTGGATCAAGCGATCCAGATCCTCGGGGCCCTTTGCATTAAAGGCGCCAAAGTCATTTGGATTAAATTGAAGCACTTCAGAGGTGAACTGGGTGGAGGTGTATTCTTTTCCCTCCCAAACAAACCGCCTGGGGGGCACGCTTGGAAATGCTTCATTACCAACCAAAATGGTGTCCATGATCTCCTCAAGAGAGAGTTTGCCCAACACCACTCCAGAGCCAAGGGCTTTGGTTATGTTTTTAATAATGGCCGAAAAAAGCTTGGATTTTTCTTCACCATTGGAGATCTTGAAGCTCCATACCGACTCCGGAACGGAGCCGAATTTTTGAATGAGGTCAAGGGCGTCGTTTTGCCTAGGTTCTCCCGGCAAAAGGGGGGTTTCGTATTCGGGCTCAATGCGCGTGTTCCATCCTTCGGGAAGACTTCCCCGAGCCATTAAGGAAAGGATTTCTGGCACGGAATTGGTTTTAAACATGGCTTCTAATCCTTGGGCCATGTGCCAAAAGGCTAAAGCCTCTTCGCTCAGATCCACATTGAGATTGAGTTTGGATTTGGCATGGGATTCCACCAACCCTAGAGTTCCGTAGGCCCAGCAGATGCCAAATCGGCCCTGGGATCGCACCTGCGTTTGGGGGATCTCCACGGTTTGTTGGGAACTAGGGTTTTGTGAAGCTGGGGAACATTGGCTCACACCCAAGGCTAACGAAATACCCAAATAAAAAGTGCTTCCTAATCTCATGTTCCCATGTCCTTCTGGCTAAAATTTTGGTCAACCAGCCGGGGTAGCCGGTGGCTCCATCGGTAATCGAGATGGGTGAAAAAAACAAGCTTTTCTTCAGGTCCTTCCATGCCGATTTTGAGCGTGATAAACTCCCAAGCAATCGAATCAGACGTTGCTCAGCACATGGGACACTCAAACCACACGAATGGGGGCTAGCACGGCCCATTCCAGATGGGGGAACTAAAATTGAAGACCGCCAATAAGGTTAGTGAGGGATGGGCCTCTTTCTTGAGAAAAGCGATTTTCGCTTGGGAAATCTCCATTGCCGGTTTTGGATTTCAAACCGCACGGGCGGCTTCCAATCAAGATCCCACCCTCAGTTTGGGTGTGGGAGCAGGGTATCTCACCCATAAAAGCAAATTAGTGGAAAGCAATGACACCGCTGTGACCCCCATCACTCAACTAGAGATTTTGGCAGGCCAAGGGGAAAGTCTTCTGGTGGCCATGCAATATTCCACCCATAAAACAGCCTTTGCCCTTAACAAAGCCAAAATCGAATCTAGTCAGCTTTTTGGGGTGCTAGGCTATCAAGGTTCCCTTTTTCAGCTGGGACTAGGGGCGGGTACGGAGTCCACCAAAGTCACCCTTGCTGAAGGGGCAGAGGGCTTTGACACCACCGCCACCTACGCCGTGGCCACGTTTGGGCTAGGAGGCGAGCTTTTTAGAGGTTCGGATAGCTACCTCAAGGTCTGGGCGGGATACCCCATTAAAGTAACAGAGGCCAGCAAACAAACGGTGAAAATGTCCTTGCTGATCAAAGGTGATGTGGGGGTGAAATTTCCCTTAACCAAAAAAGCACTCTCCCTCATGAGTGGATATTCCTATTCCACACAAACGGTTACCTTTTCGGGAAAGGCCAACAGTGAAATTAAGTCTTTCCCGTATCTAGGAATCCTTCTGGGGCTCGACCTCTAAAGGGATGTCGAAAGTGGGATTCTAAAGGGAGAGGTTAGTTTAGGGCCACACAGGTGCACACTTCGGAGCGGTTTAGATTCTGTCCACACTGGGTGCATAAACCCGCACAATCTTCTTTGCACTTGCACACCAGAGGGGTGATTTCTTCAAGAGCATCTAAGATAAAGGGCTCCAGATTTAAGGGCTCTTTTGAGGATAGGGAGTATTGCCAACTGATTTCCTCTGGGAGTTCATGTTGGAGAGATTCGTCGGAGATTCCGTCAGACACGAAATAAGCCGTTTGGTTTAAGCTGGATTCCAAGTCAAAATCTTCCAAACATAGGTCGCAGGTGAAGCGAGGGGTGACCTTTCCGGACAAGTGAAATCGAAACCCAGTGTCCATGGGTTCCCAGGAAAGGGGTAGGGGTCCAAACCTTTCGGGGGAAAGTCGATTTTGGGAGAGCCAGTTTCTCAAGGCAGGCGTGTCGGCAAGGAAGGCCAGCTGGGATGGGTCTTCTGAGGTGCCAGCGGGGGTTTGAGGGGAATTTTCGGCGGAAAGGGGATAAAGCACCTTGCCTTTTCTATGGGAATCCAGCTTTTGAATCGGTATTTTTAAAGACATAATGAAGGTTCCTCAAGTGAAAAATGGGTTTTTGAATTTAGGAGTTTTGGGGAGGAGGTTTTAAAAACCAAAGTCCCAGGGCGGATCCCAAGAGCATGACCCCACCAGAAATGAAAAGCGCTCCTTGAGAGCCTAGCTGGGCAAACCAAATGCTTTGGAAGGCGGGGCCCAAGATGCGAGCCAACGCTCCCATGGATTGATTGAGTCCCAAAACGAGCCCTTGATGTTCGTTGCTAATGCGATTACTAATGGATCCATTTAAGCTGGGATTGGCCAAGCCTAAACCTAAAGTAAGGATGATTAAGGAAACATACAGGTAGACTTCTGAAGGAAGGGTGAGCCCTAGGGTGAAAAACGACAGCACCAACAGAATCTGACCCACTTTTAAAGTGTTGAAATCCCCGAATTTTTTGATGAAAGGTCGGGTGATGCCCCCATTCACCACCAACAAGCTCACACCAATAAAAATAAACACATGGTAGATTTTGGATTTGTCAAAGCCAAACGACGCGGAAAGAAGGAGGGAGAGAATGCTTTCAAATCCAACAAAGGCAGCCACTTGTAAAAATCCCACCAAAAACAAGATCCAGAGTTGATTCTGGCTGGCCACAAATTTGAGGTCCTTCAGCCAGGTTCGGCTCAAAACGGAAGAGTGCCCTTCAGAACCGGAAAAGGGGTGGGGTGATTGCGTGTCGCCTTTTTCTTTTTTTACATAGGTTTCTGGCAGAAATAGCCAAATTCCTGCCAAATTAAAAAGATTCAGCGCTGCGGCGGCTACGCTGATGGGCCAAATGGACGAATCGGGCCAAAGGGACGCCAAAACGGCTCCTAAGGCAGGGCCAATGGCAAAGCCCAATCCAAAAGCAAGTCCTATGAAAACCATGTTTCCACTGCGTTTTTCAGGGGGCGTGATGTCAGAAATGGCAGCTTGTGCCACGCTAATGTTGCCAGCAGCCATCCCCGCCACAAACCGCAAAGCAAAAAGCAAGGGAAGCTGGGTGGCAAACCCGGTGAGGCCTTGGGCCAAGGCGCTGATGGCGATGGTGGCCAAAAGGAGAGGCTTGCGACCCCATTTGTCAGAGGCTCTGCCTAAAAAGGTGACGGCAAGTAAGGTTCCGATGCTAAAAAGCGTGGAAAGATTGACTGCAAGGGAATCCGAGGCGGCTAATTCTTTGGCCAAAAGTGGTATGATGGGGATAAACATTCCAAAGCCCACCAAGTCTAAAAAAATGGTGAGAAACACAAAAAAAAGTATTTTTTTGGAATCTTTTTCAACATAATCAGACCTAAGTCTAATGGGTTGGCGGGAGAAAACGTCGTGAGCCATGGGGAGTGTTACCTTCTCAACAGGGGAAGTGAGATAGCCTGCTTGGCAGGTGTTTTACCTAACAACGATCCCGGTAGCAAGCTTTTACGGCGGGGGGAACAAATAAATGATTCAGGTCACAAAATTAGACGGAAAACGGATGTATATCAACCCCTTTCATATTTTGTGGTTGGAGTCCCTTCCCGACACCTCGGTGACGTTTTTGGGGGGGGCACGGCTGCTTTTGAGGGAGCCCCTGGATGAGTTATTGGCAAAGATTGAAAAAGATCGTGGGACCCTGGGGACTAGAACCCTTGGGGAAAGCGCCCATTAGAAGCCTCTTCCTGGTTCTGCTGCTCCCGGCCCAATCAAAGGCCCAATCAAAGGCTCTATCGGAGGGCCTATCGGAGGCTCCATCGGGTGCCCCTGATCTGGTGCAAGCCCCTTGGAAAGAGGGAACTTGGCCTAGCCTCAAAAAGAATTTGTTTTTTCCTTTGGATGCCCAAGAAAAAACCTTGGCTTTGGTGCCGCCCGGGTGGCCAGATCCCAAAATGGATCCAGCCACGTCCCTGAAATTGGGATTCCCTGCCCGGGCGCCGGTGCCCAAAATCAGCTTTTCTTTACCTCTTTTTAAGTTACCTTATCCGGTTTACTTAAAAGGGAGCAGCACTCTGATATCCTCACTTAATGAGTGCATGAGGCTTTGGAAGGAAAAGCGTTATGGGGAAGCGGAAATCGCATACGAAGCCATCATAGAGAGCACGAAAAACGCTCCCCCTGGGGGACTGGATTTTGCGTTGCCAAGACTGATGGCAGGACTTTTTTACATGCATATGGCTTATCACCATGCGTGGGCTTTTGATCCTCAGAAAGTGCCTCCCTTTGAGTATGGATTAGAGTTTGCTCCTGGCATGGAACCCTCCACAGCATTGCCCTTGGAAAGTGGGCTGGCACTGCCCTCAGAGACACCCAAGGGACCGGGCTCTCCCGAACCCAGCGCCCTGGGCACCGCTACCCCCTCCAACCTAGAGATGACCTATTTTATCAATCGGGCCGCTACGATGTTGCTCAACGCCATCGTCAAGTTGGATTCCAAATTTTTGTTGGCAAAAGCAGACGCGCCTGTGGATGAAAAATTTTGGTTGGATATGGTTCAACAGGGGTTTTGGGTCCGGCAATTTAAGATGAAATGGCAGCCGTTAAACTTCATGCCAGCTCAGGCCGTCGCAAAAGAACCTGAAGAATTCCTGTTTGAGATTTCTTTGTTTGCCTTGTGGAATTCGTTTGAACTTTTTAGAGGAACATGGCATTATAATTTTCGAGCGGCAGACTCCCTTTCTCAAATTTTATCTCGCTTAAAATTATCAAAAGAAACTTTATTTAAGCTGGAAAAAAGACCTGTTTTTTACTCCAATCCTGAGACCTATCCCTTGCGATCACCCATCTATCTTTATCCCAGTCACCCACAAGACTTTAAATCCTTAGTGTATTTGATTCAATCCACAGCACATCTTCAAGATAAAAACCTCCATGGTTTTTTGCTGAGTCTCCAGCAATGTGTCAAACAGGCACAATCTTCCGTTTTGGGGGCGGTGTGTTTGCAATCGGCCGCGTTGAATTATTATCAGCTGGGTAATCTTCCCTTGGCGGAACGTTATTTCCAATTAGCACGGGAATCCTCCCCGGATTTTCAGGCGTCTTTTCCTTTATCTACGTATTTTCAGGCACAGACATTTTTTTGGAGGGGCCAATACCAAAGAGCCCGGGAGCTTTTGGAATGGGTTAGGGACCATCAAGGGGATCCCCACTTTGCCCCTTGGATTCTGACCCGATTGTGGGAAACACTGCAGGTGGAGCCCAAGCCCCAAGATTTCAAAACATCCGATCGGGCTGAGGCCATCGATCTAGAGTTAGACCAAAATTTCTCCTCCCATTTTTTGGGTATGGAGGCAAGGCTCAGAAGATTCTGCAGGGAGGGAGAAAATTGGCCTCAACGAACGAGGTCGGAGGTGGCATCCTCCTTACAACAATATCTCTTCAAGATGAGACCCTCTTTACTCCCACAAGCCAAAGCCTGTTTACTTAAATACGATTTGTCCATGCAAAAAAAAAGCACTTCGCATAAGTGGGAAAGCGCTGCTTCTGAAATGCAAAAACAACTGGATGCCATTGAACAGTTTGAGTCCCAATCAAGTCCAGCCTTTTACACAGAATTGTTTGAGGACCAAAAAGAAGCCCTGGAATTAAGAAATCTGATGGAAGCCCATCACAAAAAAAAATGTGGTCCTTTAATGACTTTGTTGGACACCCATCAGGATCTTCTCAAAAAATATCTTCTCGTGACTCCTCCTGCCAAAAAGGGGAGGAAACAGATGGCGGATTGGGATCGGGGAAAAGCCTTTCACCCTTATTTGAAGTGGGGTGCTTCGGAAATGAGAACCCTTTGGCACTGTGCCGCTCTCACTCAAGACTCAAAGGCTCTGGGCACCATCGCTTTTTTTGATCCCCTCCAGAACTTAGTGGATCCCCAATGGAGGAAAACAGCCCAACACGTTCAAAAAATGATTCTTTCGGGTGATTTTCAGAAGCAAGCCTCCTTTTGGAACACAGTTAAAAGTGCCTATTCCAAAGAATGGCCAAAATTGCTCCAAAATGTTACAGTCAAACCAGCCTTAAGTGTAGCGGATCCCCATTTTTGGCCAAAACTGGGACTCTTAAAAATATTACTCCATCGAAACTTTTGGCATCATAAAAGCCCCATTCAGTTGGATTTGGTGAATCACCTCAAAAAAACTCCTTGGGAGGTATTAGAACAAAAACGTTTCTGTTACTTTACTATGGAGCACTGGCATCAGTTTGGAAAGAACTTTCCCAAAATGATTCTGCATCAAAAACCAACCACTTTTTGGTTGCATCATCTGACGCTTGTGGAGGAACCCCCCCCTCCTGGTAAGGAAACCCGACCTAAGCTAGCAAAGGGAAGTGGGCGTGCCCTGGATCACTGTTTAGAGAGCTTAGCCTTAAAGTTAATGGAGGTTTTTCTGGAAAACCCTGACCTAAAGGTGGCACAAGAATTCGTTATACCTTATTTGGAGGCTTTAAGTCCGGAAGAGTCTTGGGAAGACTGGGTGGTGTTGTTACAAAACTATGAAAATACAGGTTTATTTAGTTCGGAGGGCTATTTGGAAAGGTTGCAAAAGATTTTACCCTTTGTGGCCGATAAAGAAACCAAGGAAGTTTTGGAATATAAGCTTAAAGTGGGAATGGGGTTCAATCCCAAGGGATCATGGCCCTTCCCATCTAAACTCTAGGAGGTTGATGTGTCTGGAAAAGTGCTTCCCTTTGCTCCTGGAGTCAGAGGCAAACGTACCCACAATAGTGGTACCTCAACCCCTCCTGCCAAGCCAAAGCCTCCCGATAGAACCACGATTTTGCTCCATGATCTGGCCTATCAAATGGATGCCCTCTTGCAAAGAGCGGTGGTACACGATGAGCTGGAATTGGAAGAAGTGGCAGCCGTAATGGCCCATCGATTAGGGACTTTAATGGGAATCAGTTCCCAGCCCCACGCCCTCCGGGAGTTTTGCATTTCTATCATCAATCGGCAGAGTCAAGGTAAAAGCGTTGACACCGATGTCGTTTAAAATTCTGCCTCGTCCGACTATCCCGGGATATCAATAAATTGTATATTTGTGGTTGGGTGGATCGGAATCAGAAGGCTCCAAATGACCTCTATGTATCTAAAAAACGGCTCGGCTCGGTTTGTGTTGGTCTCTTCGAACCCTCTTACCTATTCGGTGGAAGGGATCTTGGACGAAAAGTTTGTCTATTCCCAGATGTCAGAGCAGCTTCAAAACCATAAAGGGGTCTGCTATTTTGATATTGGAAAGATAGAACGGGTGAATTCCCGGGGGATCCGATTATGGGTGCAGTTTTTGAAATCCATATCCCACTGTAAAGTGGTCTATTGCAACGCCCCGGTGATCATGATGGACCAATTTTTGATGGTGCCGGAGTTTTTGGGAGAAGGAAGTGAAATCAGATCCTTTGAGGTCAATGGGTATTGTTCGAAGTGCGAAACCCTTCAACCCGTGTGGTGCTCGCAAAGGGAATCGGATCCTATTTTAATCCCCAACTCTAAGGGAGAATATATCCTGCGGAAAGGGGAATGCGTAACCTGTGGCGCAAAGGGCCTCCTGTTTGAAGGAGATTGGGAGCAGCTTAAGGGTTTAGTCCATTTTCGTTCTTCTTAATCTTTATAGATAAAGGCATTACAAATTGAAAAGGGGCCACTGGTTTGACTCCATTTTTTGATCAGTCTGAATTTTTTGCGGAACAACTCAACTCGGTTCTCAATCCCAGCAGGCGGCAGATTTTATTCCACTCACTGGTATTGAGTAAGGATCTGGCGGAAGTGGTGACCAAGGGTTTTCCGGTGCACTGCGTCTCTTTAAATGGGCTTGTTTTTTCAGGGATATTGCTGAAGGAAAGAAACGCCATCGTTTTTGCGTCTAACAAGAATCTTATTGGAATCAAGCAAGGTCAAATCTGTGTTTTTTCATTTCGATGGCAAAATGAAGATTGTTTTTTGCAGGCCCATGTGAAGGAATCTTTTACCAATAAAATCGTTTTGCAGGGGGCTCAAGTCCGAAAGCACACCAGGTTTCCTGTGAATGGGATTTGCCAGGTTCAGAAACCAGGTGAACCTTTTTTAAGTGAATTGCTCTCGGAAAACCTGCGCCTCAAAAGAACTCAAAGTGGGCAGGTGGTGGGAAAAACCTATGCGGATCCTGTGTTGCCTTTCCGCACTGAATTAGAAAAGCGAATGGACAAACTTTCCCATTTTGCCACCCTTTCTGGAATGGGTAAGATTTATTCAAAGCAAATGATATTTCAGATCAAAGAGTTTATTTATGATAAGGTTACAAACACGAGCGACCCTCTTCATGAGGTGTTCACCAGTGACCCCACCTGGGACATGCAATTGCTGGATCTAAGTCTAAATGGGTGTTCCCTAGTGTTGGATCACAGCGAGGGAGAGATTTTTAATTCCCATAAAAATAACGTGATTGCCATAAAAGGCCTTTGTTTGTTACAAAACCAGAGCTTCGTTTTTGATATGTTGGCGTGCGTAAAATTTGTGGGTCAATTGGCTTCCCATGAAAAAAAGATGAGATTAGGTTGCCAGTTTTTTGCACCCATGAGTGCATTGTTTCCTCTTCAGGCTGGTCCTTAAAGTAAGGGAAGAGACAAAGAACTGTCTGCGTTATCCGTGCCATCCTGGCCGGACCTGGGGACACGCCGACTCCCTTCCTTCTTGGAAGGGATGGAGTGCTTTGCCTCTAACCTTCAAGGGTGTTCATCGGAGGCCCTGGAAAAGGTCGCCCCGACTCTTTTGCCTAAGGCAATTAACTTGACTCTGGATCAGCCTGTGCCTCTGCTCAAAAAGGATGATTTTTGAACTATTTTTTGGCTTTTTGAGGTGGAGGCGTTTTGGGGGGTGGCACGGATTTGCCCAGGGGAGCGATGGCCTCTAAAGGGATGGTTTGGGTGGGCTCCATGAGCTCCTCTTTTTCATTAAAGCAAGAAATTTTAGCCTGATAAGACTGCCCCAAAGGACTCTGGGGGGGAGGCTTCCAAGACACAAACGTGCTTCCTTTTTCCGGAAGGCACGACAGAGTGGACAAAATGGCTCCGCTTTGGTCCAAAATTTCGATTTGGACCTTACGGACAAGGGAAGTCACCTCTGTTACAATGGAATGACCAAGCTTTTGGACGGAGTGGGGGGGTGCCAAAGGAACGTCTCCTCCTTTAAAATCCATAGCATTATTTTATAGAGGAATTTGTTTCCATGAGCAATGAGGGATTGGTGGACCCAGTGGATGGGGAATTGGTTACGGATGCCGCCCATTGGAACCAGCTGTGCGACCGATTTAAGGCCCTTCCCGGCCAGCATGGCGCTTTTGGAGTGGGCTCTATGCCCTTTGCCCATCCTGGGCGGCACCTTTACTCCAAGCTAGGCGCGCCGCTCTACTGCCCACTTCCTGCCGAAGTGGTGGCTTATCGGTTGAACGAAAGCAATCCCACCAAACAGCCAGGCACGTCTAATTTTATTTTGTTGTTGCACAAAGTGATGCATAAAAAAGAAGTGATGGAATTTTACAGTCTCTTTTATCATCCCTTGTTTCTTAAAACTTCTGTGGATAAGATCATTGCCAACTCCGACCCCATTGTAAAGGCATACGCCTCCTTTTTTGTGAAGTCCGTGAATTGGTCTAAAACCCCCCCAACCTCGGAAAAGACCCCCGACCCGGAGTCTCACCCAGAAAAAACAAAACCCGTAGTGGCCGCTCCCAAACCCAGTTGGTTTGAATGCCTGGAAAAACAGGGTCCTGAAGGGGAAGTGGTGGTGTGCAAACCCGGTGAAATCCGACTCATGCCAGGAGATGTGTTGGGGTATTTTTGCAAACCCGGGGAAATTCGGGAAGTTAAATCCAAACAGGTGAATCTCAAACAAGCCCTTTCCATGGGCCCTTTTGTGCACTGGGAAATCATCAGCTCCAAACCCCTTCCCCAAGAGTGGTTAGATCACTCCAAAATCCTTAAATTGGAGGATGCTTTTTATGTGGCTCCCCCCGATTGGGTTCAAAAAGAAACACCCTGGGCCATTCAGGCTAAACTCTTTTGGAACATCGATTTAAAAGGGGTTTTAAGTCATGCACCTCTGAAAGACTTTTTTTCTAAAAAGAAAATCAAAGAATCGGACTACCAAAAGCACATTGAAACCTTTTGTGCGGCCCACGAAACCTACCGGCTGAAGCTTCCTGATACATCCGCTTGGAAAACGGATTTTGCGGGTGAGTTTGTTTTTTATGACGCCTTTTGGCTTTTGGGATTTTTAGAACACTCCAAACGACGGATGTTGGATTCGTTGGTGTGGCTAGAAACCACAGGCCCCCATGAAACCAGGCGGGAAACAGACGGGGGGCTGGTGCCCCTGCGGGATGCCACCATTAAAGAAACAAACACTTTTGTGAAGTCTTTTTTAAAGTCCAAATCCGACGACTATGATCTGGTGCTCCATGTGTTTGGACACGCTAGCCAAAACGAAGATTCGGCCCTAAACCAAAAAAAGAGTCACGTCAGAGCAGAGTATTTAAAGGCGATTTTTACTCAAAATTTAGACACTTTGGTAAAACTCACCCAACCCTTTTGGCAAAAGCCTCAATATGAGATCTTAAGGAAACAATGGGAGGTGATGAACCCTTCTCCCACCTCTGAAAAACCACCTTCCACACTAGAGGCCTGGATAGAACAGGAATCCAAGTCCGATCCCACCCCTGCCTGGGAGAAGACCGATAAAGTGACGTTACTTACTATTTCGTGGGCTAAAAAACTTTGGGAACAATGGTGGAAGACTGTGTTCCAGTTTGAACCCCTGGACGTGGGCAAACACTTTAGCGCCAGTGTGTTTAGTGGCTGCGGACACTGGAATAACGTGGCCAATGAAAGCCCTTCCCACGGCATACAGGCCAGGGTGCTGGTGGGCGTGTTTTCTAAGTTTCCCGTGGAAAGGCCCTGTCAGGTGGCCGATGCGTCTGCCTGTTTAAAGGAACTTAAATCCAAAATGCCCAAATCAGGCCTTGCCCAATGCAAATTTTACCGCAACTGGGTGGGTAAACCGGGCACACTTTATCAAACGCCCTTGGATTCGGCGCCAGAGGAGAAACCTTCCCCAGCTAAGGCCACACAGAAGGCCCAAACCACTCTTTCTAACGTAAAATCTGCCCTGAATTCGTCGCCCGGTGGCTTACCTCCCATGTTACCTTACGATGAGATTGTGGAAAATTTGAAAAAGCACCACCCCGGAGTCAAAGGCCAACCCCCCGAGATCCAACAACGCTATTTCCCCCTTTCTGTTCCCGTGGAATCCCATCCCAAATACGCGTTCTTTTTGGATGGAATAAAATGCAAGTGCTCCAAGCCGGAGGAGGTGGCAGAAAATTTGAGATTCCCAGAGAGCTTCAGGTTTTCCTTAAAAAATGATGTTAAAATTAAAAATTTGCATCATATAATTCAGTGTAAATCTAGTAAAGATAGGGATAAATGGAATAGCATTAATTTGCTCTTGAACGATGCCAAAGTGCCCCATACCTCTGAACCACTCTTTGGATTTTCAGACAACGAACATATGATAGATTTTTGTAAAAAAAATGAAGCCTTTTTGAAAGCCCATTGTCCTTCTGGCGGCTGGACTACGTTTCAGTCTGAACTTGCCAAAATCAAAGATGAGTTTGCTTATTTGCGGGCGCCCTCCCCCATTCGCATTTTAAAGGCGCTCTGCATTGAAAAATCTCTTCCGCCTGGAGAGCGGGTCTTTTTTTGTTTTGGCAGTGCCCAGCCCCATCCTGTTTTGATTGGAAAGCTCATCCGATTGTTTGAGATGGTGGACGAGAACTGGAGCCAATGGGTACACGACCCTCAAGCTCAAACCAAACCCAAATTAGTTATTAACTCGGGTTTACGATGCATTGGTCACAACTTAATTGTGAAAATGGGCTATGCTGCATCTCCAACGACAAATCATTTTTCCCGTGTTCCCTCTGTTTTTGGCGGACGTCGTATGGAGCTGGATTCTTCTGAGAGCACGGGCGCCAATTTGGTTAGTTTCCCCATTGCTAAAGATAAAATTTTTGAGTGTGTTTCTCCTTTAGGGTATGGAACGGCCGTGGATATTCAGCCTAGGTCTAAGAGTATGGCACACCTAAAATACCTTTTTGCCATTGCTTTTTACCAATTTGGGGCCCGAGGCATGGAGATCAATCAAAATGCCAAATACCTTCATCTGGATCTCACTTTTAATAATTTCTTTACCTGCTTTAAAAGCACATACAAATACAATGTGATGTCCCTGGACGAAAGAAAATCCCTTCCTTGGAATGATTTGAAGAAACTGGCAGATCTTTTTGAGAATAAATACCACAGTAAATGAATGGGAAAATCGTGATGAAAATACCTCTTTTAGTACTGCATTCCAATGATGAATGGGAGGGGATCTTCCCGTGAGAGTGGATTCCATGCGTTGTGTCATTGTGCAGTCTCTAACTTGGCCCCCGTGGGATCGGGAGGACGCGCCGGCAGCCTCGCCCTACTGGGAAGATCTAGTGACTTTAGCCCAGGCCCATCAGCTTTTTTTAGGTGGAGAAGGAGCGGTGCCACCGGGGTTATTCACCACCTTAAAAGGCTTGGAAATCGTGGGATTTGATATCGTTCCTCTCCAAGAGGCTTTTCCCAAATCCAAGGCCTGGCGGTTTCAATTGGGCCGCTTTGAATTGCGCACCCAGGGTTTGGTGCATCGACCCTCTTTTTTACCTGGGGGTCTAGAGTTTTTGGTGGTATTGGGGGCCACAGATGCCCGAAATAGAACCTATGGATGGATGAAACGTCTGGAAGACATCCAAAGTCTGACAGGGCCTCTCACGCTTCCCTTCCAGGGCTGGAAACAGGCCTTTCGCCTGGTGCAGGTGCGCTTAAATCAGGTTTGGATGCCCCAAGGGCCTTGCCTTGTTTTTGAGGCACCACGGGGCTGGAACTTGCCTAGAGGGTCCTTTTTGGGGCTAAGTCTGGATCCCATGAGCTTGGCGATCCCAGGTGCCCACGGGGCGATGGTGGTGAGCCAATTGGAATATCTTAAAATGATTTGGAATTTTTCCCAAGGCTTTGTGCCACCCCATCACCATCCCCAAAGGGTTTACCCCCGCTCCTGGAAAAAAGACGTGGGCGATCCCGACGCCTTACCCCTGACCCGCTCCCGCAAGTGTGCCCCGGGGGAAAATTGTTTGGCTCAAAATCGAGGTGGTGGTGTGGGGTGTCCTGTTTTTGAGAGGGAAAACGCGCCCGGCCTGGCCGTGCACTGTTGGCGAGCTCAGGGGATTCTTCCTCCTCTGGGTTTGGAATGCATAAAGGAATCTGCCTATGTCTAGCATTTGGTGCCAAGTGGAAATCGCAGAGCACATCCCTCTGGGCACGGAGGTGCGTGTGGAGATATTCCGAGAAGGGGAAGGCAAAGCCATTTTGGAGGCTCCTTGGCAGGGCGTGCCGGCTTCTAGGAGTTTGTGTGTGGAAATCGTACTGCAGTCCCAATTAGAACCCGCCAGGCAGGCCCTACTTAAAGATTGTGAGGTGCTGGGGGCTGTGTTGTGGGTGACGGGGGCTAGGGCGGAGTTTAAGCAAGCCGCGCCAGGCCAGCATTCGTTCCACGCCATCACCCTTCACGATGATTTGGAGGGGGCAAAGGGATCTCCCGATCACTTTGCCATGTGCCCCACTCCCATCAAAACCCCTCCCAAGGCCCATTTTTACATTGATATGTTGGGTAAAATCTATGAGGGAATTCCTTTAGAACAAAGACAAGGCATTGATCCTTTTTATAAAAATGGGGTACTGGCCATTGTTTTGATGGGGGTGGCCACGGGCAAATCCACCCAGCCCCAGTTTGGGGCTCCCAATGTGCAAGGTACGTCCAAACAGGCAGAATCTTTGCAAAAATTGATAAAAAGCATTCAAACCCATCTGCCAGGCATCACCAGTCTTGGAACGGCCCATAACCAAAATGAATTCCAAAAGATCCAACCTTGGACCAACCTGCAAGCGGGGGTCATTCGAGATTCCTTTGGACTTAAGAAACCCTTCACTCCCCAGGAAATCGTGTCCAAAGAGGTGGGAGACAAGGGGGGGAAGTATTACGCCAAAGTATGCTTAAGGGAAGACGCCCAAGTTTTTCAAAGTGATCTTTATGATCCGAATCCTGTAAAAAAGAAGGCTTCGGGCAAAAGGAAAAAAAAGGCTGCCAGTAGTCCAGTAGAGTTTTCTGATGTTTTGCTCAAAAGCCCCGTGCGCGCGAATGTTGGGCCCGTTTCAATGGAACCTAGTCCACGCACACTTTTAAAAAGCTTTGAAGAAGATATGAAAAGTATGAACTTCATTTCTATTGTTAAAGCGAGCTTAGAAAAATTCAAACACTATTCTTTTTTAAAAGGAAAAACCTGGACCGCAACAGACTATGAAAGTTGGGAGAAATTGATAAAATTAAAATTAGCCTCCATTTCACCCGTTGAATCGAGCGGTGGAAACTGGCAGGCTCGCAGCCAAGGTAGTGGGTTTTGGGGCGTGGCTCAGCTGGGAATAAAAGCTAGAAAATTGTATGGGAGAGGGAAACCTATCAACACTGATTTTAAAATGTTTTGCGGGTCAACGGATGAGGCTAAAAGGATCCAAGTAGAATGTGCCTTTGAACTATTTTTGGAAAAAATTGGAAATGTTCTTAGCCATAGAAGAAATGTTCAATCCATTCTCTCAAAGCCGGAACTTTGGGAAAAGTTAACGGAATCGGAAGAGTTTAAATACATGAATATTCTCTTTCTGCACCTAAAAAAAACGATAAGGTTAGAATATGCGTTAAATCCCACCAACCCCTCTTTGTTGGTCACCTCTCTTAAAACTGAAAAAATTAAATCTTCAAAAATACTCAATAATGGTAAGATTGACCTTGGTAAAAAATATACTGAACTTGTTTTAGATTTTAATAAAAACAAAAAACAAGGAGATAAACTAGTCAGCGTGTTAGTTCAGCCAACCATCTTATGGTGTGGTGTAGAAGACCATTTTACCCAACCTAAATTGAAAGGTCTATTTAACTGGGTTTGTTATTCTTGGAATACCTTATCAGGCTTTGACGGCCACCTTACCCCGAGTTTTTTATACGGTGATGCAGCAGACTACAACGCCAAGATCCTTTGCCAGCGTTGGGGGTGGGATGCATCCCTTTTGGAGTTTGGAGTGATCCAATAGTTTGGTTTTTCTTTTTTGAAATTGAGTGATTGTAACTTAACAAAATTAAAATGGTACTTTATTTGGCCAGCCAGCTTGACATCATCTAAAGAGTTTGTTACCCTTTGTTAACATTTTAACGCTACAAATAGCTAAAACCACGAGCAAAGGAAATTTATGAATCTAAATTTGGCATGTTTAGCTGGAATCAGTCTTTTTTACTCTTCCCTTGCGCTAGGCTTAGACCCTTCCACAGAAATCATTAAGTTAGGTGGTAAGGGAACGCTTAAGGCTGGCTCGGGAGAGGAACGTTCCGCCAGGACTTACCAATTGGGGAGCGAATGGGGCAAGCAGGAGGTTACAACCCAGGTCTTTAATCAAAGTTCTCCCGCGTTCCAGAGGGCCGCTGCCGCTGCCGTAAAAATAGGTGGTGGTACGGGTTTTTATTTGGGGGTGTTTGCTGGAAAACATGTGATCGCCACCAATCACCATGTGTGCTCCTCGGCCACGGCCTGCACCCGGGGGTCGGTTCAATTCACCTGGTTGGGCAAGCGATTTAAGGTAACGCAGCATTTGGGCAATTGGAAAGAGATTGATCTTGCCCTTTTAACCATTGAAGTTCCCAATGAATCCGATGCTAAAATCATAGAAAAAGTGGCATCCAATTTTGATTTTGACAGCTCCATAGAATCGGGGCAAGCTTTGGTGACCGTGGGGTATGGCGGTGCCGACAACCCTAGCCAAAGACTGGTGGGCAATGAAGACTCTGATTGTAAGGTGTTTTCTCTCAAAGATGAATTTAGGTTTATGGATGATCCAGACACCCTCAACCCTTCGGCCTACAAAACCTGGTCCTTTGCCAATGGGTGTGATGTCTCCCATGGCGATAGTGGATCGGCCATGGTGGATAAAGTAACGGGTAGACCCATTGGCCTCATCTGGACGGGCTCCATCCCCAAAACCGCCGAAGTTCAAGACTCCGACAACCTGGAAAAAATACGCCTGACCAACGATCCCAAAATTTGGACCAAGCTTAGTTATGCCGTTCCCGCTCCCAAGATCCAAGAATTTTTGGTGGATAAAATTCAAACGGGTTCCCTTCCCAGCCCCGCCAAAGAGATCGTGGGGCAGGTGATTGGGAAAAATGGGTTCTTTGTGGCCCACTAATTTGTGAGTTAGACGACTTTAGTGTCAAACATTTGTAATACACAGAATGAGGCGTCGTCTTCCATGATCTGATTTTGCCAGACCTCCAGGCAGATTTCTTTCACCCGGTCCCGAAGATCTCTAGAGCAGCTTTGATGCTGCACGATGAGCTGCTTGAGGGTTCTGGTGTTGAAGGCGTGTTTTCCTTGGTAGGAATTTTCCAGGATCCCATCGGAAAATCCAATTAGGAGCGTGTCTTTTTTCAAGGTGAAGGGAAGTTGTTTGGGAACCTTGTATCCACTGCCCATGCCTAATGGAGTGCCTGGAAGTAGGAGACTTTTTACCGTCCCTTGGTCACATAAAAAGAGGGGCAAATGACCAGAATTGGAATAGATTGCCTCTCCCGTGCTGAGATCGATTCCCACAAATGCCATGGTCATGGCCCGTTTTTCTTCTGATCGGGAGTGTTCAAATATTTCGGCTAAGAAGTTTTGAAGTTCTGTGATTTCATGGCTAATGGTGCCCACTGGCAGATGTTTTTTGAGTTCAAAATAGCCCTGTACGGCTCCACTCACCACGGCTGTAACCAAGGCCGCTGGCAGTCCATGGCCGGTGACATCTCCAATCAGGAAATAAAGTCGGTTGGTGTCTTCCCGCTTGTGAAGGTGGAACCAGTCCCCTCCGGTTTCCGAAGCACATTGGTAAAAAGAGTTAAATTCGAATTGAGCATCCGACACATCGGGCGTTAGAAGGGCGTCTTGTATGGTTTTTGCCGCCTTCATTTCCTGGTCCACTTGCATTTTGAACTTTTCATCGGCAATGGTTTGGAGGGTGAGATGCCGCAGTTTGAGATGATTGTCTACCCTAGCCAGTAACTCTCCACGGCTAAAGGGTTTTACCATATAATCGTTGGCGCCGTGATTAAATCCTTCCATTAAATCCGTCAATTGATTTCGTGCGGTGAGAATGATGATGGGAAGCTGTGCGGCGCTAAATCGTTCGCGGATTTTTTGACACACTTCAAATCCTGTCATTCCTGGCATCATTAAATCCAATAGCACGAGATCCGGTGGGGGATCTACCTCTAGGCACGCTAAGGCCTCTTGGCCATTCTGGGCCCGGGCCACGGAGTATTCGGAAAAAGCCAGCTGATTGGTGATCACTTCGATGTTAACGGGTTCGTCGTCCACCACCAGCACCACCACTTTTTCTTCCGGGGTTTGTTTCGTTGGGTTGGAAGGCGTGTTTTGATAGTGGGACACCAGCTCCTCGGTTTGTTGATAAACGGGAGTGACCACTTTCGAAACGCTGGCAGAGGGGAGCAGTTCACTTCCTGATTGCAAACAAAGTTCCGGGCTGGCCACAGGTAAAGTAACCGTAAATGTGCTTCCCACACCATATTCACTTTGCACGCCAATGCTGCCACCATGCATTTCTATGAGGCTTTTTGTAATGGAGAGCCCTAATCCTGTGCCCCCATATTTCCGATTGGATCCGCCTTCAATTTGCTCAAAGGACTTAAAGATATTGGGGATGTCCTCGGGTCGGATTCCGATGCCGGTGTCAATGATTTTAATTTCTACTTGGGAATTTTTAGGCAGGACCTGGAGCAAGATGCCCCCGGATTCTGTGAATTTTATGGCATTTCCAATGAGATTATAGAGGATTTGTTGAAGTCGATTTTCATCGGCACGAACTTTTGGGAGGGAATCGGGACACGAAATTTCAAAGGTAAGGTTTTTTTTGCGGTAAAGAGGTTCCGTTAGTAATTGCACCAATTTAAAGAGTTCATTCAGTGAAACCGCCTGGAAATGAAGGGGAAGATCCTTATGTCGTAATTTTGAAAAATCTAGAATATCATTTACCAAGTGGGAGAGCCTTTTCGCGCTCATATGGATTAACTGCAAAGTACTCTGGCATTTGGCTTCTAAGGTTTTGGAATCAAGAAGGGTCTCACTCAGGCCTATAATCCCATGGAGAGGTGTACGTAACTCATGGGATGTATTGGCTAAAAATTCATCCTTCACCCGATTGGCTCTCGCTAGGGCGGCGGCTTTTTCCACCATTTGCACTTCATGATTTTCGATTTTACTGGCCATTTCATTAAAGCAGTGGGCCAAGAGCCCAAATTCCGATTTGGATACAATATCAATTCTCTTTTCATAATTGCCGTTTTCGATCTCTCTCATGGACGCCGTCACCACACTTAGGGGTCTTAGGAGCAAATGGGTGAGAATCAATACCCCAGGTAGGCCTACCAAGAGAAGGAGGATGATCCCAATGATCACAATTTGCTTGCTTTCTTTGATGGCTTGATGTCTGGAAGTCACATCGAGATGGATTTCCAGTTGGGCTTGATGTGTTTCAGGCCAATTCTTTAGAGGAACCACTCGTTTTTCAATTCTTTGTTGAAGGGATTGAGAATCTTGGGCAAAGGGAGAGCCATTGGAGCCCACCTTACCCGTTCCAGAAATCACATTGGATCCGGAAATCAACTGACTTGGGCTCCCCACTCCCTGGGAGTAAAGTTCCATTAGGCTGCCAAAGTGCAGGGCAAATCCGTGGATCACAAAAACTCGGCCGTAGTCATCACTGGACGGAATGAAAAAGACCAAATAGGGCACATCGGTTTCGCCAAATACAATACCCGATTCCGTGGATTCTGATTCCACAACCTTTTTTAGGATGCTTTGAAAAAGTGGTGATTTTGTGGGAATTTCTCGGGAGATGGGGTCAGTGGGGTGATCGTGTAAGAGGTTTCCTTGGGAATCAAAGGTGAAAATCCGTTCCACCCCCGCCACGGATCCCATAACAGGGCCAAAACCCAAGAGCTGCCGTGTCCAATCCCCAAAATTAGGGGGACTTTTGGTGAGTGGTTCCAATGTTTCTTTGGTTAAAAGTGGTCTAAAACTTGTGGTGACTAGATTTTTTTTCTCAGAAAGAATTCTTTCAAATAAAAATCGGCTCTCTTGAATGGCCAACTTTTCATAGGCTTTCTGAATATGGGCTTCCGAGTGGGAAATGATGAGGGGCATGAAAGAGAGTGTAAGGCAAAACAAAAAAGCCACAGCCAGGCTGAGTTTTACTTTAATCGATGAAAACATGGAAACGCGGAACACACACGTTCTCCCGGAGTGGTTGCTTCGTGGCCGATGGATCGGAGTTTGGTGCCCAAGTGTTGAGGGGAAGATGGTTTGACACCTCCTTAGGGAGCTGAGTTCAAAAGGAAGGGTCAAATCTTTGACCCGGTGGTGGGCTAGATTAAATTGACCCTTTCGATTTGCCGAGAGACAGGAGGAACCCAGTTTGGAAAAAGTCTTCACTGGAACATTACTTAGGAGGAGTCCATATGAGTAAAACATCGCACAAAGAGGAAAATGGCATGAGCAAGGTCGCGAAACGAGTGGGTGTCCTGCTTGTGGGGGTGGTTTGTTTTTCACAAGCTCAGGCGCAAGAATACAAACCATTTTGTGAAAAAGTAACAAAGTCGCCTGCGGGAGCACCTGTTCCTCCTGATTCCGACTATGAAGTGTTGGGAAAAGTCATTAAAGCTACCGAAGCCAAAGAAATGCTGAGCAAACCCAATTGGCTGATGATTGATACGCGCATCAAAACGGACTATGCCACGGGGACCATTCCGAAGACCCTTCCTATTGTTGCCCATTATACTGACGAAAAGCAGGATGAGTTTCGGGAGGCCACCGTTCTGGAAAAATTAAATGGGTTTCTCAAAACCAAAAACAAAGCGGTGAAGGAATTTACGGATCTGAATTTTGTATTGTTTTGCAGTGGACGAAAGTGCCATCGCACTACTTATGCGGCGTGCCAGCTCAGAGATATGGGCGTGGCAAAAGATAAAATTCATATGATGCTGGGTGGCTTTCCCGAGTGGAAGGAAGCGGGATTTCCTGTGAAGTGAATTTCCTCCCCCTTTTAGACTTTCCCTCCTAAGTTTGGTAATCTCCTAGGGCAGGAACATGGGTTCTGCAGTAGGAGAACCATGGTAACTCGTTTTTTAGAAAATTTAGCTTGGAATTTTCCAGATCAGATGGAGCAGTGGTTGCAGGTTAAGGATCCTTCAAAGGGCATCCACCGGGAACAGCTGGCCAGCTTGAAGTCCCTGTATGCTCGGGTTTATCCCGCATCCGATTTAAGCAAAGTGCGAACGGCAAAACGATCCGGACTTTTTGTGAGGGAGTGGGAGGCAGGGGATGGTCCCCACACGTTGCACATCCCGAGTCTAATAAAAGAAAACAAGTGGCGTACGAAATTGGAAATTCAGGAAGGGCGCCAAAAAATAGCTCTAATCTGGCTTGTGGATCGATCCTTGGAGTTTCCCAACTCCCCTGAACTAACGAAACGGGGAGAGCCCCCCAGACCCAACAAGGGTCAATTGAGTTTGGCCCTGTTGGCTTGCTTGCAACTGATGCATAAGTTTTCTGGACATCAGGTGCATTTGCTCCGTGTCACCGGAAATTTAGTGTCCTCCAACGTCTCCATTCCCTCTTGGCAACCAGAGCATTTTCCCGGTCTGAAAAATTTGTTTAGTTATCAAAGGATCTATCTGATTTCTGATTTTTTGTTTGATTGGACGGATCCTTTAGGAGGAGCAAAAGCCTTACTTCCCTTTTTACCGAGGCAATTACACCCTAAAATGCATGTTTTGATTGTGAGAGATTTGCTGGAATCTTTGCGTCCTGACAATCCCTTATTCCTGGAATGGGTGCGAATGGAAAACCCTCGGCTTGCAGAAGTCTCTTCCTTTTTGGGCAACTCCTCTTGGCGAGAGTCGGGACAAGGCTATGAAGTGGGGCTTAGGGAACAAGAGTTAAGACTTAGAGAGTTTTTTTCAAATGCAGTGGGCTTTGACTGGATAAACGGGGACTCTTCCTTTGGGGAACTCATGAAAAAAGTAAAAATCCTTAACCACATTGTGCAATAAATAATTGAGGCAAAAAGATTCATGTGGACCATTTTTTTTACGTCGTTGTTGGTATCAATTGTTACTTTATTGATTCATCTTTTTCGACCTAATAAATCGATACGATTGGATATCCCCAGCTGGTTTTTGGCCGCTGAAGCGTCCAGTAAGAGATTTAAACTAGAGTGGCAAAAGCCTCCGTTTTGGATTTGGCTCGCCATTCTTGTGGTCACTGCAGGATTTGCGGGGGTATACTTTCCCAACCCCATTCGTTTGCCGGCGTCTGCTCAGAGTAAGCCCATTTTGGTGCTTTTTGATAACAGTTACTCCCATTGGCGGTGGTATGAAAATGCAGACATTAAATTTAAGGAAATTTCACAAGATTTGTTTTCAAAAGGATTCGAAATATTTTTAATTCAGCCGGAGATATTGTGGTCTTCAGAAAAGAACTTTAAAAATGTGGTGCAGCTTGTCCCTCAAAGCACACCTGAGTTATTTGAGTCTTCCCTGGAACAACTTTGGTCCAAGGGACCCAGTGCTCTTTCCACGGACATTCAAAGTGAAGCACTACTGGACGCATTGGAACGGGCGGGAGAGGGAACCCATAAAGAGTGGGAATTGTACCTGATCACCGATGGAGGTCAGGAAACCATCACTCAGTTGGGGTTTTTAAGAAAGCAGTTTTCAAAAGTTCATGTTTTTCAGACCCCCGCCGTGGCTCCTTTAACCTATTCAGAAACCTCTATTGTACCACAATCGTTTTACAAAATTTGGCAAAATGCCACTCTAAATTCTGCGGAAAATCCGGGGAATAAGGAAGAATTGAATGAAAGGCCCCAACCCGGCGGAATTTATGCCTCACCCTGGATGACCTATATTCGAGATAAAGATAGTGTCTCGATTCCCGACCTGGCCCTGCCCAATGTGTCTTTGGGAGAGTGGAAATCTAAATCAACGGAAAAATCGATTTACTATCCCGTTCAAACCAGTAAACAAGTCATGAATCAGTCTACCATTTCTAATGTTTTGTTCTTTTTCTGTTCCTTTCCGGCCACGGGACCACAGGAATATAATCCCATGGGAGAAATACAGAGTTTTGCGCGATTTTTTGGTAGTTATTTGCAATATGTGTCTTGCCCCACACTGGAAAGTGAAGAGCAATCCCATGTTTCAAAACCTCCAGGAGCCCTGGATCAATGGTGGTTTAGGGGGGGGGGACTTTGGGTGGCGCCTTTGCAGCAAGAAATCAAAAATGCCCTTTGGTTGCAAGGAAAACTTTGGTATCCTAAGGGTTTTGAAGCCAACCGTGACACGCTCGCCTATGTGGGTCCCACCTTTGGTCAAGTGGACCTGGGGGAGGGGTTTGTGGTTCCCACGATTTTAAAGCTGGATCAGACTCAACCTCTCCAGTCGTTGGGCTTGATCGAATCTCCCCCACTGACTTCTTTACAAAGCACGCCAACCAAGTCGGGTGTTTTTAAACCTGTGTTTAGTAGTTTGAATGAAATCCCCCTGGTTTATCAATTTGGCTCGGATCCCATTTATTTTCACCGGCTGCCAGCCACGATGCCCTCGGGTGATCTCTCCCGATCGGCCAGATGGGTAAGACATTGGTTAGACACCTTTAAATCGCCCAATCAGTCCCGGGCCCATGTTCATGTGATCTCCAAAGCCAGCCCGGAGGCTTTATGGGAATCCAATCAGGGAGCCTCTTCGGAAGGTTTTTCTATTTATAGGTCCTTATTATCTTCAAGGTTTCCCTTGAAATTAAATGGTAAAAGTCTTGAGTTTAAGGAAGTTGAAAATGTGGATGGGTTCCATTTTACGCCAGGACTGTACCAATTTGATCCCGTTAGCCCCGATCTTTTTTTAGTCACCTGGCCTACTCAGGAGACTCAGTCCACCCTCTTATCACTTTCGCAAATATTAGATATCTTGGAGACTCCTTCAACGGGGACAAGCTCTTATCAAAATGCCGCTCAAAAAGAAGAATTGTCGTGGTGGGTGCCTCCTTCTTGCGCGGCGGCTTTGATTGGTTTACTTTGCTTATGGGCTTGGCAGTCGGGTTTGGGGCGATCCAGGCAGAGTGCAGCGGTTCTTTTGATAGGGAGCTTGGGATTATCTTCTTTAGGGAAGTCTCATTTGGCAGAGGCACAAGGTGGTTTTTTTGGAAAGTTTCGACAGAAACCAACTGCTTCCCAATGGAAGGGACCTAGAACCACCTCTTTCCAAATCGCTTGGTGCGATCAGAAATTAACGGAAGCGGATAAAGAACGATATGCGTTTTTGAGGGACACGGTGGCCAATCGGGGCACCATCGAGATGCCCGAATCACTCATGGAGGGAGGTTGCATTCCCGGAAAAGCACAAGTGTGGTGGGCGACGTCGGCTGCGGCTCTGCGGCCTACAGACGTCCAAGAACATGTATCTACCGGTGGATTTTTTCTGATAGAAGGGCAAAATTCTAGTAAATTTCCAGAAAATTTACAGACGGTGGAGGCCTCACCTATGGGTCTTCTGTGGCAGCCTATCGACTTAAAAGGGATGTTGGTGCGAAGCTTCTATCTCATCCCCAATTTTGATGGATGCCCCGTGGATGGCACAAAGATTTTGATGTTTCAAAAGAAGAGCAATGCTAAGAGCCTGGCTGGATTGGTCACATCTGCTCAGTTTATGGGAACTCAATCCGACTGTTTTGGAGGAAATGATGATTACCGAATTCGAAGTTTTGTTAATTTAATGTATTCTGTTTTGACTACTGATTATAAGGAAGATCAACTGAAATTGCCAGAGATTCTGAAACGTGTTCGAAATTTAGGATTAGAGCCATGATAAGCCTTCTCATCTGGACATTAAGAATTTTGATTTTGGTGCTTTTGGCTTTGCCTGTGATACAGCCCACCGTAAACACCCACTACAAAAGTATAATTAAAGAGTCTGTTACCTTGTTTTTACCATTAGAAAAAGCAAAATTTCCCAATCAAACTCTGGAGCTTAAAAAACAATTAGAGTTAAGTCCTTTGGTGGTGGGAAGAGATTTGCAAATTAAGTCCTATGGAATCAATGAAAATGAACAACCAGCCCTAAGGTATGAGGATCTCCTCCAACAAATCGAATTTATAAAGGGGATTGTGATTGTGGTGCCTGATCGTCAGATCTGGGATACCAGCATGCAACAAATTCATTTGGCTCTTCAAAACTCATTAGTGTTTAAAGAAAAAAGACTTTTCCAGTGGTTGGATAGAGAGGTTGAATCTTCGGTGCTTGGAATAGTAGATGTTTTTTTGCCTAAAGTTGCCTTTTTAGGGGAAGAAATATTTGTTACGATGGAGGTTCATGGGTCCATAGATGCACCCAGTCATTCTGCCGAAGTGGTGGTTCATCTAGGGGATAGTGTATTGACCTCTCAGAGGGTTACTATAACGAGCAATAGTCCGGAAAAAAATGGATGGCGAGTTGTAAAACAAATGATAAACATACCCGTGCGATTCAGTAGAGCTGGTACGCAGACCGTTCGAGTTACTTTAAATAGTTCCATGAGTCCTTCCCCAATTAACCAAGCTACCACTTTAACCCATATTCAGCACCAAAAAACCACCATGCTCCATGTGGCTGTGGGACCTGATTGGAGTTTAAGAACCCTTCGTCAAAAGCTAAAGTTTTGGCCAAATCTGGATTTGTTAAGTTATTATATTTTGCGTGAAGCCACAGATGATCCCCGCATTCCCGCAAGTGAGTTATCTTTAATTGAGTTTCCCGCCGAAAAGCTTTTTGGCGAACAACTGCCAAGTTTTCATGGTGTGATCGCTCAAAATTTTGATTTTGACCAATATTTAAATCCCACGGACGCTGAAAATCTGCTTAAATATGTGCAGAATGGGGGGCGAATGGTGCTTCAGGGTGGACCTTTGTCTTTTCCGGAGGAAAATTCAAAACTGTCCGCCTTAAGTCCTTGTTCTAATCGACCCACGATTGATGCAGAGCAAATCTACCACTGGGAACATTCCCAAACTCCCTTCTCCGCGTCTTTTGAATCCTTTAGTCCTGTCTTTAGTTCGCTCTATAGCAAGCAAACGGCCATTGGATGCATTCCAAAATCGGATGCGTTGGTGTACGCCCAAACCAAAGAGGGTGCCCATCCCATGGTGCTCGCCTATACCGTGGGTAAAGGACTCGTGGTTACTTTTATGAGTAATGATTGGCATCTGGGCGCATGGAATCGAAATCCCGGGCCGGAGGGGGATCGGGAGCTTTCGTCGGTGTCCTCGGTGAAGCGAGCGCAAGATATTGACTCTCTTTTCACGTGGATGATGGAGTTTTTGCAGAGGCGTTTGGATGGGGGATTAAGACCGCCTGAAATTTTGGGTCCGAGGCTCTATTCGGGGGATCCCTTTTTGTTGTTGCGACAGCAGGGTCCTATTATCTTGGGAGAGTCTTTGGATTGGTACAAGGATTCTTTTGGAACGGCTTCCGGTCGCACCATACATTTAACCCATCTGGGATTAGATGGGTTTCAGGTCAGTCCATCGGAAGACCGGACTCCACCGGAGCTTTCCACCAAGTGGGGAGGAGCTCCGCAGGCCAAAACGGTTTTGTCCTATCTCCAATTTTCCGATGCTAAAAAAGAAAAATCGGTTCCTAGGAGCCCTTGGCACATCTGGCCCATTTTTGAAGGAAGCTCCAGAAGCTTGGAGCGCTGGAGTAATCCCAATGTGTTTGCAGAAGTTCCTAGTGCTCATCCTGAGTCAGGTCATTCCCTACGGGAGACCGCTGAGTTAGGTACAGCCCAAGATTTTTTTAGGACTCAAAACACTCGAAAAAGACCCCTCTTGGAGGCGTATCCCTTTTTGTTGGCTTTTGCACTTGCTTTATTTGCACTAGAGCAGTTTTTGACGCATTTCCTGGTTAAACCTTCTCCCACCAATCGCCGATTCAGCTGACAGGTATCCCAGTTGGGGAAATGTTAACGACAGAGAGTGTGTATGGTTTCGTCTTACGGGATCCCTCAGGTATTAATCAACGCAGTGAGTTCCGTGACGGACTCTCAAAATGTGGGTGCCAGGCCCGGTGAAAAGGGTTTTAAGGGACGTGAGCACCGCTTTGAAAGTCATGCCTTGATCGAGGTTCAGCTTCAGTGGTGGAATCCGTTTTCAAAGCACAGTGCGGTGCTGTTAGATCTTTCTGCCAGTGGATGTAAAATTGAATTTGTGAATCCGATCAAACTGACCACCCAAAAAAAGGTTCAGCTTCATATCCCTCTTACACCTTTTGGTATTGACTCCATTACGGTATTGCATGCTCAAGCAGAGGTTAAATGGTTTGATGTCACTTGTTTGAGATGTGGTTGTGTCTTTATTCAGTTAGACGAAACAAAGAAGTATGCCATAGAGCAAGCTTTGAATCGAATTGAAAAGGTGGTGAAGGCGTGATTTTTCTAAGTCAAGGGGAACATTAATACGATGTTGTTACCTGAAGCTTCCATTTCAAATGAAAAGTTGGTAAAAAATAACAGCATTCGACTGATATTGAAAGACCATGCGCATTGGTGTTGGATGGGAGCATTTGTACTCAAATTCATTGGATTTTTGGGAGGAACTTACTCTTTATTTTCCTTGGGCGCCACCAACGAATGGGCTCGATTTGGGATCATGTTGGGAAGTACCATGGGAATGTTACTCTATTTTCTACTTAGGAAATATGAGTACATTAGGCTTCATTCCCTAACCATTTTGCATTGGTGGTTGGTGAGTTCTGTTTCTTTTGAACTCATCTTTTTAGGAAGTCATCCGGGGCGAAATCTTTGGGTTTATCTCTTTTTTAGTCATTCTGTGTTGAGCATTATACTGGTTCAGAGTTACCGAAAAGCTTTTTTTATGGGAGTTTATTCTCTGAGTTCCTATCTCATTGCCGCAACGGTACATGCGGGAGACCCCGCTTTGGGGGGTACGATTTCCTGGCATATGACGTTGATTCTAACTCCATCCGTGGCAGAAGCTCTTTTGGTTTCTCTTTTTTTTCGATTGGAACAAAAGGATCGGAAGTTGGTAGAGCTAGCGGTTCAGTATGAAACCGGGATGCGAATGCTATCCCATGATTTGGCTAATATTTTAGAAGTTTCCAAAGACAACGTAGAATTGACGCTAGAGGAAATTGAAGAAAACAACGGTAATATCAATCAGCAGGGCTTGACTTATCTGGATGAAACCCGGTGGAGCTTGCATCAGTGTGTGGCCATGTTAGGCTCGGTACGTGACTATGTGGCCTTTATGAATGGTAAAAAAGATCCGTTGCGTGATGACTTTCTTCTGGGCGATGCGGTTAAAATGGCCATTCAAATTTGGCAGAGACAAGCCAAACGTAAAAACATAAGCCTCGTTTTAGTCAATAATTTACCTCCCGCTGAAACTCGCATTAGGGGAAGTAATCCTTTGTTTGTCTATACAATACTGGGAAATCTGATATCTAATGCCATCAAATTTTCGCCGGTGAACGAAAAGATAGTGATTGAAATCAGTCGAGACACTTCTCTTCAAAATATCTTTCTGGATTTTTTGGATTCAGGAGAAGGTTTTGACCAGGTAAAAGCAAATCAGATGTTTGAACCACAAGGTATGACCAACTCTTTGGGGGCTTCCGGAGAAAAAGGAACAGGGTTTGGCATGCCTCTAGTAAAGCAAACCTTAGGACTTTTCATGGGTCAAATCATCCCCTTTGCCAACCATCAAGGCAGCACCAAAGGACAGCCAGCTCCCCGTTTTCGAATCCATCTTCCGTCCGTAGTGACACCTGTTTCCCAAGTGAGCGTCGTTAATCCAGGTGCGGGTAAGAAAAAGGCTTCCTAAAACGAGGTCATTTTTTTAAGTCCTGATTTTATTAATGATTTTTATCTCCCTGTTTAGGGCTAATATAGAATAAAGTAGTTTAGAAACAATTTAATTTGGGCACTTGTGAAGGCTTCCATTAGTTTTTCTCTATAGGGTAAAACAAAATCCTTGAGTTTGCTTTCATTACCCCCCACCATAAGCACATAAGCCATAAACTCATTTACAAGGAGCTGGCGTTTTTGGGCTTTTATTTCCGGTGAATCCCCTTCATTCGGGATCACATCGTAGTCTCGGGATAAGATGGAAACAATGACATCTTGGTCCTTTTGTGTTACTTTTTCAAAATAAAAGCTATCGACTAACTTTTGTATGTTTTCATTTAGAAAAAATTGGGCATGGAGCAATTCATGGTTTAGTGTACTCGTGATGTCTCCATCTTGTGCCACCACAAGTAAAACAGAGTTTCCTTTTTTATCTAACATGGGTTGGACCATTCCTTTCCAAAAGTCCTCCTCTAACGCAAGTCCAGAGCGGACCTCCTCTCCAATGCTTCCGGTGGGAACGGACATCTTGGGAGATTGCTCCAGAAATTCCTTTCTAAACTGAGAAAGAGCTTTATTGGTGAGATCATGTCCTTTGACAATAGAGTTCTGAGTGGAAAAAAAGTGATCTTCATGGTCAAAAAGACGGTTGTTTTCGATAAATTCAGAGGCTCGATTGATCGCTAGATTCATGAGTTTAGTGTAATTGAACATGCATAGGTGGGTATTAGGTAACTCCTTCACTTCGGAGCAGGCAGCAAATGACGCCGAAACAGCAGGTGCTAAACCCCTAGGAACCAGATTTTCTCTCGCCAATCCGGCTAAGTGGGAGACCAAAAAACTAAACTCCATGGGTTCGTTTATCAATTCCATGGCAAGGATTTCACCATTAAATGGTTTGGAAATGGCTTTGGTGGAAGAGTCCAAATTTGGTTTTTTTTTCTTTACACAGCTAGCTAATCCTGCTGTTATGATAAGAGAAAGATAGATGGTTATTTTTGAAATTTTGGGAGCGGACACTTGGCACCTCATTTAGTAACATTAAGTTTCTATTCTCTGTCGGGATTTTAATCTAAATATCAGAGTTACGTTCGCCTCGATGCTAGGGTGAGACCTTCATAATGCTGCTGTGAATCACAAAATTGAGGGATACCCCATTTTGGATGCTTTGCTCTAGATACTCTTTGTCGATAAAATAGTAGCCATCCACCGATGGAAGCCAGGAGGATTCCCCTTCCTGACCCGGGGACTCCACACCCCAGTTGTTTTTGATGTGGAATGAATCTAGCTCTGTGGCTGGTTTTTGGATTTCGGATTGCATGGCGGATGGGCTCTCTAACTTTCCTAATTGACCACCTTTGTTTAAGAAATCTGTGATTAATATATCATGTCGTCCTTGATTGTAGGGTGTCATTTCCCGTTTTGGGCATTTGGGGTCTATAAGAGGGTCGTTCTTAAGTTTATAAAATTGATCTAAACAGGGTCCAACTGGGCAGTGGGATTTTTTTCCAGAAAATACTGTTTTTTCTCCTTCTCTAAATAAATGATTGCGATCCACTCCCAAACCCAGAGGTACTGATCTTCCCATGCCTAGTGAGGTTTTGATGAGCCTTATCGCTTCGTTTAGCTCATCTTGGGTATCCACTGCGATTTTTTTGTATTCGTCTATATTTTCTATCACAGATTTTGAAAATTCAGTGGCCTTCACTCGAACTCCCTTTTCTGTCTCAAACTCCAATGGAGGGCGAGTTTTGAAAGCGGAAGGGGCTGTTGTATCTCCTGGAGGATTCACCATAACTTTTTCAATGATATCTTCAATTGTTGTTTCTTTAAAGGATCCTCTTTTTGATTGTGTTTCGGAAAGCAACTTTTCAAAACGTTCTCGAATTCCAAATAGTGTCTGTTCCCTTATGGATTCTTCCTCAAACTTAACACGGTAGACAGATTCTGGCCAAAGTCCATACTTTTGAACCAAATTAAAAGCTCCTTTCCAGGAGTCTTTGGTGTTGGTCAAAATGGAAAGTCCTTGGAGTCGTTGGCAGCTTAAGTTTTGAATGGCGTCTGCCGCGGTGGCGCTCTCCTGAATGATTTCATGCATTCCCTCAGCCATTCTGAAAAACCCCAGGGCTTCAGGGCTTAAGATCATTTCCGCACCTCCGTGGATTCTTTTGTATTCCGACTCAAAAAAGTCAACGCTCGCATAGGCCCAACAAAACCCAATAAATTTTTTATTTTTTACGGGAGATTGGGGAATGCTCACGGTTTTTACCTGATGTTTCTCTTCCGTGTGTCTTGTTTTTTTGATGCATGTTGGAACGAATAGACAGGTAGAGAGAATTAGAATGGACCATGTTGATTTCATTTCCTGTTCCTTGGTTCAATTGTTTTGTTTTAATGTTTTAATGTTTTGATTTGTATTTTTATGATTGTATCAAGAATGACCCCTGGGATCCTGATTTAAGGGATGAAGACAATAAAATGACGTGGTCTAGGGGGAGTCTTGGGGGATATAGGGGCGAGGTCTTTTTTGGAACTTTTAGGCGGCCTGGGCTATTTTCTCCAAAGGCTCATTGGCCACGACGGCCTGTATGGGGAGTCTAACCAAAACTTTTGCTCCTGCGCCGTCATGACGCAGGATTTCGGCACTTCCCTGGAGTTCCCTGGCGTAGTGGGCGATGGCGCTTAGCCCCACGCCTCGGCCTGAGCTTTCCGAAACCTGTTCGGCTGTGGACACTCCATTTCCAAAAAGAACTTGCAAAAGTTGTGATTCTGTCATATTATTAGGATTTTTACCTTGTTTTATAGCTATTTCGCGAATCACACCCAAATCAAATCCAGCCCCGTTATCTGCCACAGTGAGAATCACCCATTCCCCTTCCACGGTGGCACGCACGTGGAAAAAAGCCTCACGAGGCGCACGGGTTTGGCCTCGCTTTCGGGGTAAAACGAATCCATGATCAACGCTGTTGTTTAGGGCGTGCATCACCATTCCGATGATGGCTCCCGTGACCTCTGGTTTCCAATGAATCACTTTGTCTTCGACTTGGAATCCTCCTAGGGTGCACCCTCCTTCTGTAAGCGCCTGAAAAATCTTACCTAAGATCTGATTCAGGGCGATGGACAGGTGAAAAATTCCTTCCGAAGGGGAGGAGTCATTCGATTCCCCACTGAGTAATTGATAGGTATTTTGATAGAATTGAACTTCAGCCTCTAATTTTTGAATTTGGGTGGCCACCAACTCCCGATCGAGCGTTGCTCCGGCTCGCCAGCTTTGTACATGGTTTTCAGCCAGGTGTGTCACATTCATGAGCTCTGTGAGCCCCAGAACCCTTGAACCACCCTTGATGGTGTGCATATCCACAAATATCACTCCGGGATCGGGCTGAGATTTTGAAAATTCCTGTTGAATTTTTTTGAGGCGTTGATGGGCATCCGGGAAAAAGGTGTTCAAACTGGAACGTTTTGCCTTTAAAAGTTGTGACAGGGTATGGGTGAGGCGTCCGCTGATCTCCTTTTGTTTTTCGATTTCCCGCTCTAAAGCTTTTTGTTCTGTTATATCGTGAACCGATAAGAGTATTTTTTCTACGACATCCTGTGTATTTATAATGGGATGCCAGTGCAATGCGATGATCTTTTTTTGGCCGTTAACATCCAGTGTGGCCTCTTTTACAGGTTGATCGGAGTTAAGCTCCCATCCAAAAGTGTTTTCACCTACCGTGGCTTTCAGCGCTTCCTGGGTTTGATTGAGTGCATTTTCCATTTCGTTGGCTTTTCCAAATACAAATTCCATTACGTTTTGACCGGCGATGGTCTCCTTGGAAATCCCATAAAAATAGGAAAGAAAAGTGGAAAACTCCGGATCTATGCTTAGAGATGCATCAAATGTCATAATGCCCTGTTGCATGTGTTCTAAGATGTTCTGAATTTTGGATTTTTCTTGTGTAACCTGCACCAGAGCCTGATTCAATGCCTCCGTGCGTTGGTCGACGAGCTCCTGAAGGTGGTGGGAGTGGAAGATATTTTCCATGGCCACTCCTAAAGTACCAGCCATCGTGTCTAAGAAGTTTTGTTCGGCGGAGTTGATAAAGGTTCCTTCAAACCCTTCAAAATACATAAAACCCAGTACCATGTCTTCTTTTAAAACGGGCACTAACAAAGAACCAGAAAAGGCCGTACTGCGCCCCAACTCTAGGGAATTTAGGAACTGATTTGCGATCGTGTTATGTTCAAGTTGTGGCATCAGGCCGCTATTTGGTGTGGCATTGCTTTTGGTGGTGCCTTCTTGTCTCAAAATCAAATGGTATGTAAATGATTCCATATCTTGCGGGTTTTCTTTAATTTGGTTTTCCAAATCCAGCTTTGAGTACTGCTGATGCCTAGAAAAAGGCTCGATTTTTTCAATTTGAGTTTTTTGTTTTACAAATAGATACACTCCAGCGCGTGCATTTGCATTAATTTTTTTAAGTCCTAAAACGGTAAATTCACAGGCCTTGGAAAGCGCTGCGATACTGGCTTCGCACTGAGACAATTCTTTGGAACCATCCAGGAGTTTTTCTAGGGAGCGCTTTAAATTTCCCAGATTTTTATACACTAAAGTAAATTGGTTGCCTAAGGTAATGGCCCCGCTTAACACCACAATGGAAAAGGCGTATCCACCTGCGTTAATGACAAATCCCTTCACTCCGGCGTTCACTTATGTGCCGGAAAGAAAGGTTCCTGTCACCACCGCCATCCCTAGGCAAAAGGGAAGAGTTGCCCAGACGTTTCTCTTTTTGCTCTGTGAGATCACCCAGTGTGCAACGATTCCCACAAAACACAGATACCACAAAAACCCCATCGGAACTCCAAAATTGAGGGTGAGCTTGGAAGCGGATTCCAATGGTAGAATCCAAGAAACAAAAAACATGGTTGGAAAAATAACGAGGGCTATGCTTTCTACAAATAGTGTGATGGAAGTGGCAAAAAATCCATAACGGGTGCTGTCGGTCTGGAGCCTTTTGGCTTCTTGGTGGGCCCCAGCGGCCTTGAGTTTTTTAATTTTTGACTTGGTGTGGTATCGATAATAGATGTAACTAATTGGCTCTTCTACCATGAATCTATAGGAAGTGTAGGTGATGACAACGCCAAAAAAAACAGCCATGCGCGCTTTCCAAACCCATTTGGGATCTACCGATTCTATTAAGCTCATCCCTCCAAAAATTAGGAAAAAATAAACGGCAGAGTAGGTGCAGTAAGCAATAAAGGCCGCATTGGGTCCGTCGCGTCGGGTTAGCCACAAAAAGAAGTGGTAGATGGCAAAGTATAGCACTAGTAACGTACCAAAAAGCAGGTAGGCCTGCACGGCCCCTTCCAGGGCTCGGAAGGTCTTTTCCCCGGTAAGGGCATATTTTTGAACTCGAAATGCCTTGGGATGGGAGGATTCTGAAGCTTGTGAGCAACGTGTGACCAATACCTGCTCTTGATTTTGAATCAGTCGCCTTGGAATGGGAATGGCATCCACTGTCACCATTCCGGCGGGCCGCTGTGAAAGCCCTAGGTGTCGAGAGGTTTGGCCAATGAACTCCCCATCCAGATAGGCGCTGGCGTGGCAGTAGGTGTCTCCTAGATTTAAGTAAAGGGGATTGGGACTTTGGCGGTCCTCTTCTTTAAGGTAGGAATATAAATTCACCACATTTTTAAAATAAACAATGGGCTCAAATGCGGTTGTTGTGTCAAATGACGGGATTTTGGTCACCACCTTTTGGCCACAGGGTTCGAGGGCTGAGGTGCAATCGAGCCGGTGCAGTTGCTGGGCGAATGGGTCCCTGGGTCTGGAATTGTTCCAGGGATTCATAGGGGTTCTCTCTTTTGTATGATTTGGGTGGAGCATAAACCGCAGCTGTTTCAAAGAGATCAGCCGAATCCAAGGCCAGTACAGCCCTTCCTCCCTTCCAAAACAAAAAGATGGTGGTAACGCATACTAGTACCATACTGCTTAAAATGGTGATTCCGAATATCCATTGTTTGATCGTTGCATTTTTCCAATTCAATTTGCTACCCTTTCTTTAGGATGGAAAAGATGGTTTTAGTGCCCCCAGGTGTGTCGGCAGGTAAGGATAAGATTTTGAAAGTCAAAATCCTGAGGTAGTTCCCGGAATGGACGGGGCAACGCCTCACCCATACAAAACACTTTGGGCTCCTCTTTCCACTGGAAGGGCTGAAATGGGGGTGTTTTGCACAAAGGGTAGAATGGCTTGAGCCAAGACGCTGCTGCTGTCTTTTCCCAGTTTTTGGCATATACCTTTTATACAAAAGAAGGAAGTTCCCATAATTTTAGAGAGTTCCTTCTCCACCAGAGGAGGGGGGATGGCGATTTGGACAGTGCCTGATGCGTCTTCTAAAGTAACAAAACACATGCCTTTGGCTGTGGGTGGGAATTGCCTTACAATGAGAAGACCATAAACAAAAACAGTGGCACCACTTTTCTTTTCACCCAATTGACGGCTGTCTGTTAACTTAGAAATGGGCAAAGAAAATGGCCAGAAAAGCGTTTTGATGAGTTCCACTGGATGGCGTCCCAGGGTGGTTTGAGAAAACTTAAAATCGTCACAGGCATTGTCCCATTCTTCTTGCAGTTCGGAAAGAACAGGAAAGGTGCGCATTTCAACGATATCTAGGAGAGGGGCGGGTCTGGCTAAGAACGTCCAAAGGAGGCTGGGTCGGTGGGCTTGAAGGCTTCTGAGGGTTCCTGCCATGATGAGACTGATTCGTTCATGGATAGCCAAAAGGTTCATGCCTTCCAACACCTTTTCCCAGACATTTGGGTCTGACGGCTCAAAGGAACACGTGGTGCGCCACCGCACAAAACGCTCTAAATGGGATCGGGAAATGCCGGGAAGTAAATGGAATCCACATAGAACTTGACCATGGGGAAGCACGACGGAGTCCCATTGGGAGTTGAAAAAGCAAGGAGGGAGGATCTCAACGCCCTCTCTGCGGGCCTCCTGGATGAGCATGTGGGGGGAGTAGAAGCCTAGGGGTTGGGAATTTAAGAGTCCAACCAAAAAATAAGCAGGATAATGAGCTTTAAAATAAGAAGAAATATAAGCCAAAATCGCAAAACTGGTGGAGTGGCTTTCAGGAAAGCCGTATTCGGAAAAACCTTCAATTTGAGCGCAAATCTCCTGGGCAAATTCCTCTGGGATGTGGCGTCTCTGCATCCCGGCAAAGAGCTTCTCTCGAAACTGATGGATGCGACCCGATATCTTCCATTGACCCATGGCCCGTCTGAGTTCGTCGGCTTCCCCGGGGGAAAAGTCTCCCACATCAATGGCGATGCGCATCACCTGCTCTTGGAAAACAGGCACCCCCAAAGTGCGTTCTAGGATGGGTTTGAGTCGGGGGTGGGGATAGGCCACGGGTTCTATTCCCATGCGTCGTTTTACGTATTTGGTCACGATGCCCGAAACAATGGGGCCAGGACGCACCAAGCCCACCTCCACCACCAAATCGTAAAATCTTTGGGGAAGCACCCGAGGAAGCATGGCCATTTGGGCTCGGCTTTCGATTTGAAACACTCCTACCGTTTTAGCTTGTTGAATCATAGCAAAGGTTTTGGGGCAATCGGGAGGAATGTGATGTAGGGAAAGAGGCACGTGGGTGCCGGGTATCGTTTTGTGATGCAATTGTAAGGCATGAAGGGTTTTTCTTAAGGCGGTGAGCATGCCCAAAGCCAGGACGTCAATCTTAAAAAGGCCAAGGTCTTCGAGATCCTGTTTGTTCCATTGGATCACGCTACGCCCCTCCATGGAGGCGGGTTCGATGGGCACGATCTGAGTGAGGGGGAGTTGGTGAATCACGAATCCACCAGAGTGAATTCCCAAGTGCCTAGGCAGTCCTTTGATGGCCTGGGCGAGGCGACCCCAGCGGGTGAGAAAGTCGGAACTGAGTTTGAAAGACTCAGGCGTGTGTTGCAATAGCTCATGGATTTGATGACGTTGTCGTGTTTGGGTTTTGGTGTATTGCAAAAGTTTACTGATGGTGGGATCCTCTAGGCCCAATGCCTTTCCGGCAAAGCGTAGCGCTCCTTTGGTGCGAAAGGTGATCACGTTGGCCACCATGGCGCACCGGTCTCTACCATATCTTTGATATAAATATTGAATGACTTCCTCTCTTCTTTCATGTTCAAAATCCACATCAATATCTGGAGGTTCTCCCCGCTCTCGGCTGATGAAACGCTCAAACAAAACCTCACTCACCATGGGGTCTACGGCGGTGATTCCCAAAACGTAACACACACAGGAATTGGCAGCACTTCCTCTTCCTTGGTACAGAATTTTATTCTCTTTTGCATATTCCACAATATCAAATACGGTTAAAAAATAATCGGCAAAGTGGAGCTCCTGGATGAGCTCTAGCTCTTGATCGAGGAGGGTGGCAATGCGAGGAGAGGTCCCGTTTGGGTAGCGAGTGTTTAAATTCTTTTTCACCAAGTGACGTAGATAATCCATGGATGTCCATCCGGCTGGTAAAAAATGGTTGGGGTATTGATAGCTAAGAGAGTCCAAGGAAAATTGAAGACATCTCCAAGCTTTTTCATTGTTCTCTAGAGATTTTATTAAAAATTCAGAGTTTCTAAAAAAAGAAACAAAGGCATCTCGTTCTGGAACACCCCCTTGATGATGGGCGAAGCAGGCCCAGTGGTTTTCGTGGAGGGGTCGATTGTGACGTATGGCGGATAAAAGATCATGGATTTCTTTAGATGTCTTACTATTGTAAAACACGTCAGGTGTAGCCAAACAAGGAATGTTCAAAATTTGGGAGGCTCGGCAATGATTGTGGAAGGCAAACCACTCCCCTGGGGTGTGGGGAGGGGTGAGGGCCAGGTAAAGGGTATCTGGAAAGATTTTTTTTAAAAAGCTTAGGTCCTGTAAAAAAGCATCAAAGTGCTCCGAGTGATGGGGGCCAAATAGCTGAGTTTGCCCCCGAGAAGGCACGAGGCAAATCCCTTCCCTGGGCCAGGGGGTTTGATAACTTAATGCGAGAGGTTGGCAGCCCTTCTGCCATGGGGCGGGGGGTGTCTCTTCCTTTTGGTTGCCTTCCGGGGAGGGCAGGGGGCAAGAGATCTTGGACCTGGACACCAGGTCGCAGAGCTGGGCATAAGATGTTTGATTGGTGGCAAAAAAAGCCAACCGATTCTGCAAAAAAACAGGGGAGTTTTCCCCTCCTGAATAGACTCCACCATCTGGAAATTTTCCAGGAAATAGCTTAGAGGGAGTGTAAAGTAACTCAACGCCAAATCCACTCTCAAAAGTAGGCTGGGAAGGCTGTAGAGTGGGTGGAAGGGTTTCGTGGCCTCTTTTAAGGGCACGCCAAAAGTCGACAATTCCATAAAAACCATCAAAATCACACAAACCCATCCCGGAAAATCCATTTTGGAGACAGGCTTCCACCAGATCAGCGGCTGGGCTAGCGGCCTGTAAAAAAGAAAAAGGAGAATGACATAGCCAAGCGTAATAGCTCATAAACTAATAGTGCCCCAATAGGTAAGCTTTATCTTGGGACTCAATGGGCTGAAGAGGGCTTAAAATCAAAAACTGAGCGTGCATGAATGAAAATAAATAGTAGTAGTGTTCATTTTCAATTTCCAAAAAACGAAGAGAATTTAAAACTTTATTCTGTCGTAAAGAAGAAACACGGAGCTCTTTAGGTTCTTTAAATAACCCCAATGGTCGTCTTCCTCCCTGATTCCGAAATAGAAATTCTTGGCTGGGAACCTTCCGTGTTGTGTTTTCGATTTGACCCAATCCCCATGGGTTTTGGGGATCCATAGATCCCACACCGAAGGCCACGCAATGCATGAAACCAAGAGATTTTTGAGAAAGGGTCTCCCATTGAGTTTGCCAGGGTTGATGAAATAATTCCTGAGAGCTAAATAGGGTTTGTTTCTGATAAAGACGTTGAGTAAATTGTATGGGAATGACTCTAACAGAACGGATGAACTCAAATAAGTAAACAACTTGAGAAGACTCAGAAGTGGAATCGTTCCTGGGATTGGGAGAAGGGGTCTGCGGGGGTTCGGGGGTGGAAAGTGCGTTGGTAAAAATGCCTTCCCAAGTCTGACGCAATAGAGCCAAGGTGTCTGGGTTGGACTCAAAGATCCCATGGCGTAAAGAAACAGGCTTACTTTGAACGGCACCATTGTCCCACTCCCATTGAACTTCAAAGTCCACAATCCCCCAATGGGAAACAGGAGTTTGAAAAACGGTTAATTTATTTAAGCAGGCCATGAAGACTTCACAAAATAGAGAGGCGCCTTCCTTCTGATGAAACCGGTCGCGATTTTGAAAGGCTTCCACTTCCGACGAACAAGACTGATAGGCGTGGGGGTTCACATCCAGGGGGATGTTCTGGATTTGAAGGTGAAACAGATCCTGTTCGGGGTGAAGAAGGGCCTGCCAGAGGGAGGTGATGGAGGAGCCAAAGCGTCTAGAAAATTCACTCCAGGGCACACGGGGGGTGAGATGGGGTTGAGGAGCGCGTAAAAGTCGCATCTGACTGCAGAAAAAATCCAGTTGGGAGCAAAGGGTTTGGGTGGTGGTTCGGGATGACTTTGGGGTGGAAGGGTTTGGAAGAAGACAGGAGAACAAAGCACGAAGGGCTTGCTCCAGGGAGTCCCAAGACAGGAGTGAGAAAAACGAATCCCAGGCCGAAGAAGGGGATGGTTCTAGGGCGGAAAGTCCCTTGCCGTAACGATGGGATTGCCAGCAAACCACAAATCCCCGCACAAACCCACAGGACAAAACCCCATAGACGGGGACTGGGCAAAGGTCGATGGCCCGTTTGAGTGCAATGTGAAGCTGCGTGGGAGAGACAAAATAAGAGGCCATGTGATCTAACTGTACCACAAACCAAAATAATCCAATGCGCGTCACGCGATCGGAAAAGGAGGAGGCCAATTGGAGAAGGGCATGGGCGCAGAAGGAATCGCCTTTGCCATCATAAAATAAAAACAAAAACTTGGGAAAGTCACTTTCCGCAAGACAAGGCCTAGGGTGCGTAGTGGGGGATGGGTTCATCGATATCGAGCAAGAAACTCTGTCCTTTAGGGCAGAGAGGAATGCGAGCTAAAAAGGCCGCAGCTGCAATAGCGACAAGGCCAATGGCTCGGAAACCTATCAAGGCCAACAAAATACGCTAG
>JBIIVH010000016.1:0-72579 GCA_044339525.1 Silvanigrellaceae bacterium | reverse complement strand
GTCAAATTTAACTACTTTTGTCATGTCTAACTCCTGAGGCAAAACGCTATTTCTGAATTAACACCTCATTCGTCCATTGGCAATACTGGCTGTACAGCCAACATCAATCCGCGGATGCACCCTCTTTCCCCTTGGGTGGCGTTGACAATTCATCCTCAATGCAGTATACAAGCCCTCTGTTGGGTAAAATCATCACCTTGCGACACTCCAGTTATTAAAATTTGAGGATTATCATGGCTGTTCCAAAGAAAAAAGTTTCCAAATCCAAAAGAAATATGCGCCGTTCCCACGACGCCTTGGATGCGTTAAATCTGGTCCCTTGCCCCAATTGTAAGGCGCCCAGACTTTCCCATAGTGTTTGTGAATCCTGTGGATTTTACAACGGCCGCTTTGTGGATAAGCGCTTTTTGAAGAATGACCTAATGGCCATTTTGCGCTGAACCCAGGAGGGGTTGTGAAAAGCGAGCCTTTTTCTCCTCACGCCCCTATTTGTTCTGTCCGTGACTTATTTTCAAGTGGGTTTTTTCCCGATGGTTTTGCTCCCGAAAGGGGAGGCAAGGCTTCTTTTATTTATGCGGATTATGCTGCTGCCACCCCTCTTTTCCAATCCTCCCAGCGGATTCTGGCGGAAGCCCACGCCCAAATGTGGGGAAATCCAGCGAGCCTTTCCCATGCCTATGGTCGTAAACTACAAGATATTTTAGAACAATCTCGATGGGATATGGCACAAAGTCTGAGTTTGGCGGGAACGGCCCAGGTCTTTTTTGTGTCTTCGGCCACAGAATCCAACAATCTACTGCTTCAGGGGCTTGCACCAGTCCAAAAAAAACATCGCTGTAAAATCATCTTAAGCCCCTCGGAACACCCTAGCCTCATGGAATGCGCCAGAAACCTGGAGGATAAAGGCATTTTTGATGTTTCCTACTTCAAATTGGACTCACATGGCCAAATCGATAGGGAGGATGCCAAGAGGCAAATGGATGATAAAACCCTTTTGGTGTGCGTCATGGATGTCAATCATGAAACAGGAGTGGAGCAGGTGCAGCTTAAGGAGCTGGTGCAATTGGCCCATGATCAAGGGGCCTTTTTCCACTTGGATTCCAGTCAGGGCTTGGCTCGTCATTCCAAATACTTAAGAGAAATTCCTTGGGATAGCGCCACTCTTTCCTCCGGGAAGATCTATGGCCCAAAAGGGGTGGCGGCTTTGATGATTCGAAAATCCAGTCCTGTGATGCAGAGGATTAAGCCCACTTTGTGGGGCGGGGGTCAGGAACAGGGACTCCGTCCAGGAACCTTAAGTGTACCCTTGATAAAGGCGTTTGCTCATTCATTGAAAACATTGATTTCCCATGAGGAAAGCGCCAGAATGTGCTTGACTCAGTGGGAGGCTTCCTTCTGGAAGCAAGTCCAACAATTTCAATTGCCCTTTTTTAAAGTGGGTCGAGAGTTTAATGCTCCCGGGCTCTTTATGTTTCTGATAAAAGACACTAATACCATAAAATTATTAGAAAAAATGCCCGACGTGGGGCTCTCTACGGGCAGTGCCTGCAAATCAAAAAATGCTGGGGGGAGTCAAGTGCTCACGGCTATGGGATTCCAGCCCGACGAGGCTATGTCTGGAATTCGAGTGAGTTTTGGATGGCCAAGCCAACCCGAAGACCCAGAGGAACTGGCCCGAAGATTTCAAGCCGCACTGGAGTTGGTTTAGGGTTGATTTGCTTTAAATCTTTGTCACCGTTTGATACCAGATGCAAAACTCATCCAGTGCCTCTTGGATGGTGCGGTTGGGCTTGTACCCCAAAAGGGATTGGGCCAGGTCACAATTTAATGTGCGGTGGTGGGCCAGCAGACTATAGCTATAGAGGTGTACGGGAGGCTCTTTTGGGATTTGAAGGGCCTTGTACCCAAAATCAAAGCTAACTGCTAAAAAGTGTAGCACTGGTCTGGGGAGCTTTTTGATTTTAAAAGGAACCCCCAGTTTTTCACACACCAGCTTGGCCACCATGTGGAAATCCATGGGCTGTTGATTGGAAATATTAAATACCTTTCCATAGGCCTGTTCCCCAGCGTTTAAGGCCAATTCAATGGCGTCCACCACATTTTCCACGTGAGTGCAGTCGATGAGGGTGGAATCCTTTCTGACTTTGGGAAGGCCTGTTTTGGCTAAAGAAATGAGTTTGGGCATCACCACGTTGTCTCCAGCCCCCAATAAGCCTTGAGGACGCAAGGCAACGGTGGCAAAGTTGGGGGAATTGGCCTGTAAAACATCGTTTTCTCCCCTGAGTTTCGTTTCACCATAATAAGACAGCTGATGAAGAGGCAAGGGATCAGACTCTTTGATGTTGATGGAATCTCGAAGGCAAACATATACACTAGGGCTACTGATGTAGACAAAGGTGCGCACACCTGCTTTTTGAGCTGCTTTTCTAAGGTTTTGTGTGGCTGTTACGTTATTGGATTCAAAGTCCTTCCTCGTGCCCCAGGAGCTGGCCAGTGCGGCGCTGTGCACCACCTGATCCACGTTTTTTAGGAGTTCTTGCAGTCTTTCTTCGCTGGCCGTAGCAAGATCGATGGACTCAAATGGCACACCCCATTGGGCCAGCTCTGCACCTTTTTTAAGGTTTCGTCCGGTGCCAATGACACGGTGGCCTTTCTGGATCAGTCGTTGGCACAGTCTAGAACCTAAAAATCCCGTGGCTCCCGTGACTAAGATCGTTGCCATATTCAAACTCCCTTAAAAAATATTGCGTTTTGGTACTATAAAAATCTCATCATGTTTCTTTAATTAAGGAATGGATACAGGATGTGATTTCTTTGGATGGGAGCTTTTGGTCATTTGTCTTCATGGCTTGACCAATGAGAAAATGAATGAGTTTAGGGGTTCCTTCTCGCGCTCCTTTGGTCTGATCTGGGAATTTTTCCAGAATGGACTGGCAGTAAGATAGTAGTGCATCCGTATTTACTTCATTGATAGCAAACTCCTGAAGCAATTCGCCGACGATGGATTTATTTTCCCAGATTCTTTGAAGTCCATTTAAAAAATCAGGGATTTTCTCCAGGGCATTCTCAAACACCGGGGCCAAATCTTTCCAAATGGTGGGATCGGGCTGGGGGACGGAATCGCTTTGTGTGGATTCAAATTGGTCCCACTTTGAACTCCAATGCTGTAAAAGAAAAAACACAAATTTGCGATTGGTGGAATGGCTCTTTGAGTAAGGAATAAACTGGAGTAACTGCTCGCGAAGCCTGGGTTTTTCGATGACCTGAAGTAAAGTTGCAGGATCAACGGAAGTTTTTTCCAGGAGCTGTGAAAGTAGTGTTTCTTTTTCGGGGGTCATGCTTTGTTTGATTTTTTCTAGAAACAGGGAATCCACATGGAGTTTGGGGAGATCAGGATCGGCAAAATAAAGGTAGTCCTGTTCGTTTTCTTTGCTTCTCATGAAGAAGGAGGATTTGGTTTGAGGGTTGTAGCCCCTGGTTTCTCGCGCCACAGGAATCTGATTTAGGTAACATTGAAGCTGCCGATCTTTTTCACATTCTAGAGCCTCTTGAAGAAAGCGAAACGAGTTGATGTTTTTGATCTCCACCCGAGTTCCTAAAGGGGCATCAACGTGAGGGCGAAGGGAGATGTTGGCGTCTGCCCGGCAATGACCCCACTCCATTTTGCCCTGGGTGATGTTATGGTATACCCCTAGGGAATGAATTTTTTCAAAAAATTCAGCGGCTTCCCAAGAGGACTCTAAATCAGGCTCCCCTACGATCTCAATGAGAGCTACACCGGATCGGTTAAAATCCAGGAGGTTATAGGAGCCCTGTAACACAGATTTTCCAGCATCTTCTTCTAGTTGAATTCGGTTGATTCGTATTTTTTTTCCAGACTTTAAGTATACAAACCCGTGTTTGGCAATGGGATGAGTGAATTGAGTGATTTGGTAGCCCTTGGGAAGATCCGGATAGAAATAATGCTTTCGTTCAAATTGGGAACACTCAGGAATCTCACAATTTAAGGCTAATGCCATTCGTAGAGCCTGCTCCACGGCCAAGGCATTTAAGGAGGGAAGGGCTCCGGGCAATCCCAGGGTGGTGGGATCTAGAAAAGAATTGGGCGCAAGACCCTGCTGACCCTGGCTGGAGGCAAAACGAACGGGGGATTGGGCTGGGCCAAAAAGTTTGGTTTGGCACTGAAGCTGAATGTGAATTTCCAGTCCAATGGTGGTTAAAAAGGAAGATTCTAAAAGGGAAGTATCGGCGTTCATGGGTGGTCTCCCTTAGAGTTGGGTTGAGTTGGGCTGGGAGGGGGAGTTTGGGTGCCTTGGGAATAGGCACGGGGTGGGTATAGGATGTTTTTGGCAAGCAGCTCCATAGCAAAGTCTAACAAGGGGATGTCAAAGCCAGGCTTGGCCATGATTTGAAGTCCAGTGTGGGACACCTCCCCCTTGGGACAGGGTACTGGCACGCATAGACTAGGGTACCCCAACAGATTGGCCAAAACGGTAAATCGATCATTTCGGTATTCTTCTAGAGCATTTAGGGATGGGTCTTGAAGGTGGACTCGGGGTTTCATATGCACGGGTAAAACAAGAAAATCCATGCTTTGAAATTGGCGCTGAGCCCAGCTATGAAGGGTATTTCGAAACTCTAAGGCTTTGTTGTAAGATTGACTGGCGTAGCCCGCGGAAAGGCAATACGTTCCCAATAAGATCCGTCTTTTGACCTCTGGCCCAAAATAAGTGGATCGGGTTTGAGTGAGGTAAGTTTGGTGCTGTTCAAAGGTTCCAGGGGCTTGTGTGCCAAATCGGATGCCGTCAAAGCGAGATAAATTGGAGGAGGCCTCGGCGCAGGCTAAAAAATAATAGGCGGCCACAGCACGATCCCAAATTTCATCCCCAGGTGAGGCTACGGAAATCGGTCTAAAGTCTTGGGCGAGAAGTTGATTTTGAAAGTGCTCAAAAGCCTCTGAAATGGATGGGTCCAATTGTTGCCACGTAAGATTATCTAGCTCCAAAATTCCCACCTTTGGTTGGGGGATGGGAGAATGGGTGGCAAGGGGCCTGGAGGTGGAATCCTTTGGGTCGAGAACGCATAGGGCTTGGGTCACGGCTTTCATCAGGCGCAGGTCTTTGGAAAAAACACCAATGGTGTCTAGACTCGAGGCGTAAGCCACCAATCCATATCTAGAAATGCATCCGTAGGTGGGCTTAAGTCCATACACCCCACAGAAATGGGCGGGAAGTCGGACGCTACCGCCAGTGTCAGAGCCTAAGCTGAAGGGCACGATGTCCGAGGCCACCGCCACAGCAGAACCGCTGCTGGATCCTCCCACTTGAAATCCAGGGTGTAATGGATTGGTTGGGTTTGCAAAGGCGCTTTTTAATCCGGAACTTCCCATTCCAAACTCATCCATATGTGTGGTGCCTAGACATTTTGCCCCCAATTGAAGGAGGATTTGAACACAGGTGGCATGATACTGACCCCGATAATTCTCTAACATTTTGGACCCACAACGCACGGGTAGACCAAGGCATTGAATGTTTTCTTTGATCAAAAAGGGGACGCCTTTAAGTGGGTTTTGCGGCGCTGGGGAGAGATCATCAAAAGTAGAAGAATGGGACCAGTGGGCTACCGCCCCATGGGGATCTTTAGATTCCATGACTTAGGCATCCTCCCAGCTCGGATAACAAACAAAATAAGGCTCTTCATTTTGGGCTGCGGCATTTAAGGCGTCTTGGGAATTGAGATTTTCATAGGGCAATGGATTGCGCCATGGGAGGGTAGGGTGGGTTAAGTCTGGTCCTAGATCTTTGGGAGAGGACTCTGGGGAAAGACCTGGAAGGCCCTGAATTGCAGTAAAAAACTGCGAAAGTGTGCCCTCCAAATCGTGTCGAAGGGTTTCCCGTTCTTCGGGGGGATAGTCTAGGAGTGCTCTTGCTAGTAGACTTTGTAACGTTTCGGGCGACACGTATGCCATGGATTTTTTCCTTTTAATGAAGTAGGCATATGGGATTTGAGAAAACCGACTCCAACCCTTAGAATAAGGTATGACGCATGCGCATAGCAATATCAGGACTGAGCGGTTGTGGAAACACCACAGCCACCACCAACGTAGGAAGCCGCCTGGGGATAAAAACCTTTAATTTTACCTTCCGCGATTTGGCAAAGGAACTGGGAATCAGTTTTGAACAGTTACACCAAGAGGCACCCCACAATCGGGTTTTTGATTTGCTCACTGATTTGCACTTAATGAGGGCATCCTTAAGTCCAGACGTGGTGGTGGGGACCCGTTTGGCCGCTTGGCTGATGAACGCGGATTTGAGAATTTGGCTCCATGCCTCTTTAGAGGTGAGGGCCAGTCGAATCAATCGGCGGGAAAGCGAAAAGAATACAAGTTATGAGGCCGTGCTTTATAAAACGTTAAAGCGCGATGAGCAAAATCGAAAGCGATACCTAGAACTTTATGGGCTCGACATCAATGATCACAACGATTTTGATATCACAATAAATACGCAGCTTTTGACAGCTGAGCAGGTGAGTGGACTCATCGTGGAGGCCGCCAACTGGGCGAAAACCAATCTCTTAGAAAGAAAAAATTTACATTTACATAGGGTTAGGGAAATTATCCAAAAGGATTTAGGGCTGGACCCCAAGGTTTTTGTCGATCCCAAAATTCCTGTTAATTATAGCGAAATTTACTTGCGCACAAAGTCCATCTCGGCGTAGGGTGGGGGCATTTGCTCTGGGACTGTACCTCGGAGCATCTGGAGACATCGTTACGATGAAAAAAGTAGAAATTCTTTCACCTGCTGGTAGCATGGAAAAACTCAAAAACGTCATTCGATTTGGGGCAGACGCCGTTTTTTTAGGCGGTAAAGCCTATAATTTGAGGGCCCAAAGCCATAATTTTTCTAAAGATCAACTAAAAGTGGCAGTGGATTATGCCCATGCCCACAACAAAAAAGTCTATGTAACATTAAACATTCTCGCTAAAAACTATGATATCCGCACCCTTCCTCCCTTTGTAAAATACCTGGAGGAAATCAAAGTGGATGCGGTGATCGTGGCAGACCTAGGCATCGTGGAACTGGTTCAAGAAGTGAGCCAGCTGCCCATTCACATCAGCACCCAAAGCAGCACCACAAATTGGCGTGGGGTTAAGATGTGGAAAAAATTAGGCGCCAAGCGTGTGGTTTTGGCGCGAGAAGTGACATTGGATGAGGTTAAAAAAATTAAAGACCAAGTACCAGAGATGGAAATTGAAATCTTTGTGCATGGGGCCATGTGCATGGCCTACTCCGGGCGATGTCAGCTGAGTTCCTATATGAATGAGCGCGACGGAAATCATGGGCTGTGCACCAACACTTGCCGTTGGAAATACGCACTCGTGGAAGAAAAAAGACCCGGAGAGTATTTTCCAGTCTATGAAGACGAATCGGGAAGCTACATCTACAACTCTAAAGATCTCTGCACCGTGGAATTTATAGATAAGATCATTGAAGCGGGAGTGGATGGACTGAAGATTGAAGGAAGAATGAAGGGTCTTTTGTATGGTGCCACTACAGCGAAGGTCTACCGTGAGGCCGTGGATCGTTATTACGCCGGAAATTACCAGTACAATCCCGAATGGCGAGTGGAGCTGGAAACCTTTAACAACCGAGGTTATACCTCTGGCTTTTACCTGGGCGCCCTAGACCGGGAAGCCACGGCCCGCCAAACCCAAGAGATCGATAATACCCATGAGCTGGGCGGGGTGATCATCGGAATGGGGGAAGACGGAAGTTACCTTGTTCAGGTGCGCAATCAAATGAGGACGGGTTTTGAAGTGGAGTGTTTGTCGCCCCAGGGTCCCGTGCGCAAAGGGATTTGGCCAGACATGATCAAAATGATTCAGGACAAGGAAAAAGAAACCATAGATGTGGCCCATCCAGGCACCGTGGTAAAAGTGAAATTACCCTGGGATTGCGCCGAGGGAGATCTCATCAGACAAAGCTTGAAAGCCTTTATGCAGCAACCAGGCTTTGTCATGGAAGAACATGAAGGCGATTTACCCACCGATGAGACTTTGGAGTTTCCCATCACCATGGCCCAGGAAACTTGAAGAATTTGACACTTCAAAAGGGTTTGGTTACCCTAAAGGTTTGTTAAGCCCAGACCTTTAGGAAAGTTATTAATATGGCCCATGGATTTTGGACGCCAAAGACTAAAGAGAAATATTCCCCTGTTTTTCAAGCCACGTTGTGGTACCTGGGGATGCCATTGTTGGCATGGACTTTTATATATTGGCTGGTGCTTTTTTTTTGGATGGATTCCCAATCGTTTCCATTACAGGGCTGGTCTTTTTTATTTTTTCACAGTCACCTTACCTCCTTTATCTGTTTACTCCTGCTGGGTTGGCTCATGACAGGCCTAGTGTCCTTGGGCCTTTCCTTTCCTGGGGTATTAGTCAAAGGAATTTCGTGGTTTTCCACGGGCCACGGAGGAGTCCATCGTAAAAAAGCATTGCGAAGATTTTGGCGATTTTTTTGCCTGGACTTGGCACCGTTTGTTACCTTAATCGCGTTTCATTTGTGTTATTTCCTCTGGATCTTAGCCCTTTTGGGTCCTGCTTTTCCCGCCTCGTCCACAGGGGTGTGGAATTCAGTGCGATCCTTCGGAATAACGCTTGGTAGCAAATGGGATCTCTATCAATTTCAAATTCAAGCCCTTCCTTCGATAAAAGCGGATTCTTTTTTGATGATCCACGTTCCAGATCACACCCTAAGGCAATTTGCAAAACATCCAGAGAGTAGCCTTTGTGGTTTTGAATCTCCTCCCACGCCCATCTGGAGAGATTTGCTTTCTAGCCCCCATGAATGGAGTCGCATTTCCCTAGAAAGCTCAGAAGAGTTGGCCTCACCTGCACCCCATTCAGCCTCTCTTGTTCCCTTGGATTATTTGGCAAGTCATTTGGCGTTGGGTTATGCTCCCTACCTCCATTTTGGCACACAATTTTCAAGATATGATTTATTTTTGCTACGTTTTACGCGAAGTTTACTGCCTTTGTATCCACTCTTTCAAGGGGGGTACCTGGGAAATCTGCATCCCTCCCTGGAGTGGCATAATATTCAAGCCAATGATTTAGAGCTATTTAAGCAATTTGTGGAATTCGGGAATTCCGGCATGAATGAAGCAAGCCAAGATGCTCCTCCTAAAGTGGCCCATCTCTATCTTTTAGAGTCGGCTCTTTACGCGGCTGGAAGCTTGCTTCCGGGAAGATGGGTCTATCGGACGCCACAGGATTTAGAATTTAAATCCCAGGTTATGGAAAAGGCCGTGCAGTCTTTGTTTCAGGTTTGCCGCTATTTTAAGGAGAAAAATTTCAAAAGGTTTGCATTTGTATCTACCTTCCAAGACCATGAGGAAGATCATCAGGGGATTATTTTTTCACGTGAACCATTATCGGCTAGAACTTTATCTGAGGTTTTGCAACCCCGCGGCCCTTCTGAAGCAATGGTGCTTTCCCAAGGGCTCACTTGTGTGCCACTAGAACTTTCCTATTTCAAAAAATTAAACGAACGAAAGCAGTTTCAGGAACTAGAACATAACTTACTTAGAAAGATGCTTTACTGGGATCAGAATGACTTTCTTCAATTTTCAAAAAGCTACCAATTTTTAAACGGCAACACGGATCATTTTGGTTACCTATGCCTTCCTAAACAAGGAACCAATTTACCTGAATTTTTTGTTTCCATGTCAAATGCCTTGGATAGTTCCCATAGAAATTCTGTGCTCTGGGAACATCAGGGCTCTCAGTTGGTGCGTTTTGAAGAGGAACTGGAAATGGAAAAGAGATTGGACCAGTTTGTCAAAAAAGCACTGCAAACTAAGGAACCCAAATCTCCATCGGCTCAATTGGATAAAGCAAAAGATAAGCGAAAAAAAACCAGTGAAAAGGGTCTTTTTGTGAGTTTAGTACTGAAAGAAAAGGACAGGCTTATTCTAAAAAATTTGGAAGCCGCCGCCGCTCCTTTTTCGGATGATGATTGGGAGAGTCTTCAGAAAGGCTTGGAGAAACTGGCGTTTGACGAGGTGAGAATACAGTGAATTACAGTTCCTTCAAACCAAGAAGAAGAAAAAGCTCCTGGTGGTGGCTCGTTTTTGTGGTTTTATTTGTAGTTACGTTAGGTAAATTATTTTTGCTTTATTTGGATTATCCGTGGCGTAATACTTTTGGAACAGATTCTACTCCGCCTAAAATAAATCGATTTTCAACGAGTTGGCCTGTTTCTTTGCTCACGGAAGAAAAAGCGGAACAAAAAAGAATCAGAAAATATGCAAAGGGAGAAAGGCAGAGAAGGCAAGACAAACATCAAAAGAGAATGGAAAATTTGCGCGAAATTGTGGTGGATATTCTTAGGGATCCTGCTACGTTGATAGAAAAAAACCATGGATTAACCAACAATGAAAATCATCGGATGTTTTTGTGGCCCTGGGTGTCAACGGAGTTAAGACTGTCGTCCCCTACTGGACCGGGAAAACCCGTTTCCTATCTGGCCTTTCCTATGAACGCAGGTACCGTGAAATTTACAGAAGGTGTGGTGCTGGATCCGGGGGAAGAGATTCGTTTTGGTTTTCCCATTCAAAACGACAAGATTCCTGAAAAATATTATCTTCTGGCTGAAATTTTCCCTCAAACACCTGGAACCTTAAGAGTGGTGTCTGGCACTACCGTTCAAGTGCACTCGTTTATGGAAACACAAGTGAACCAAGAAAACACCATTCTGGTTCCCTTAGGAGAGTCTACTGCTGGAACAGGGAAACTGGTATGTGTGAGCACAAGATCCTTTGTGGGAAACCTTCAGGTGGTAAAGATATCAAAAAATGGTAGACTTCCCTTACAGGTATATAAACAGAGCGAACTCTTTCAGCCAGACAATCAGGCTCTCCCGCTTGTGGTGACCCATAACACGGTGGAGGAACCGGCGTCCGAAATGGTAACCTCAGAGGTGGAGACTCCTGATCTGGAACCCTCCACTTCCTCTGAAACGGCTGAAACTTCTGAATTGGGTTCCAATGAGCCAAAGGCGGGAGCCACTCCATCCGAGTCGTCTTCAGGATCGGAAAAATCAGCTTCCACCAGCTCTCTATCGGAAGAGGAAGATAGACAAAAGGCCATTAAAATTCCTCCCTATGTAAAACCAAAAGACGTGGCAGAATTAGGGTTGATTTTGTCTTCTCAATACCGCGAAAATCGGCAGGTGCTTAAAAGCGATCCGGGTACCGTAGCATTGGGCTACAATGTGGTGTTCCTTCATTTGGGCACTCTCTCAGCGGAAATCGTGAAGTCAAAAAAAATCCGCAGTCGAATCATGCCTGGGTTGCATTTTACCATGGAAAACTCCGTTGGATTTTTACCAGATTCGACCCAAAAGAAATCAAAAGGGGATGAGTTTACGGAGGCGCTTTGGAACCCTATCAACCCCTCTTCCGATTTGGGCCTCTTGGAAATGTTTAGAAAATATGGTTACAAAACAAGTTTATTCACCTCCCATGACAGTCTTGGCCTAGGCAAAGGCATTTCTGCCGATCCACATTTAAGGCAGATTCGAAAACGCTGGCAGGAAGGTGAAGACTGGAAGGTAACAGACGCCAGAAAAGAATTTGATACTAGAAATGATAATTCAACTGGTTTGGAAGCCATATTTAAGCAAAATAGAGAATCTTCCAATAAGCCTTTTTCCCAGCAGGATCTCAATTCCTTGTATGGATTTGTAGAAGCCGTGTCAGGCCAAAGCGCTTTGAGTGGATTGAATTTTGGAAATGAAACCTTTGTTACTCAGGAAGGACGGCAATATCTACCTAATGTTTTAGAGCAGTTTCAGATCTGGCTCAAAAAAAACACGAGTTCTAGATTTATGGCAGGGCTTAAGCTGGATGTTACAGAAGAAAATGTTCCTGCAGCCACTCAAGATTTTTTAAAACTTTTCAAATTGTTTGATGTTTCACTTTTGTTAAACTCTCAAAAAGTTAAAGATTACACCAGATCTGTGGTGCTGGATCGAACCTTGGCTCAGGTGCATGAGGCTCTCATTGCTCGAAGTGTGGAGCATCGAACCATAATCGTTACCTTAGCTGATTTGGATGACCATTCTCAGATTTTTTTAGTTCAAGTTCCAGGATTACTTCCCAAATCCCCTTCCACATTAGTGTCTAACACAAGTTTAACCTCTTTATTGTCTTTTGTGCCGAGTTTAGTGGGGCTAGGCAAAGATACCGGAAGGATTGAGGAGCCAGCCTTTCTTCGAACACCGCCCCAGAAACCCACTCTGGCACGACGGGATGAGGAAAGAGGACAGGCTCACCCATCCGAAAAGGGGATCAGGGAATATCATCTGCTTTTTGGTCGTCCCGCAAAAAAATGTGATTGGATGATGGAATGGGTGGCTAAAAAGGGCAGCCAACTTATGGATTGGAGTCAAACCGTGCCTTTGGTGGAGCCAGTGGGGGATGACGTTTTGGTGTTTTATCCGTGTTCCCTAGTGCAAGCTTCTGGAAGGGTGATTTGGAGGCAGAAATTTCAAAAAAAGGAAGACGACGATGAGCTCGGTGGTAGCTTTCAATTAAAGGTAACTCAACCCCTGCTTAAGGATTTGCCCATTCTTTTTTTGGGACGGAAACTGATCCAATATGACTGGAAAATTTTTTCCAGTCTTGCTTTGGAGAAGAATTATTTGAAATTAGCAAGTCAAGGTGATGATTATTTGCTTCAAAATCAGTTTGAAATCAATTTAGATAAGTATCTGTCGGAGAAGCTTTCCGTAAGTGGAAAATCAGAATCCGAGGAGCCAAAAATGCTTTTCTTTTGGCTCACCCCGGAGGTAGAAAAGGGCACGAAGAATCTTTAATGGACGGTATGGACGGTATGTCCATTTGCTTTGTGTCTTTAAGATCGCTTTTTGGCTCGTTCAAAGGCGGATGCCAATACCCCTGAGGTGGCCGTTTGGCTTGGGCCAGAGGGTTTAACGGTTTTTTGGTAGGACTCCCATTCCTGCATCTGGGCCTTTTCCACATCCGTGAGGGCCTGACCCTGTAGCTTCGATTTTTGGAGTAGGGACTCACTGATGGGTCCCTTTAGGCTTAAGGACAGTTTGCGGCCGGTGGGATCCACTGTGAGAATGGTGAGCTCACATAGGGCACCAGGTTCCACCACGTCTTTGGGATGGGCGATTCTTTTTTCCCAGGACATCTGACTGATGTGACAGAGCCCCTCTAGCCCTCCTTCGATTTCAAAAAAGGCGCCAAAGTCCGCTAGGCGGGTGCATTTTCCAGAAATTTTTTGACCAGGCTGTAGGCGACTTCCCCAAAGTGTCCAAGGGTCTTCACCGGCGTCTTTTAACGACAGACCAATACGAAGTTTAGGTTCTTTTTCAATTTTGAGAACCTTTACAAACACCTTCTCGCCCAGTTGAACCACATCTTCCGCTTTTGCCACGCGCTTCCAGCTGAGTTCGGCCATGGGGAGAAGTCCCTCCACTCCACCGAGATCCACAAACACCCCAAAAGGTACGATTCTAGAAACGGTTCCAAAAACACGAGCTCCCTCGGAAATTTGTTCCAGAACCTGATTAACCTGCTGTTTTTCTTCTTCCTGAAGGAGCGCTTTTCGAGAGAGAACGATGTTTCGCCCCCCTTGTTTGAACTCCGAAATGTGAAAAGGCAGCACGACTCCCAAAAAGGATTCGGGATTTTCAATGCGTTTGGACGAGACGTGACCCAGGGGCACAAAGGCGCGTTTTCCGCTGATGCTTGCCTCAAAGCCTCCCTTAACCACTTTTTCAATTTTGGCTTGGACGGGAACCTGAGATTGATAGGCCGCAAGAAGGGCAGCCGCGTCGGCTTCTCCTTTTTTAAGGGATTTGGTGAGCACGATTTCGGAGCCATTGTCTTCCCGAACATAAGCATTTAAAATATCGCCTTCTTTAGGAAGCCCAGATCCAGCCTCCCATTCCTCCAAGGCCATAGCACCGGTGGCCTTGCCTCCTAAGTCCACAAAAATAAAGTCGGCTCCTATGCGAATGATGGGTCCCTGTACGCTTTCTCCTGCCTTGAACCGGCGATTGGAGATGGTAGCGGAAGCATTTAGCAGTTTTTCGAAGTCCGACTCACCTTCAGCTTGGGAACCAAAGGGATCTTGATTTTTGCTGTCAGCATCAACAAAATGAAATCTAGCCATGGCTTGTGTCTGTCCTTTTTTAGAAGCGCGTAAAATTCCCTCATGCCACACCTGGTGATGAAGAGCAAATTTTGATAGACTCCTTTTTTCAGGTGGCGGCCCTGATGGATTTTGAAGATTAGGGCAAAATGGCGAAACAAAAGCGGCAGACCACGTGCCTTGGGAATGAATAAATGGGTTTTCGAAATCGAGTTTTCGTTCTGATAAAGACCCTTTTTTGGGTGTTTTTGACAGGGTTCGTGTTTCAGAATTTTAAGGCACAAGGGCAAGTGGGAACCGCGCCTCCCCCATCGGGCTCTTATATCTCCATCTTAATGCCTGAGGGTTTTATGCCCCAGGAGGTATTGGATCAGTTTGAAAAAGAAACAGGAACGCGCGTTCGGGCCGAATTGGTCACTTCTAGCATTGAGGTGGAAACCCGTTTAAAGGCCTCCCCTAGACTTTGGGATGTGGTGATTGATTCCCATAGTTTATTAGTCAGCCTAGCTCACCAAAAACTTTTTAAACTATTGCCTGAAAACCTAGGCCAGAGCATTCAAAAAAGCTCTTCACCCCTATTCTGGAACCAGTTTCAAGCTCAAGGCACAGATGTTTCTAGGTATTTGGTGCCGTTGCAGCTCAACCCGTGGGGATTCCTTTGGAAATCTAAATCATTGCCCCTGGAATCATTTGTGGGCTGGGAAAATGCGACCCAAAAAAAACTCACCCCTTTGTGGCGAGGTCGACTTTTATTTCCCAATCAAGCCTCTCCATTGCTGCAATCCATTTATTATATGACCAGAAAAGATGTTCAAGAGCCTAATAGTTCCAGATTGAAATCACTTCTGAACTCCACTCAGGGGCTTCAGTTGCTTTATCGAATGGACAAACAAGGCAGACCCGTAGAGCATTTTTTACTGCATGAGTTTGCCCAAGACACGGTTGCTGCCGCCTTCACCACGAAATGGCAGGCTCAAAAGGTTCAGCGCCTGATCAAGGATAGCCATTTTGCGGTTCCTAAAGAAGTGACTTTGTATCACTACTTTGCTCTCGCGATCCCTGACGACACGGTGAGGTTAGAAAAGGCGCTTCAATTCGTGCAGTTTTGTATGGGTCAAAACGCTAAATTGGTACAGTTTAACCAGATGCCTCCCATTAATGCGGCCGAATCTTCTAAATCTTGGCAACTCTACGACGAATATTTTATGAAGTATCTGGATAAACAAGTGGATTTATCTAAATTGAAACTGGACCATATTAAGCTCTAACCTGGGTTAGATCGTGAGCTTCGGGAAAGGGGCTAGCTGGCAAAGGGAGGATAGTCTTCGGTGTGCCGGGATTTTCTGGGAAAAAGTCCATTTTGCCCCAGCTGAGCAAAGAGCTGCTTGGCTTCGTGGACGGTGGTTTTAGACCATGGCTCCGTCCTGGTCTTGCCCCCCAAATGCCTGGGATCTAGCTTCATGATCTTTTCCAGCTCCCTTCCCAGCACGGGAAGTCCCCCCATTTTTTCTTTTAAGAGGGTGAGAGCCCATTCCAGTTCACCCCGGTGCACATGGCAAAGAGCCGCGTTGGGCAGCTCATTGATGTTTTCAAATACCCGAGCCGCATAGTCATACTTTTTGGCTTCAAAAAGCGCGCAGGCCTGTTGAAAGAGAAATTCTTCTCCCTCTTCTCCTTTGGTGGAAGGGTGCTGAAGTAGAGAAATCAGAGTCTGGGCCAGAATTTCATCTTGAGCGTGGATGTAAAATTGCACCAAAAGCTTGGCTTGGGAACTCAAGTGTTTTAACGCAGGGATGACAAAGTCCGGCTTGCGAAGAGTGGCTGTCCACAGAGCAAAGCTTTGGGCCGTGACCGTATCAAGGGGTAGGCTTTGGATGAGGTATTTGATGTTATTTGGGTCTAGGTTCAAAAAAACACCTCGAATGTGTTTTGGTTCATTGCAGTAATCTCTTAATAATTCAAAAAGTCCTTTTTCAAAGCAGAGTTTGGCAACCGCTTCATGTCTTCCCATTAAATTATAAGCCCAAACGGCTTCTTGAAATTTATTTGTGCGCTCAAATAACACGGCAGCTTGCATATAATAATCTGAATTAACTCGTCCTGCGGCGATAAAACACCTCGCGGCGTCTTCCAACTGATTGGCGGTGAGATAATAAAAACCCGCTTTGTGGGGGAGTCGGTTGCGCTCGTACACAGAGGCCGCCCGATTGGGTCTACCGATTTTTAAAAGCACCTGGCAGGCATCGTCAATAAGCCCCGCGTTCTCCAGACAGGAAACGGCAAGGCGGTGAACCTTAATGTCGCAATAGAGCTGTGCCGCTTCCTTGGGACGATTTTGAACGGCGAGTTCATCGGCTTGGGCCTTAATTTTAAGCTCTGATCGGGATAACTTCCTCCGGTCGGTGGTGCGCAAATCTTCCGGACGCAGGGGGGCCTGAGGGGGCACGGCCCGGTTGATGACGGCATTCACTTGGGCCTGATTTCGACTGGATAAAATGAGAGCCAGCACCGCAAAGGCAAGCCCCGCCAAAAATAATTCTACAGTGGAAAACTCAAAGGTTTCTAGTATCCCCATGACAACCCCAAGGACACCGACCTATCGTAGACTTTGGAAGGCGCTCCCTCATTGGTAACCGGAGACATTCGATAAGTTACCTTAAATCGCAACCTTTGAGTGATGTAAGTGGTGATCATAGCTCCTGCGTTCCATGTGGGTTTGGTGGCCTGAGAGCATCCGAAGTCCGCATACCATTCCTCAAAGCAGCTGGTGCGCCAGAGAAATCCACCAAAAAAGGTGGGTTTGATAAATCCCAGCATAAACCCCACTCCCGCATCTAGGCTTTGATCTAGCAAAGTCACTTTCCGAGTAAGCGGCGTATCGGCAGGAACGGCGATTCCTTTATTGGTGAGCTCATCCCTGTATTTTTGATTTAACTTATCTTTGTCGTCGGTGCGGGAGTAGTTATAGGACACCTCCAGAAAAGAGGTGAGAGGAATCCCCAGTTCGGCACCATAGCTGGTTCGGAGTTTGTCTGAATACTCCGTTTTACTTTGGCTGTAACTTCCGTTAACACTTACACTAAAGTATTTGTATTGGGCAAAACTTGTGGAAAAAAAAGTGCAAAAGAAACCAACCCCGATTCTGCACCAATGGAGTCGTGTGAGTCTGAGAAAAATGAGTTGGATCCAGAACTTCATTTTGTTACCTTTGTTAAAAAGGTTATTGGGACCTCTTTGAGGCCCTTCGCTCTGGATGGAATCGGATAGTTTTAATAAAATGAACAGGTTGTATATGCCGACCCCACCAAAAAAATGGGGTGGTCAGGAAACTCGTGCCGGGGTTAGCCATTCATGCTGGCTAGGAACTCATCATTGGTTTCGCTGCGTTCCATACGTTGAATCAAAAACTCCATGGATTCAACAGGGCTCATGGGGTGTAAGACCTTACGTAAGATCCACAATCGATTTAAGATTTCCCTAGTGAGAAGCAAATCTTCCCGCCTTGTACCTGATTTGTTGATGTCGATGGCTGGGAAGATCCGGCGCTCGGCTAGACGCCGGTCGAGCACGAGCTCCATATTTCCCGTGCCTTTGAATTCTTCAAAGATCACTTCATCCATTCGGGATCCGGTTTCGATGAGTGCCGTTGCGATGATGGTAAGGCTTCCCCCTTCCTCAACGTTTCGAGCGGCTCCAAAAAAGCGCTTAGGTTTGTGGAGAGCGTTGGCATCCACACCACCTGTCAAAATTTTTCCACTGGGCGGAACCACAGAGTTATAGGCTCGGGCGAGACGGGTGATGGAATCCAACAAAATCACCACGTCCTTTTTGTGCTCCACGAGTCGTTTGGCTTTTTCGATGACCATTTCGGCAACCTGAACGTGACGCTGGGCAGGCTCATCAAAGGTACTAGAAACCACCTCACCTCGAACGGATCGTTCCATTTCCGTGACTTCTTCGGGCCTTTCATCAATGAGGAGCACAATCAACGTAACGTCTGGATGATTGATGGCAATGGAATTGGCGATGTTCTGAAGAAGTACAGTTTTACCGGTGCGTGGAGGTGCCACAATCAAAGCCCGTTGTCCCATACCAATGGGGGCCATCAAGTCGATCACTCGGGTGGAAAGCACTTCCGCACTGTATTCCATTTTAAAAGCGCGGTCTGGGTGGATGGTGGTTAGGTTATCAAAGAGGATCTTTTCGCCTTTGAGATCGGGTTGTTCAAAGTTTACACACTCCACTTTGAGCAAAGCGAAATAACGCTCACTGTCTTTAGGGGGGCGAATTTGCCCTGAGACGGTGTCGCCGGTGCGAAGGTTAAATCGTCTGATTTGGGAAGGTGAAACGTAAATATCATCTGGACCCGGAAGGTAATTGTAATCTTGGGCTCTTAAAAATCCAAAGCCATCTGGCAAGGTTTCCAGTACCCCTTCTGCGTAAACCACTCCACTTCTGGCAGCTTGGGCTTCTAAAAGGGCAAACACCAACTCTTGCTTACGAAGATTGGCGGCTCCTTCCACGCCCAGTTCCCGTGCCAGGTGAACTAGGTCGGAAATGTGTTTTTCTTTCAGTTCTTTTAAGTTCATGATCGGCACGTCTGCATTGAATTCAGGCTCTTTTTCATCTACTGCACCGGAATTGGGCCGATTGGCGCCGGAAGCATTAACGGGCCTTTGATTGGGATTGGAAGAGGGAGTAGGCAGGCGATTGGGTGTTTGATGGGGCGAACGGGGTGGCTGGGATTGGTTGGAAAAACCACTCCCCAGGCTAGAGCCTCCGTGACCGGAACCTCCCCCGGAATGACCCATGGATCCCGACTGTTTTTTGCCGCCATCCCCAGGCATACCTCGATGACCACCCCCATAACCGGAGTCCCTGCCTTTATTGGGAACAAACACCTTTCGATCCTCCCTTCGGGGGGGGACGTAGGAGCTAACAGGGCTTGATTGTGGGGTTTCTTCTGGCAGAGAAGGGGAATCAGAGGCAGAAGAGTCCGGGTTTCGGCCAACGGCTCGACGAACTTTCTTTTTTAATTGGGAAGAGTCCCCGTCTGAACCAGAGAGAGAAGAGTCATCAAAATTTTGTTTTTCATCCATAGGCTAAGAAGATTCCGAATTGAGGGTTGGTTGGTGAAAATGGCAAGGGTTACGAAAACGGCCAAGAAATTGGCTGCTGATCCAGCGTATCTCATTTGGCGAGGGTTGTCTACCCTTTTTTAGGCTTAAATTTCCCAGTGCAGTGATCCGATGATGGCATCGGAGTCATTGGAATAAGGAATCCACCTATCAAACAGTTTCGCACCCAAGCCTTGCTTTCGGAAGTGTTTAAAAACCGTAAAGTAAATTTAGAAGACAGTCTGTTTTTAACTTTTGGTGCCATTTTGTGGGTGTTGCTGGGAACCCTGGGTTTGATGTTTTTACCCTCGGCAACCCATTCCATTCAGGACCGTTGGCGCATTGTTTTGGCTCAAACAGACTTAATTCCCACGTCGACCTTTCAAACCATTCAAATCAATACCGAAAAATGGGAAGATTCCGCTTTAAAAAGCAAAATCAGTTTTGTAAAAACCGATGGGTTGGAGGACCTTAAGCCATTAAACGATGTTTTTCCAGGGCACTGGGTGGTGGACCTCAAAGAGATTGGCGAAAACCACTTTGCCCTAGTGGAGAAGGCGTGGTCGGAACAGGTGTTTCCTGAATACAAATGGAGAGGACTCTTGCTTTGGGGTGTTTCCTGCATATTCGCTTTGGCCGGAGGCTTTTTATTCAGATTTATTTTAATAAAGATGGTATTTTCAAGATTGTATTATCTAAATCAGGTTATATTTGAACACAAACTTTATGATATGACCGGCGGTAAGTTGGTGGATGAGCGAGGAAAAGGAGTCACCCACAGCCAAAGATGGATGGACCTTTGGATTCAAAATGCACTCATCGTTTTGGAAAAAGCGAAAAATATTCTTTCTTTGGAAAATCCAAAAGTTCTGGAAGCCTCCACTCCCCATGAAAAGGTTTTGTTTGAAGATCGACAGAGCCGTAAAAAATTCCACATTGAAAGACTTCCGTCCCAACCTCAGGTGAATTTGTCTACGTTTTCCAATAATGAGATTGGTTACTTAGCAAGCTTTGTGCAAGAAACAATCAGTAACACCAGTTTTCGTCATAAATTACTTCGTGATGTGATTGAAGCCATTCAAGTTCCCATTCTTCTCATTAGCAAAGATCTGGAACTGATTTTTACAAACCGAAAATTAATGGAGGCTCTGGGTGGACAGAATTTGGTTTTAGCCATGTCCCATGCCAAGTCTCTTGAAAATTTCTTACACCAAACGTTGGGCTTTCCCTCCGATTCCGTGCGTCGTGTAAAGCAGCTCCTGGAAGGCAAAGGACCGCGATTTGAACTCTCCAATGTGGGAGTCAGGCTGGGAGGACATACCCAGTCAGCCCATATCCAAATTTCTTGTTTGCTGGGAGAAGGAAGAAAATACGCCTTTTTTACGTTTGATTTTTTGATGGAAAATTCTGGTCAAAAGTGGCATATGAACGATGCGATTTATGATTTAGCCCTAACGCAATTGAGGGAAGTGATTCAACTCATCCGCTCCAGTCACCCATCCCACTCTCCCTTAGAAGCTCATCAATTGTTACCATATCAGAGGATAATTGAGCAGATCAATAGCCTTTTTGACCTAACTTATCAGGCTCATCAAGGACAATATTTACAAAGTATTGAATTTAACATCCATTCCTTTTTTGTGGGAATCAAAGAGCAGTTTTTCACAAAAGAATGTCATCTTATGTTAGACAAAAGTTTCTCTACCTATGTAAAAGGAGATCCCGGCTTATTGAGGCATAGCTTGCTTCTCATGGAAGAAATGATTTCTAAGTCCACGGGATGCGATGAAATCCAACTCACCGTAGCCCAGGGAACTAAGAATTGCCTTCGCATTCAGCTTAAATGTCAGCCCACTCTCCCCCACAAAATTTTGATTTCTATGATTGGTGCAATGCAGCACTTTTTACCTTTTTTTGCGTTTCATTTGCGATTTATGGAAGTATTTCCCAATGAAATTTGTGTCATTTTAGATTTTCCCTACCAACGAGCGGATGGGGATTATGTGGTGCAGTTGGGGATGCAAAGCTTAGATCCGGCCTTTTTAAACCTGTGGTATTTGTGTCCGTCCTGTAACTTAAAAGAGGAATCTCTGACCATTTTTCAAGAATTGGCTGCCCATCAGAAAAAGTCCATGTCTTACAAAAATAGCATTTCATTGAACGCATTGGAGGCAGGAAAGCCCCATGCTTGTGTGGTCTATACCCAGCACACTAACTGGCACCAAGAGTCTTTTTTAGAGCAAAACATCAAATTTTGCAACGCTCACAACATTCCTTGTGTGCTCCTGGCGGCCAATCCTAAAAGAGGTGACGCCAGACATGCGACCCTTTTGGGTTTTGCAGGGTATTTGTCTGGTCCTTTTTCCAAAGAGGATCTTAATGGAATCATTCAACTGGTCATTCGTAAATTCATTCGTGAGCCCAGTCAAAACCGAATGCTTGTGACCAAACACTCTCTTCGGGAGTTTTTCCAGAATGTGGGCAAAATTCTCATTGCCCAGTTTGAAGATTGCAAAGATGGTTCCAGGGCAGAACACATTCGCAACCACCTAGCTAAAGTGGGATTTAGGTGTGAGGTGGTGCCCTCTCAGATTCGTTTCTTCGAAGAACTCTATGCTAAAAATTATGATTTTGTATTTGTACCGTTGAATTTTCCCATTGGTATTAAAAGAAGAATGAGTCTATCATTGAAGCAATCCAAATTGATTCTGTATCGACATAGCAGTGAGGATTCCCTTCATGGTTTATTAGGATCAGCTCACACCTCTGGTCTTCGCTTTGCCTATTTGGCAGCCTGTGAATCTCCGGTGCATATCATGGGATCCCTACAAAAGTCTCTCCTCCAAGAGGAAGAAGCCCCGGGGTCAGACCCTGAAACTTCCGACGACGATAAGGAAAGTAACGAAATGGAATGGAACAATGCTTCCTAGGGGGTACCACAGATCTGTTTGTCTTTGATGATGTTTACTAATTTTTCTTTAAGACCCCCAACACCTTCCAGTTCATGGTATTCGTCGGCGATCTCTTTTGGAAGTGCCACCAGCCGGTCCCAGTAGGCGTCAAAGGAGGTAAAAGAATCAGACGAGCCAGGGGTATTTCCCCACTTTACATTTGGGTCCTCGTAGCTCTTTTTGAGCTGTTTGTAGGCCTCAGAGGTGCGAAGAGACTCTTTTGTGGAATTAAAAACGCTCACCACCACCAGTTTAGCGTGCTTAGCCAATTCTTGTTTGGCTTGAATCACCTTACTGGGTAATTGATCGTTTGGTAGGCCATCGGTGATCAGAAACACATACTTTTCTCTTCCTGAATCATTGGCTTGTGAGTCTTTCATTTGATGGGTTCCTGCTTCCAGGGCCGTTGCATAAGGCGTTGTGCCCTCAGAATGGTGAGTGAAGGAAAGGTCCTTCCAAAGCCCTTCTAAAAAAAGACCATCATTGGAAATTTGGGAAAGATTTACGTTGGCCTGTGGAAAGGAATATTTAAACCCAAAGAGGGAATCGCCAAATAAAGTTACAAATTGGCTAAACCCTTCAAAGGTATTGTTTTTGGGAAAATACGCTAACGAAACAGAAGAACCAGGGAAATTAGTGTCTGCTTTCTTTGCTGTTTTATCTGCATCTAGAATTTGTTTAACAACACTATAAATAGACTCTTGGCGTCTGGTGAGCACTTCCTTTTTTCCCCGAATGGATTGGGTCTCAACCACAGGATCTGAACCCACCAAACTTACATTGGGTAAATCCGGATTTTGTATCACAAAACCAGGTTTGGAGGCACTTGTTCCGTGGGAACCAGAATTGTCTACAATGAAAGACACGCGAAGGGGCTTGTAGTTACTAGAGCAAACCGGGCTTGGTCGCTCCGGTGGCGAAACAAGTGGGGTGTTTTGGGGAACGGGAGTCGATTGGGGAGTTAGGGTTACCTTAGGCTGTGGTCCGGGATTCTTTTGGGAGGCATTCCCTCCAAAAGAAGTATCGCTGCAACCATTGATTAAGACTTGGGACCACATTCCTAAGAAAAACAAAACCCTAGACCATTGAGAATTTCGATTGACTGCTAACTTAATGAATTTTAATGATTGTTTCATGACATTCTCCGGGTTTCATCCAGATTGTTGTCTTAAAAAAACAACCCAACTGGAACGCTCTGAGAATTAAGGTAACACACTCTGGTTTTTTAATAAAGGAAAAAAATCAAAATTGAATAAAAAAAATGTAAATATGGATTTACTTGCAGCTGGTTAAGGTAGTTAGTATGGATTTGATGGCTAAATTAAGTTTGGCAGCATCTTCAATGTCATAGTAGGAGTCGCTCACTTCTTTTTCTTTAGGTATCGAAAGAAGTCTTTTCCAGTAAGACTCAAAATCTGGAAAACCAGGGCTCTTGCGATTGTCATCGTTCCACATTCTTAACAGCGAAGATTTGGCATCCTTGTTTTGTTCCTCTGGATTTCGATTGACTCCAGGACGATAAATGGAAAAGATGACCACCTTGGTATCACTTCCCACTTTAGCCCTTTGCTGAACAATTTCATCGGGAACCAGGTCAGTTGGCAATCCATCTGTAATGAAAATCACAACACCTGGCCTCACATCACCAGGCACCTTTTCATCCAAAATGAGCTTTTGAGCCGCTTGAAGGGCGGATACATAGGGAGTCATTCCGGAAGGGCTATGAGTAAACTTGAGTAGATTCCATAAACCTGACTTAAAGGATTCATCTGCCTGCGTGTTTTTCATGTTGTACATAGGTTTAGGAAACATGGGGTTGCCCCCAGTATGAAGTTGAAAAGCCGGGTCTTGTTGAGACCTTGGGAATGAACTGATCCCCACGTCTGTGCCTAAAAAAGTGGGGTCCTTTGCGATGGCGTTTTTATCCCGCTCAATGATTTGCAAAACAGTCTCAAAAACAGCACGTTGGCGCTCCGTATAGCCGGCTCCAGGATCATATTGATCAAAAGGGTTATTGGGACGGATGGGGTCGGTTCCACCCCAAGTGTTTTGACCTAAGTTTCGACCATTGTCACACACCACGCCCTTGGAGATATCCTGAATTCGACCGGATGTGCAACTATTGGATCCTGTGTTATCGATCACAAATGCGATACGATTGGGTTTGTATGTGTTTTCACAGGTTCCAGACTCCGCCCCCGAAACGCTTTCAAATCCCCCACGGCTGTCTTTGGAATAGCCTTCACCTCCAGCTGCCGATCCTGTATTTGGCGTGCCATTGAGTTTTGCTTTGGGTTCCTTACCACTTCTAAAACTGGTATCCCCGCACTGCATCAATAGCAGGCCGAGTCCTGAAAGTAACAACCTAAAAATCCAGGAGCTGCTTTGAGTATGCTTCATAAGCTTTCTTGCGCCTTTTTATGAATTCTAAAATTGAAGTCCTATGACAGGCTTTTCGGCTGACTGAGGAAGAGTCTTAAGTGGACAAGCGAAAACTTAAAGGGTTTTAAGGTATTCCATAATATCCTGCTTGGCGGAGGCATCCAATTGAGTGCCAAAAAGATGACCTTGACGGCTTCTGCCAGGTTTGGTGGTGTCTACAAATTTACGCTTATCAGAAGTGAGCGTTACGCTTTCAGGGATTTTTTCGTAGACATCTACGTGAAGTCCTATTTTTTCTTGGTCATAAGAGTCTAATGTTTTAATTTTCCAGATTTTTGGTCTGGTTTCCGGAAACAGCAAATTTTTGAGGGTGGGCACACTTCCATTATGGAGATAAGGGGCACTTGCCCATATTCCCACGAGGGGAGGTGCTACGTAAACTCCTGTTTCCAAGCTGGTTTGGAGGGAGCCATAATACCCAAACCACGAGTCTCTAAAAAACTCCCGAAATGCTTTGGGGAGCCCTTCGGGGGAGGCTCGCAGTGGATCTGTTCCCACCACAGCTAAAGGTATCTTTTTTTCTGGGTAGAAACTGACGGAAGGATCGGTGGAATAGTTGCCATGGCAACCACCACAATGGGTTTGAAATAAGACTTGACCCCGAGTTGAAGATTCTTCGTTTACGGGAAATGGATACTTAGGAGGCTGAATGCTATCGATAAATGCTGCAATATGGACAAAGTCACCTTCTAAATCTCGGAGTTGTTGACCCGAGTTATTGTCCATGGCAAATTGCATAAGTGCCCTGTGATTATGCTCAAAAACGCCATCCATATAGAGCCTATTTTTATATTTAATATTCCACCAAACAGGGGGATCCATGTCCACCTGCACTTGTTTGCCAAAGTCTTGGGGCTGGGTCATCAAATCCAGATCCGGGTCCCTGAGTTTGAGCCGGTCGGAACTGAAACTCCAGGCGTTAAAGGCTCCAGCGGAATGATTGTAATAATCATATGCGGGGTTGCCATGGGCTGGTTTTTTGAGTTTGAGAAGTCCCTTAAAATTTTCCACATCTTCAAAAAAGGTGGCGATGTCTTGTGACACGTTGGCCATTCCATAGTGGGTTTTGCCCAAGAGGTAACCTCCGTGGCAAGCCAGACAATTGGGAACGATTTGATTGGTTTTGCGCGAATACGTTAGACCCAGTGGCAAGTCAAAATTGTCAAAAGGGGCTGGAACGTACCCATATCGCTTATAAATCATCTTTTTTCTTTGCTCAAAGTTACTTCTAAATGCTTCTTGCTTGCGGCTGGGTTCCCAGACCCACCATAGATTAAATAACAAATCCCGAGTATCCAGTAGGCTGGGCTTATTGATGAATTCTTGAGTGAGTGTTAGCTTGCCTTTCCTGGCTTTTTCAAAGTCTAAAGGTCTACGAATGGGCAACAGGCTGCTGGCCAGGAGGTCTTCTTCCGGAGCAGAAATGGACCGGGTAGGGGTCGTTTGGGCCATAACCGTTGGAATGGTATGGAACTCATTCAATAGGAATAAGGAGAAAGCGAAATGGAGAAAACCTAAACGAAACATGAAAGACTCCTTTTGCATGGTTGTGGGAGAGGAGTTGTTAAGGTAACAAATCAGGAGATTTTTGGGAGCTCACATTTTTCCTAATTTCCTAATATTCCAAAAGGAATTGTCTTCCCATGAAAAATTTTGTCTTAGGAAATTTTCATACGCTTTTAGGCTCCATTGCCTTTCCTCAAAAACCCATTTTAGGCTCTGTCTCTGTCAGAATTCCGTTACTAGATCAAGAGTTTACGACCCTAATCATCAATGCCCCCCCAACGAAACCATCCCGGGAAAAGGTGGTGGTGTTGTTTCATGGATTAGGAGGGTGTGCCCAAAGCCATTATCTGGTTCGACTCGTCCCTAAACTTTTGGAATTGGGTTATACCGTGGTGCGATTTAACCATTTAGGTGCCTGGCCTGAGGATTGTGCCTTGGTGAAATCTTTGTACCACTGTGGTCGGTATTTGGACCTGTGGTGCGCTCTGCAATACGTTGCTCAAAGATGGCCAGGAGCAGAAAAATTCGCGGTGGGCTACTCTCTTTCTGCAAATATGTTACTTTATCTATTGGGTAGAGCAAGTGGATTTGAGAAAAAGGTACTTGAGCAATACACACGGTACTTTGCGGTATGCCCGCCTGTAGATCTTTTAAAAAGCATTCAACATTTAGGATCCCCAAAGTCCTTTCTCTACGACCGATACTTTGCCAGAATTTTGGTTAAAAAATTTTTAGACTGGAATTCAAATGGAAAATTAAACGTTAGTCATAAAGAAGTAAGTCAAATTAAAAGCGTATATGAATTTGATGATCTCATTACAAGTCAGTTTTGCAGAGCCTCTGGAGCCCTAGAATATTATCATCGGTATTCATCTGGTAGGGTGGTTTCAAATATCGTTTTTGATACTACGTTGATTGCTGCATTGGATGACCCAATCGTTGATTCAACGGGTTTGCTGTCCTGTGAATTTCCCAAAAATGTGGAATTAAGGCTATTGGATCATGGAGGTCATGTGGGCTTTATGGATCTGAATTCGGTTAAAACATTGGGAAAAAATCACGCTTTGGACAATCAAATATTGAGTAGGTTTTGACCATTTGACCCATCCTAGCAGCAAAGAGGTGAACCTTAGATGCCAGAATTGCCCGAAGTCCACTGCCAAGCCCAATTCCTGCATGCTCAGGTAGAGGGAAAGAAAGTTGAGTCCATCCGATTTTTTAGGGGAAACCTTCGAAATGATTTGGATCAAAAGGCTCTAACCCGCATTTTTACTCCTGGGGCGGTGACTCTCCAAGTGACCCGCTGGCACAAAAAAATACTCTGGACCACGGACAAAGGCGCGGCAGTCATCAGCTTAGGCATGTCTGGTGGCTTTTTAGTGAGAGATAGAAAGGATCCCTTATTGCCGCACGAGCACATTTGTGTGGTGTTTGAAAATGGCACCAAAGTCAGCTACTTGGATCCAAGGCGATTTGGCATGTGGGAGCCAATGGTTAAAGGAACTCTCCTACAAAACTTACAAATTGTAGATGCATTAGATAAAAAGGGACTTTTGGCCCTATATAAAAACCTACCCAAATTTAGACCTATCAAGGATTTTTTGATGGATCAAAAATGGATTGGTGGAGTTGGAAACATTTACGCATGTGAAGTCCTCTTTACGGCAGGCATTCACCCCTTGTTACCTTGTGGTTCCTTGACCTTTCAAAAGTGGGAACGGGTTGTGAATCAGCTCCAGGAATTGTTAGGGAAGTCCATACAACTGGGAGGCTCCACGATTCATACCTTTAAGTCTGCTGACGGTAAAAAAGGGGGATTTACCGCTTTTCATCAGGTGTACGGGAGAGAAGGTCAACCTTGCTTGACTTCGGGATGTCTTGGCTGCATCAGTAAGGTAACATGCTTAGGCAGAAGTACTTTTTATTGCGAAATATGTCAAACGCAATGAACTGCGGGACATTAGTTTAATCATTTGTTGTAATTTAAAAAAACTGCTTGAATCAGACCATCTGTGTGTTACAATGGTGGTGGCGCCTTGTGATTCGATTGAGATTAAGGGTGGCTAAATAGAGGGAATATCAATGAAAATAATGGTATGGACCGTTTTGTTACTTTTTGGCTTTGGGTGTGAGCCTACTGGGTTTAATGGTTCTCCCAAAAAATCAACCACCGAAAAAAACAATACTAATTTTCCTGATGAGACCAATAAAAATGGGAATAAGAATCCAAACAAACCAGGAGGCGAAACGCTTCCCAATGGCGGAAAAAAACCGAACGGGGAAGAGGGGAACCCTCCCAATGGTGGTGGTGGTGGAAACGGCGGCGGCGGCGGAAGCGGTAATGGTGGAACCACGGGCGGCGGCGGCAACAACGGCGGCGGCGGCAACAACGGCGGTGGCGGCAACAACGGCGGCGGCGGAAACAACGGCGGTGGTGGAAACAACGGCGGCGGTGGAAACAACGGCGGCGGCGGAAACACGGGTGGCGGCGGAAACTCTGGTGGTGGGTCCGATGGTTCCAGTTCCAGCGGAGGTCTTTCCGGCGTATTTCCAGGGGGTTGTAATGGGCAAGGGAACTGCGAAAACAACGAAAAATTTCCGCATACCATTCCCGTTCCTCCCAGCTCCACAAGTGATCGCAAACCCCTCCCGGAGGAAATTCCGAGCAATAAGGTCTTGGTGGAGCTAAGAGTATTGCAAGTGAAAGATGAAGCTTGGTGGAAAAACTGCTTAACTGTTACCTTAAACGGCCAATCCAGGAAAGTGGGATGTAACAAAGACGCTGCTCAAGAAGGCAAGGTTGTTTATCTATTGGCCAATAAAGGCACTTGCAACCAAATCAAAGTGGATGTGGCTACCTATAAATTAACAGATGGTGGTCAGACGTGCATTGCGCGTAAAAATATGTCTCCTCCTCAAATGTGTCAAGGCCCTTATCCGCCGGAATCAAGTCCCGATCAGGTCCGAACCATGAGCTTTTCCAATGACCGGGAATTTTTCAAGGAATACAATCATTCCAACGGAAATACAAAGAACCCCTTGATACAATTGGATCCAAGCTTTAGTTGGTCAAAAATGTTACAAGATTTTGTTACTTTTAGATCGCAGGGTGTCAATGGCTGGACGCGGGTTTTCTTTGAAGACAAATCCGCTTCCGATCTGGCAAACACAAAGGCGAATCCCGCGGCCTGGCAAACTTATGGAATCGACTACAATGATTACATTTTTGATATTATGGCTGAAAATGTGAAGTTCGAAATCGAAGGGTCCAGCCTCACTTGCGCGATGCAGTAATGAGGCACCAAGAGGTTGTATTTTTTTGGCTTCAGCTGTAAAGTGTCTGAATTTCAGGTGAGGTTTTTATGTCTCCGAAAGAACAGATGTGGCTGAAGCTTTTTCGTTGTAGCTGCTTAATTGTGCTATTGACTGGAATTCTTCCCTCCTTAGCGGTTTTGGAATTAACGCAGGAACCATGGAGATGGTTCTATGATGTATTAACGTGGCCCTTGGATTCACATCCAGCCACTCTTACGGTTTCGGAAAGGCAATTTAGTGCCGTGATTGGGGGAGTGATTTGCGGCTGGGCGCTTTTAATGTACCGACTTTCATCTGCGGAAGTATTCACCCCAGCCATTAGAAGTTTATTGGTACAATCGGTTTGGTTTTGGTTTTTGGTGGATAGCATAGGCTCTCTGATTTCAGGACTGCCGCTCAATGCCTTAAGCAACCTTGGATTTTTGTTAATACTCCTTGTGCCGCTTTCCGCACTCAAAAAATGAAATGAGCTCCAATAAAACCCTTCTCTTCCTTCATAGATTGGATTTATTTAATGGAGAATTTAGCTATATCTAACAGTTTTTGTGGTACTTTTTAAAAGAAAAACGTTTCGCCGTCCCCGGGCATGCTCGTCTCTTCCATGCGTGGAGCGTAGGGAAAGAAAAAATCGTAGGCGTATTTTTCAATATTGGTTACGGCTCGATCCGCTGCTTTGGCTCTTAATTCCGCCATTAAACGGCCCAAAGTGTCGTCGGAAGGATCATTCGGATGGCTAGATTCTTGGAGAAAATTCGACTCGTTTAGACGATGTTCCACCACCTGTCTAATGATGTCAAACTGTTGTAAGGCAATCATGCTTCTAGATGTTTCTTCCTCAAATTTTTCACTTAGACTATGAATTAAGTCAGAGATTTTAATAAAGAAATCAGGAATATCCAAAGGGACTTTTAATTTTTTAGATAAACTTGCCAGGCTTTGGGGTTCACTGGAAGTTCCACAGGCATTTTGAAGTTTCTGATACCACTGGGTAACATAAGAGAAAGACATGATGGTTTCTCCAAATTTTACCCCTATTTTATCTAAAAAAGGACATACTTTTTCTAAACCAGTTAACTTTGATCCATAGGAGCGGAAGGTTTCACTCCAGGGTGCTACCTTATTTTCATGCATCCTTTGGCCACCCAGAAAATCAAAATAATTGGACTGGAAATCAAAAATTTCATGGCAAAGCGGCACAATGGATTCTTGGATTTCCTGTTGGCTGGAATCGGACAGTTCCTGAGTTTGTGCCAAAGCCTCCTGAATGTTTTTAAAATCGTACCGAGGATCAGGATTTGATATGGTCCGATACAATTGATTGGCTTCTCGCACGCTTCCGACCAAGGAATGCAGCATTTCCTCGGAAAGGCAAAGGGAAGCTTTTAAAGCTATGGCACAGGACACCAAGCAGGTATGTGTAAACATTAAGTAGTCATGCCACTGGATAGGAATGTCTGGTACTTTAGTTAATTCCACTTCCACCGAATCACCGGGCCACCGAGTGAGCTGAGACAGGGAACCGAGAAGGAAAACCTGGGAAGAAAGCGGAGAGAATAGGGTTCGCCTTCCCAGAATCTCTTCCTTCATTAATCGAGTCAGTTCAGACCGAGAAATTTGATGTTCCTTTAATTCTCCTGAGTCCCTAATGAGTATGGAGGGAGCAAGGGGAATGAGGGTGGATTTTGATTGGGGTAACATTTGAAGCAGTTTGTAAACAGGAGCTGTAACGGCAATCATCTCCAGAGGTTTTTCTAACGGGGCCAATGTCAGTAGCAGCCTTTCCAGTCCCAACCAGCTTACTGAAAACAGCCCTTGGAGGTGTACCTGTTTGGCTTGGGCCATCAAGCTTAAGAGAAGCTCCAGGGATGAAGTCTCTTCCAAATGCCCTTCCACAATGAGGACGCTTCCTTCCAACCTAGCCTTTAATTGATGCATACTTTTAAGGTTCCACCGTATGGGTTTGTCTTGGCTTAGTTTAACATCAGTGATGGGTGGAAAGCAGCGTCGATAAGTGGTGGCTGGTTTGACTTTAGCTTCGTGTCAACTCAAACACCGGTAACTGCGGGGTGTGGGATCTTTTCACGACGCTTCCCCCTGGAAATTTTTCTAGGGAGTGAATGCACCGAAATTCATGAGGGGATGAAACATAAGGCAGATGACACGTTCGGGTTTCACTAGGGTCTAAATAAGGAAACACTAAGTAAGTATCACCCGCCCAGAAACAGGAGTTCCCTGCTGATAGGGGTGCATTCACCACCTCTTCATGCATAAAAATAGGTCGTACAAAACTTTGGCCTTTGAGCACGCACTTTTGGGCTTCTTTCCAAAAATAGGGCAGCAGTTCCTGCCTCATTTGAAGCGCTTGATGAATGACGGGCATCTCTTCAGGACCCACCACCGCCCAAGGCTCTCTGGCCGTGGTGCCATGGAGCCGTACGTGGCTTCCCCACAGAGCCATTTGCAGCCACCTTGTGTAAAGTCTGGCATCGGGAAAGGGGCCGTAAAACCCACCCACATCATGGGACCAAAACAACGCCCCGCCCATGGCCTGATTTAGGGCCGCCTGTAAGGATCCGTTTAACCCCCTCCAGGTGGATTGGCTATCCCCGCCCCACTTCACAGGGTGTTGGGCAGATTTCAAAAACCCGGAGCGGGCCCAAAGTAAGGAGTCATTGGGAAGCTCTTCTTGTAAGACCTCCCACACACATGAGTTATAAAGATCACTATATAAATTGCGCATTTCAATCCCTGTATTGCCATTGTAAAACAGGGCATCGGGAGGGATCTCTTCCCCAAAATCGGTCTTGAACCCCTGCACTCCCGTTCTCAAAAAGGGGCGGTGAAGGTCTTTCCACCATGCGCGAGCGTGGGGGTTGGTGAAATCCACCAGACCTGAAAGGGGTGGCTGGGGAAACCCATCCAAGCCTTGAGGCACCCATTGATAAGGGTAGGGTTGGCCCTGTTTCGTTTTGGCAAAGTAGCCTTGCTTGACCCCCTCTTGATATAGGGTCTCGGTGGCGCTAGAAACCGCAGGATTTTCCCACAAACACACTCTCAGTCCCTGCTCGCGCAGCCAAGGAATATAAACTTCAAAAGGTGGAAATCGGGAGGTGTCCCAAACAAAATCGGTGCGCGTGTGGGCCCGCATCCAGCACCGGGCATCTAGGTTTATCACGTCAAACGTGATTTTGTGTTGTTTGGCTTCTTTGAGCATTTGGGCAATCTCAGGGGCGTCTTGGTAAAAACACCGGCTCACCCAAATTCCCAAGCTCCACTGGGGAGGAAGAGGGATAGGACCCTGACGCTTTCTAAACTGGGAGACTCCCGTGAGGAGATCCACACCCAGTGCCACCTCCATTTGAAAGTCGGAAGTGGCGTTTGACATTTGTAATACACCAAACCGGCTTTGTGCGATGTCCCAGTGGGTGGGCGCGGGACTAGTCACTTCCAAGGTAACACCACTAGATAACCATAAAAAAGGAGTGTTTTGATATCTGAAATTTCCTTGAGTTCCTAGGGCATCCGTGTTGACACCGTCCCAGGCTCTTCCCACTTTGGAAAGACTGCCAAAATCCTCTCCTCCTCCATACACCTGGATGTGGGAAGGTAAGTCCACTGAAAATACGGGCAACAGGCCTTGAGAATTAAGAAAAGAAAGGCCATGAGTCTGTGTTTGGTTGCCCACGGTGGTATCATGCACCACCGACTGCAGAAGCATCTCATTCTTAAGGTACCACCTAAATTGGGCTGGACGGAGCTGAATTTCTAAGGAGTGCAGTCCGTGGGTCAATTGGATGGCGTTTGGGAGGGAGGTGAGCTCAAAGGAGGGCCCGCTGTGTGACTCTGAACTGTATTTTCCCCAGCTTAACTGCCAAGAATCGTGGGTTGTAAACGTAACAGACAGGGAAAACTCCGGAAATCTAGAAGAATGAAGGATGATCTGATTGGGATAGACCTTACCCAAGGTGAGTTCTTGGACAAAACAAATGTCTTCAGGTGACTTCGCTCTTTGATCTAAACTACCTAAATCCACTTCCATCTTATGGCTTCGCTCTGCCCATTTAGATTCACTCTTTTCAAGAATTTTGTAGGTCATTTCATTCCTCCTGCCAACCCACCTGCCGTGAGCTTTCGTTGTAAAATGAGGGAAAAAAAGAACACGGGAACCAACATCAACAGACTTGCCGAAGACATGGGACCCCATTCCGGTGCAAATCCCGTCATATAAGAGTTCACCAAGAGTGGCGCTGTCTTCACATCTGAACCGGCAAGAAAAAGAGCAAACAGAAAATCATTCCAGCTCATAAGAAAACAAAACACACCCGCCACGATGATCCCAGGAAGAGCTAAGGGAGAAACCACGTGCCAGAATAAGGAAAAGCCCCTAGCCCCGTCTAAGGCAGCTGCCTGCTCAAAAACCTCCGGTATGGCTTTAAAAAAAGGTAACAAAAGCCACACCGCAAAGGGAAAATTGAGACTGGTATGGGCTAGAATGAGTCCTAAATAAGTATCTAATAGACTCAACTTTTGGATGAGCAAAAACACCGGCAATGCAATGGCCACTGGGGGAACCAGCCTGCTGATGAGCAGAGCCAATCCAAAGACTTTTACCTTTTGGCTCGTGCGTTTAGAAAGGGCGTAGGCCGTACCAGCCCCGGCAGCCACGCTGGCAAAACCACTACAAAGGGCCACCACAATGCTCGTGAGAAGGGATTTGGAAAAGCCATCCTCTAACACCACTTTTCTATAATTTTCTAAAGAAAAGTGGCTTAAATCCCATTCCAGCCCCGAGAGAAAGGATTGGGGGGTGCGAACGCTGGAAAGGAGAGTGGAGGCAATGGGAAACACCTGGATGGCGGTGAGTAAAAAAATAGGAATCCAGAGGATGATGGGGCGTGCGATTTTCATAAAGAAGATGCCCTCTGTCTTTTTTTAACCACAACAAACCCCAAGGCAACAACGGCACCCGCCAAAAATAGTACGGTGCTTGCGGCAGAAGCCATGGGAAGATTGAGAAAAACAAGGGCTTGTTTCACCACGTACAAAGACATGAGCTGCGTGGAATCACCGGGACCACCTCCTGTTAATACATACACTTCTGTAAAGGCTTTTAAAGACTCTATGGCCTTAAGCACAAGTGCCATCACTAAACTAGGAATCAAATAAGGTAAGGTAACGTGCCAGAATCTCTGGCTTCTACTGGCACCTTCTAATTTGGCGGCCTCCTGCTGTCCTTTGGGAACGCCAAGATAACCCGCGTGCACGATTAAAAAAACAAAGGGCCACATGCGCCAAACATCTTGAATCACGATAAGTAAAAAGGCAGACGCGGGATGATCTAGGAAGCTGGGAAAGGGTAGCCCCCATTTTAAAGCCAAATGGGCAAAGGGCCCATCGGAGGGATCCATTAAATAACGAAACGTAAGTCCAGATACCACCGGGATGACGAACATGGGCAAAATGAGTAACGTCTCCACCCACCGGGAAGGCTTTAAAAATTCATTTAAATACCAGCTCACTCCCAAGGCAATGCCTAATTCTAAGAAACTGGTAAATAGCGTAAAAAGAAGCAGATTTAGGCAGGATTCAAGGAATGAGGGATCCTGGAAAAGCTGGTGATAGTTGGCCAGACCCACCCACTCACCGCTTTTTAAAAAATGGGGTGTATGGGCGGTGAAAGACTGCCAAACATTCAATCCCAAGGGAACCCCAAACAGAATCAAAAACAACACCACCCCCGGAAAAAGGTACCAGGAGTAGGAGGTAAAGGGAGAGGGTGTCCGCGGCGAATTCACGACTTAAAAACCATTTTTCTTAAGCTCAGTGGCCATGCTTTGAGCCGCCTCCTGAGCGGTTTTATTACCCGCTATGACTAAGGTAAATTCCCTTGAGATGCCTTCAGAGATCTCTTTATATTTAACGGACCTTGGCCTCACCACACTGCTTTGAAATGTTTGAAGTAACACGGGAAACCAGGGGTTTTTGGAAGCAAGTTGAGGCGATTCTAAAAGATCCTTTCGGGCTGGGTTCATTCCTTGTTCCACCCACTGAAATCCTTGGGGGGAAGAAGCCCACCAGGTGGCGAATTCTGCGGCTAAGTTACCTTGCTTAGTGGATTTTGGAATGGACAACGACCACGTGCCCGCCACTCCCATCCCTTTCCCTGCAATGGAAGCGGGGGGAAGGGCATAGCCATTCTTACCGGCCACCAGGCTTTTTTCCGCCTTTTCCAGGTCTTTTACAAAGCTCGGCCAGGTCATCATTTGAGCCAATTTTCCTTTGGCATAAGAGGCCATTCGTTCTGCATGGTGCCAGTTTTTGGCCCCGGGAGGGGCGAATGACATGAGATCTTGGTAAGTTTGAAGGGCTTGAGCCGCCGACGAAACATCAAAGGACTTTAAGTTAACACCATGGGAGGCCAGGATCCAAAGGGCTTCCACAGTGGTGCCCTCCGACTTCTTGGTAAAGGGAGCAAACCCAAATAGGTGGGGAGGGCGATGGAAAAAAGCCGCCACCTGCTTCATTTCTGCTAGGGATTTAGGTACTTTTAGTTCTGTGCCAAAGCGTTTTAGATACGCCTCTTTTTCTTTTGGGTCTTCCATTAAATCTTTTCGGTAGACATACATGTATACGTTTCCATTAATGGGCAGGCCATAAAGTTCTCCATTAAAGGAAGCTCCCTGAAGGCTGGCCGACACAAATAAATCTTTGGCGGGTTTAGGTAACACAAAATCTTGGGTGACGGGCCACTGGCTAACAGGCAAAAAAGAAACTTGAAGCTGGGGCATAAAGGGTTCGTCTACTGCATAGACATCATAGGTGCCCCCTCCCATTTGGTCCGTAGCAATCTTCGTGGAAACGCTTGGGGCGTCTATCATATCGAATTGGACAGTAGCGCCTGTTTTGTGTTCAAATTCGGACAGTTTTTTTTTAACGGCTTCGGCGTGGGAATCCTTAAAGGAAAGCACTTTAAGTGTTTTACCTTTGTAAGACTGAGCTTGAGCTCCCCAAGTCGTAAGCAGGATTTGCCCCATGGCCCAAGTCCACACGATAGGGATCAACTGATTTCGCTTCATAAGCGCAATTTTCATGGTCTTTTTTCCTTGAATTGGGGTATGTTGGGAGTCTACGGAGCTTCTTCTGACTAAGGCACATCTGTGCCCAAATAGGCAGAATAAATTTCAAACCAGTCTTGGTCATCCAGTTTTACTTTTAAAGAGTCAACGAGATGGGAAAGTCGCTGTGGCTTTTGAGTGCCCAAAATCACCGTAGGCCGGATAGGATGCTTCAGGAGCCAGGCAATGGCCACCTGTTCCGGACTCACATCGTGTTTTTGCGACAGCTGTTTAAGAGCATCTCTCACCCGAGAGGTTCTCAGATCCAAGTTTTTAAAGAGCTTTCCTCCCCCTAAAGGCGACCAAGCCATGATTTGGAGTCGTTTTTGCCAACACTGATCCAAGGTGCCATTGTGAAAGGGTTCGTGATGAATGCAACTCCACTCGATTTGTTGAAATCGAATGGGATGGGTTAAAAAAGATTGAAGAGCATCCACCTGATGGGGCAAAAAGTTGGATACGCCAATGTTTTGAATTTTACCTTGAGTTTGAAGGTCATCAAGAGCCCGGGCACAGCTTTCATAGTCCATAAAAGGGTTGGGCCTGTGAATGTAAAAAACTTCTAAGGTTTCCGCCTTTAATAAGGATAAAGACCGTTCCGCACTGGCCACGATGTGTTGGTAGGAGGTGTTGTAATGTTTGATGCGTGTGTTGGGGCGTTTGGTGGAGGTGAGCATAATCCCGCATTTACTGATGTGTTTGATTTGGGATTTTGAAATCTGAGTGCGGGAAAGGGCCTCTCCAAATAAGGTTTCACAACCATAATCCCCATAAATATCGGCGTGATCAAAAAGTTGTATTCCCAGTGATACGGCTGTCTCGATCCACTGACGCAGTTCGGCGGGCGTGAGTTGGGCGTCGATGATTCTCCAGGCGCCGGCGGCGAGGGGAAGGGATACGGACGAAGTGGCGGTTTTTAATTCGATCATGGGATGCCTTTTAGGGTTAAATGGTTTTTGTTGCTATTAAGAATCCAATATAATGAACACACAAAATAAAAATCGTTTGAGTTACAATATTTTTAACCTAGAATCGAGGTCCAGAACCTAGAGGAGTAGGTGGCTCAAAATCGGGTACCTTGCCTAACGAATGTGGAAATGAAATCAAATCAAAGTGAGGTAAGATGTGTTTGGCCACATGATCCATTTCCTCGGAGTGGGGGTATCCCGATAAGATAAAAGCTCTAAAGCCCATGTCTTGGTACTCTTTGAGTTTGGACACCACCTGGGGGCCGCTTCCCACCAAAGCGCCGCCACATCCGGACCTAGCCCTTCCAATCCCCGTCCATAGGTGGGGTTCCACATACCCTTCGGAATCAGACCATTCTCGCATTTCGGCTTGCCGGGCCACCCCCAAGCTAATGGAATCCAGCGCTCGGGACCGAATGGCAGTGCCCACTTGGTCATCCAAGCGACTGACTAATTTTTGAGCAGCACTTCGAGCTTCCTCTTCGGAGTCTCTCACAACGGTATGGATGCGAAGGCCAAAATCGATTTTTCGGTTGAATTTAGCAGCTCTGTTTAGAAGATCATCCCTGAGTTCAGCAAGCCTGCTCTTGGTTTCTGGCCACATTAAGTAAACGTCACAAAATTCAGCACAAAGTTCTTTGGCCTCTTCACTAAATCCTCCAAAATAAAACAAGGGCCCACCGGTTTGATAGGGAATGGCCGGCTCGCTGTCTGCCTTGCAATTGTAAAACGTGCCTTTAAACTCGATCCCACGGCCAGAAAAAGCCTGTTTGAGAATCTGAATGCACTCCCTACTGCGTTGATAGCGTTCCCGACTAGACATAGTTTCGCCCGGCAGATCACTAGAAATGATGTTGATGGTGAGGCGACCTTTAACCATGTGATCCAGAGTGGCAATGGCCCGGGCCAGCATCACGGGATGAACTTCAGCGCACCGGATGGCCACTAAAAGATTCATGTGTTGGGATTGGGCTCCCATGGCCGACGCAAATGTCCAGGTGTCCTGACCCACTTGATAGGAAGAGGGGCACAAGATGTTTTTAAACCCCAGTCTTTCTGCCTTCAGGAAGATGGATTGGGTGTGGGCAAAGGTGCTTTTTAATCCGGGATCGGGCTGGCCTAGCCATTCGTAATCATCATTGCAAAGGGGAGCAAACCAGGCTATTTCTAAACCTTTTGTGTCTATGCTTTTAAGGTTGGGATGGTGGAAAAGTGACATAAGCGCCTCCGCAATAACTGGCTTGGGGCTTCCAACCGCTCAAAAAGAGTTGCAACGGAAAGCCAGTGCGGTAGTGTCTAACACAATTCCTTTAAAATGGAAAATGGGCCTAACGCCTAAACCGTGTCATTCATTGGCTCAAATGGCAAATTTAATGTCACCGTACTAATGTGCAATTTTGATGGACAAGTCGGAATAAAAGAAAGGATTTTTTAGAATGGTTAAAAGAAAGCCACGGGTTTCTGTGTTTTGTGGTTCAAGAGAAACCTCTCCCCATTGCCCCTTTCGACGCGCCGCCCAAGATTTAGGGAAAGGGCTCGCCGAGCTGAATTTTGACGTGGTTTATGGAGGGGGAGGATCAGGCACCATGGGAGACCTGGCCCGTGCGGCTTTGGCAGGAGGAACACACGTGAGTGGTGTCATCACCACACGTCTCATGAACCAGTCCCTCGATACTCCCCAAGGGGTGGAGTTGGTGATTGTGGAAAACATGCACCTAAGGAAACAAAAACTAGTGGAAATGTCCGATTTTTTTGTGGCCCTTCCAGGAGGAGTTGGCACTTTGGACGAGATTTTTGAGGTTTTGGCGTTAAGGGCTATTGGGGAGGTTAGTAAACCTTTATTTATACTAGATATTAATGATTTTTATAGAGAAATGAATTTATTTTTAACTAAAATTTCCCACTTTGGACTGGGAGCTGCCCCAGAAGAGCTGGTGAGTTGTTTTTCAAGCGTGGCTCAGCTCCTGCAATTTCTGCAGCCCGGTGTCAAAACTTAAAAACACATGAGTGCCTGCGCGGGACCGAGATTGAGGAACTTAGGATTTTATCCGAAACTCTCGCCACGGAGGAAGCCCATGCCAGATATCCCTACTCTTAGTTCCCTAAATTATGTAATTGTCTCACAAAAAAAAGAATTTTTTGAGCTGATTGGTTTTGAAACCAAAAATCAATACGCCATCCTAAATCCACAAAATGGCCAGACACCTTTGATGTTTGCCGCAGAGTCGGGTCAAGGTGTTTTGGGATTTCTCTTCCGGCAGTTTTTAGGCCACTGGAGAAAATTTGAAATCATTGTGACCAATCCTCAAAAAGAACTCCTGATCCGAGCGGAACACCCCTTTCGTTTTATTTTGCAGGAACTTTCTCTTTATGATTATAAAAATAGATTTGTAGGAAGAATAAAACAAAGATTTAGTATTTTTTATAAGCATTTTGAATTTTATGATTCCTCCCAAAACCTACTGTTTACTACAAAAAGTCCCATTTGGAGGATTTGGACCTTTCCGGTGATGCATGGCACCCAAGAAGTGGCCTCCATTCAGAAAAAATGGAGTGGTCTGTTAAAGGAAGCCTTCACCGATGCGGATAATTTTAAGGTGGAATTTAAGTCGGAAAAGTTAAGGGAACTGGACCGTTACCTTTTGGTAGCAGGAGCTCTTTTTGTGGATTTGGTTTACTTTGAGAAGAAAGCTAAGTGATTTAAATCATCTTCCCAAAGCACTATCCTACTCGATCCAGCGGATTTAGTGAACTCTAAACGACCGCTCTACCTCTAGGCTTTCTAACTCTGACCCAGAATGCAGATTCAAGACTCCGCTGTTTGGCAAGGCGCTGCATCCCAAATCTTTGGCCATGAGTTTGGCTCGTGGCACCAAGTCTGATTCCGTAAAAGAGGACTTAATGGCTTCGGCACCGGCCGATCTTGGATTTAGGTGAAGAAAAAATTGACCATTGATAGTGTGACAGCCTGAGCATGTGGCATTACTTAAATTTGTTTTCATTGTGTTCCACTCTGCCGCCGTTGGACCCACTGGCGCCGTAGCGTTACTGAGCCAATTAAATGGAATCGAAGGCACCGGAGCAGAAGCCCCTAAGATGGGACGGGGGGATGTAAAAGTGGTGCCGATCACTGGGAGACTATTAGGAATCACAAAGGTATTGGCTACCAGTTTAGCTTTGTTTTGAACCATCCAAGCCTTTAAATGATCCTGAGCCACTCCCTTGGAGTTAAAACTGAGATCCGGATTTTGTTTCACTGTGGCCTGTACCAAACCTGAGGCTGCCAATGTAAACTCCCTCAATTCCCAGGGTCCACTTAGAGCAATTTCGTTGGTGCGAAGCTGGGATAAGGCGTTGCCCACGGGCTTTCCAGGGAAAGCATTTCGACGGGTAAACTGATTGGTAATGGAGGTTAACTGGGTTTTATAGGCCCCTGAACCCAGCGCAGAATTGGCTAATTTGTGCCATTCCCCTGCCCACCAAGCGGAGTCGCGAAGCACGCCGTCTGTGCCCTTAATGATGGGTAGATTGTATTCAAAAATCACGGTGAATTGAAGGGGATTTCCTGAGTTATCCAATACACCAAATACAAATCGACCTTCTCCCGCTTTGTTTGGACCTTTGAGGTCAGGACGGTATACGATAGAAAGTAATCGCATGGGAGCCTTATCGGCATCCAGTAACTGAGTGTTGGGGATTTTGGGCCAAGCATTAATGATCTCCTGAATTCGAGTGCGAGCCGCTGCATTAAAACCATTTACCTGCTGATTGGTTTGCCATTTGCCTAGCCAATTTCTTAGAAATGCATCGATTTGAACGTTGCTAACAGTGGTTTGCACCGTGTCTAGAGGGATCATATTGGAAATCAGCGTTTTGAATTTCCAAGCAGGACGGGTGTCATTTACAACAGATAAATTAGTAATAAATAGTTCCTTAGATTTAGAAATCTTTAAGGTACTGCAATCCACAGCCGCGAGGGCAGACGCGTTTTCCAAGGAAAAAGAAAGTTGGTCCGAGTCGGGAACTTTTGTTTCTTTGTGTTCTGCACTTTCCTTGTGCGCGGGTGTATGGTCTCCGCAAGATAAGCTAAGGCAACCCAAAAAAGTGGAAAAAACGCCGGCTTTGTTGAACCTGTAAGTCATATTATGCCCTCATGTGATTGACAATGAAAGTTTTTGCCAATGTTCCCAATATCGGAAAGAGATTTTGAAATCCTAAAAATTTTGTTTAGTTTAAAAAAAACAGTATCATAGAAACAAATTTAAGATTTTGATACTGGAAAAATTACCATTGCTGCCAGTTTTACTGCGCTTGAGAAACACTAAGAAAAGTGGAAAGCACTTTATATAATTTTGTGTTAGAGAATTGGTATGAAATTGAGCTAATTTGGCGCTAAAAAGATCTCCAGAAATGGGATTAGACCTTCCACCTGATCCTCTGGAAGCAAAACGTTGGGAGCAGGGTGTTGCTTTAAAAAGGATTTTAGCGTGGCAAATTGCTGAAATCTACCAAAGGGCCCTTTAGAAAAAGAAACATGCCTCAAACTGGGGGCAACGGTGTTGAGCTGAACTTCTCCGCTATGTGCCTCTTGATGCAAATCCGTGTCTGATACATAGATCACCTCCGCGCGGGAAAAGGCCTCCTTTGGTAAGGAAACAAATCGTGACGCAAGGGGTCTAGTGCCTCGAAACTCAGGTCCTTCGTGGCATTTTTGGCACTTTAATTTGCCTAGAGCTAAAACCACACTTTCCCACAAGATAGGTGTCACTTTGTGACAGCTTCCCCTTTGCACCATTTGGTCAAATAAGCTAGGCGAACTCCTCAGCGTGTTTACATAAAGGGAAAGGGATTTGGCCATCTTCTCGATTCCACCATTTTTCTCGATTTCACTTCGGGTGAGAGCCATTTCTTGAGAGTTGAGTATGGGCCAGAAGGGTTGGGATTCTAAGGAGTGGGCCCTGCCGTTCCAAAAAAACGGGCCACTGACCCTGCCCACATCCAGAAGCGAAGGCGTCTTTTGGATGGTTTTTTGGGTTGTATTTTGAAAGAAAGGAGGGGAATGGCAGGTGACACATCCTGTTTGGGAGTTCCAGTCTTGCTTCCAGAAAAGAGCTTTCCCTTGTTCACAGGAGATTCTATCAGGGGAGTTCGTTGGATAAAAAGCACAACCCTCGTTCCATTTGCTTGCGGATGAGGAAGAATCTAAAGACCTGGAATAAGGTAACAAATCATTCAAGAACTGTGGGTCACAGAAGGGGATCACAATTTAACCTTCAATTTTTCCGCTTCCACTTCAATCATTTTTGCTAATTTTGGATCCAACTTCAATAATTCTTGGTGAAGTGCTTTCGCCTTTTTGATGTCTTTTAAATGGAGGTAGGCCACGGCCAAATATTCCTTGGCCAAATTTAAATTAGGGTCTAATTTTAGGGCCTCATCATAAGATTTCACAGCCTCTTTCCATTGCTGCTTCTGACGCAACGCAAATCCCATCAAATTGTGGAATCGAGCCTTGATTTGGTTGGATTCGCTTCCCAAGCCTTTAAGGGCCTTATCCAGCTTACCATGTGCCTGATTAAAGTCACCCGAATCCAGCAAGGCTTGTATCAGATCCAATTCTTTTTGAGGGGAGCTTGGGGAGGAGGGGGATTCCCCAGAGGTTTTAGGCTGGGGAGCCGCAGGAGCGGGATCTGGGTCCCCCCCAGCGGCCAGAGAGAGAGTGGAATAGGATGACACCAAAATCAATGTTTTCTTTAGCCAGCCACTTTTGTTCATCTTTGCCTCGTTTTTTAACATATCTATCCAGAGTTCCTATTGTATCAAATTTTAGCGGGATGTTAAGTCGACACAAGCTTCCATTGAACTTCAGCCGACGCTGTAACGTCTAAGGAGTGGGAAGGCTTTTTCCACACAGGGCCATCCGTTAGGTGGTTTGTGGGCTCAATACCGACACATCTACTAGTGCCTCTTCCCCATGCCCCGTTGCACCACCAAATTCCAAAGCCATGAAGGCCTCCATGGGAAATTTCCAGTGCGTGTCGATGGGAGTTGCGTCGCCAGTGTGCCTGCAGAGTTTCTCCGGAAACATAAAATTTTTGAGCTTGAGTTTCTTGATTTTCAGGAAACACCCATCTGGCGAGCTCAGACTGGTGATCTCGAATTTCCAAAACGTCGCCAGGCTGGGCTTGAAACAAACTGTGCATGGCAAAAAGTCCAAACCAATGATGCCATGGCGAGGATTGCAGGGATTCGGAAAATTGAAGTGAAAACTTGAATTGAGCGTCCACACCACTCTCATTTGATGGCTCTATTGACTGAATTTGAACCTTAAAAAAGCCATTAAAAACGCAATAACCCAATTCAATGGACGTGTTGGTGTAATGCATAAGTTGGACAGGTCTCCCCCAAATTTCACCATGATCTCGAAGCTCTAATGGAAAGGCGGAAATGGTGGGGTAACACCAATCCGATCCCCAAGCCACATCATCATTAAAGGAAAGGGAGTTTTTAAACTCTAATTGAAAATTTCGTTCCCTCAATTCCGGTTGGTATGGTTGCTCCAACCATTCCTGGGCAATGCCATGGGGATTAGGAGAAACGAGAGAAACCACTTTGCCCGTGTTTCGACAAATGGATAGGGTGGCAGTTCCACTGGAAAGGGACAAATAGCGTTCATGGGGATCTAAGTTTAAGTTTGGTGTTATGATTTTTTTTGATTCCTGCACGGGCTTATCCTTTCAAGGCATCTGCTGATAGGGATTTTTTGGGGTTCTTGAGAATCCACTCAAAAATCCCCTCGACTTTAAAATCAAATTCAGATCGGCCTTCTGAAACATATATTTCCTTTTGTAAGGTAACGCCATCGCGGCAACTGGGACAGCCACTCAGTACCGCCGGTGCGGGACTAGCCTCAATGGATTCAAAAAGAGTTTGAGCAATCTGGGTACCAATTCTGGGGTTTTTGATACGTCCTGTGCCGCTTAATCCGCAGCATTTTTCATAATTTTGAACGGTTTTAAAGTAATAATCTAAGAGCTTTTGCTGGGCAAGTGTAGCGGCAGGGGTATTGTGGCATGGTACTTTAATTCCCACCGTGGAATCACTTTTGCCTAAGCCTAATTTCAGAGGAAGTGCTCCTGGCACTAATTTCGCTTTTTCCAAAATGTTCACGGCGATTTGAGCGGTGTCTTGCACATCAAATTCCAACTCTTGTGGATGGGTTCCTCGGGGCACACTACCGTTGTTATACAACTGTTTTACAATATGGGGATCTTTTAGGGATTCCCCCATTTCTTTAATGGCTTCGCAACATGTGGGACAGTTGGAAAACACGATCATTTGCAAGGGTCTGCTTTCTTTTTGTCTTCCAATCCACTCCCTAGCACGCACGATGGTCTTACAGATTTCGGAAAGTGCTAAAAAGCGAAGTTCCTGGGCCCTTGTTTTGAGTCCATCAGCCTCGAAGGGAAAACCACAGCAGATTTTTTTTTCCAGATCTAAAAATTTTATACCCAATTCATCTTTAAAATAAGTGTCCACAGCCTCCGTGGCTCCTGGATGGGAGAACGTGTCTACGCAACCACGAAAGCGGATGTAAACCCGAAAGGGATCGAGTACACTATGACCCACCAGCTCAGGCCCCCGGCCTATGGCCACAAAGTTATCTGTTTCGCTGGTTTTAGAACCTGCTTTAAGCGGCTGGTAGTGCCTTAAGGAAACGCTGGGGGTCACAAAATAGGTTTTGGCCCATTGGGGAATGAATCTGGTACGCCTGATCAAACTTAAAAATGGCTTGCTTAAAATCATAAGGAAAGCAAAAAGAAAATAATTAAATGACTTCCATTTATCCGTTCCCATGAGCCTTTCGTATAGAAAACGCAGGGGAAGGGGCGATTTAATCGAAGTGCCCGCCATGCTTTGAAAGGCCTGCATGAGTGGATTGATTTTAATGTCTACCGGACAGGCTTTGTCGCATCTGCGGCAATAAAAACATTTTTTTAAGAGACGTGCAGACTCTGCAAACATGGACTGAGTCACTTCCATCACTTGATTGTAATGGGAGGGTTGATTGCCACTTTGAGCTCCAGAACGGATCAGGGCCATGCGCTCCATAAACAAAAGTAAATTACGTTTTGAAGGAAGTACCGATTGTGCTGATTTTCGGGCTTGTTTTTTTTCCAATTCATGTTCTGCATCTATTACGGGGCAAATTTTACAACTGTTGCACCGGGTGCATTTCAATGCCTCCTGAATGGCATAGTCTCTTGCCGAGCGTTCGGCACCCACAGGACCCAGAATGGTGGGAGGGGCCGGGGTACGCAATAAAAGGTCCGTGCTGGAAATCAATCGGGCGCGGAGTTTTTTGGCAAGGGAGGTGCGCAAAAATAGGGTGTTGGGGTTGCAGAGATCGAAAGGATCTAAAAAGTTTTTTACAGCCAGCATGCGTTGGTACTCATCAGGATCTAAGAAGTTGATCCATAAAAACGGCGCTTTCCCAGCCATTCCATGCTCCCCTGAAAAACGTGCGCTTCCCCAAGGGTCCTCTCTGGGCGCTAGACTTTGGGCATTTTGGATCACGGATTCTAGATAATCCCAAGCCACTTGCGCTTGGTGCTCTGAATAAACATCAAATCCACCGATGTTCCAGTGCAAAATGGAGGTGTGGTGAGGAGTGAGATGACCAAATAAAACATCCACTTTTTGATTGGCAAGCTCTTTTGGCTGAGTGTTTTTTACAATCTCTAAGACTTGGGGAAGGTATTCAAAACGCACCTCCATATCGGTTTTTACTTTGGTACGTAATTTTTTGGGCAACATTTCCCGCGGTTTTTTGAGCAGATCAAACTGAGGTGATTTTTGAATGGGCTCTGCAACTGTCTGAAATGTATGGTGCATCGTTGATTCTAAGACGGAATTTTCCTTTAAGATTTGGAAGGCAAGCTGAAGGAGATCTTGACTTCCCGCCTGTAAGGAGGCGGAAGTTTCGCCCTCAATTCCCATGATCAAAACCGCAGCGTCCTGGGCATGGAAGGTGCTGGGATAATCTTCTATAAGGTAACGCTGTATGGAAGGGGACGTGAGAAGTTCAAAATAAACAGGCTGATCTAATGAGGGAAGAGATTTGATGGCTTTTGTGACGAGCATGGCCGCTTCGGTGTCAGAGAAGTGCCATCGCATGCCCATCACCAATGGCTTTGGCTTTTCGATATCAAACGTCACTTCAAAAATAAAGCCTGTGGTTCCTTCGGCTCCCACAAACACGCTCAAAGGCAAAGTGGGTGTTTGAGCCATAGAATCGGATCTAAGCTCAGCGGAAGCTTTGGCCATCATCTGGGCGCGCCCTTTGACACCAGATAAGGTAACTGGAGTTTCGGCTTGGGTGGGACTGGGACAGGCGGTTGCATTGGATTGGGTCAGTTTGTTTTTGTATTGGCTTTCAAAAAAGGCGGGACGTGCCACCCCAAAAAATTTTTTGGACATTAAAAAAGGTTCGCTTTTAATAAGAGCTTGTTCTTCTGCATCTGCTTCAAATTTTACGGCCTTTCCATTAGGTAACACGGCACGTCCCCTGGATATCACCTCAAATGCCTTCCTGCCCCCATTACTGCCTGTGGCTGCAATTCCTCCCACGGCAGCCCGGGGCGTATTGGGATCGCAGCGCAAGACAAATCCTTTTTTATGCAGATAGGCGATTAAGTCCTTAAAGGGAACTCCGGCTCCCACTGTGATTTGATGTTGATTGGGCTTCGTAGGATGGGGAACAATGGAATGAATGTGATCGATACCGCGCACGCTGATTGTTACCGCAGGGGCCATGGGTGTAACACCCATATTGTACCCGCCACCTTCTCCGTAGGGAATCATGGGAATTCTATTTTCATAGAGAAATTCCACGATCTTTTGAAGTGATGAAGCGCTGTAACAATGAATCACCGCCTCCGTGATCACGGCCCTGTGTTCCATGGAGTCGCTGGAAAAGGCTTCTCTATCCAGCCATAGGGCGCTAAAGTTACCTTTTCCCACGATTGACTCAATCTTAGTGAGGTGTTGTTTCAAAAAATCCCGTATGCGAAAGGTTTCTTGGACACGGTCTTCAATGAATTTAAACAGCTCATTGGGTACTTGAGATTGTATCTGAGAACTCAAATGGGAACTATAGTAGGACCTTGTAATAAGATTAGGTTCAAACGTGTGGTCACTCGTGGAGGACCCCCCTGTTGATTGAAACAATTTCTGTGATAGGGAGAGGGGCAAAGACGGAAGTAGTCCAGCTAGGTCCAACCAATCTTGACTCTGGGGTGTCGTTGAAATTTCACTTTTCATATGAATAGACCTTTTTAAATCACTTAATTTCCAATAAAAAATAAATTTAAGTTGGTGTGGTGCGTTTGGGTTTATAGAAGTCCCTGAGGAGATCCCCCACCACACGGGCTCTCACCGTTTGCAACTGGGACTGTTTATACTCAAAGTGGCTGGCCGCACCATCGCTGGCGGCATCGAATGATTTTTGATCTAGAATCTGAATTTCCAAGGGAAATTGTTGAAAAAGTTCCTCTGGAACGGTTTGCAATAGCCAGGGATCTTGGGAGCCTGTAGACTTAAAAATGCTCAGCTGATTTAGAACGGATTTAAGTGCCATATGAGCAGGATTGGCCGTGCGAACGGCTTGTTTGACGGTGATTTGTAAAGACCGGTAGTGATTACTGGAATGGGCATTGTTTCCTTTTCCTAGAAGTTCGTGAGTGCTGAACTGCCAGGGCACTTTAGAAAGATAGTTTTCCAGCTCTAAAGAGCTTAACGTTCCTATGGCGTGAAGCTCTTGAATCATTTCTATGAATCGTTTGGAACGATTAAAATTAAGCAAAGTGTTGCGGGTGCGAGAGGTGATAACCAGGTGAGGCAACACAATCTGTGTGTCAATCAGAAGTTTTAAAAGTCTCAGGGCATCGCTGGCTTGTGCCACCACAAACCGCACGCCAATGTAATCGAAAACTCCTTCTGATAAAACATCTGATTTATGCAAAAATTTGAGGGCAATGCTTTCTTTTGTTTTGAGTTCTTTCCAAATCACTTGATGGAGATGAACTTGAGAATCCTGATGGCGAAATACATACCCTTGAGAATCACGTACTGGAAAAAGTCTTTTTTTGAGTTTTTGAAAAATAAGCTCCCTGGCTTCTCCGATGGCTCGATAATTGGGATCGTTTTCCACGGAATGGAGAGTAAAGGCAACCTTTAAAATGGCGCAACTCCAGCGTTTTTTATAGATTTTTCTGGGTTCAGAGCTGCAAGACAAAAGTAATACTTTTCTGGGGTCTTCCATGGTGATGAGCTCCATGGGGACATCCAGTGCCAGTCGTTCTTCGGCATTCAGGATCACATGCCTCAGAAATTGAAGTGATTTCAAAAATAAAACCTCTAAAGACTTTTTTTGCTCCTTTATGGAAATATCATACCCGTGAGACACCAAAAACCGATGGCACTCTTCCAAATTTTTTAAACATAGTCCTTTTGTTTCAAAAAGAGAAAGCTCCCCCAAACAATGGGCAATTTCGTTCCAGGGCATCAGCCAGTCCTGGTTAAACTCCTGGTCTTTGGGAGATTCACTCGGGAGCCATGGCGTGGCAGATGACATGGTGGGGGGGAGGGGGCCAGTCATGGTGTCAAGCTCCTTGCGATGCATTTGGTGGAAAAAAGGTGCATTCCTATACCATCTAGGATATTCTGCACTGTAACACCCCCAATGGGGTGGAGGCCAGTCGGGGGCAGTTTGGGAAATGGCAAAAACCGCTTGGGCAAAGGGATTAAGGGTTTGTTTTGGACTGGGCTTAGCTCTGATGACATTGGCCTTATCGGCGCCTAATCCAGCGCCTACAGCGGGTTCTCCCACGGCTCAGAGTAGCCCAAATGGCACCCAACCCTCTCCCACTGCCAGTGGAAGCTCCGAGCCAACGGTGGCTCCCACAGATACACCCCGACCTTCCCCTACACCTAGCCCCACTCCAGAGGCAACTCCCGTTGAGCGTTTTATTTACGCACCACCCATTTCCCTAGAAAACCCATCTGGGCAGATCCATAAACACGACACTAAAAAGTGGAGATTCACTCTTTTAGTGGTGGGGGGAACTTGGAATGAACCTACCCTGTGGCTTTGGAATGAAATTTCGAAGATGGAATATGTTCTGCTGGGAAAAAAAATTAGGCCCGTTTTCATTTTTTCCCATGATTCCTTAGATACTTTAAGTACATTCTTAAATAAAAATCAATCCTCCCTCACTTCCGGTTTGGATAGGTCTGAATTCATTGAAGTGATGAAAAATCCTAAAATCCCCACCATTTTTGTGATTAGTCATAAAAATCGTTTTATTTTAAAAAAAGAAATGCCTTCAAAAGACGATTTACTTGAGATTATAAAGAAACTGGAGCTTTGGACTGAATTTTGACATACTTCCTTTTTCAGTTGACTGTTACTTTAAGAGGCGCATACACTTTTTAGGAAAGTCTATAGGACACCGGAGGGCAAGATGGAACTTATTCGAAATGCTTTTTTACATGGCGGGGCCATAATGTATATCATTGCCTTTTTTGGTTTTGCCGTGGTTGGATTGTTTGTGTGGCGATTTTATATACTGTTTTTTACCTTTGATACCCCAAACCCAGCGGGGATGTGGGCTGAAATTTATAAAATGATCACAAATAATCAAATTGAGTCTGCCATCCGAATTTGCGAAAAATGCCCCAGAAGACAAATCATGCCGAGGGTGTTGAAAAAAGGACTTCAAAGTGCCAGTCGAAGTTCCACGGAAACGGCCTATGCCATTGAAAGCGCCACCGCAGAGCGGCTTCCCCTTTGTGCTCGTTACCTTACGTGGTTTGGAACGATTGCCAACATCACTACGCTGCTGGGTTTGCTAGGTACGATTTCAGGACTTATTTCCTCTTTTGAGGCTGTGGCTTCTCTTTCTGGTGCGGCCAAGCAACAGGAATTAGCGAAGGGAATTAGCCACGCGTTGTTTGCTACGGGCTTTGGCCTGGGAGTGGCGCTAGTGGCTATGTTGTTTCACGGCATCCTAAGTGGCAAGGCCAATAAGGTGCAAGACCAAACGCTGGAGTTTGCTTCTAAAATTCTTGAACTGCTGCAGCTTAGAAGAGCCAACTTAGTATCTAAATCTTCAAGTTCAGGGGAATAAAAATCCATGTATCTGCACGGCCGAAAAAAGAAAGCTAAAGCCACAGAGTCGTTTGATATCAACGTAACACCGATGATTGATATGTTTAGTGTGTTGATTTCTTTTTTACTCATGACGGCCGTGTTTAGTGCCACTGGTCAGATTAAGATCGAGGTGCCGTTTTTGTCGAGTAAACTACCTCCTCCGCAAAAAGAGATAGAAGCCAAGCCAAAAAAGACCCTTACCGTTATCGTGGACAATACAGAGGCTGTGCTTGAAGTGGGTTCCACCGCTAGCTCTGCCAATCCTGAGAAGTACACGTATAAGTACGATGAACGGGGCTTTGAGGAGTTTCAGTCTAAGCTCTATTTTATACGTACAGCAGATGCCACTGTGGATTTAGCAACGGTTATGACGGAGTTAGACGTTCCTTATGAAACACTGGTAAAAGTTTTAGATGTCATGCGAGAATTAAGACCAGGTAGACAGCCCATTCCCATGCCTGCCGATTATAAGGTACCAAGTGGCGTTGATAAAAACTCTTTAATTCCAAAAATTGTATTGGGCAATATTATTTTGTAGCAATAGTTCGAGGGAGGTTTTGTGGCTGGCATTCAACAGGAAGGCGAAGGGTTTACCATCAATTTATATCCCATGTTGGATATTTTTAGCATACTCATCATTTTTTTGCTGATGAATTTTTCTTCGGCAGGGGAGAGTGTGGAAACGAAAGCTAACTTGCAGTTGCCTAGATCCATTGTAAAAATGACCCTAGACGCATCGGCTTCTGTATCTATTACAAAAAATGAAATCATCATTCAGGGTGCCACTTCCATTCCCATCGGACCAGATGGTGATGTTCCCGCCAGTTTTAGGGAACAAGGCGCCATAAGAGTGGCCTATGAAAAATTTAAAGAATTAAAAAAATTCAACGCTACCCTGCGTAATCGCGACAAATCTTTAAATCTAAGTGAAGCAGATATCAACACTTTGGTTTTGGAATCGGATAGGGAGGTGTTATTTAAGATCATTAAAAGAGTTATGTTATCTGCGCAGCAGGCAGAATTTATCGCTTGGAAATTGGCATTTGAGAAGCTGGATGTGAACTGACCTTGGTATAAACTTTTGAAACTATTATCGTTGAGGGCCAATGAAGTGCTAATGTTAACCATCGCCGGGAGCCGCAAAGTGATTTCTGCCCTGTCTTTTGTGGCGGTTTTTTCTTTGTTTAGCTGGCCTGGATCCGTTAATGCTCAAGAGCAGTTTAAAGAGTATGAAATTCGAGTTATAAAAAATAAATCTTTTCAGAAAAATGGGAAATTGGAGGCGCTGGCTTTTATTGGTGCCTTGATGAACAAAAGTTTTATTTATACTTATCTTACAAATGTTCAGTTACATTATCATTTCACTGAAACCATCTCTTTATTTGGAGATGCTGCATTTGGATTCACGTTTAACAAGTCAGATTGTAGCACTTTGGGCACGGAATATCAGATCGAACCCATTGTGACTCAAGTGAATAGCATTTTTGGGGGTGGATTAAGCTATACTCCCGTTTATGGCAAGTATCAAACCCCTTCAGGGGAGCTCATCTATTATGACTGGTTTTTATCTGCTTCTGGCGGAGTTTCTAATGTGAAACAAAGGCAAAGCACTTGCATAACGAACAAAGATGCAGTTTTAAATGTAGAGGAAAAATCAGGAAATCCCCCACAGGTTTCTTTTTCTACGGGCCAGAAGTATTTTCTAGACAATCGACTTGCTTTTAATTGGAACATAAGATGGATGGTGCTCAGACCGCCTGTTGATAATTCTAAACTTGAATCCAGCGTGGTGCTTTCACTTGGTGTGGGATATTTTCTTTGACAGTATGGATACAAAGGTGATGGCATGAATTTTTCTTTGAGGTTATATAAAAAAAGAATAAAAAACGAAGGAGCCTTTAGAAAGGGCGCTTTCGCTTTTTGCTGTCTGGTTGTTTCCGTGCTTGTAATTCCTGTGGAGTTGTTGGCCCAGCCAAATCGTACGATGGGGGAAGCTCAAAAGGCCTTTCGCGCAAGACGATACGAACAAGCCGCTAAACTTTTTTATATGGTGGCGGTGACCACCGATGGTGGGATGAGAGACTCTGCCTTGTTTAGTTTGGCCGAGAGCCTAAAGAAATTAAAATTTTTTTACGGCGCTTCCTATTTTTATGCCAGAATTGCCATGCAAGGACCCCGTTCCGACTTTTTTAGGGTTGCCATGGAGGCTTTGGCGCAGATTAACACTCGCGCTCCTTTGGGAAGGGCCACTGTGATTCAACTGGCGCAAAATAGCTCAAAAGATCTAGCTATACCCAATGCCGCCAGGGGATTTTATTTCTATTATCGGGGATTGGATTCGTTTGATAAACAGAATTTGAAGGGCGCAAGAGCTGAGTTTAGTCGGGTGCCCGTAAATGATCCTTATTACCCGCGGGCCCAATATCATCTTGGTGTGATCCTGACCTTAGAAAAGGAACTTTCGGAGGCACTTTCCGCTTTTAATCGAGTGGTGGATCGCACCAGTGTGGAAAACCTGAGTCAGTTGGCAACCATCAATATTGCCAGGGTTTATTATGAAAGCAAAAGATATCGGGAAGCCTTTAAATATTATGCTAAAATTCCCAGAGACTCCGATCTTTGGCTCCAAACTCTTTTTGAGGGCGCGTGGGCTTTTTTTATGATTCAAAAGCACAATAATACATTAGGTAACATTCATACCATACATTCTCCGTTTTTTCAGAATCGATTTTTTCCTGAAACCTATATTTTAAATGCCATCACTTATTTGAGACTTTGTAGATTTAAAGAGGTAGAAAAACAAATTCGAAGTTTCCAGCAACGGTATAAACCCACTTATGCGGACCTGAACGGACTGCTCCGAAAATTTAAGGGGCAACCAGGCGCGTTTTACAATCTGATCCGGCAATACCGATCTGAAAATCGTCTCACTGAATTTGAAGGTGCCCTTGAAATCGTAGATTCCATCGCTCGATCAGACATTTATAAGGAAAGTAACGCTGTTTTAAGTGGTATTGAAAAAGAATTGATCGCTCTGGATCGAGTGGGAAATGATTGGGATAAAGTGAATCTTTCTGCTGCGATTAAGGAAGGATTTGATCAGAGAAAAGATAGTACGATCCGTTTGGCCGGTAAAGACATGTTTGCACAAGGTCTAGATTTATTGCGTTTTCTAAAGGATCTAGAAGATCAAACGAAGCTCATCAGTTTGGAAATATTGTCAGGTAAGACGGATGAACTGCGTTCCAAGTTAGCCAATGAAGAACAGCCCGTAGACAATTCAAAATGGGGCGAGGGCATGAGAGAATTAAGGCTGGATCAAGAGATTGAATACTGGCCTTTTGAAGGTGAATATTGGGAAGATGAATTGGGTGGCTACGTGTACAATTTGGATTCGCGTTGCTCTGGAAAAGCAAATAAAAAGAAAGCGGAATGAAGAATATGCAGTTAAATCAACTTGGGCGTGGAACACTTTTTGCTTTTAGCTGTTTGGTGATGGGCCTGGGAGCAGGCGTGATTGGGGAGGGTCAAGCTCAGAAACCAGCTGCATCGGCTCGTTCTGGAAGTTCGGCCGAGCAGTTTGGATCCGCAGCTCCCCGTTCTAAAGTAGCACCCTCTAATTCAAAAGTGGCTGTGACAGCTAGAACTGATAATGAAGTGGAAAATAAAAAAAAGCAAAAGGAAAGTATCAGGGAAAAAAGAGAGGGCAAAGGAGGCCGAATTAGCCTTTCTGAGATTGAAACGGTTGGAGTGGAGAAAAAACTAAACAAAGCCCTGCTCAGAGAGATCGCTTTGGAAGAAAAGCTTCTCAAGAAAATTAAAAAGGGAACACCTCAGCATCCTGATATTCTTAGAAGGCTGATTGAAAACTATCACCAAACCGCTCTTCTCACCTTTTTTCAAGAAACGAGATCTTATGACCAGGCTTGGGATAAGTGGGATAAGTCTGGGAGGCAAGGACCAGAACCCCAGTTGGTTCAGCGCGATTCTCGAAAATGGACCAGCAAGGTCATTCAGACGGCGCAGCAATTTATTTCAGAATACCCAAAACATAAAAAAGTGGATGAGGCCTATTTTCAGATAGCCTTTGCCATGGATAGTCTAAACCAAGCCAGAGAATCGGCTAAGTATTATAGCCTAATCGTGGCCAATTTCCCATCTTCGCCCCGTATAGCCGACGCCCACTTTGCGTTAGGGGAGTTTTATTTTTCCCAACAAGATTTTAAGAAGGCACTCACCTCGTATAGTGAGGTAATGCGTTTTTCCCGTTCTCCTATCTATCCGTGGGCACTCTACAAAATCGCATGGTGTCATTACAACAATCAAAACTTTAGAAATGCCCTGGGCGCATATCAAAACGTGGTAAGACTTTCCGGTGAGCAAGGGGTTCTCAATGAAGGGCAAAAAATTAAATTAAAAGAAGAATCCCTTAGGGACATGGTGCTAGCTTATGCAGAATTGGGAGATGTATCGGGAGCTGAAAGGTATTTTTCCGAAGTGGGAGGAGATAAATACTACGGGGATATGCTATTGCTTCTTGCCTCTAATCTAGAAGAAAAAGGTCAGTATGACGAATCTGTGAGCATCCTGAGAAGATTTGTGGCTCGAAACCCAAGTCATTTTAAAGCGGCTTCCGTTCAAATTCGAATTGTCGATGTGGCCGGGCTTAAGGCAGACAAAACGTTGCTTTGGAAAGAATTGGAAATCCTGTTAAGCCGTTTTAATGATAAATCTCCCTGGGCCACACAAAACGCGAAAGAGTCTGATCTAAAGGAGAATTTAGAACGAATTCAGGCGGTTGCTATCAACTACCCCAAAAAAATGCACCAGCTGGCGCAGAAAGACAACAACAAATACTTTTTCGCTCAGGCTGAAATTGGCTATAATCTTTATTTAAAATATTTTCCCAACGGAAAAGATTCCATCGAAGTGGCCTTTCTGCTAGGAGAAATTCAATATGCCCACAATCGGCACCGGGAGGCCGTGTTTACATTTGATAGGCTCATTAAACAGCCAGAAATGACGCCCAAACATCCTTTTTATGTAAAAGTAAACGAGTATTTGATCTCTTCATCCTATGTGCTTGTGGAGCAAACCATGCAGCGCATTCGGAAACAGGAAGCCAAATTGGGTGGAGAGGCATTGCCTTTGGCTCCAGAGCTCACACAGTACATTAAGGTGTGCAACGGGCTCATCACCCGCTCTCCGAAGTCTAAAGGAGCACTTGATTGTGAAGTGGATCTTTCTGAAATCTATTTGAAAAATAACCATTATGTGTCCGCTGAAAAGCACTTAAAAGCGTTGGCCACTGATTTTGCTAAGCAAAAAGAAGGCGAAGTGGCTGCTAAGTTACTTCTTTGGATGAGTGGAAATGATAAGAAAAAACTTCTGGAAACAGCGCAATTTTTGGATAAGATTCCAGAATTCAACAAAGGGGATGTGGGCTCCAGGATTGGTGTGATTAAGGAGAGTGCTCAGTTTGAAACCATTTCTGGCATTGAAAAGAGTGGTAAGTTTGAAGAAGCGGCTAAAGGGTTTGAAAAATTTGCCTTGGCAAGTCCCCAAAGTAAAGACGCTCCGGCAGCCCTCATGAACGCAGGGATTAACTACCGTAAAGCAGGAGAATCGGAAAAAGCCATTGGTGCTTTTACCCTACTTTATGAAAAGTATCCCAAGTCACCTCAGGCCGTGGAAGCCATGCTCATTGTGATTGATGTGGCAGAACAACGCCTACAACTGGATAAAGCTGCGAGTTTGTCCCTGGACTTTATTACCAAGTTTCCAAAAGATAAAAGATCGGCCACTATTTCCCGAGAAACTTGTTACCTTTATGACGCCCTTGGTAACGTAAATAGTGCGGTAAGTGTTTGTGGAAAAATGATTCAACAAGGTGGTAAAGCTGCGGAAGAGGGAGCACGCGTCTTGGCAGATCTTTATGAACGTACCAATCGTTTTAAAGAGTTTGGAGAGATGGTTGATAAAAATATCATGCGTCTCAATATCCCTAATCGCCAAAAAATGCAGTATTTAGCCCGAGTGATCCAAGGCGACCGTAAAATGGGTAGAAATTCTGAAGTGAAGCGTCATCAGGGTGAGCTTGCTTCCCTGCAGAGAAAATACCCGAAGGAAGTAGACGATCTCTCCTTAACCGAATTGGCACGTATGGAGTATGAACGACAGCTTCCTGTGTTGAATAAATTTCGTTCGGTCCGTTTAACCGCCAATAAAAAAGATCTCAGTGATTTGTTATCTTCCATTCAACAAAAAACAAAAGTATTTGAGGAACTCAAAACCAACTTTAGATCGGTTATAAAGGTGGGAGATTCGGAATGGGCTGTGGCCTCCTTGTTTCACATTGGTGAGGCGGCACAATTGTTTGCCAAGGAGGTGAGGTCTCCACCCATTCCTCCGGGAGCTTCTCCCGATGACGTGAAAAAACTGAAAGAACTTTTGGATAAACAGGTGGGTAAGGCCATGATAGAGCAAGCCAAAACGGCTTTGCAAGAGGCCATGAAAGTGATCACGAAATTTGCGGTCTACACTGAATTTTCCAAGAAAGTGTCCGATAGTTTAGCTGTGATTGCCCCTTCAGAGTTTCATCGAATTGATGATTATGTGCCAGAAGGACTATTTGTGGGTTCGCAGGTGATGAGTGTGGGTAAAATGCCTGACGTGATCTCTCAATTGCGAGGAGGAGAGCGGTGAAAACAAATTCAATTGTATTGAAATCGGTTGTAAGGTGGGTGTTATATTTTGGTTTAGGCACCACCTCTTACCTTAAGACGGTTTCCTGCTCCAGTACCTCCGATGCCAATGAAGAAAAAGCGGCTGAAGATACGGAAACAAAGAAAGAGGATAAAAAAGATGCCAAGGAAGGAGCTGGGGAACAAAATGAGAACAAAGTATTTGGAGAGCAAGTTTTTATCATCACCACACTCAGCAATGAGTTGGCCCTAGAAGGGTCTGTTGGAATCAACACTCTTAATGGTGCCATCAGTAGCATTGAAGAATTGGTGAAAAAAGACGATACCAATGTGAATTTACTTGTTACTTATATGACGTTGCTGCGTCTCAATAAAGAAAATCCGGATACCTATCGAAACATCCAGCGACGGGCTGGTGGAATTGGTGCTAAAAATCCGTGGTTTCTCATTGAAAGTGCCTATAATGCACTTACTCGAAAAGAATTTTCCATGGCCGAGTATCTCCTAGACAAAGCTCTTAGAATTTCCCAGGGTAACCAGGAGGTTAAGTCAGCTGTGTCCCATGCTTTTGGCATTCGTTATTGGGAAGCAGGCCGAAGGCAACAAGCCATTTTTGAAATGAGAAAGTCCGCAACGGCAAACCCTCCCTATTTGCCGTCGGCGCTCACTTTGGGATTTTTGGCGTTAAAGGCGGGAGATGCAGAAGGAGCCACTTCCTATTTTAGGTCTGTGCTTAATGTATTACCTATGAGTGTTAACGCAAGGCTAGGTTTAGCGACCGCACTCCGGGCTCGAGGTAAGCACGAAGAAGCCGTGCCCCTGATTCAGGCTTTGTACAAACAAAAATCGAACGACCGGCGCATTCTTTGGAACTACGCTTTGTTACTTTCTGACAAACCGGAGCATCGAAAGGAGGCAATTGAGGTCCTCAACAAATATTTTCAAACTCCAGGTACGATTGAAAACATAGACAGTCGTGCCAACGATCTCCTTACAAAACTAAATTCCATGCCCGTGGGCGCAGCAGGAAGTTCAGGTAAATGAAGGAAAATCATAAAAGAAAGAACTGCCTTGTAATTTCTTTGGCACACAATCTCCTGGTGTGGGTGTTTATTTGGTACACTGAGGTGCAGTAGCAATTTTGAGCGGAACGGATGCCGGAGGTTTTACTTTCGGTTGACCTACAAGGTTTTCCACACTTGGTGTCTTACGTAAGGAAAGATCATGGCTTTGTTACTTAAATCGAGCAAAGTGGTACAGGGAAGCCCATCGGAAATCGTTTTGGAAACAGGGCGAGTGATTGTGGGCCGACTTCCCTCTTGCCATATTGTGTTGCCAGGTTCCGAAATTGAACCCATTCATGCCATGATAGAGATCGATGATCAGGGTGAATGCACGATTGTAGATATGGCGAGCGAGCTAGGAGTCCGGCTAAATGGGGCTCCTGTGGATGTGGTGGCAAAAGTTTTGCCTGGCCACGTCATTAAAATTGGCTCTGTGACCATAGAGGTTTTTGATTCTCAAGCTTATGAACAGGCGGAAAAACAGAATCAGAGAGATAGAGTGCAAGAAAAAAAGGCAGTGGGAGGTGGAATGGGCCGGTCCCCAGAAACTCCGCAACGTAACGCTAAAAAGCCTGCCCGCCGTGAGGTGATTGTCCAAAGACCCCATGTGAAGTTTCCTTTACTTTTTCAGCCTGGCAAAGAAAAACCTGCCGGGACCACACTTGAGGTTGTTGCCTTTTGGGATGAAATCATTCTTGACGTCCGTCATTATGGCGGTGATCGTTCCAGTTCAAAGGATGAGATTAAACCCAATGATGTGATCATTGGAAGCGAGAGCGATGGACATCTGATTGGCGTTGGGCCCAATGCCACCACTCGAAACACCAAGCTGGCACGTGCGGCTGATGGCAAGACGACCATTTACCTTGACCAAGATATGAAAGCACGCGTTAGACGAGGTAACACGTTTGATAAGGTGCAAGGACCTTCTAAAGTAACACTTGGGTCCAGGGAAATAGCACTTGTTAAACATGGACCTCTGAGCTATTTTCTTATGAACGTTGTGCCTCCCAACCCCATATTTAAAAAATTCGATGATTTGGATGGAAAGCCTATCATCTTTCTTTATGCGTTTTTTGTGTGGCTCATTCAGTCGGCTCTCATGCTTTATTTTGTGAATGATGCCTCTTCCAAGATGATCGATGAAGAGGCTTGGGAAACACGTATTACATTTGCAACACCTACACCCAAACCAGTGAATGAAGCTCCCCAGCCCAAACCAACGGTGGTGGTGCGCACGCCTGAACCCGTGAAGGCTCCAAAGGTGGTGACACCCCCTCCACCTCCTCCCACGAAAGCGCCTGTGACCACTCCGGCGCCTGAAAAGAAAGTGGAAAAAACCGTGAGTCTTTCTCCCGTGAAGGCACCTGATGTTCCTAAGCTTGATCCCAAACAGTCTAAGGTACCAGAGGTGAAGCCACAAACTAAAAATCCGGGTGTGGCTAAGAGTGATGATGGTAAAAAGAACAATGACTCTAATTTGTCTCGAAAATTGGATAATTCCCCTGGAAATGGTGGAGGTAAAAAAGGTGGTACCACAGGTGCTTTTGCAGGTCAGCGCAAAGGTAACGAAAAACATGATGCGATGGGTGTGGAAGATGGCAAAAAGGGTCAAACCGGTGGCATCAATCTGGATGCGTTGGGCTCTGGGCTTGGAAAAACTCTGAATCTATCGGGAGTAGGAGAAGTGGCCTCTGGGCTAAAATCCTCGGGCGGAGGCGCTGGCGCGGGCGCCGGGTCTGGCAAACGGGGTTCCCACGGGTTTGGAGGTCTTGGCAATCAAAGTTCTTTAAGCACAGGGGGTCCTGGGCAAGCCTTGGCTGGATTAGGCGGAGGAGCCGGTGGGTTTGGAGGTTCGGGAGGTCGCGGGGGAGCCGGTGGTGACGGAGCGCCAGGTGGAGGCAAACGAATTGCAGCCACAACGGTGCAAGTTCCGGAAGGAGATGTGGTGACCGAAGGTAGCCTTACCCGAGAGGAGATTGAGGCGGTGATCCGGGCCAATCTAGCACAAATCAAAGCCTGTTACGAGAGGTTTTTGCAAGGAAGGAGAGATTTGGGTGGAAAAGTCCTTACATCCTTTGTGATTAGCCCCAACGGAAGAGTTCAAAGCGCCAGCATCGCCTCGTCCGACCTAGGCAGTGCGGGTTGCGAGCAATGCATTGTCAGTGCCATCAAACGGTGGAAGTTTCCCATCCCTAGGGGCAACGGAACCGTGAGCGTGAAATACCCCTTTGTGTTGTCTTCTCGCTAAACTCTATCTTTGGGCTAGAATCCAATCTTGCGCGGTCATTCCATCCACCTCTAAAAAATCCACGTAAGCAATGGCAACGGCATGGGAGGCTTTGGCGGCGTTTAAACCCTTTTGAATTCGAGCCCTGGATTGCCAGTCTTTTAATAGATTTTGAAGCTCTTGTCTGAATTGTTCAAAAACTTGGCATCCTCCAGTTTGTAAAGGCAGCGCCAAAGAATTCCTTTATCCAGGTTATGGCGTTTTTGGATTTCTTTTAAGGTAAGTCCTTGTCTCAGATAAGCCACAAGCGCAAAGAGAGGCCTAGATTGGCTTAAGACCTCCTCTTGTTCTAGGCTTAAGTAAAGGTGGTTTTTTCTCCCTAATCCACACAATGCCACAAGTTCATCAGGCTTCAGGTGCACCAATTCTGATATGGCTTCCAATTGGAAGAGAGTGGGATTTTGAGATTTAAGAAGCCTTTTGAGCGAGGAAAGGGACATGTTTAGGGCTAGGCTGGCTTCTAAGTAAGTTAATTTTTGCTGTTTAAATCGTTTTTTTACCACATCACCAAACATATTGGTCCTGTTCCAGCTGGGTTACCTGCGGATGCAAATGGGATCTTTGACTTAAACCTGTACCCCTTTTTACCGAAAATCAGGGGTGTCCCCCAATCGTTATGGGAGCAGGGAGTCAACCATTTGAAGTTAAAGTGTATTTTAATCCTTGCGTTCCTTTCCCTTTTCCCAGGTGGGTGTGTACAGAAATTAACGTCTCCCAAATGTGCCGCACGTCAAACTTCTGGGGACAGTGATACCCAGGCCACCCAAAGGGGTCAAGGGGGGCAGTCCCAGCGTTGTGGCACCATACTACCCAGCGTTCAGGAAGTGGGCAGACCCATCATGAGAAGTTTGGTGAGCCAAGGTAAGGCCATCACGGCCCCACCTTCCCCAAAGGATGCCACAAGTGTTGCTAAAAACGTGGCTTATTACTCAAATATTATGTTGGAAAACATGATGGCCAGTGGTCAGGAACCCATCCATCCCGAGGCCTTTATTGCCACGGTGAAAGATTTTGAGTCTGCGGCTTCTTTGCAGTGGGCCATGGTGGGAGCTGGTAACTATTTTAAAACCAGAAACTGCACATCTGGCGAATGTTATGGGCTTTTTCAGGTGGATATTCGTTTAGAGAAAAACTACGAATCGGGAAAAATATGCGGATCGGGAGGGTTAAACATCTCCCCTTTTAAGGGAAGCGGCGATTTTTGTTCCTTTTTTTATTGGTGGACATCGTCTGAAAATGGTGGAAAATGCAAGAAAATTAGCTCTGGGTCCGCCAATCCCTGTCGAACCAAAGGAACGCCTTGGACTTTGGATATGGTGAATTCTGGACGTAAGTCATATGTCCAACAAGGCCAGTGGGGTGAAAACTCTTGGAGGGAGATGTATGGAAATTACAAATCTTGTCTCACCCAAAAGCATGGTACCTTAGAAAAAGCGGTGGCAGAGTTTAAAAAATCTCTTTCTTTGTCTACACTTCCTGATGGGCCCGAAGTGGAAGGCACACCGCAACTGGCGGCCCAGACTCCCGTGGACTCCACCCAGGCCACGGCGCCCCCAACCTCAGGGGAGGCTTCCGATGATTGCACAAAGTGACCATTTGCTAGACATCTTGTTTGGAGGAGCTTAGTCTTAAGAGGCTAAAAATATAGGATTAAATTTTGGATCTGATTTTGCTTCCTACTGGAAAAGAAGTGGGAGAGTGTGATGTCGTTTCAATTCAAAAAAATTTGGGTCCGAATCCGAAAACTAGGGCAAGGAACGACAGATCATCACCTCCCTTCTGTTACCGAAGAGACAGCTACGGACATTAAAAACGGGTTTGGAAAGTGGTTTGAAAAGGGAAGCGCTTGGAAAGGTCAGTTGGTTATATTAGTGGCTTTATCCCTTTTTTTTATGGAGTTTGGAGTTAGCGCCGACCGATGGATGCTCCACCGCTTCCATTCGGAATCCTCTGAAAAAGAGCTACCCAAGGAGGATTTCCGGGACGAAATGAATCGTAGTATAAGCAGTGAACCCAGCAACATTAGGGAAAACAAAGAAACACCCAAAAAATCTAACTCAGTAGGTTCTTCCGTTTCAAAGCCAGCTCAAGCACCTAAGAAAAAGAAAAAAGCACTACCCGCCTATGTGATGTCCGACGTGGAAGTGGCGCAATTGTTAAAAATAGCGGGAATTCCTAAGAAACATTTGGGGGTGATGACCTGCACCGCGCGCTATGAAAGTTCTTACAACCCTAGGGCAAAAAACGTGAATAAAAATGGCACTCAGGACACAGGGCTATTCCAGATCAACGATGTGTGGTTGGGCGAGTGTGGCGTGAGCCGCACGGAACTCACCGATCCCTTGGTGAATGCCAAGTGCGCGAGACGTGTTTTGGAAACGCAAGGAATCAGTGCCTGGATGGCTTACAACGAAAAGAAAAAACACTGCGATGTTTTTGTTCCAGGAAAGTCTACTTTGCCCAAAAAACCGATTTCCAAGGCAACTTCCACACTTTCTATTAAAGCCACTCCTGGTAAATTTTAATGGTGTCATTTTCAGATTTGAATTAATGATATACTGCCTAATATTTGGCAGATTTGAAAAAATATTTATAAAACGAAACCGATTACAAAACTGGTTTTTTTAAAAAGGAATCGGGATGCAAACTCAGTCCACATCGTTAGAACGATTGGATTCATTACAGACTCTTCGAGGATTTGCTAGCATCTGGGTTTTGTGTTTTCACTGGGGGTTAGCCCAAAACTGGGGTAATACGTGGGTGGGAATGCAGGGTTGGTTTAATGGATTTTTAGGAGTAGACGTATTTTTTGTGTTGAGCGGATTTGTGAACGGGCTCTTGATTCAAAAATCATCCGAAGTGAATCAAATCACCTTTTCAAAATATCTAAACCGAAGGTTTTTTAGAATCGTCATTCCCACTTGGGTTTCGATTGTAATGGTGGTATTGGTTTCGTGGTCTGAATTTGGAAGCCAGAATTATTGGCAAAGAATCTTGCATAGTTTTCTTTTTATTCCCACAGGCAAAGGGGCAGCCCCGTTTTATGGTTATATGTTTCATATTGTGGTTTGGTCACTCTTTTATGAAATGTTGTTCTATGTTTCGTTGTCTGTTACTGTTTTTCTGAAATCTTATCGAATTCCTGCTTTGCTATTGCTTCTTATAATTCCCGTTTTTTTTAATCCTAATTCCATTTGGAATCCCTACGAACCAAAACCCATCAATGCCTTGGAGATCTATGAGGTCATTCAACTAGGCTTTACCAATCCCATGATGTTGGAATTTGCCTTGGGATTGATTGGAGCATGGGTTTACCATTGGGTTTTTCATTTAAAACAGATTCCGTTGAAACCAAACTGGACTCCAACAATCGCATGGGGATTGGCCATTATAGTTGCAATTTCCGTACTTTTTTTGATCTTTACTCCGGTTCAGCGACATGGGATTTGGCCCAATGGACTGGTGGCCTTTGCCCTGGTGATGGGACTGGCGTTTCAGGAAACCATTGTAAAACAAAAGTATCACAAAATTTTTGTTTACTTGGGAACTTTGTCTTTTCCACTGTTTTTAACCCACACCGGATGGATAGCCATTTGGCACCAGGTGTGGCCCAAATGGAATCCTTATGTTCCTTTTGGTTGGGCCATTTTGATTAGCTTAATTTTAAGCTTTGCCCTGGCCCATGGGTTTGGAAAGGCTTTAAAAATTCTTTAAAAATTGCGTGATGCGATTGGCGTTGGCCCCAAAGTCATCCCTACCAAGCCTAGATTTAGAGCGCATGTGCACCACACTTCCGTTACCTTGTGGCAGCACCTCAATCACCACATCATCTTTGAATCGAAGCCACTTGGTGGTGGCAATGGCCTCAAGGCGTCTTCGGGAGGGGTCTTTCCCCACGATTTTCCACTGGGGCTGTTGGGCCGCCAACTGGGAGATGCGTTCAAATGTGACATCGGGAGCCAAGGTCACCACAAGAGGTTTTACCTCCGGGTGCTTTTGAGCTTGTATGGCCCAAAAGGACTCAGGGTAACTCATGGATCGGCCTTCATTGGCCAATTTCCCAGCCAAAAGTTCAAACTGGGGGGCGTCTGGAAAACGAGTGGTAACGTCATTGATCATGGGCATGAAAAACACCTCTTATTTGGGTTAGGGATTACTTTTGGATTCTTGCCATTGAAGTTGTGGCAAACCGATTTTTAAACCAACGGTTCTTGAAATCCCATTGGAATTATCGCAATCGAGTTGAAGGGTTCCTTTAAGCTTTAACACCACCACGGAATTGGATTCCAGGGCTAAACCTTGCAGATCCACCTCCGTGGAAGCCCTAGGGGACGCGGCATCCCCCGGTGCCACAAGATCCCCTGATTTTACGGCGGTACCATTTTCCTGTGTGGAAAGCTGATAGGTACCAAAGAAGCTACCTCTGAAGCTTGTTCCCAGGCTTCGATTGAGGGTGAATTTGAGCAGTGGGTTTGCAGGGCTGGCTTGGAGAAACGCCTGTTTTAGCTGAGTCAAAAAGGTTTCTAGAGTTGGGGTGGCACTACTGGGAGAAGTGGTGGTGCTTTTGGCTTTTTCCACCTTGGCTTTTAGAAAATCTTCCACTCCTAAGCGAAACTCTTCCTCAAAAGCCGTTTGCCTTTCGGGAACGCTGGCGTTGCAGGCCGCAGACACAGAAACTTTACCCCTGGGGGTCGTTTTGGGGGTCAGCACCGCGCTTTGTGCATGGAAGCCTTTGATTTCTATCTTATCTTCTTTCATTAGGGGCACTTGGAGCATTTTTGGGATTTGACTCAGATCGGCATCTGCCATAAAATGGGGGCCCATGTAAGCCCTCACAAAAAGGTCTGTGGAGCCCGAACCACCGGGAACAGCGGTCAGTTTTTTAAGTCCAGCTGCGGTAAAAGGGTCTTGCACCGCGCCGTTATCATCCAGCTGTAGAAGTCCCGATTGCACGCAGTGGGTGATGCCATTGGTGGGTTTGGTGGGCTGGCTGCCCGAGACTTCCATGCACAATTCCACCTGATTTAAGGAGGAATCATAAGCTGGTCCGCTATCGTCGGAGCCAAAGTCGTCGGCATAACACTTGCCGTAATTGTTTATATTACCTTTAAAATACAGGGCGTTATCATTGATCAGGATTTGGGACCCGCACCCAGGACCCATCCCAGACCCCACAAGGGAAATTCCCATGAATCCTTGATTGGGCTTCGCCAGGATGTGGGCCACCCCACTGGATGTGGAATAGGCTGTCCTGGCGGAGGATCCTGCGGCTTCCAGGGCGTCCTGAGTGGCCGATGCTTTTCGATCCCCCACCACAAACCACAATTCGATGTTATCCGAAGAATCCACTGTGCCAAAGCTCCCAATGCCATTGGCCTGCTCCTGAAAAAGGGACCACGTGCCATCTTTTTTCCCAAAGGCCACTCGAATTTGACTTCCAGGGTCTCCAAACTCCTCTTTGCAGCTCACGCTTAGGGTCTTTTGGGTGTCTAGCACTAAATTATTTTTGTAGGTTTGCTTGAGGGCGATGTCTACCCGCTTAAAAGCAGGCACCTCCACGGTTTCATTTCCCCCTTGTTTAGCCGTTTCTAACATTTGGCTCTGGGTATGATTGGGATTTAAGCATGGGAGGTAAGCATCGGACGTGCGTTCCAAGGTGCCCGATAGACGGGACTCAAAGTCTTTGAGTCGGTCGCGAATCACCGTAGGACCTTTCTGGAAAAACCTTTGCCTAATTTCAAAGGCTAGTTTGCAAGATTTGTTTTCAGGGCCACCCACCGTGGGGTAGAGGGCATCGCACACCGAATCGGCCTCATCCAAGGAAAGGGAGGTGGGTTGGGTTTTAAGCCCAGCTGGCGTAACGGCATCAAAGGTTTGGGTGAGATTTAGGGACCCCGTGGCTTCAGAGGAGAACGATCGTCCCGTGGTGGTGCTGGTTTGAGTTTCCGTTTTGGATTTTTTCTTTCCGCAAAAGGAAAGGGTAGAAGCTAGAGCTAAAAGGGTAACGGCAGTGCGCTTGGGTATAGACATAGGGAGTTCCTTTATTTGGGAAAGAGATCACACGGGGAACTCTCGGCAAAAATGGGGCAAAAGGCGGAATGCAAAAAATGGGAATGGGCACACCGTCCGTGACACTAGGCAATGTGTCTAGGAAAAGGGAGCCCTAGGGAGATCTAAAATCAACCTCGTTTTTCACTAAGGCGAGGTGTCTCGCCACCACAGCGGGTTTAAAAAAACCAGATGTGTTTCCCAAAATAAAAGACAAATTAAAGTAACGAATCTCCTCCACCTCATCACAGGGGACTCGAAACGGGTTATCGTTCCAAAGGGGTTGTGTTGCAAGCGCAGCACACTCCTTCACTTGGGCGAGGTAAACAAATCCTTTGATGCGGTGGTCGTTCCATTGCCTACCCACCTCCAATAACCTTAGGGCTACCCAACCCATCTCTTCCAAAAGTTCCCGTTGGGCCGTTTGGCTGGGATACTCTCCGGGCTCGGGATTGCCTCCAATGGTGTCCCAATTTCGGGCTCCATAATTTTGTTTCATGAGCAGGCTTTCCACCAGGGAAGGGTGGTTTTGAGTGTATTCCCATTGCATTTCTAAGGAGAGGGCATGAAACCATTGTTGCTTTGACGGGTCGGCATGCCGAAGAAACAAACTGGTGCCAAAAATTCCCGAAGAAGAGGCTTGGGAAAAATTTTGGTAAGCCCATTGCACGTCATTAAAGTAACTAGTGGATAGAGGGGAGCTCCACTGCCAGGCATAAGTGGGGTCGGCCTGCCAAATTTCCCAAGAATTGCGCTTGGATTGAGGCTCACTAAAGTGTCTGGGAATGAGGTGCCAGTGCAGATGGGGGCACTCATTTCCAAATTTTACGAGATTAATTCGCGTGCAGGGCGTGTTTTGGCGAAGGGATTTTTCCAGATGAATGAGCGCTTTTCCCACATCCAGGGATTCGGAAGGGTAAATGTCGCTCATCTCTTCCAAATGCTTTTGATACACCACCATAAGGCTACCAGGCCAACCTCTGGCAAAAGGACTTTCCCACACCGTTAAAGGAACACCTGGGATGTCCCATCGGGAAGCCGAGCTATCTTGACGCAATTTTTGGCACAAGGTGCAGGAATGGGAAGTCACACGTGTAGGCTCTCCCAATGGTTTTCCCTAAGGTGGCTTAACTTTGGCTTAGAGTCAAGAATAGGGAAATTTCTCTACTTCACCGTCACCGTGGTCCGCGTGATGGTGGGTTCTTCGGCACTCACATTCCCATAGACATTTTTAAGGGAGAGCTTAATGGTGGTCTCTCCTTTTTGACTGGATTTTAGGGCCAACCATGGAATTTCCACGGCACCATTTAGGCACGGAAAATAAGTGTAACTTTCTAAATTAAATTCCCCAAGGAGTGCTCCAAAAGACCACCCTTCGGCGCATTTTTCCGAAACCACCTTGAGAGCATAAGTAGAGCCGGATTCTTCCACCGTATTGGCCACTCCCGTGGGCGAAACCAAGGTGGTGTCGGGAGTGGTTCCTGTTACGTTAAACTTGGGAAGGGTGGTGCTTTTATCAAACAGAAAGGTGCCAAAGGCTTTGGAGGCATCTCCTACCGCCGGATCTTGATTTCCAGAGGGCAGCGTAAAAAATTCGACCAAAAAGCGACCTGTAGTGCCCCCCGACTTTGAGAATTTATCATAAGTGTCTAAAGTAACGTTTGGCTGAAAGTAATTAAAGATCACGGGATCTGACGCCGTGGTGCGGGCATCATCGGCGGTGAGCTCCGTTCTCACCACTTTAAATCCCCTCAAAACAGGTTCCTCTAATTTTATTGCGAAACTTTCCTGGGCCTCATTGGTGTAATAGGTTTCCTTTCCACCGACCACAAGACGGGACCTAGATGTGCTCAGTGTTACCTTGGTTTGGAACTTTTGGCTTAAACGCCCCTTAAAATCAACGGCCGTTTCACAGGTTTCTATGGTCTGTAAGGCAAGGATTCGGGTTTCGGAAAGGTCTTTGGTGAACTGGGGGTTAGTGAGGGTGAGGCAAAGTCCGTCCTTTTGCGCAAACCACTGAAACCGCGCCGTTTGGGCATCCTTATAAATGGGACCCACTAGGGCCTTTCCTTCGCCGCTCGTAAGGTAAGCAATGGGTTTGTATTGGGGTAATGTCCAGATGGGCTGGGCCTTTCCCTGGGCATTTTGGGTATCGTCTAAGTTAAAAACAAACAGATTGGCTCCCGATAGGGGTTCTTTTTGTGGGTTTTTGACCTGGGCCAAAGCGAAAGTCACCTCATTCCATTCCACAGGGGCGTCCGGGGTGTTAAGCTCCAAGAGTTGGGTGGTGGAAAACCGGTCTTGCCGTTGCAATCGCACGGTAAGGCGTTGAAAAGGAACTTTGGCCCCTGCGGTGGGATTGGCCTGTAAAAGATCCAAAGTGGTTAGCACTAGGTCCATTTGATGGGTCTTGGCTTGATTGCCCGCGTCTTGACTCACGATAAGGGACGTGTACTCATTGTTTTTGCCCATACTCAAAAATAAGTCCAAAAAAAAGACTTGGGGGTCTTTGAGATCTCCGGTCTGGAGAAGGTTGGCCTCCCAAGGAAACACGAGCTGGGTGCGATCCGCTGAAACCTGAGCGTTCAAAGGAGTGAGGGCATTGGACCGGTTAACATAATAAAGATACAAAGGATTTTCGGCGGGAGTGGAGCTGATTTGAGTGGGATTTAAATACAATTTTGCGGCCTTTTGGGGGAGAGAACCCACCAAAAGTGACTTTGTTTGTTTGGATCCGCAGGTTAGAAGGATAAGGGAAGTGCAAACCCCCAAAACTGCATTCATCAATTGTGCTTTTCCTTAAAAATAAGCCACTTAAGACCAATGTTTCCAGCGCCTAGCAAAAGGCAACACGGCCACATAGGCTATTTTCTAATGATAACAGGTCTCTAAGAGTAAAAAAGCACAATGGATGGGTGCAGTTTTTGCACTCCACGGGTTTTTGATTTAGGATCCTTCCCACTAAGCTTCTCAGAAGGCTCACACCTATGACTTCGATACCTCTTCGCTGGAGGCAGCGTCTTCAAAATTTTAAATTAGCCTTTGACCAGCTTTCTCTATTTATGGCTCAAAAGAGATTGAATCCTTTAGAACAACAGGGGTTAATTCAATGTTTTGAGTACAATTATGAACTGGCCTGGAATACAATCAAAGACTTTTATGAAGCACAAAGGGAGTTTGGGATTCAAGGAAGCCGAGATGCTTTTCGGCTGGCCATTAAGCGCGGACTGGTGCAAAACGGGCAAATCTGGCTGGACATGATTGAGTCCCGTGCCCAAACTTTAGATAGCTATAATCCCAAGGTAGCCAATATTGTGGTGAATGATATTCAAACCATTTATTTTCAGGCTTTTTCGGATCTTATTGCCGCCCTTGAAAACCATCCCTTATGAAATGCGGACCGACTCACTCAGGTCATTCCCAGCACCATTGTCCAAATCCTGGCACACGTGGCCTAACTTTCCGGTCTAAGCCTTAACTATAATCCGACATCGAAACCCAAAGTGTCTATCCAATCATCTGATCTTGGGGAGGTTTCCATTGAAAGGAATCCATGTTTCTTTAGCTCTGCTTGCCTTAGTTAACTTAAATGACTGTGCAAAAAAATCAAAAAAAACAGGAAATCCCGGCTCCGAAACCCAGCCTTCCGCTCAGCCATCTCCTGAAGCGGCCGCTGCCAGCACAAACAAAAGATTCTTAGCGTCCAATGTGCTTTTAGGATTGCAATCTTTAGCACTGGCACAAGACGAAGAAAAGGCAGAACTCGATCCCAACACCAAAGTGCGCCCCGAGCAGATTCAATTGAGCGAAGATGACAAAGTAACCATTGGGAGATTGAAAAGCAAGAATTTGAGGGATGCACTTCAAAATGAAGTGGCACCAAAATTGGCTGATGTCATTGTTGGACGCTGGAATGTATCTTCAGCAGACCTGTTGCCCTCCAGGCCAACCAGGCTTCCACCCCAGTTCGATGCATTGAACAGCGCCTTAGAAGTGAGAAATGATGGGACAATTTCACTTGAGTCCGGCTGCCTTTATGGTGTTCATCGCTTCCTGTGCAAAGGCTATGGCGCCTATCAGGATGGCCGGAGTATCGTTGAAACCGCCTGCCACGCTTCCGATCTCTCCAATCCAACATTCAAGGTGTATTCCAATTCAATTCTTGTAATCAAAACTACTGACACAGCAAGCAGTGCGAACGGCAGCTGCAATACAGCAAGTCCAGTCCCCAGAAAACAAACAGCAGCTCTCGTTGTTGCTGAACTCACTCAAGATAAAATCATCCTTTTCAACAGTTCTGTTGATTCAGATAGTAGCGACGAATATCCCGAAGTCATGACTTTAACGAGAGTTCCATAAAGTCTAATCCGCCCAAACTTTTCCTCAGGATCCCATAAATACACCTATCAATTTTAGTGTTTAAAACCATAAACTACTGATTGTAAAGACATAATATCTAATCGGTTTTGAGCCTATTTTTGAAATGGGAAAAGTGGAAAAAAAGAGCCCAACAGAGTCAAAAATAGTCCACGCTTTTTCAAAAATCTTGGTTTATACCCACTCCATGAAAAAGACGATGCCTTGCCCTAGGGCAGGGGGTCCCAATGCGGACCAAAATCCACAATCTCACCACACCATTCGCAAGGGCACCTACCGCCGCCCTAGCGACAAAAGGCTTGTGCACCGCGGCTATTGTTATGATTGCCAGAAAGGATTCTCGGAACAAACCAACAGTCCCACCTACCGCCTCCAAGATCTGCGCACCGCACCTAAAATACTTGGCCTTGCCATGAGGGGGGTGGCCAAACGGCAAATCGCCAGTTTCCTTAAAATTTCTTACGGTGCTGTGGAGAGAAAAATCAAGATGATGGCGCAGAAAGCCAGAAAGGCGCAGGTTAAGCTACTAAAGGAACACAATAAATTCTCCAATGTGCAGTTTGACGATCTCCAGACATTTGAACACACCAAACTCAAACCCCTGGCCATAGGTCTGATTGTAGAGACAAAAACCAGATTTGTCATGGGAATGAGAGTCTCCACCCAACCCTCCAATGGCAACTTAGCCAAAATTAGCGTGAAAAAATATGGCAAGAGAAAGGATGGTAGGCCAGAGGGATGGGACATATTATGGGGAGGTTTAACTCAGTACATGACCGAAGATGTTACCATCACTACTGATAAAAATCCCATGTACCCAAGCATGATCAAAAAGCACAGACCCAAAGCCAATCACATCACCGTACCCGGAGGAAGAGGGTGCGTGGCAGGCTATGGAGAGCTCAAAAGAAAGCACCGCGACCCCATGTTTGACTTGAATCACACGTGTGCCATGCTCCGGGACCGCCTTGCGGTGCTTAAACGTCGCACCTGGGCTACCACCAAAAAGATTTGCAATCTTCAAGATTTAGTGGATATTTACACCTGGTTTCACAACTCAAAAATCATTCTCTAAAAAAATGGTTATCAAAACCTATTGAATCCCAGGCGCTGCGATTCAAGCACCTAACCTACAGGGCAAAAGCGCCAGAAACTCCTAAGCACGGTCTGGAGAGTGATCGTGCTGTAATCAATGGTACGGAGAAGGTATTTGGATGGGTATCATTGCGAGCTGCGATCCTCATTCAACATTCGCAAAAGATCATTGAATGGACCTTTCTGAGT
>JBIIVH010000015.1:0-73793 GCA_044339525.1 Silvanigrellaceae bacterium | reverse complement strand
AAATTGTTTGTTCACTCCCATACGTTCAGCAAGTTCAGAAAGTTTTAAAGATTCACATTTGCGCAATGATCTCAGCATTTGGCCCAAAGTGATCTCTTGTTCCACATCAGCCAAAGCCTTATCCACATAAACGAAAGTCCCAACGGTGATTTCTATTTTTATATTTCACGAGTCCGCAAACTCAGATGGGTTTTGCGGGACTTCCAACACTTTGGGTGAGGATGCCACTACCGTTTCCAGCGTGAAAGCCAGAAGTCTTAAGAGTTCCCAGGAGGATTCATAATCTCCTTCGGTTCCAAAAACGATGGCCCGGAACCCCTGAAAAACGCCTTCCCTTAAATGCAAATCGAGGAATCGAAGCCCCACAAGGGTGTCGATGAATAGAATCGGGGATAGAGTGTTGAGTGCTCTAAAGGTGAGATCCACATTTAAGAGTCTTCTGCCTTTTAATTCCGCCACGGCCAATTCAAACAGATATTGGGCATCTTCGCCTTTTTTAGGTTGATTTTCCAAAACCAGCCAGGAAAGATAAGAAAAAACCAACTCCAAACTGGGTATTACGGTGGCACCTTGCCCAGGATTTACATAGCCACGTTGATGCCATGGTAAGAGAGAGGCTCTTAAGTTGAAAAAAAGACCTAGATCAAAACAATTGTAGATGCCGTTTTTCTGTAGTTTTTCCCAGAGGCTAGTCACAACCATTTTGCGATCCTGGGGACCCACTCTCCGTAGGGATGTGGTGGCGATCTCCATGAGTGCCCGCTTATGACCTACGGCTATGGCGGTGAGGGGTGCATCTGAGCTGGAGGCTCCCTGGGGAGAACCTTGGAAGGGAACAATTCCAAAGACTTGTTCCGTGAGCCAATAGCCTCCTTCTGGGGTGTGGATGTGTTGATAAAAATCCGTATGAAGAGAATCTAAAAACAGGCGTGCTTCGGTGAACCCAGCCTCGTGAATTCTACCGGTCCATTGGTCGGGGTAAAAGTAAACCTCCTGACCAACAGGTTTTTTTTGATATTGATTTTGCATGGTTGCCGCTGGAAAATGGGATTCTAATCCCCTGGGAACGACCCCACTTTGACCGATTCGGCTCATGATGGAAGGGAATAGGGAATTGGGCTGCAAGGCGGAGGGAGTAAGTGGATTTACAAAAAAGAGATGAGCAAGCCCTGTAGCATCCGCTTTTTGCAATGCTCCTTCGTTTCTTCCATCCAAAATGATTTTGGCAAACACATTACTTAAATGAGGTGGCTTTTCGAAAAAGTAACATCCATAACGATCAGCAATGAAGTAGGTGTTTTTCACAAAAATCGAACGCAGTCGATGGGCGATCACAAAACAAAGAATTCCATAGGGATAGAGAATAGCAGAAATGATTTTTGAAAAAAATCCAGACTTCCAGAAGGTTCGGCATAGGTGGTAGCTCCAAGTTACCATGGAGTTTTCAAAATACATTTTTGTAAGGAGAGTGGTTCTTCCTATGTGCAGATCTCCCAAAAAATAAGTAATAAGAGCTGATTTTTCTTCTTCGTTTAGTTTGTCTATCACTCCTTGAGTCACCAAAAAATAGGATTGATGCTGATTGGGGGCAATCATCATGGCATTGATGGAAGACTCCTGCGGAAGTAAAAAAAGTCGTGGGATTCCGTATCCCCCAGCAATGCAAATCCCTTCCAGTAGGGCTCTCATTCTGTAATAGGACGCAGTTTGCAATTGGGGATCAAATTCGAGTGCGCCTAAGCGTTCTAAAATATGCTGAGCTTCGCTGTCTTTCATGGTTTTTAGGGAAAGAGAATAGTTCAAATAATGCAAAAGTAGCAATCCAAAAAACACGACCTGCCCACTTAACGTGGCAAAATGACTCTTACATAAAAACTTCTCAAAAACTTCACCATTTATAGGCAAATTGTGCCAAAATTCTTGCATAATTGGGTCAGAGGAGCAAACACCTTGAGACCAAAAAAAGATCCATCCTGTGGTGAAAATGAGACACAGAAAAAACGTTGTGGCAATCAAAACCAATCGAAAGGACTGCAGTCGTCCCTCCAAAAGTTTACGAATGTGCAAGTGCTCCACTGCAGGTCTCCTCTGGAATGCTTTTCTACGAGGGGGGTATCGGCGTGTCGTGGACAGAGCTTTCCTCCCTATGATACTTTTTTTGACAGCTCCTCGGAAAGGGAGCCAAAGACACACAAGGAAGCAGAAATGGACGTAGGTAGGGACACCACTGAAGATCTCCCCAGGTGGATACCCGTGGAAGAGGTGGTGCACCGGTTGGGCATCAGTAAACCTAGGCTTTCCCAGTTGACCCAAAAGGGTCGATTTAGGGTAGAAAGGCGTAGAGTGGGTGATCGCATCCGGCTATTTTATTTGGAAGAAGAGGTAAACCGCTTTATCGATGACAAGGCCAAAAGTCAAAGTCATTTTGAAGCCTTTGTGGCTCAAAAGGGGGCAACGGCTTCCTTTTATTCCGATCGCTCCGTTTCCCAGGATCCCTCCCAACAGGGGAATTCGGAGGGGGAATGGCCATGGCAGGACCAATTTAAATCTCACCTTAAGTCCCATTTCGAATCCCTTTTTCTAACCTTTTTTCAGCCCTATTTGGAACAACGTGACTCCGAATTTTGGAAGAGCCATGCACCCCTGGCTACCCTCTTACAGCAGATCCAGCATGTTATCTTTAAATGGGAACAATGGGAACATTGGCAGGCGCAAACGGGTCGCAGAATGGAAGATTTGGCTCAAAAATGGGAGCAGGCGCAGAAGGAAAATGGAGAGGCGTTCCTGCAGTTAAGTAGGCAGCTGAGCCTGTTTCAAAATCAGTTGGGCCTAATGCAACGTGAAATGTTATCTTTAGGCCAGATTTTGGGATTGGCAAACGCGGGCATGGCTTGGAGACCACTTTCTGAATTCCCTGAGCCTTCCCATAAAGATCCCGTTCCATGCAAAAAGAAACAACGGGAACGAATCCGATCTAAGCCTTTGTTCAAGCCAAAAACCTAAGAAAAAGGAGAAGGAATTAGGTGCTCATCAGCTTCCCAATAGTTCCATTCGTGGGAAGCAAAGTGGCTCCCTTTCCTGAGATGGCATTGGTTAAAAAATCGAGAATGGTGGCTTCCACGGTGCCCTGTCCCACCACTCCTCCGGCCGTGATCCCCATGGTGCCAGCTCCCCAGTCCATGGAGCTGCCTTGAAGGTAGCCGTTCATGGAGGCGGGCAAGTAGGCCGCACTCTTTAATTTAGCCATTTGAGCGTTTTGACCACCTTTTACCACGATCATCACGCTAAAAACAGAGTTGGTGTCTTGAACCCAATCCACCGACCTTCCCGAGCAGGTGTGGATGAAAACGACCCCATCTATTTGGTTGTCGATGCAGGATTTGATAAACCCATTCACCCCAACGCCAATTTCTGTCATGCAGGACATCATGGAGCCCATGTCGCCATTGATGGCTCGATTTCCATCGTTTTGGTGGTAATCGGGAGAGTTTAATCCAATGCTAGACACTGTCATCAAACCCGATTTCATCATATCGGTGGCGGCAAAAATACCTGCGGCGCGGCGGGTGCTTACGGTTCCTGTGCTGCCTCCCATGGGATTGAAGGCGCCCGTTTCTAACGTAAGATTGTTGGTGCGCCAGCCGGCGATTTCTGATTTTAGCTGAGCCGCGGAGTCCATGAGCTGCTTTCTAATCTTGACGATGTCTGCGTTTTGAGCCATGGCATCAAATTCCAAGAGAAGATTTTTGGTGATGTCGGGTTCGTCCATCACATAGGCCGTTTGTGCACCTTGCTCGGAAGCGGCAAAAAGTTCTGTCATGGAGCGACCTTGACTCACCACCTTTCGGTCTTTGTCTTGGATGGAGTAGTTGAAATTGGAGTCCTTGAACACGGCCACGCCCATGGGACTCATTCCGGTGTTGGCTTGCAGGGCGTAGGCAATGTTTCCCGATCCGGGAACGGCGCCTAACTGATGAACCCCAACTCCTTGGTTTGACACAAAAGAATACGCTGCAATTTTACCAGCTTGTGCGGTTTGGTTGGAGATTTTGGCTTGAAAGCCTGGTAAAGTGCCGTTATTAGGGGCTCCGTCAAAGGTTCCGGTGAGGCAAAGCTGCTCAAAAAAACGGTTGAGTTTGGCGTCTTTAAACGAGGTGGATTGGGCCTCTTGAGAAAGTTTTCCAAGGTTGGTGGAATTTCCATGGTTAATGGATCCATCAAAAGACTGGCCTTGCAAATTCATAAAGTACCGAAAATCGGCGGAAGTGCCTAAGAAGCAATCCAGAAAGGCGACTTTGGGAGCAGCCTGTGCATAGGCTTGCTGAAGGCGCAATAGGTCCGAGGTGCCCCGGAGGGCTCCAGAAATGGCCTGGCTAAAATCATAAATTAAGGGAAGTCCATGGGGAGCTTGGAGGTGATTGGCCGCTCGTCTCAAGGCTGGTCCGCTCAAGCCCAGAAGTTCAGCGGCAGCCAGTGTAGAGCCGCCCAGAATAGCATTTTGAAGAAGTTGTCTGCGATTTAAAAAGGAGTTTTTCATAGTTTTGTTTTTTCCCTAAAGTTTATTTTTTACTGAAAATGCCAGATGCCACAAAGCCAGCTAACGATCTTCTGGCATCCAAATTAGAAACGGAGCATCTTTGCCCAAACACTTCTGACTTGGAAGCGAGCTCGGCCTGGGAGATGCTGGGAAGACAGGCCTTCAAAACTTTGGCGGCTTTCTCTTTCCCTCGACAATCACAACGGGAGTCGGGGGCCTCTAGGTCGCAGTTAAACGCCACAACATTGGCAATCACTTTCATGGCTTCAAAGTAGGAAATCGTTGGAGATAAAGCGAGGGTATCACCTCGTGGTAAGGTCTCCGGGTCGCCAATGGACGCAGAAAATCGCCTGAGCACGTCCTCTCCTGCCGTGTATCCGCTTAGCAAAAATCTCATTCGGCCGGCTTGGTCGGGTTGGAAGCCAGCTTGCTCCTGGGTGATGAGCATCTCCTGTTTGACAACGGTGAGATCTTGTCCCAGGCATTCGGTCAAGTTGCCCTTGACCTCTTGTAGGTCTTTGAGCTGGAAGGCGGCTCCGGTGATCTTTTTCTCATCGGTCACAGGTCCTTGAGGACCTTTATCTTCCTCAACGACCTTCACCACATCTTCGGAAGAATTGCCCCCTGGGTTGGTATTTCCGGAGGAGTCACTTTTTTTGGAGCTCTTTCCGAGGCTTTTGCCTCCAAGGGGGGTGGGATTCGAGCAACCAATGGATATGCCTATTGCCAGAAATGTCGCTAGTCTTAAGGTCATTAATTCAATCCTCGGTATTGGGTTTGTTGCGTCAAGTGCGGCTTTGCCGTTAAAAAAGCGTTCTCTACGGCACTCACTTGTTAATAACCCATCGGAAATAAAAAAATATACCTTAATCTTTGAAGGTAAGTTCTGTAGTATCATATGGATAACTGAATTTATCGGGGCGTGTTTGATGGATTTTAAGAAAAAAATAAAGGAAACGAAGTGTCTAGATAGATGGTTTTTGGTGGATGTTATGGATGGGGAAGAATGGAGAAAGGCTAGAAAAGCACGAGCGGCGGGCCTGTGCGAGTGTTCACATTTTACAGGCGTAGGTGTCGCTGGAAAAGTAGGCTTCAAACACGGGGCCAAGTTTTCCAGAGCCTCGATTGTAGGCGTCATACATTTTGGTCATGATTTCCAAATTGGTGCTATTGCTGTTGGAAATGGCTTTTGGCACGTATCTGGCCAATCCCCTAGCCAAAACAGCTCCATCTCCCAAAATCACTTTGGTCAGATCCCCAATGTTTTTGATGGGAAAATCTTGGGTGGTGGAGTCGGCAGCGGGGGCACAAATGTAGGACTGGGTGGTGGATTCATTTTCTTTGAGTAGGTCCGCAAAAAACTGGGCGGTGAGGGGCACGGCTGTATTGGCGGGAAGATTCACATGTTTTGTGTCCACGGCGGCCTTTAGAGGTGCATAATAAATCCCTCGATTTTGTTCATTACCCACTGCTGGATCTGCAGTTAAAATAGCTTGTGGGGTGATGACTTCTCCAAACAGTCCGAAGGGTCTAAACACAAAGCTGGCGGCGGCTAGATGGCGGTTGAGATGGCAGCTTTGGCAAATGCGTCCCTGTTCGGGCACGCTGATGGCTCCCCAGGGGGCGCGCTTGGTTTTGTCGTTTACATCTACATTGGCTGGGACATCTGGAAGTTTCCAGCGTTTATCATTGGTTGTAAAGCACGTAGGGATGGGGCGGGGTTGCTCTCCCGCTGGTCCTTCGGTGTTGGCCGATAGGCGCTCGCCCGACATCACGGCGTGCATCTCACCACCTCGGCCATAATTGTTGTTGCTTTCTAAGAAACTGCTGGGCTTAGAGAGAAGAAATCCAACCGTTCCGAAGAAATTGGATCGTTCGGGAGGAAGGGTGCATTCGATGTATTTGTCTGTGGTTCCTGCGGGATAGGTGCAATCCTTATATAACTTAGCGGTGTTTGTGGTCACCATAACCTTGTTAAGCTCTAGAATTTCTTTGTAACTTAAGGTGTCCATATATTTCTTGAGTAATTCATAAAACTCATCTCGAATGTCTGCGAGTTCTGGAGCACGCACTTGGTCACCCATTTTGAGTTCCCCTCCTGTTCCCGCCACATTTCGGGCAAAGGCCTTTAAGCCCGAGGCCTTAAATCCAGCTAGGTAGGTCCCTGTGGGGGAAAGTAAGGCTGCGGCGAGCCTAGCCCTTAGCTCGGGGGTGGTGGGGGAAGTTCTTTCCATTTCGTTGGGGAGTAAAGTGGAAATGTCCGTGGGACTGGGGGGGGACCCTAGGGCCTCACTGAAGAGTTTGGTGAGGTATTCTGTGCCTGTCATGCTGGTGGTGCACTGGAACTTAAAATTGACTTCCGTGGCGCTGGAATATTGGCTCTTGCTGTTAAATTTAATCTGAGCTTCATGGTGAGCCCCTGGGAACTTTTGTTCCATCCAGGCCAAAAGGCTTTTGATTTTTCGGATGCCCGCTTCGTCCACGGGAGAAGGTGGCATGGGAGAAGGATAGGCGTTCTCGGATCCTGGTTTCACTTTGTTGCTCAACACCTGATAAACGGTGCTCGTCATGCTGCTGGTTTCTAGAAAGGCCATATTAAACTTGTCATCAGCAGGCATTTGCCAGGCCGCGTGGAGGGGCTTTCCGGGAGCGTGACAAGAGGTGCAGTTCTGCTTAAAAAAAGTGACGGATTCTTCATCGGAAAGGGGGAGAAATTTTTCTTCTCCGGCTTTGGGTTCTAGGGCCACTCGCGTGATGGAGTCTGTGATGACGGAGGTGAGGGGCTCTTTGGGTTTTCCAAGGGCGTTTGCCACGGTGTCCCTTCCTGGAGCGATTTTTTTTGGGGTGACTCTGGATTCGGATCCTCCCTGGCAACTGATGCTTAGCACGGCCAAAAGGGCATATCCCATTGCTGTAAAGCTCTTTAGGTTCCCAAAACGAAAAACAGTTGTGAAAAGAAAGGGATAAATGGCACATCTCCTTTGAATGAGAAAAACTTGCTTGTTAGCCCACTCATCGGACAAATTTTGTAAAATAATAATACATTAGGAAAACATAATAAATATAATTACTTATTGTTGTGTTGGTTCTCCAGGGAGTGCATTTCCCGGATTTCGATGAAATCCTTGGGGCTAATGGGGCGTCAAAAACTAAACTGTGGGCTCAAACTGCCGAAGGTAAATTTGAACCAAACGCAAGGAGGTACCCATTCCATGAGGCACAATTCCATTCTAGGCTTGACTTGGATTTTGTTTGGGGTGGCGTGTTCCACGGAGGATCCCAAATCCAGAAAGGGAGCCCATTCTGAGCAAAGCTCCACCTCCCTCAGAGCAGAATCTAAAAGTGATGTCAAAGCTTCTGGTGAATCAAAGAGCATTCAACGGGACTCTACCGGAGATGATCATCAAGTGGTGAGACAACAGGCTAATCGAACGAATGGATCCTCACCCAACCAACTCGTGCCGGTGCAAAACCATGGGGGAGCTCCACCTTCCGAGGCTAGCCAAGACTTGGGGTTGGTGGCTTCCTCGGCGGACTGTTCCAATCCTTATGCCTTGGACAATGAAGCCTACGATAGACTTTGCTCCAAATCCGCAGAGCCCTAATCTTGACTTATCCTCATTCCCTGTGACAGCCTCCCTGAGATCCTATCCACCTTGGGGCGAAAAATGGCTGTTCCTTACATCAAATCCTCGAAATATTTAGGTTTTGTTTGTTTTCTTGGCGCTTTTGGCGTAGGCATGGGGGCTTTTGGTGCCCATGGCTTAAAGTCTTGGGCCTCCCCGGAACAATTGCAAATTTGGCAAACGGCCACATTCTATCTATTAATTCATATCATTCCCATTTTTCTTTCGGAATTTTTGGGGTTTAAAAAGGTGAGCCGAACCTTTTTAGCGGGGGCGCTGGTGTTTTCCCTGTCCCTTTACCTCATCGTTTTGACTCAAGTGCGAAGGTGGGGCGCGGTGGCGCCGGCGGGAGGAGGTTTGTTGATAGCGGGTTGGCTGCTTTGGGGGATGGGCTTTTTCTTAGGTTGGAACCGAGAAGGCCCGGTGAATTTACCGGGTAAAAGGGAGACGGAGTAAATGGATCTTGGCAAAAGCCTTCACTGGTATGGTCCTGAGCACGCTATCCTAATGGGTTGTCAGGCTGGGTTTGAAAAAGAGGTTTTTAGTGAGTTTAGCCAGAAGGAGCATCCAAGGTGTGGTCCTGAGGTGGGATTTACCAAATTCAAAGAAAATCAGGGGTATGTGGTTTGGCAGGGACATCAGTTCCCTTCTAAGGATAAGGCTTTGAACCTTTCCTCACCCCACGCCCTGACCTGGGTGCCTGGTTTTGCCAGATGGGTGCTTAAGGCTCCCTTTCGGGTGGTAGATCTGGATCAAAAAGACCGACTCACCCAACTTTGGGAACGGGTAGAATGCCTCCTAAAGGAGCTTCGGCAGGGTGAGAATCCTCTTTCAGACCAAAGTTATTTTTCTTTACTGTCCCAGCGGTTTTTGGTGTTGCATGCGGATACCAATGAAGGTCGCACCATCGCCCCGGTGGCCCGTACTTTAGAGCGGCTCATGAATGGCAAGGTAGAAACGCTGAAAAAGGATCTCAAACCCGAATTCATCTTGCCTTCGCCCTGGACGGTGGGGGTGTTTTTAGACTCCTTTCACACGGCCTATGTAGGGCTTTTGGTGGCGAGCCGGTCAGAACCCTGGACGGGTGGAATTCCCAAGCTCAAGACCCCGCCCGGGGCACCCAGCCGGTCTTCTTTAAAGTTAGAAGAGGCTTTGTGTCGTTTGGCCTACCACCGCACGGGAGAGCCCAAAATGGCGAAAGTGGTGGCTCGTGGTGAAACGGCGGTAGACCTGGGAGCCTCGCCGGGGGGCTGGACCTTTCAGTTGGTGCGTCACGGGGTTTATGTAACGGCCATTGACAATGGACCCATGGACCCTCAGCTCCTGGAGAGCGGATTGGTGCGGCATTTGCGTGAAGACGCCTTTAAATACATGGCACCCCAACCGGTGGACTGGTTGGTTTGCGATGTTGTAGAGCAGCCTCACCGCATCGTTGAACGGGTGAATCAATGGGTGGAATCGGAAAAATGTAGAGCTTGTGTGGTTAATTTCAAACTTCCCATGAAAAAAAAATGGGAGGCCGTGCAGAGTGTACTGGAGCGTTTGCAGCGCCCACATTGGCCTAGCCGTCCGGGGAGCGCCCTTCGACCATTTCACATTTTTTGGAAACACCTGTATTTTGACCGGGATGAAATCACGGTAATCTTGTGGTGAGCCAGAGGAAGGCCTAAAATATGAATGCCTTTGTGGAGATTTTAGAGCAGCTGGTGGCTTCCACTCCCGCGCCCATTTGGCGGGGACAACCCCATTTTCCGTTCCGGGAGCTCACGGAACCCAAGGGCACTCTATTTGATCTCATTCTTCTTCACCAGACGGCGCAAGGCGCCATAGGCATGATTTGGATTGCCTTTGAAAACTGTGATCGGTTGCTTTGTTTTCCGGTGAGGCTTTCTCGATTTCAGCTAGACGGCGACATTTTCTCGATTTTACCGTGGAGTTATCGCGATGCCACCACGGACCCTGAGTTTTTTGAAAAGTGGAAGGAGTCTGTGAGGCAAACCCCCACGCTGGTCACCCACCGGCAACATTATCTGAAATACAAGTCCTTTCGGGGCCGAAAGAGTGGGGTGGCGTTGGGGTTAGCCATGTGCCCCGAGAGTTCCATGGTACGCGTGGAAATGCATTCCAACTACAAATTTTATCGGGTGTTGAAATTACCTCCACAAAGCCAAGTAGAATACAGCATGTTGAGGTTTTTAACGGAAAAGTCCAGTTTCAGCGGATTTGCGGCCTTGGGGGATGCCTTGGAATACACGTTGGCTTCAGGTCAATCCACGCCCGTGGCCATCGGAACGCAATATGTGCAGTACGACATGACTCTTTGGATTCGAATTTTGAATTTATTTAATGCGTTGAACCATCCCAATCTCTCCTCACTGGCCAGGGAAAAAACCCAAAATGAAATTCAGAATTTGGTGCAGATGAGTGCCAGAATACTGGGTCATTTCCACCGTGAGATGACTCACCCCAAGGAAGAGTCTTTAATTGCTCCGGAGCGCAACGCCTTTCCCCTGAAACGGGAATGGATGGACCGCACTAAGAAACACGCCTTTCAACTGGTTTATTTGCTGGGATTTCATGTGGAAACAGTCCCAGAGCTTAGCCATTTGATGGGATCTGTTGAAGATTTATTAAACGAAATTTTCACCCGGCTCAGTCAAGAATTAGACTTAGGGTTGGTGATTCGACTTCATGGAAAGTTGCATTTGGGTCAGATGTTAATCCGGAAAAATAAGCTTTTTTTGTCTGGATTTTTTTCGGGCTCTCAGAATCCAGGGTCAACGTTTTTTGAAATGAAACAGCCTGCCTATCTCGATGTGAGTTCTTTATTATTAAGCTACCGATTTGCTTGGTTTCTATCAAAAGGCAAACAAATTCCATTTGGATGGAAATCCGGGAATGATGTGGAAGAGCATTTGGTGATGTTTAATCGCTATTTTGGAGATGTGGGGAAGGCGAATTCGTCTCTGGATGCGATGGCATTAGAATGGAATGCTTGGGAGGCTTTGTTTTTAAAAACGTATCACAATGTGATCATGGAAGACGCACAGGGGGCCGAGTTGTTGCCGGTGGCAAATGAAATTCGGGGCCAGCTTTGGAATTTGTGCCAGATGATCCATATGATGAGTGAGCTGAAAAATGATTTGGTGAGTCAAAATCCTCGATACCAACTCACGATTTGGCTTTTGAATGAATTGGTGCGTCAAAACTTAGGAGGAACGGCTTGAAAGCATGCCTCATCATCTACAACGCGCAGGTGGATAAAGAAGTTTTCTATGTGATTCGAAGCACAGGATACGTAAAACATTATATCAAATGGGACGATGTGAAAGGAACGGGTTCGGGAGGGCTGAACGTTTTGGGTCCTTTGGAGGAGTCTAATTACTGCGCCGTTTTAATTGCGTTACCGGAGGAACAAGCCAACGCCCTGTTTGAGGAGATCATGACACTGCGCAAGGAAATGGTGCATAAAACGGGATTGGCCTGTTTGGTGTTGAACGCCGACCGGATTGGTTGACAAAACCCCTGATTGAGGTGAATACTCGCTGGGCTCTGGGTCATCGCATAACGTCGTACCGGGTGAGGTCACCCGGTTGGATTTTAGGAGAAATGGAAATGGAACAAACCTTATCTATTGTTAAGCCTGATGGTGTTCGTCGTAATTTGATTGGAAAAGTACTTGCGATGATTGAAGACTCTGGTTTAAAAATTGTAACCACCAAAATGGTTCATCTCTCGCGCAAGCAAGCTCAACAATTTTACGCTGTGCACAAAGACCGACCATTTTTTGGAGAACTGGTGGATTCCATGATCTCTGGCCCTGTGGTGGTGAGCGTTTTGGAAGGCCCTCAAGCGGTGACCCGCTACCGTGAACTCATGGGAGCCACCGATCCTAAAAAAGCAGATGCCCACACCATCCGTGCTAAATACGCGGTGTCTATTGGGGAAAATACGGTGCATGGCTCCGATTCTGTTGCCAATGGTCAGTTGGAAACGGCTTTCTTTTTTGGAAAAAGTGAGTGGTATAACCAAGAGGGATGATTTTCCTCCTGGTTGATTGAGTTAAGCTAAATGGGGGGTTAAGCACTTCGGGTGTTTTGATTCCCGGCTGAAGACTCTCCTCTGGCTAGCTCCACCACCTCCTCCCCTTCGGCGAACTCTTGTGTCAAATCCTCAGATGGTAGGCAATTCTATGACATTAACCGTAAACTCTTCTTTCCCTGTTTCCCCTGTCTTGTTGGAGCAAATCACTCAAGATCTTTCTCTCCCTCAGCATCAAGTGGCGGAAACCCTAAAGCTCCTTTTGGATGATTGTACCGTCCCCTTCATCGCCCGTTACCGCAAGGAAGCCACCGGTGGATTGGATGAGGTTCAGATCCGTGATATTCGTGATAAACATGAATATTACTACACTCTCCAAGAGCGTAAAGAAACCATTCTAAAATCCATCGAAGAGCAAGGAAAACTGACACCCCCATTACGCGCTAAAATCGAGGGTTGTCTGGTCCGAACTCAGCTAGAAGATCTTTACCTTCCTTACAAACCCAAAAAACGCTCCCGAGGTCAAGTGGCCAAAGAACGTGGGTTGGAGCCGGTGGCATTGCGCCTTTTAGGCCAAGAAGAGAAGCAGCTGGATGTGGGTGCGGTTTTGCTGGAAAAGGTGGGAAGCCACGAGGATTTAAAAACCCTGGAACAGGTGAGCCAAGGGGTGCAAGATTACATTGCGGAATGTTTAGCAGAAGACGCGGACATTCGAGGTGTATTGCGGGCTTGGACCTTTGAAAATGCCGTGTTTGTCTCTTCGGTTCGAGAGGAGCACAAGGAAACTAAAACAAAGTTTTCTAATTATTATCAGTTTAGTGAGCCCGTTAAATCCATCGCCCCCCATCGTTTGATGGCTTTAAGGCGTGGTGAAAAAGAAAATATCTTAAAAGTAAATTTAGAATTTGATGCGGACTTTGCCTTGGGATTGGTGGAAGAAAACGCCCTCAAACAAGAACTAGGCGAATCCATGAGGCATTTTTTAAAGGGATGTGCCAAGGACGCCTATCAGCGACTTTTGAATCCCAGCATTGAAACGGAATTGCGTCTAGAGACCAAAAGTAGCGCTGAAGAAGAGGCCATCAAGGTTTTTGCGAAAAACCTGAGAAATCTTTTATTGCTTCCTCCCATTCCTCGCAAGGTCGTTTTAGGTATAGACCCAGGTCTTCGCACGGGCAGCAAGCTCGTGGTGGTGGATCAAACCGGGAAACTCTTAGAGCACCTCACCATTTTTCCGGACCATGAAAAACCCGTTACCCACGAACGCAACGCCAACGCCGTTCATAAGATCTTGGATCTGTTGCGAAAGCACAAAGTTCAGTATGTGAGCATTGGAAATGGCACGGCGGGCCGGGAGATGGATGATTTTGTGTCGGCCCTTCTGGCGCAAAACAAAGATTTGGCCGTACGCGTGGTAACGGTGAATGAGGCGGGTGCCAGTGTTTATTCGGCTTCCGATGTGGCAAGGGAAGAGTTTCCGGAATTGGATTTGACCTATCGGGGCTCGGTGAGCATTGCCCGAAGGCTCCAAGATCCCCTGGCCGAGTTGGTGAAAATCGATCCCAAAAGCATTGGTGTGGGCCAGTATCAGCACGATGTGAATCAGAGTAAGTTGAAAAAGTCCTTGGAAGAGGTGGTGGAAAGTTGCGTGAACTATGTGGGCGTCAATGTCAACACCGCTAGCCCCAGCCTGCTAAGTTATGTGGCTGGAATTGGACCCTCCTTAGCCAAACAAATCGTGCGTCACCGGGAGCAAAAAGGCGAGTTTCAAGACCGCGAGCAGCTTTTTGAAGTGATGGGCTACGGAGCAAAAACCTTTGAACAATCCGCTGGATTCTTGAGAATCGCAGAGGGGAAAAACATTTTAGATCGCACGGGCGTCCACCCTGAACGTTACCTTATGGTTCAGAAAATGGCTCAAGATATTTCCTTGCCCTTGGAACAACTGTTGGGTAATAGAGATGTATTGAAGTCCGTTGATCTTTCAAAGTATGTGTCGGAAGAAGTGGGTTTGCCCACCTTGCAGGATATCATCAAAGAGCTATTGAAGCCGGGCCGAGACCCCCGGGAAGATGGTGCCAAACACGTATACAATCGGGAAGTGAAAACTTTGGCCGATCTCAAAGAAGGTCAAATTCTTTTGGGAACGGTTACTAACGTAACTAATTTTGGCGCTTTTGTGGATATTGGTGTGCATCAAGATGGCTTAATTCATGTGAGTGAGCTCTCCAGTCAATTCGTGAAAGACGCTTCCCAGGCCATTAGCGTGGGGGATCCGGTGCGGGTGATGGTCATTGGCATCGATAGAGAGCGCAAGCGCATCAGTCTGAGCAAAAAGGCCGTGGAAACGGGTGTGATCCCGGGGCAGGGTACGATGGAAACGTCCCCCTCGGCGAGAGCCGGTGGAGAAGCCTCCCTGTCTCAACGGGGGACATCGGCTTTAAGGTCCACGGGTAAAGCTCCAAGCGCAGATGGCCCTAGAAACCAAACCAGCGCCATTGGGAGCCGAAACGCGCCTAAAAAAGAGGGTGGCATGAGGGGTTCTTCCAGCACGGAAAAGCCTCCCGCTGCGGCCCAGGGTCCGGCGAGTCTGCAAGACCTACTTTCTAAATTTAACAATCGAAGGGTGTGACTTCTAAAAGGGAAAGGGATATTTATGCAACCTGTACTTGGGATCATTGGGGGAAGTGGATTGTATGATTTACCTGGAATGTCCCAGGTGGAGCTGGTGTCCCTAGATACCCCATTTGGCTCCCCCAGTGACTCGCTCATCGTGGGTCAGCTGGAGGGTAAGAAGGTCGTGTTTTTACCTAGGCATGGAAAGGGTCACCGATTCTTGCCTTCGGAAGTGAATTACCGAGCCAATGTGTTTGCTTTAAAAAAATTGGGTGTCACTCATCTGTTGAGCGTGAGTGCCGTGGGAAGCCTGCAAGAAAAGTACGCCCCAGGAACCCTCGTTATCCCCCAGCAAATTCTGGATCGCACCAAGGGCCAACGGGCCCATACGTTTTTTGGACAAGGAGTGGTGGGACATGTTTCCTTTGGGGATCCCTATTGCCCGCACCTGCAGTCCGTGGTGGAAAAGGCCTGCGCCGCAGCCCAAACCACCTATTTTAAAGAGGGAACCTTGGTGTGTGTGGAAGGACCTCGTTTTAGCTCTCGCGCGGAAAGCCATGCGTTCCGTGCCCAGGGGGGAGCCATCATTGGAATGACGGCCATGCCCGAGGCTGCCCTGGCTCGGGAAGCGGAACTGCCTTATTGCACCCTGGCCTTAGTCACAGATTACGACTGCTGGCGGGAGCATGAAGAGGCAGTGACGGTGGAAGCTGTGATGGCGGTGATGCACAAAAACATTGAATCTTCCAAAAAAGTGGTTAGAAATGTGGTGACGAGTCTCACCGACTCCCTTGAAAATCCCATTTTTAAGGCAGCGCAATTTGCCTTAATGACTTCCCTGGAGCTCATTCCAGCGGAAACCAAACGGGCTTTGGCTCCTTTGTATGGGAAGTATTGGAAAACCTAACTTTTTTTACGAGGAGCGTCCCCATGTCATCGAATCCCATTGGTCAGCCTAAACTTCTCAAATGGCCCCATAAGTTTCCCCCCACCGAGGAATTGGTGGCGGCCGAAATGGCCACTCACGGGTTCAAGACGTATGATTTGCAAACCATTCCTGGTTGGTTTGAGCGCTCTTCCCATAGCCACGATATCCCGGAAATCCGGGGTGCGGTGGCGGGTGTCACCACTTTTTACTTTCCAGATTTGCCTCCCATCAGTATTGAACCTGGGGATATTCTGTTTATTCCCGCGGGTGTGCCCCATGAAGTCAAAACCCATAATCCCCATCCCTTCACGGGTTACAAAGGATCTCTCACCGGCGAACGCCGTGTGACCGAATTTGGGGATGGCAAAGGTGCTACAGAATACTAACTAAAAAGAATTGGGAAACACGGGGTTTTGTATGACCATAAAAGGGGTTTTTTTTACCGACCTGGATGGAACGTTGGAAGACAGTCGGCAGGACATGGTAAGTTCCGTTTTGGCTGTGCGCCGGGATCTGGGGCTACCCAGTGTGCCGGGAGCCCATTTTGAACCTCATGTGATCAAAGGCATGGATCATCTTTACCGAAGGTGTTTTTCAGAAAGTTGGCCTTCCTCTCCCACCCAGGAGCAGGACAGCCAGATTGTAAAGTTAGTGGAGGAAAAATTTCTTCGGCAGTATTTGGATAATGTGGTGATAAATACTAAAGTATATCCGGGTATTTCCGAGCTACTTTACCGACTCAAAGAAAAAGAGTGGGCTGTGGTGGTGGTCACCAACAAACCCTCCTTACATTCAGAAGCCCTGCTTGAGAAAGTGCAACTGAGTTCTTTGATCACTAAGGTCATGGGCGGGGACTCTTGTGAAGCCACCAAACCCGATCCCTTACCTCTCAAACTCGCCTACCAGTTTCTGAACCTAAATCCTGCTACCACTCCCTCCCGCATGATGGGAGACAGTTTGGCCGATATTCAGGTGGCGCGTGCCTTTGGAGCGGTGCCCCTGTGGGCGGGGTGGGGCTATTGCTTTGAATGTCCGTCGCCAGAGAGCGATGTGTTTCATCTGAAGCAACCCTTGGAAGCGTTGAACGGACTTTAAGCAGCCCATACCACAGTGGAAAAGCCGGTTGCCAAACCATTAAAGGAAATCAGGTGAATCGAAATGACTTTTAATTCAGGTGCTCCCGTTAGGTCAATGGCATTGTTTGTTACTTTATCTCTCACCTTTTTTGGCGGAACTTTAGGAAGCCAGGGCTCAGCCTTGGCTAAAGGCGGTTCGGCAGCAGACCTAGGTGGGCCGGTTTCCGTGGGTTTGCTGCCATGCAAGGATTTGGTAGAAGATCCCACACCCACCATTGAAGATCTGGTGGATCAGGTGATGGCTTCCTGTGAAAAAGACAACCGTATTCGAAAACAAAAGGGTCAAGTCAGCTGCCCTGTTAATACCTGCCTCTCCCAGGTGAAAAAGGGAGTCTCCAAACCCAATTCCAATGTGCAGGTGCGCATAGGATTTAACTCGCTGGATTCTTCAGTTTTTTTTAGTGTTCAATATGTAACCGAGTTTGGGGGATCGAAAGGGTCGCAGCGTTTGGATTGTCAATCACGTCCGGAACTTCAATTTGAAATCCGACGGCAGGTGGTTCGAAAAACCCAGGAGTCCCTGCCTTGGGCGTGTTGGCAATAGAGACTTAAGGTTATGATATTGAAGTGATTTTTTTAGTTCTCAGGAGACGTTTTGGGAGAATCCAGGAATTTGAGTTTCGCTTTGGGCGAGGATGGCTCTCCTGACTGAACGATGGCCATTTTGATGGGGATTTCCACCGTTCCATTCAAAGGAACTTTCCACCCTTCCAAAGTGCACAAGAGCGTGTAGATTCCGGAGGATTGCAATTCACATTTGGCCGGAATGAGAAGCTGAAAAGCGGGAGGAACGTCTAGCTGAAGTTCGAAGCTTTGCAGTCCGACGCAACTGCCTCCCAACTGGGTCTTCAGTAAATGGGTGCTGTTTTTAAGGGGACCCTGGCCGGGTTGGGATTCCAATTCCAAATCCGAATCGCATTCCCCAGGTACGAGGCTGAGTGCGGTGGGCTGGGGTGTGGGCTTGGGTTTGAGGTCGTCCCCTGTTTTGGGAGCGGCGGCTTCCTGAATGTCTTTTTCCACATAATTTCCGCAGGCGGCTAGAAAAAATATCCCCCATTCTGCCCACCGAATTTGGAATCGTGCCATGGGATTTTTCCTCCACTTTTAGTTTAGTTTCACACTAATTGGGCAAAAAGAAGAGGGAAAGAAGTGCCAAAAACGTCATTCACACCGAGGTTGATGCCATTTTTTAAGAGTTGGTGCCAAAGGCTTCTATGGGTTTTCGAGACACCAAAGCACAGGCGATGCAGATGAAGAGGCTGATGGCCCCCACACCCCAAGCCAATCTTCCTAAAAACTCCATGAGGCTGAAAGTTTCCCAATGGGCTCCGTAAGAACTCAGGGTGAGATGGTTGGGGTTCCAGAGTCGCAAAAGCTTTAACCCCCAACTCATTTTCTCGCTGACGAGCTCCTCACCGGGAAGCAAACCCCCAGGCTTGATCTGAGAAAGGGCTGCTAGATTGGCGGACACACTTCCAAATGCCATAAAGCAAAGGCAGCCTAAAAGGGCAATGACAGGGCGAGCCAACACGGCCAACCCCCAAGCCAAAGCCAACGTCAGCCCAGACTTAAAAAACGTAAACAGAATCATGGGTAAGATCACGCTTCGGTCCACGGGTTTTGGTGCCAAAAATTCCAAACACGCCCATCGGAAAAGATGGCAGATGAGAGTCAAAAGGAGTAAATTCACCCATTGGCCTAAAAACCGATACACCAGGAGCTGGGCTCGAGATAGGCCTCGAGGCACTAAGATTTCTGCCATGCCGCGGCTGGAGAAGTCCTTGGCAAAGGTGGTGGAGCCCGAGAATGCAGCCACAAAAATCACACCTATGTCCACTAAAAAGTACGTGGAGGTTTCCAAGAGCCGTTGCTCTCCAGAGAGGGATGCCTCCCCCATGAGTGCCGATAATAGCACACTAATTAAGGTAACGGCCAACGCTATCCAACCCAACTGGGATTTTAAGAATTCTTTATGGGAGAGCACCAAAAATCGCACTAACCATTCCATGATTTACTCCGGGATGACGCACTGTGAGTGGAGGGTTAAAGTTTCATTTTCAATGAGCCAAGAGACCATCTCCCGTTTTCTTAAAACCGCTGGAATCTCATGGGTTGAGAGGATGATAAATCGTTGTTGATCTAGGTAACTACATAATAATGTAGCAAATTCTGCTCGAGCCCATGGATCTAAGCCAGAGAAGGGCTCGTCCAAAATGATTCCTATGGGGTCATGGTACAAGGCGGTCCAAAGCTGCACCCTCTGAAATTGACCTTTGGAGAGCCGGTAGGCCGGCACCTCCAACAGATGTTGAATCTGAAGACTCGGCGCGCTAAGTAGTGCATTTGTTTGAGTCTGCCGGTCGGGGTTGAGGGCGTCCTTGCCAATGAAAAAGGCCAGCCAATCCCGAACTTTGATTTGGGGGGGTAAGATGGGAAACTCGGGAACGTAACCCACCTTGGCCCCTGGAAAGGGACCTTGGTCAAACCAAATGATTTCCCCTTGGGTGGGTTTGCTTAAGTTCAGTAGAGCCCGTAGAAGTGTGCTTTTGCCGCTCCCATTTTTGCCCGCCAGGATGGTTAAGCCCGGACCTGTCACTTCTAAATTTGGTATTTTCCAAAGGGTTTTGGTCCATCTTTTCTCAAATAACTGATTATTTTTGATGGTTTTTACCAGTCCTTTGCACTTTAATATGGTATTTGGGTTGGTCATGGTGATTCCTCTTCACAGCCCACACGGGATTTCATTTTGAGATACGTTCCTTCCGGAAACCCCCGTTTCACCGTGGTACAAATTCTTTTGCGATACCTCGGGTCCGTTTGGAACGGATTTTCTCCCCGTTCGTAGCGCTGAGCCAGTTCCTCTACCCAGGCCGGGGTGTTGGGGATTTGGGAGAGTCTACGATAGGCCTTTGCCGCTCTGGGAATGTCGTTAAAAATATGGGCCAACAGCATTCCGTGCAGGAGGAAAACCCCGTGGTGCAAATTGGGGTCTTCGTAGGTAAGGCTCAGGATCTCATCTGCTTTTTCAATTTTGTCGGTGTCGAATCCGTAGTAGATGGCGGGAAGTAGAAAAAGTTCATCAAAACCCAGGTGTTGTTTAGCGAGTCTAGGAAGTTTGTGAAGTTTACTTTCCATTTCCTGCACGTGTTTGGGGGTCAAGCCCCCACGATACCCATAATATTGAACATCCACGGTTGCTGCCAAAATGCCAGTGCCTTCCACCAAGTCGGCAAATTCATGATGACCCAAAAAGGCGGACTTCAACCAGGCATCCATGGTGGGATCGTAGGATTTCTGAGACCATCCCGTGACCCACAGGAGTCCTGCCGCTAGAACTCCAACGGTGTAAATAAGGGAATGTTCCGAGATTTTCATAGGGTACCCCCCTATCCACCCAACCGAAGCTGAACCAGGACGGACTCCAGGAAAACCACAAGCGAGCCCACCATCAACATCAAAACCACAGGTGCCAAATCAAAGTACTGATGGCCCTGCCTCACCAAAAGCTTGGGAAATTTCCGGGATAAGGCGCGGGCGGGCGGATCCCCTAATACGGATAAAAAGCGGAAAAAAGGGAGGTTTTCATCGGCCCGAAACATTCTTAATATCGCCAAGACAAAAAGAACAAAAACGTAGAATTTGAGCAAATACACCACTACATTTCCAATTCCAAAAAGTATGGCATTCATGGGAAATCACCTTTGTGTCTTCTGAGACAGTCCATTGACGGTTTACAAAAAATTCTTCCTCTACATTAACTCAAAGATCCCGAAGCCTCAAGCCGATACAAACAAAAAGCCAACATAAAGGCAGATGCCCAAAAAACGGGGAGGATTGGTTTTACATGGACTCTGACAATTCGGTGTTTCAAGTGGGTTCAAATGTATTTGAGCTGATCGAGTTCACCATGCAGCCCAATCGGGCTGGGGTCGTCCATTCTGATGCGTCTCTTGAGACCCAGCCTGCTCCCGGCATATTGAGCACCAAGGCCATGAGTTTTGGTGTAAATGTGGCAAAAGTGAAAGAAATCATTAGGTTTCCTACGATTCAGCCCTGCCTCACGTCCTGCCCAGAGGTGCTGGGAGTTTTTAACCTCCGGGGGCATCCCGTCCCCGTCATTCATCTGGCCTTGGCCCTGTCTATCCCCCAACCCTTTGACATCACCACCTGCCAAGTCATCGTCACCGAGTTTTCGGGCCGCATCGCGGGATTTATCGTGGGAAGTGCCAAACGGATACGTCGGGAAAATTGGAGCCATGTTTTGCCTCCCAGCAGTGAAGCGTTCTCGAGCATCACGGGCATGATCCGTACAGAAAGTCAGGAGTTTATTTATATTGTGGATTTTGAGAGGATTTTGATGGACATTGAGGGACGCACCGGGATGGGAGCCCGCCATCTCAACGGCCCAAGTGTGGCTTTCCCCATGCCCACCCCAAGCCACCTTTCCTCCAAACCAGAGTTGGAGGCATCCGAATCCAATAAAAGTGATTTTTTGCAGTTTTCTTCAAAATATACCGTTTTCATTGTGGACGACTCAAACACGGCTCGAAAAGCTTTGCAGCAGATGCTCACTCATCCCAACCTGAACGTAATGGAATACACCAACGGAGAAGAGTTTTGGTTTGCCCTCCAGCAGGAAAGCATGGCTCGTTACCTGACACCGGGTCAGTCCTGCGTGGTCAGTGATGTGGAGATGCCCATCATGGACGGCTACACCCTGTGCAAAAACATCAAATCATCTCCCCAATTGAGACACCTTCCTGTGATTTTGCATTCCAGTCTATCGGGTGATGTGGCAAAAAGTCGGGCCAGTGATGCGGGAGCGGTTTCCTACGTCACTAAGTTTAATCGGTCCGGGCTTCTAGAGGCCGTTAGAAATAGTTTTACGGCGCAACCCATTCTCGCGGTTGGCTAAGGGGGATTTGAAAAACGTGACGTCCTCTCTCAGGCAACTGGAAAGCGGTGAAGTCTTGTTCCAGGAAGGGGAGTCCTTTGATGGGCTCTATTTTATAAAAGAAGGCAAATTGGAGATCTACAGGCGCCGGGAAAACATGGACATCAATTTGGGCTACAGTGGGCCGGGTGATGTTTTGGGGACGGTTACCCTGTTCAGCCGTGAAAACCGCACCGCCAGTGCCCGGGCCGTGACTCAAACCGTGGTGCAGCATCTCAATAGTCAGACTTTAGATCAGGTCATGAAACAGGTTCCCACCTGGGTGGTGGCTCTGCTGAAAGACACGATTGCTCGGCTGAAACATGTGGATGAAAAATTTGTGGATTGCAGCATCCGGGAGAAAAAGCTTCAACAAAGGCTGGGAACGACCCTTCACCATGCCATGCAATTTTGCCATCTCATTGCCAGCCTCATCCATCTCAAGGTGATTGAGGAGGAGGGTGTGATCCTTTTTCCCCTAAAAGGATTAAGTGCCCGGGCAGAAGCCATCCTACTCCAGAGGGGGGAGTATTTTGAAAAAATGATGGAATTAATAGGCAAATGTGGGGTGTGCAAGCTGGGGAATGATAAAAAACATGGACCCTGCATCATCATGCCTAAAGCCGCGGCTTTTGAAGACTTTGCTCAGTTTTGTGCGCAGGTGATCAAAACCGGACAAGGACACTTTATGCCCAAAAAGCTCCAACCACTGGTGTCGGGCTTACTGAGAATGCACCGAAGAATCAATCCCCCTGTGATCATCTTTGAAGAGTCGGTGCTCAAAGAGGAATGGGGAAAGGAACTGGGCCGGGAGATCACGGGCGCCCTGATTCAAGAAACCATACAGCACAAAATCCTGACGGTGCCAACCTCGGGAGCGGGAGGTACACTCACTTATGCCCCCCAAGCGTTGCAGAAACGACTGATCTTTGAGTCTACCATTCAGAGTTTGAAAGATATGGATCCAGAGGCTTCTTAGATTTAAGGCGGGATTAGCGTGGATCTATTTTTTAGGAATGAAATCGTGTTTGCCATGGAGCTGAATGGCAATGATGCAGTCTCCTCCTGGTAAGCAGGCGTCGCCATGCATAGTACCCTTTCCTGGTTGATACCAGGTGGTTCCTGGGCCACCTTCCACTTTGCCTTGGTACTTCTCATCAAAGGTGTGTTTCCAATTTCCCTGGATTACTACAGCGTGGTAGTCGGCAGTGTGGCCATGGTCGGGAAAGGTGGTTCCTGCAGGAACCTTTAGCATCCAAAGGGACCCTGAGGCCTTTTTCATATCCCCAGAGATCACGTATTTTTGGGCGCCGGTGGGGTTGGAGGGATCCAGAGGCTCCCAAGGGATATCCGTGGAAGGAATGAGGTTTGGCATTTTGCCCGCTTTTTTATGATCTTTGGCCATTGCGACGGAATTCAGAAGTCCTAGAGCAAAGGCCAATGTGAAGCTTTTTTTCATGAGGCGCATAATGGTATCCTTTAAAAATTAAGTGAACAATACGCTCCTATTTTTTACCAATTGTTCGTAACTTACAAGACAGGCGTCAAATTCCTGACTTCCTCAAAAATTCAATTGCCAAGCAAGCTTGAGACCTCTCGTCCTTTGTTTTTTTGCAGGACGCTAGCGATGAGCGTAACGGCCGCTGGGGTTACTCCACTGATGCGCGAGGCTTGCCCTAACGTACTGGGCCGTTTACTGATTAACTTTTCGGTGACCTCATTGGATAAGCCACTGATGGATCGATAGTCTAAACCAGTCGGAATCCAAAGTTTGTCCAAATCTTGATATTTGGCGGTTTGAATTTCCTCCCTGCTCACGTAACCTTCATATTTCGCTTCGATTTCTAAAATCCGAAGCACGCCTTCGGGAAAGTGAGAATCCACAAGTGCTGCTTTTTTAAGCATAGCTCCATTCACTTCCGGTCGTTTCAAATACTGATACAAATTAGAGCCCGTGGTGATCTCGGGAAGTCCATTTTCTGTAAGGATTGCGTTTTGATTTTGAGTGGGCTGCAACCATATGGACTTTAAACGAGTGGTTTCGGAGTGGAGAAGCTCCAAATGGGATTGAAATTTTTGGTATTGTTCTTCACCCACGAGTCCAATTTCATAACCTAAGGGACTAAGTCTCTGAGCCGCATTGTCTTCTCGGAGTTTAAGGCGGCTTTCGGCCCGACTGGTAAACATGCGGTAAGGTTCATTGGTGCCCAAAGTGGTGAGATCATCAATCAAGACACCAATGTAACTTTGGTGGCGGCTCAGCACGACGGGGGGGCGGCCCTGAACCTTTCGTGCTCCGTTGATACCAGCCATTAATCCTTGAACGGCCGCCTCTTCATATCCCGTGGTGCCGTTGATTTGGCCCGCTAAATACAAACCAGGCACATCTTTTGATTCCAAAGTGGGGTGAAGCTGCGTGGGCTGCACAAAATCATACTCAATGGCATATCCAGGCTTCATGATGCGAACGTTTTCTAGACCCACAATGGTTTGTAAAAAAGACTCCTGCACGGGGACCGGAAGGCTAGTGGAAATCCCATTGGGATAATACTCAAGGGTGTTTAGGCCTTCGGGTTCCAAAAAGATTTGATGGCTGGTGCGTTCAGGGAATTTAACCACTTTATCTTCAATGCTCGGACAGTATCTCGGACCGATTCCAACAATGATTCCACTATAGAGTGGAGACAGATGCATGTGGTCCCGAATCACCTGGTGGGTTCGTTCGTTGGTGTGGGTAATGTAACAGGGAAGTCTGTTTTGTGCCAGTTGTTGGGTGCGGGCCGAAAAGGGAACAAAATCCGGGTCGCAGTCTTGCCGCTCCAACTGGCCCCAGGAGATGCTTCGGGCGTCCAGACGGGGCGTGGTACCGGTTTTCATTCGTCCTAAGGTGAGCCCAAACTCTTTTAGGGCATCGGAAAGATGGGTGGAAGCGGGCTCGCCCGCCCGACCTGCGGTGATGCGTTTGTTTCCAATGTGAATCAGACCGTTTAAAAAAGTCCCCGTGGTGATCACCACCACTGGAGCGAAAAAATCCAAATCCAAAAGGGTTTTGACGCCAATCACTTTCCCATTAGAATGCAGGATTTGCGCCACGGTATCTTGGCGCACTTCTAAGCCCGCTTGGTTTTCCACGACTTGGCGCATGTAAGTTCGGTAGGCCTCCATGTCGGCTTGGGCTCTGGAGCTCCAGATGGCGGGTCCTTTGGACCGATTTAAAATCCGAAATTGAATTCCTGTGGCATCAATGGCCGCTCCCATTTCCCCGCCAAGGGCATCGAGTTCCTTCACCAGATGACCTTTGGCCGTGCCGCCAATGGCCGGATTGCAGGACATTTGACCGATGCGATCGAGTTGCATCGTGAGCATTAAGGTCTTTACCCCCATTCGAGCGCCGGCCAGAGCCGCCTCGATGCCAGCGTGTCCTGCTCCCACCACAATCATGTCAAACGACTCTTGAGCCAAAGGAAACCTCCTGATTTTTAGCTTAGATTCAACTCAAGCCAATCCCCACTCTTCATCTCAAAAAAAAACCCATACATCAAGTTCTTTTTGAGACAGCACCAGGAAGACTTTTCCCCTTTTCACAAGCCTTTGTTTGCTTTATTTTAAAGAAAGCAAATGGGAACCGAAACGGGTTTTATCCATATATGGAGTTTCTTGCTTCAAATGCGTATTCGACTGCTGTGCCATCCAGACCATGACTCCAAAGACACCAAAATCGACTTTGGATTGCTAGATGATATGGTTCCAGAAGATTCTTTAATTTCCAAAGACATGAATTTGGGCACAACCTCCCGGGAGGGAGGCACCCGCGTCCCCACGGGGGTTCGAAAAACCCACAACGAAAAAACCAAAAAGGACATGGCGTTCTCCTCTGATGGGGGAACTCGTAGTCAGATGGACAAAACGAAATCAGGGGACACTCAATTTGATTTTAAAATTGACTTTGATTTCGAATTGCCGGGTCCCGAGACGTTGCGAAATCGAGGGGAAAAACCAGGAAATAACCAAAATAAAGCTCAAAATCTAAGCGAAAAACTCTTAAAAAACACCAAGAGTCAACCCGTTTTTCCAGGCACACAAACCCCATCAAACCCAACGGAAGATGGGGAACCAAGCCTGGAGATGCAAAATGATGGCAAAGAGAGTTTTCTAATGGAAGTTCTGGCTCTGGCCAAGTCAGAAGGGTCTGCGCCGAAAAAGGTAACTCATTTCACCACTCGGAATCCCACAGACCAAACCTCCCGGAATGCCATGACACCCACCACAAGAGAAGAGCTCCCCCATACACTTCAGGGGGTTGAGGTGCCTGGATTGCCTCCCTTAGCCACTCCTGCGCCCTCCGGGGTTTCCCCTCCTCCAGAATCCCCTGGACTTCGGGAGAGAATTCAACATTTGCAGAGCCATCCGGAGCTTAAACTTCCTGAATCCGTTGAACCCATTCCCGATCCAAACGCAACGGTGAATCCCACCAGAGGTACTGGAGATACGAGTTTGGATAGTGGCTCCGGTCAGGCTTCCACTCCAGGGACTCGTGCGGGCACCAGGGCAGGTACCCAGGCAGGAACCAGGTGGAAAAGGCTGGATTCCCTCACCACCAAAGGAGTGGTGGCGGCACCTTTGTTGGCTGAAAATACCTCCCTAGCTTCTTCGCCTGGTGGTGGGTCGACGGCCCCCCGGCAAGAGAGCCCGCCGGCATACACCCCTCCGATGGAAACCGTGGTGCCTGGTAAATCTTCCAAATCATTGTATCCAGAATATGCCCCTAAATCTATAACTTCTTTTACTAAATTAAGTTCGGGAAGCGATGAAGTTACGGGCACCAAGGCTCCTAATGAACTCATTTTGACAAGTACCCAAAATGCGTTTAGTCCACAAAAAACCACCATTGATCCTCTCGATCGAGCCAGTTTGCCGGGACTGGATGGAGCTCGCATTGACCTTGGAACGGAAGGCACTAATAGCACTGGAATTTCCGGAAACTCCACCCGTACAGAACGACTTCTGGAAACGTCCACCAGACCTCTGGGCAAAAATCAGAATCAGGAACTTGCTACGCAAGAGCTTGACACCAATTCACCCCAACCTCCACAGGAAAGTGCCTTTGGCGATGGCTTTATTTCGCTGGCAGAAAACACCTCGGCCCGATTTAAGGCGGCTCCCTCAACTGACGTGCCCACCGACCCAGACGACTCCGTTGGCGCTGAGTCCGGAGTAACCAATTCCAGATTTTCATTCGAAATTGACACCCCAGAGTCCAAAAAAAAGCATGTCTCTGAAGAGGAGGCTGGGTTGCCTCAGCCCCTCGCTCCCATGGGACAAAATACCGGGAACACTCCCCTGAAGGCTCCCGAATCAGAGTTCCAATACAAGGTACAAGCTCAGGAAGCGGGGTTGGCTGAAAACAAGCGAAAAGATCTCCGGGAAATTAGGAAAACCGAAAATGCCACACAAATCTTAGTTTGGGTTTTGGTGGCTTGTGCCATTTGTTTTTTCGCGTACGATCAGTGGGAAACCTTAAAGGACTATCTAGGCTTAGCCAATAAAACCGAAAAAAGTCTGGAAACAGACTTGGTTCAGGCCAATACAAAACAGGTTGTCTCTAAGAAAAATACCGTGTTTGAGCAAGAAATTTTAAATGGCCCTAATGGAAAGGTTTACCAAAACATCGATTTAAAACTTCAAGTGGGAGATCCTTTGGCCTCCCTTCAAGCTTTTAGGTCCAAATTGGCGTTTGATATGGCGTCCAGCGAGGAAAGAAGGCTTGCCAATCAGTTTAGGGCTCGATTTTTTCTGGGGGTGAGCAATTTAAAGCGTGCCTGGGAATTATTAAGTATGGAATGCACCGATGTGGATGAACTTAATTATGGCACTTGTTTTCATGCGGTGCGTGCTGCCATATCGCTTGAAAAATGGGACTACGCTCGCCGAATTCTAGATAAAATAAATGAAATTAATGAGTTATCAGATGAATCTAAACAACTTTTTCGTATGCTTCGAGTCTTTTTAAAAGGCTTGGAAAAACCAAGTCTAGAAGGAATCAAAAGCAGCATTGACCATTACATCAACGTCTATTCCCTGGGATCGGAGTGGCATAGGCAACGTACCATTTGGATCTTAAAAATGCTCTTTGCCATTGACAAAGAAAGCCGGCAGGTGATTTTTGTATACTTATTTGATGCAGGTAAGTCACAAATTGAGGGTGCTGTAAATTCTAGGGAGCTTCTCAGAATTCCTGGGCAAGATCCGTTGTTTAGCGCAGCTCTGCGGTATTTTGCCTTGGAATCTGAATCGGAACCTCTCAATTTAGAAGAAAAAAAGGTCAATTTTGACTCTGAGTTTTTTCAAGCGGCCGAATTCTTTAAGCTTCTCAATCGGGTTGGACTGGAAAATAGACATAGCCTGCTCACCACCACGGGTTCCCTCTCCCAAAATCAGAAATTTAGGGAACTTCTGAGTCTGGTGCGCCTCAACGTGGCTCTGGAAGACCGAGATTTTGATTCCGCCTGGTCGATTTTGGATGGAGCTCAAAACACCAGCAGTAAACTCTTTGAATTCGAATGGGCCTGTGCCTTGGCAAGGTTTATGATAGAGACGAGATCTCTGGAAAACTTGGACGTGCTGCTCAGTCGATTGGTGCGCCTCCAGAGTAAAAACCCTTGGATTACAATGGATTTTGGATACTGGTACATTCAAAGTCAAATTCACCGCGCCCTTAAAATGGACAATTCTAAGACCCTCGAAAAATTGAAATCAACGGCCCAAAATAGCCGAGAAAAGGCGAATTTTTACACGGAGTCTATCCTTAGCGATTCCAATCAAAATCTGGAAGCCACTTACCAGAAAATCACGGGTGCCTTAAAGTCATTTCCCTATCATAGCAAGTTAGAGAATTTAGCCGCAGAAATGGCGGGACGCACGGGGAGAGACCCGAGTCTGTTTCTAGCCACTTCTCGCAATGTCCCTGTGAAGTTAGTGAGGAGATCGATGGAGTATCCGCCACTTTCCGAAACCACACTCCGGATGCTCATTGAAAGTCTCTGAATTCATTTAGAAATATTCGTGTTTAAAGATCTTCAGTAAAGGATTTGGGAAAAACGTGTTGTGTGGGGGAGTTGGCGTGAAAAATAGCACGGTAAAGTTTGCAACTAAATAGGGAATCCACTCGACACCGATTGTAGTGCACCTGCATATAACTCACATCCACCAGGAACATGCGGGAAGGCCTAACGGCATAGGAAGCAAAAACGGGAACTCCCGCTTCCTCCCTCAATTTAAATTCATTGGGGTGACATCCAAAGCAAATGGTTGAGGTGGGGTTTCCCACTCCTGGCCGCAGAATGTTTTGATAAGGATGAGAATTGGGAATGGTGTCGGTAATGGGGAAATGATACTCTCCCTTCACCGTGTCTTTGGCGTTAATCATTTGGGAAATTTCCACCAGATTGGCACCTATTCCTCCCCCCACCACGGAAAGATAAACCCCTTTAAACGCTAAAAACATTCTAGGATTTTCCCGATTGTAAGCGGGCTGGGCACTTCCCGTGTTAAATGTCCCTAAAAGTTCAAATTTTCTTGGGATCCATAACACAAAACAGGGCACAGAAAGTGGTTTAGGGAGCAAATTGATGAAGGCGGTCACCTGCTCAATGGTTTCAAAGGGTTCTTGAGGTAAGCCAGCAGTGGGTTCAGGGCATCCAATCTCCTTAGCCACCTCCTGGGCGGTTTGGGGTCCCCTGGGAACGATGGGAGGGTAAGTGGGGGTGGCACTCAGTAGCGGTTCTGCCTTAGAATCCACGTCGCGTGCCTCCTGGGGAGGGCTTTCAGATTTTGGCGCTCTCCCGCAAGTCACCAAAAGCAAACCAGAAATCGCAACGATGGGATAAGGGATCCTTTTAGCCCGTAATTTAAGGCGGGTTATCACGATGTTCCTCCCCTTTTTTTCTCTGGGGCGATGTTTCCATCTCCCTGCCCTACTTAGACTTCGGAATTTTGAGGCATTTTCTCAAGGACACCGGAGCGAATCCTTTGGATTCATTGACGGGAGGACCCAGGAAAGCTAGATTGCCTCATTTACTTTTCCTTCCACGATAGGTTTCATATGACTCGAAATGCTTGCCCCCAATGGCTACACCCCTTTTTATTTCCCTTGGCACAACTCATTTCCCAAAACCTTCGCGGCACGGATCCCCAAGCTCATTGGACTGAGCTAGAGTGTTTAAATCTATTTACAAAGCCTCCTCAATTTTCCCAAGGTCAGGCGGCTCTGCCCTGCTTTGTGTTTGCAAAGGCACTTAAAAAATCCCCCGTTCAGATAGCTCAGCAACTCTCTCAGACGTTTGGAGAAAGCTTGCCGCAGGGTGTGAGCAAAGTGGAAGCGGTGGGGGGGTATCTCAATTTTTATGCTGATTTTTCGGTGGTTGGTCCTAAGATATTGGAATCAGTTCATTCAGGAGCGTTTTTTAATCCCCTTTTGGCCCCTAATCAAGTGGAAAAAATAGTAGTGGAGTTTTCCCAGCCCAATACGAACAAATCCATGCACATTGGCCATCTGAGATGTTTGGTTTTGGGCGATAGTGTGTGCAGGCTGCTGGATAGGGTTGGCCACCAAGTGATGAGAGCCACTTACCCTGGTGATATGGGCACTCATGTTGCAAAATCCCTTTGGTATATTGGGGAGAAGCTCCAGTTTCAACTTCCCTCGGAAAACCAAGCCAGCTGGTTGGGGGAGGTGTATGCCAAGGCGGATGCCCTTCTCACTCAGGAATTGGGTACCCCGAAGGAAGAACAGAATAGGCTTCAGCTAACGAATATTGTTAAAGAGATACACCACAAATCAGGTCCTTTTTTTAAACTTTGGGAGCTCACCCGGCAGTGGAGTTTCGAGTACATGAAGTCCGTTTATGATTGGTTGTCTTGTCCTTTCGATGTTTGGTACACGGAAAGTGAATGCGACGCGCCTTCCATTGAGCTTGTAAAACAAAAGTTAAACGAAGGTTTTTTTAAGGAAGATGCGGGAGCCATTGGTATCGATTTGTCTAGTTATAAACTGGGATTTGCTCTTTACCTTAAAAGCGATGGCAATGGACTCTATCTGACCAAAGACTTAGAGCTCATGCGCCGAAAGTTTAGTGACCCACAGGTGACTAAATCGGTTTATGTGGTGGATGCCAGACAAAATTTCCATTTTAAACAGCTTTTTAAAACGGGTGAGCTCATGGGATACCCGCAAGCGGCAAAAAGTGTACATTTGTCTTACGAAACCGTAAATACGGAAGATGGAACACCCTTTAGCTCAAGAGCTCTAAATGGAGTCAATCTGACTTCCTTGCGGGAGGATCTAGAAAGTAAGGTCACGAGTGATTATTTAGAGCGATATCGAGGGGCCTGGAGCGATTCCCAGATTCAGGACACCGCAAAAGACATTACCATTGCGGCATTAAAATATGGTTTGTTAAAGGTGGATAATAACACTCAAATTCACTACAATCGGGAAGAATGGTTAAAATTAGATGGAGAAACAGGACCTTACCTCCAATATGTGGTGGCTAGGTGCGGAACCATTTTGGAAAAATGTGGCTCTCCCCAAGTTTCTCAGCCCTTGGAATTTACCATGGACCTGGAAAAAGAACTACTTTGGTCTATTGTGGAATTCAACCATCAAATCCTCAAAGCAGCTCAAGAGTATCGCCCTTGCGTTGTGGCCACTGCCCTATATGATCTGGCCAAGCAATTTAATCGCTTTTATGAGTCCTGCCCCATAAAAACGGCAGAAGGGTCTGTTAAAAATCTTCGTTTGTCACTTGTGTATAGCACCCAGTCCCTCATGAAACATGGCCTCCAATTATTGGGCATTCCTTGGGTTCCCAAAATGTAACACTCTGGAAAGGAGTTTTTATGAAATTAGCCCTTTACTTCCAACTCTTGGGTTCTTCTGTATTTGGTTTAGTGGCATGTCAAAACGCCCAACCCAACCCCTCAAAAGTCCAGCAGGCTTCCCCAGAAAAGTCTTCTTCTGAGTCGTTGGAATCAGGCACAAGCCTTCGAAATCAAAGCGCTACTTATGCCCATGTCCGAATGGAGAACCCCAAAAAGTTGAGTTCCGATTTGGGCAGCGTGTTAATGGCAGCGGCGCCCAGTTTGGGTTTTGAGTTGGACGAGAGCCACTTTAAACTCACAGAAACCAGATCTCTCATGTCATTAAGGTACCAAAGATTCTCCCAGATCGATCCTTCCACAGGAGCTAGTCTAGATAAAGCGAGTCTACGAATTTGGACTCATTCCACCACGGAACAAGTGGTTTTGGTGGAACTTTATGCGGTAAAACCCAGCCCCACTGAAGAACTTCTTCAATTTCCTCAGGGAATTAACTTAACTGAAGTCCGCTCCGCTGCCTTGGTATTGGCACAGGAATCTGAGCCCACCTTTGAACTCATGAAAATAAACGCCAGTGTCCGGCTTTCTGCTCAAAAGGAATGGGTGCGATGGGTGCGGGTGGAGTCTAAGCTGGGAACCCGGGACTACGCCTTTTCTCTCCATCAACCCACGCTTCTGAGTCAGTCTTACTTTCCTAGGGGAATGGCAGAGACTATGGTGCGGGCTCAGGTTTACCCCCTTTGGGAATACGCCACCGATGGATCTTCCGGTGGAAAATTGGATCCCAGCCTTTTGCAGCAAACCCAAAGTGTTACCTTAGAGAGGCTTCTACCCACATTTACGCTGGCCGATTCCAAGGCGTATGAATTTGCGAAAACCCATGAATTTAAAGAAAGCATGATGGTGTCCAATGACACCACACTTTCAGACTCCGATTGGGCCCAAGGAAAATGGAATTTTAGTGGTCTAGATGCCATTTTCAAGCCCTTTTACCAAGCCAAAGGCAAAACCCTATCCAATCAGTTTTCCACCGGGAAACCTGTGCGTTTGGTGGGAAAAAATGTGAGCGTTTTTGTGCATCCCCAGGCTCGTCGGCAAAATCCCCAGCTCCTACCTTGGATTCATGGTCCACAGTTTTTGGCGGTAGATCTAGAAAATCGCAAGGAGAGCACCTTCCGGATGGAACCCGTTTCCTTTGGACTTCCCGCCTTAAATCGCTTGGATTTTGCAAGACGTTTGCCTTACAGTTCAAATGGAGAAATTGACACCTCCGACACTGTGGGCCATATGGCCATGGGATTTGATGAAGTTCAGGTGTATCATGGGGTGGATACCTTTTTGGAAGACCTGCGCACCTTGGGATTTGGTGATGTCCAGCTCTCCACCCGACCCTTTGCGGCCATTCTTTTTGATCCGAGTTTAGGTGGAAAAAACAATGCATATTATACCAACGACACCATTAACTTTACAACGTATAGCCCCAACGAACCCAACTTAGCCCGAGATAACCCCACCATCTGGCATGAGCTGGGTCATGGAATTCAAGACCGACTCATGGGCCCCCACGTGGACGCCGCATTGGGTTATGGACTTTGGGAAGGTATGGCTGATTTTCTAGCAGAAATCATTGCTAGCCATAAATATGAAGACAATCTTTTTTTAGGCCGAACCAAACAAAGAATCTTTAACAACACCTACTTTTTCAACACCAACGAAAGCCATGATGAGGGCGAGGCTTATGGTGGTGCCATGAAGGATATGTTGTATGCGGCCATGGCCAGTTTGGGTAATGCCAATGGAGTTCGCGAGATCGCAAACCTAACCTTTCAAACCATGCGCCTTCTTAGGGACCATCCTTTTTTAACACCACAGGTTTGGTTTGAAGGCATGCTCTTTGCTGATTCCCTTGCCTTTGGGCCGGATGGAAGCCCTAGAACACCGCGAAAACTTCATTCTTACATTTTGGCGAGTTTAGAAAAGCGTAATTATAGCAGCGCACTTGCGCCTTCTCAGGCTTTGGTCCAGGTGGATGGAGTGGTACTCACGGACCGCGATGTGGGCTCCAGGGGCAATCGGGTAAAAGTAACGCAGGCCCAGGCTCCCACACAACGATTTCAGCTGGAAGCCAAAGTGGATCAAGGGCAAGCCAAAAATTTTGTATTTCCCGTGACAGTAAAGGTAACCTTTAATGGATGGGCCTTGCAGGGATCGAATCGTTGGATCGGGGAGGAAGAGCCAGAGGCTTTTGTGAAGGTGCTAAGAGATCCCATGGATGTGGCTCGTTTTACCCTTGGGGTGGAATCCACCTGTGACGTCGTGAACACCAGCGCTGGACTTTGTTCTGATTATGCATTGGTATCTTTTTACAATGCGGGTAATCTTGGAAAGCCTAATGCTAAATATCGGTTCTATGTGACGTTAACACCTTAAGTGTATAGGAAAAAATCACTCGTCGCCAACCAACTTATTTTATTTATTGGGGATTGGGCATCCTGGTAGGCCTAATCGGTCTGAGTGTTTCATGAGGTCTGCATTGGCCTCTAAAGCGGCCCAAATCCCTTCGTTAAAGTAACAACCCGGTACAGGTCTTGTTTTGTCGGAGTAAAAGTAATTGCAAACATTTTGAGGGAAGGCCACACCTTTCACATTGGTACCATATTGGCAGGAAATCGTGTTACCTGGGGCCCGACCTTGATTTCCATTGTTAATTCCACATGCCTCTTGCTTGATGCGATTGAGTTCTGATACCACTTGACAAAGTGGGATGGATTCCACGCCTTTGCCTGCGGCTGAAGTTTCATCGGAGAGGGAGGTTTTGAATTGGAATAGCTGTTGATACGGCTTGTCTGCGGAAGCGGCCTCTCCCTTGACTCCATTAACCGCCGTTACCGAGGTATTGGCACCCGCATAGCGAACTTCGAACTCTCCTCCACATTTTACCAAGCTGACATTGACAGGAAAACCGGTCGTGTTAACGCCATTCTTAATGAGATTCAACACATAGGATCCCATGTTTTTGGTTTCAAAACGGGCCACCATGACCTGGCCCTGTCCCTTGGCTAAGGGAACCTTGCTTTCGGGGGCTGGTTTGAGATAAAGGTTGTTTGTGCTTTGACTTTCCGGGGTTTGGCCTAGACTAACGCTGTACATATAACTTCCCAGGGATTCATTGGCTGGTAAAGCAAACTCCACTTGGATTTCTATGGGCTTCTGGGAAGCAGGACATAGGGACGTATCTCCAACCAATAAGGCGGGGTTGGGCTTTTCGCAGGAGAGTTCCATATAGGTTTCTTTACCATTGAAATTTTGGTCAAATAAGGTTACACTTTCCACAACATAAACTTCCTTACCCACGTTGCTTATGGCTGCTTTACTGAGTGTAAAATCCAGTTGCACTAAAAACCCATTTGGCATGTTTTGAAGATTTGCCTTATCTTTGTTATTGTGTTGCCTTACGGTTCGTTTTAATGAATTGGAAAGGGCTTGATTGGATGGCCCTGGAATGGACCCAGAGAGGTCGGAACTTCGACCTGTTTTCTTTTTACTGTTTCCAGTGCCTTGGTATTGCAATGCTTGGTATACAAATTGGGGAGTCCAGCCTGTTTGCCCCACTTCCCAAGCCGTATTAAATTGGTAAGTTACTACAGGCTCATAGTAGAAAGTGGAGTTGTCTTTGCTGGCAGCAGGTGTCTTACTGGTGCATTTAAGGTCCACGGTCTGATTGCCGCTAATGGGGCCGGCAAGCTGAGATACGGTAGATCCCGATCCGGTGGGTTTGCATACTTTAAGTGTTGCTGCCAAAAGTATAAATGGAAGGAGGCATTTTCCCAAACTACCGAATCTAAGAGACTTTCTGTTACACCACATCACTAATCACTCCTTAACGTTTCCTTAGGTTGCTATGCGACCTTTGTCCGTCCGGAATATCGGAGTGGATGAGTCTTTAATAGAGCGTCAAATTCCTATTTAGCCATGATTAACCCCAAGATCTCCCGACTCACGCCGCTGATTTGAGAAAGGTCCCTTTTTTCCACCTCCTTTTTGAAGGTCTCTTGATAGGTAGGAAGCAGAAAGCTCACTCGGTAGAGACCTTTTAAAAGGCGGGCCGCAAGCTGACTATTGTGTTTGTCGATGCGAAAGGTTTCGTCTAATAAACATCTGTATCCGTCACCTTTTTCGTGATGGAGGGCCTTCCAGTTGTTCTTAAACCCTTTTAAAAGCGCCAGTATGCTGTTGGGGGAGTTTTTTTCAAAATGGGGGTGGAGAAGAATGTCTTGGAAAAAAGGGGTAGGGTGATGATTAGGTACACTAGCCAACAACTCAATGGTTTGATTTCTTAGGATGGCGCTGGATTGGGACTGGTGTTCGATGCTCTGTTTTAATTGGCTCCACTCTTCACTTTGTTCCTTCCAGCCTTTGGCGTTGGGATTGGACTTCATACAGAGCAACACCTTCCAAGCGATGCTCCGCTCTGTGATGTTGTCCGTCCAAGAAAGGAGCTGTTCTGCCATTGCGACGCATTTGGGGTGTTTGGCTTTAAAATAAAGAGAAAGAATGCCTTTTCGAAGAGAACGGATACCCACATTCTCCAAATCAAAAGAATAAGGTAACACACAGGGGAGTTGATTGTAAATGCGTTCCAAATCAGATTCTAAGTGATCCAGGATGTTTTTGGCAAGAGCGATTTCGGCTTCTTGCAGCGTGTTCGGGTCCACATTTTTCCACTTACTAGCCAGCTGGTCGAAATCAGGGAACTCAAGACAAAATCCCTTATATTCATTGCTAAGATGAGGGGATTGAACTATGTTTTTTAATGCCAGAGCCAGTTTGGATGGGATTTCTGCTGTGGAGGGAAGGGAAGCCTTTAATTCTTGATAGATTTCTTTGTACGCTTTTTCAAAAAGGTCTTGAAAATGGAGCCATCGATTAACCCCATCGTTGTCGTTCAGAGCTAAAAACAACTCCCAGTTTGGTTTTGAATTTAGCCAGTTTATCCTTAGGGGCGCGCTAAATCCCCGCAAAACACTTGGAACCACTGGGTCTTTAATTCCATGAAATTCCACGACCGTGATATCGTTTAGACACTTTAAAGTCACTTCTTGGGAATTCTGTCCAAGTGCCTCACACCCTTTAACATTCAGAATTTGCGGGGCACCATCCGACTCTCGAAGCAAACTTAATTTTAAGGGTACCGGGACGGGATTGGGTCCTCTTCCATAAGGAGTTTCTGGGCGAATTTGAGTGATTTTTAGCGTCCAGATCTGCTTTACGTCATTCCAATGATGCTCTAATTCCAGTTTAGGGGTGCCTGCTTGATTGAACCAATTCAGGAAGGGCGTGAGATCGGCTGAAGCCCCCTTTCCCACACTGTGAATCATATCTTCTACGGTGACCGCTTTGCCATCACACTCTTTAAAGTAACAAGACATGCCATCATACCAGCCTTTATCGCCCAAAAAAAGATGCATCATACGATAGATTTCAGCCGCTTTTTCGTACACGGTGGGGGTGTAAAAATTGTCTATTTTTACAAAGGAGGGTGGACGTGGAGGGTGTGCCAACGGACCCGCATCTTCTGGAAACTGTGCGCTGAAAAGCTGGCTCACCTGTGCCACTCGGGTGAGATGAGGGTCGTCATTGTAAGCTGAGAATTGCATTTCCCGGTAGACGGTTAATCCTTCTTTTAAGCAAAGTTGAAACCAATCACGGCAAGTCACGCGGTTTCCGCTGTAATTGTGAAAATATTCATGACCCACCACGTCTCGTACCCCTCGAAAGGCCCCATCGGAGGTTTCTTGGGGGCTAGCTACCACAAATTTTGAATTGAATATGTTTAATCCTTTGTTTTCCATTGCACCTGCGTTAAAATTATCCACACATACCACGTGATAAGCATCCAAATCATACTCTAGGCCATAAACGTTCTCATCAAATTCCATGGATTTTTTCAGCGCCGTCATCGCAAAATGGCAGGAGGCCAAATAATGGGAAGAGGCATACACAAAACAGTCTACTTTTCTCCCGGAGGAGGTGGTGTAAACCTCATGAATGTGACCTAAGGATCCGGCGGTGAGGGCAAAAAGGTAACAGGGTTTGGGCCAGGGATCCAAATACACAACCTTTCGAATGCCATTTGCCTGAATTTCATCGCTGATTTGATTGCCATTGGAAAGCAAAAGGGGAAAATCCTCTGATTTGCCCTTTAAAGTAACCCGGTATTTAGACATGATATCGGGTTTATCTGGAAAAAAGGTAATGCGTCTGAAATCTTCCGCTTCACACTGAGTGACCATGATTCCGTCTGAAACGTAAACCCCGGCGCAACTTTGGTTTTGATTAGGATAAAGGGTCACAATGGTTTCTAATTCGGAAGGTCCGCTGATTTCAAAACGCAACTGACCCTTTTCCAGCTTAAAATCGGATTCTCGAAGGGGAGTGCCGTTGAGCTTAAGAGACAAAAGTTCTAAATCAATGCCATATAGGCAAACGGGCACCTTTGGTCGTCCAACGGTCTTCTCTGCGAGGTGCACTGGGTTTGGCACCAATTGAAGCTTGCTGTACACTTGGGTTTTATTAAAATCCAAATCAAACTCCAATTCCACAAAGGGAACAAGGACGGAGGGAGGTTGGTAGTCTTTTAAGTAAATGGTTTCAGGACTCATGGATTTCCCTCTGCTTTGAAGTTGATTGGAACATGAAGGTGCGTTTTAATCCGGGGTATGGATGCTTGTCAAGTGCCACAGCCACGATTATGTAGGGTAAAATCCCTGCATGGGAAACCGCTTTTTTTGCCTACATAAAGGACGAATCATGTACACTCTCGAAGATCTCTTTCTCAAGGCACATGTTTTTGGACCCACTTTGTCACAGGCTCGGTGGAATGCTACCGGTGACGCTCTGTGCTACCTCAAAGCCGCATCCCGCCTGAATGCCTCGGAGGCGGTGGCCGATTCTCCATTGGCATTATGGCAGTGTAAGGCTTCACATTTGTCGAGCCATTCGGGACTTGACCAAGGGGAAATCCAAGTATGTGCGGCAACACAGCTCTTCCAATCGGGACTCAAATCCAAAGATCTGACGGACGCGGAAAAGGATCTTCAGGAACGCAAGAGGGTTTTTTCCACGGGCATCACCCAATTTGAGCCCCATCCCCTGGCAAGCCACCAATTTTTGTTGTCGATGCAAGGTTCCCTTCTAGAATGGGATGCCACTCTGGGCCATGGCGATCTTTTACATGAGGGAGGAGCTTTTTACGCCCAATACTCCCCCAGTGGAAACCAGGTTTCTTTTATAGAAAACGATGCTCTTTATGTTTTAAAAAAGGGTGAAACTAAGCCCAAATTCATTGCCGGACCCTCTTCTCATTACACCCAAGTTGGGGTGGCTGAGTTTGTGGCTCAAGAGGAGTTGAGCCGATTTGAAGGAGTTTGGTGGAGTTCAGACGATCGGTATCTGGCGTATCAAACGACCCATGATCTGCAAATTCCGGTCACCCAGCGCCAGGAAATTTATGCCCATCAAACTAAGAATATCTCACAGCGATATCCCTTTGTGGGAGGTCCTAATGCCCAAGTGGGTCTTCAATTGTTTGATTTACGGGAAGAAAAACACTTCCCTATTTTAGAGCTTCAAGACGATTTTTATCTGGCTAGAGCAGGCTGGCTGGGAGATTCGTTTGTATTTGTTATGTTAAATCGACTTCAAAACCACTTAAAAATGTTCCGATTTGACCTAAATCAGAAAAAGTCGATTCTTTTTTTTGAAGAGAAAAAAGTTCCATTTATTAATATTTTTTGCAAAAAACTCTACTTTTGGAATCGGCAACTCATTTGGCACGGGGAAGAGGAATATGGTGCCATTTATGCCATTGATCCTTTTGGGCTGCAGACCTTTAAAAAGGTAACGCCCGATTCCCATCAGGTAGCCTCTCTTTTAGACGCCAAGGGCAATGTATTGCTTTATTCTGCGCTTCACAATAACGCTCTTGAAAGGAAAGCATTTGTCCTTAACCTAGAGTCCCAATCCCTTTTTCCCATCCCCCACACCCACCGATTTGTAGACTCAGGTTCTCTTTATTCCGATTCAAAAACGGGCGAGTGGCATGGGATATTGTGTGGAAGTGATTTAACTCAAAGTGCCGTGTTTAGTTACTTTAAAATGCCAGAAAAAGGCAAGTCTCTCTCCGATCTGAATCCCTTTTACGTTTCCAAAATGAGAGAGGAGTTTTCAAAGTGCTTATTCACTCCTGAGTTTTCCACCTTTTCCCATGATGGGCATCGCTTTAACTCCATGTGCATAAGCCCTCCTGTCTCAAACCCCCATCAAAAATTCCCGGCCATTGTTTATCTCTACGGCGGACCACACAAACAGGTGGTGCAAATGGGAACCTACAGCAACGATTGGCTGTTTGCTCAATACCTTTGTTCTTTGGGTTTTGTTGTGTTTTCCATGGACAATCGGGGGACTCCATATCAAGGGTATTCTTTTGAATCAGCTATCTACCAAAAAATGGGTCAAATCGATGTGGAAGATCAGGCTGCCGGGGTGGAATATTTAAAGTCTTTTCCCCATATAGATGCCCAGCGATTGGGGGTTTTTGGTTGGAGTTATGGTGGATTTTTGACTTTGATGTGTCTCCTTAAAAAACCTGATTTATTCAAAGTGGGTGTGTCGGGTGCTCCTGTCACGGATTTTAGAATGTATGACACATGTTATACAGAAAGATATATGGGCCTTCCTTCCATGGCGCCAGAGGCCTATGGCCAGACAGATGCTTCTGCATTTGCCTCTACCCTAAAAGCGAGGTTACTATTGATTCACGGCATGGCAGATGATAATGTTCTTTTTGATCACAGCATAAAAGTGGCAGACGCTCTATACGAAAATCAGAAGACTTTTGAACCTCTTTTTTATCCAGGTGAAAAACATGCCATTGCCCGTCCCAAACGAAGGTTGCACAAATATCAATCCATAGCTCGTTTCTTTAAGGAGTACCTGTAATGCCCATGAATTCAGAACACCCATGGATGGCCGAGTTCAAGGATGACCCCTCTCTGGCCCGATGGAGCGATTTTTACGCCGATCACATTTCAAGGCTGTGTTCTCAAGCCACTAGCCTTTTAGAAGGGGAGACTCCTGATGCCAAGAGTTCCTTTCGAGGTTTGGTGATAGCTGCTGGGGAATTACAATATTATCATGCGGATGATAGACCAATTCCCTTCAAACCAGCCGCCCATTTTCTACACTGGGCTCCCATCACCACGGGCACCGATCATTGGGTGCTTTTCAAACCAGGTCAAAAACCACATCTTTTATTTTTTTCACCCAATGATTATTGGCATGAGCCCGCCCTGTTTCCCACGGGCGCTCTTGGAACGGCCGTGACCTGGGAAAAGGTAACATCCCATGAGATCCGCTCCCAAAAGGCTTTTGAGTATTTTGGCTTCCAGGATTCCTTGGCATTTATTGGACCAAATGTGGCCTTACCTCAATTTGCTGGAATTCAAGTTAACCCACCCGAGCTGATCAAAGGTCTAAATTTTTTCCGTTCCTATAAATCCCAATGGGAGTTTTGGAACCTTTGTCAGGCCACTCGTCTGGGAATCAAGGGTCACAAAGCCGCCTTAGATGCCTTTGAGCAGGGAGCTTCGGAAAGGGAGATTTACCGCGCCTTTCTGGCGGCCGTGGGGGTCTTAGAACATGAGTTACCTTACTCTCCCATCGTAGCCTTGGGAGAAAAGGGCAATTTCTTACACTATGAAAGTAAGCGTCCCAACGTGAAGTCCAAATGTCTTTTGCTGGATGCGGGCGCCTCGTTTTTGGGTTATGCCTCAGATATCACGCGCACTTGGATCCAGCCCAGCCTCAGTGTGGATGACAAAGCCCTGAAGGCATTTTTGGGTCTCTTGGAGGGAGTGGATAGGTTACAGCAGAGAATCGTGGCCAAAGCAGTGGCAGGCCAGAGTTTTTTTGAGTTACATAAAGAAACTCTTTTGGAAACGGCTGGTCTTGCGGTGGACGCCGGATTGGTGAAAACATTACCCAGCACGGAACTTAAAAAGCTAGCGGTGGGGAGACTCTTTTTACCCCATGGTTTAGGACATATGTTGGGACTTCAAGTGCATGACGTGGCGGGTCATCAAATTAACCTAAGCGCCGAAAACATTGGAAGAGGGGCCGAATATAGCGTGCTTCGTAACAGCCGTGTCATTGAGGCAGGGCATGTTTTCACCATTGAGCCCGGATTTTACTTTTCCGAAATGTTGCTTAAGGCATTTGAGTCCCAACACCCCGAAATTCCAGTGGAACACAATCTCTTTTTCGATCTGATGAACTGTGGTGGGATAAGGGTAGAAGATAATCTTTACATTTCCCCGCAAGGTCCTATCAATCTCACACGTGAACTTTGGCCAGCATTCTGAGGCTTTTGGAAAAGTTTGCCGGTGGCCCTCTCCTGGTTTTCTCCGATGCCAGGGGAGGCCAAGCGGGTGGATGTTGTCATTAAGACAGGAAAAGCGGGAGGACATGTCGGTTATTTTTTGTACCAAAGACATTCCTATCGCTTGGGTTCAACCCGTACAGATGGTGCTTCGATCCCTGGGACTTGGGGTGAGAAGGTGCGATGATCTGGAGGATCTTTCTTGGTTTATAGAGCAACATCCCCTGCCTACCTTTATCCTTGTGCATCACTCGGTCTGGCATGGGGTTCCACAAATTCCAGAAGAACTTCGAAAGTTTGTGTCGGTGTTTTTGTTTCATGAAGGAAGTTCCAAGGCCATGGTAAAGTCCTACTCTGAGTCCGGGCAATATTCCTTTTATGTTCCTATGGCTTGGAATATTTCTAGTATTTGTAATACAATTGTTTTGCTTGTGAAAACCATTAAAAAACAGATGATCATGAGTTTAGAGGTTTTGTTACCTTTTACAAAAGAGGTTTTTCACTTTAGCATTTACTCTCCCCAGGACAAAGAAAATGGTGTAAGGCAAATGTTACACACCCTAGAGCTTTGGGAGCAGCACCCCGAAAATCCAAAGTCTATTTGGCTTCAAAACGCTCAAATCATTATGGATGAGCTGCTTTTAAATGCCATTTTTCATGCCAATCCCAGGCTGAGCAATGTACCGAGATCCCATCCCTTTCGTCTGGGAGATCATGAAAAGGTCAACGTGCGATGGGCATTTGATGGGTATCGACTGGGAATGGAGGTCACAGATCCTTTTGGCACATTGGCTTTTGAGGATCTTTTCAAACCCAAAGCTCAGATAAAAGAACCTTTAAACGCCGCTTCAGATGTGACTTTAGGCATCGGTTTTAAAACTCTTTTTAGGCTCACAGAGGGAGTCTGGTTAACGGTTGTACCGGGTTCCTATACCCGAGTTTGCTGTACCGTTCCCTTTTGGGACCGTTTGCTAGAATTTCAAAAAATGCCCAAATTTGTCTATTTTAACGTTTGCTAAAGAGGTGGCGAATTGGTGACCCTGAGGGGTGTCGAACCCCTGTTTTTTCTGAGAAAAAGAAATGTCCTGGACCACTAGACGACAGGGTCGGGAACATTCTACCAGAAAACTCCCCTAAAAGACACCTTGGGCTAGGGGATCTTATTTTTTAGGCATGCACCAATGAATGATTTGAACAGGGGATGAACCTCCAGTGGCTTACTTTTCAGCTCTGGATGAAATTGCACCCCTAAAAACCAAGGATGATCTTTTAATTCCATGATTTCCATAAGGGTTCCATCGGGGCTTTCTCCGCTAAACAACACCCCATTTTCTTCAAATCGGGCGCGATAGGCGGGGTTAAATTCAAATCGGTGCCGATGCCTTTCGCTCACCTGGGATTTTTGGTAGGCCTGCTGAGCCCTGGAACCCGACTTGAGAAGGCAATCATAAGCCCCAAGTCGCATGCTGCCCCCCTTGTGGGTAACCTCATACTGGGACTGCATTAAATGGATGATTTTGTGGGGTGACAGGGGGTCAAATTCTTGGGAATGGGCACCTTCCAGCTTTAAGACATTTCGGGCAAACTCTAGGCAAGCCATCTGCATTCCTAAGCAAATTCCAAAAAATGGTTTTTTCTGCTCCCGGGCCCATCTAATCGCCTCGCATTTTCCTTCAATGCCCCGATCTCCAAATCCTCCGGGCACCACGAGTCCGTCCAGCTCCGAAAACAAGGCTTTGGCGTTTTGAGGGGTGACCTCTTGACTGTCAATTCCTACCAGCTCCACTTTGCATTTGTTTTTGATGCCACCGTGGGTGAGGGCTTCATATAAAGATTTGTAAGAGTCTTTCACTCCTAAATACTTCCCGATCACCCCTATTTTTAGGGATTTAGGAGCGGTTTCCATGGTTTGAATGATGGCATCCCACTCCGAAAGATTGGGGCTTCCCGTCCAGATATTGAGCTTTTCTACAATTTGGGTGTCTAAGCCTTGTTCGTGATAAATGAGTGGCATTTTATAGATGTTATCAATATCCAGTGACTCAAAAACGCACTCTGACCCTAAGTTACAAAACAGACTGATTTTATTTTTGAGATCTTGGCCTAGTGGCATATCTGCCCGGCAAATTAAAATATCAGGTTGAATGCCAATGGATCTTAATTCCTTTACAGAGTGCTGAGTGGGTTTGGACTTCAGCTCCCCCGCCGCCTTAATGTAAGGTACCAAAGTCACATGGATGTAAAGGGAGTTTTCCCGACCCACATCAATGCGGAACTGCCGGATGGCCTCCAAAAAAGGAAGGCTTTCAATGTCACCAATGGTTCCTCCCACCTCCACAATGGAAATGTCGGCCCCTTCCGAGGCATGTAAAATATTGTATTTGATTTGATCGGTAATGTGGGGAATCACCTGAACGGTTCCGCCCAGGAACGCCCCATTTCGTTCTTTGTTAATCACAGCTTCATAAACCTGACCACTGGTGAAGCTATTGCGTTTTAAGAGAGGCGCATGGGTGAATCTTTGGTAATGACCCAAATCCAGGTCCGTCTCTGCCCCATCGTCCGTGACGAAAACCTCTCCATGCTGAATGGGAGACATGGTCCCAGGATCCACATTGATGTAGGGATCCATTTTGGTCATGTGAACCTTAAGCCCCCGGGTCTCTAAAAGTGCTCCAATGCTGGCGGCGGCCAACCCCTTTCCGATGCTGGAAACCACCCCTCCGGTGACGAAAATATATTTAGTGGGGTGATTGGCGATACGTTTTCCAGAGCGAACAACATGGGTAGGACTCATAAAACCTCCGGGTGAAATTGGGACTTGAATTCCACGCTCGGACCTTGAACCTAATCGAATTTCTGTCGAAAGGGAAATCTTTTCCAAAAGTATTTTTTCAAGGCAGGATACGTTAATTTTGTTCATATTAAATCAAACTTTTGTCTGGATAAATTATGACCCACCTATCTGATTCACAGATTTCTCAGCTGATTTTACAGACCATCGACCGAAAGCTGTCCGTGGAAACCTTGGTGGAGATTTTAGAATCTCAGCTTCTTTCCCTTCCGTCTTCGGTGGTTAACCGCTACTATCTTCATCCCACCACGGTCACGGCCATTTTAGAGATTTTAAGCAGAAGGTGGGAATCCGGCTCTTCAACCCTACGATTGTTGGATTATTTTTCCCATTATCCCCAATTTCCAAGTTTTCTGTCTCAAGGGGCGCTGGTGGGGGTGATGTGCAGTTTATTGCGATTTTTAGGGGGGGGTGGTCTGAAGACCCATGTTTTAGCCCCTGAGGCCCTTTCCACATTGGTTCAGATGCTGGCCCAGGAAACGTTAGGGCGCATTGGGAATGGGCAGTTTACCCGGGGGGAACTGGAATCCTTGCAAAGAGCGGTTCAATCCCCTTTACTTACTCAAGCTTTGTTTTTGCCAAAGGTGGACTCTTTCCAGAAATTAAAGCATCAGCTCCTGTCGTTTGTGGGCACTTCTTCTAAAACCATTCTTTCCATCCCTGCCGTTCTCTCCCCCCGTGACACCATCGCCACCCTCATGGCCACCTCCAGCGATGAGCTCTGGAAGCTGGGAGTGGACCATTTTAAGTTGAGCTTAGAATTGGAAAGGACGGGCTGGAGGGTAAAAAATTTAACCATTCTAGAGGAACTGCTCCGAAATCCAGAACTTTCCCCAGAAAAAAGATGTTTTTTGGTTCAATGGTTTTGGACCGGGGCTCTTCATTTTGCCAGCCAAAGAGAAAGTGCGGATCCCCAGTGGACCGCCCGTTTGTGTGCCAAGCTGTTGGAGCGAGACTCCCTAAATTTAGATGTATTTAAAGGAATGTTTAGTGCCATCCAGCTGGATTACTCCCAAATTTACCAGCAGTATCTGAATGCCAACCTCATCCCAGGGGGGATGTCTGTCCAAAACCTCAGGTGCGACCCTGAAGCCGCGTTGCAACAGGCTCAAGCTTTATTCAACATCTTTGTTTCTCTCACCCAAAGATTTCCAGCTGATATGAGTCGACAGGTGATCCCTTGGGTTTTAGGTTTATGCGTGGAACCCGTGGATTCCCGGCTTCTCACCCGAAGCCAGTGGCAATGGATTCGTGCCTTGGCGGGAGGGATCTGGGAGGAGGACCTGAAAGATTGCCCCATGTGGGTATTGGCGCAAAGCAGTCGGGTGGCGGCGCAAGTGTTTCAGATGGCACCGGGAGCTTGGATTGCAGAACATTGCGCCCTCTTTTTTCACCGCTTGTGGATTGAATCCCAGTCCCAAAGCTTTGTGGCCACACAAACCCACACCGACTACCTGGAATTTTTAATCCGAACCGCCCGGAGAAAGTCCCCGGTAATGGGTTCCGCTCCGGAAACTTTGGTGGCCTTAAAGATCATTGGGCGCCTTAAATCCTCGGAGGAGCAACATTTAAAATTGGTAGAAACAAGGGCAAAACTCAGTCGGATTCAAAATTGGGGCTCCCTCATCCCACGCCAGTCCGCTTCCCTGACCGTCCGAGCCCAATTTAGCCATCCGGAATTGGTGGACTCGAGCCTTCAGGATTTGGCGGTCCCAGCACTGACCCGAAGTTTGGGCTTACTAACCCATTTTGCCCTATCGATATCTAAAAAACATGGAACTTTATTAGCCACTCCCGATTCTAATTGGGGCTCATCCTCAGCTCCCATTCCAGGAAAAGCCAGCGCTTTAGAGATGTTAAAACGCTAGCCCTATCCCTGGAATGGGATTGTCCAGTTTGGTAAATCATTTGGCAGGCTTTGGATTCACAAAGGTGGTAGGTCCTAGTTTTTTCAAATTAGGAGTTGCCCGTGATTCCCTCACTCAAGTCACTTTGCAGAAGTCGTAAAACACCTTCTCCCTGGATGTTGTTTTCTGTTGCTTTAGTGTTTTACCAATGTATAACAGAAAGTCAGTCGGAAAGGATTGTGGAAAGGGAACACACCAGCCATTCCGTTTTGGTGGCCACTTCCCCCCTCACTCCGGGAGCCAGTTGGGAGAAGCACCATTGGCAGTCCATACAGATCGATGCACCCACTGGGGTGGCCATGACCACCTTAATGACCTTAGAGAAGCTTAAATCTCTCCAAGATCCAAAGCTTTGCCATTCCATTGGAGCGGGTCAATGGCTTTTGATGAGCCAAGTCCAATCCGCATCCTGTCCACGGTCAGAGGAATCTTCCCCTGACCACTCGGATTTTCCCATTTTTCAAAAAGGTCAACCGGCCACCCGGGTTTTGGACAACAAATGAAGGAATGCGTCACTTCAAAATGGGGGTTTGTTTGCAAATTCCGTCCCTATGGGATCTGCTTTTCCTTTGAGGGACCCCTGTCTGCTTGGCACCAAGTGATAGGGGAACATCTGGAGCTTGACTCCTGCGTCCCCTGGCCTTGGTGGTTGACCCAACTGATAGAAGATTTTGTTCAAAATCATCCCAAGCGGGCATTAGGTGTGTGTCAGCTGGGTGAATCGGCACTTCCCAGCTTTTTTTCGGATGTTGTGGATTTTTTATTTGAAAAATCCAGGAGCATTCCTTGGAAGGTGGGGATGTTTTTGGGAGATCCTGTGTTGCTTTTGTGCCTTAGGGCGTTTTATTGGGAGTTGGTAGGACTAGGGCAATTGGGAATGTGGGCCACCCAAGGGTTTTCGGAAATTTTGATTCAGGAGGATGGGGGTGTTTTTTTAGAACGGGAAGGAACACTCAAACCTCCAGAATCGCTCCAGGTGGCTCCCTTCCAGCTGAACCCCGGATTCCAGTGGCTTTGGAACCGGCTGCTCCTTCACACCGGAAAAAATGGCGATGCCCAACACCCGAAAACTCAGGCAGCCCTCTGGCCCAAAGGATTTAGTTCTTTATTGCCCACTTGCCGCTTGCAGTTGGTGTGCCCACCTTTGAGCTCAAAGCGGCTCATTCAGGTGAGGGTCCCTCGCTTAAAGTCCTCGGGATTTGAACTTTGGGATATCTCCCTAAAAATGCGTTATTTTTTGGAAGACGCCGTGGAGCACAGATCAAACATCTTGGTTTGTGGTGCCACGGGTGCGGGGAAAACCACTTTTCTGAAAGCCTTGTTAAGCGCCGTTCCCAAGCACGACCGGGTTCTCCTCCTGGAAGACACACCCGAACTCCCTTGTCCAGAGGGACTTCCTTGGGACCGTTTGGTGGCCTCTCCTCTCTATCCCTTATCCGATTGTGTGTCATTGGCCATGCGTCTGCGTCCAGATCGGCTCATTTTGGGCGAGGCGAGGGGGCCGGAGGCCTGGGATGTGGTGAAGGCTTTGGGAACAGGGCATTGCGGTTCTATGGCCAGCGTGCATGGGGGTTCCGCCCAACAGGGACTGGCTCGTCTGCTGCAGCTGGGATTGGAAACGCCTACCATGACCCCTGAAATGATGAAGGAATCCCTGGTGGGGGTGGTGGAGGTCGTGGTGTGTGTGTCTAAAACACCCGATGGTAGGCATGTTTTAAAGGAGGTTTGGCAGAGAAAGAGCCAATGGCAGCAAAGGTGGAATGGGCAATGGGAGGAGGCTTATGAACGGGTTCAGGGCTGAGTGGAAGAATCATCCTTCCCACCGACTTTTGCGATGCCTACAAGACTTTTTGAGCCATTTAAACTCCTCACCGGAAGTGGCTCCGGAAAGGGTGTTTATAGAACTATCCGATTCTTTCCATCAGGCTTTATCCCATGACTTTTCTCAGGATATGGGCCTGGCCATCTTGGGAAAGTCCACAGAAGTTCCCCGAAAGGCTGGGGCGCCCTGCTCTCACCTACTTATCACACAATGGAAGCGCATTTTGTTTTCCAAAAGTCACACCCGTTCCCAAAAGCAGATGGCCACCCAAATGATTTTGGAAATGTGTAAAACAATTGTAAGTCATGATTTAAAGACTCATAAAGCTATTTACCCTATTATCTTCCAGCAATCGATCCTCATTCCGATGGTGTTGATTCTAGTTTTCTTTGGGGGACTCGGAGTCTATTTAGCTCAGATACCCCTAAAAGATCCTTGGCTATTAGTCTTTGTGTTCCTTTGGATGGGCATTTGGATCCATCGAAGCCTGAAATCGTCCCCATTGGACTTTTATTCTCCTGCTCTTTCCATTGTTGGTCCATCATTACTCAGATTAAAACTTTGTCAGGGGTATCTGAACTGGCATGGGGGGAGTTTGCTGGCCATGCACGAGATCGTGCAGTGGAATCACGAAAAGGGATCTGAGAATCCTTTTGACTTAGACGGTTCGCCCTGGAACTGGTATCACCTGGCACCCCCATTTAGTGAATCTATTTTATGTCAAAAGATTACTCAGATGGAGGAAAAATGGGAGTTTCTTTTGAATTCCGAAATCCAGAAAATTCATTTCAAGATGCTTTTGCGACTTTTGTTAGGTGTTTTGCCAACCCTCTTTGGTTTGGGTTGGATTTTGGCAGGGTCGGCTTAAATCCAGCTGACCTTCACCCGTGCGAAGGAATCGTTAACTCTAATATTCTGCTTTTAGTTGGACTTCATCCGCACCCACACCAGTTAGGGAGGCCAGGGGAAAAATGGAATTGAATTGATCTCCAGGTCCAAAAAACGTAGAGTTTCTCTTGTAAACAGAGCCATCCTTTATGGCAAATGAAGAGGCTCCGGGGTAATTGGACTGGTCTCCAAAACCACAGTGATCCTTCATAAAGTCTCCGCCTCCGTGGCTAGCAAAGCGGAACTTCCATTGTCGTTTTTGGGCAAATTTCTGGAAATCGGCCGGTGATTCCTTTGACACCAAAACGATGGAGGTCATGGCTTCCAAATGGGCGAGAACTCCATTGATTCCATCGGCCCAGGCAGTGCACCAATGGCAACCAAACCCCATATTATGGATTAAAATCAGATTTTTCTTACCCAAAAAAAGATCGGAAAGGGAGCGTTCACCTTCATCAGTTTGGAAAACATATGTTTTCGCTAAGGGCTGAAGAGGGATCTCTTTTCGAAGTGTCTCTAATTGTTTAGAGGCATCCAATATGAGCTGCTCCTGTTTGCGAATTTGGTCTTGAATCATAGCAGACTTCCTTGTGTTTGAATGAAAATTTAGGGTACTATCTTTTCAAGATTTTGCCAAATGGATTTCTAGGTATTGGAGGATGGTCGAAACGTACAAACGACTTTTGAAGCGTTGAGTGAGCAGACCAAAGTAACAACGATTTTTGATTCTGAAAAAAATGAATTCGCAAGATCTGCAAAAACAGGGCTGGCAAGCCGTTTTGAATCCGTTTAAGCAGTATTTGCGAATCGGTCAAAATGTCAGTAGAAGCAGGATATCAATTAATTGACGGAGGTTAGAGTTTTATTCTCCTAGAAAAGCCTCACAGGTAAAGGTATTGATTTCCTGATTTTCCATCATCAGTTTTCGCCCCGCTTCCAGCCCTAAGATCACCTCGGTTTCTAGAAAGACTCCTGGGGTGAGCCCATCGAAGTTTTCCACGCCTTTGCAGTCACCCTTTCGAGCGAAGGAACTAAATTCCTCGTGGGTTGTTGTTCTGGGCGCAAAAGATTGTCGGTCTAAAATATTGATCCATGCTCCCTGATTTTTACCTTCTCCTAGATACAGAGAAATCAGTTTCTGTCTAGAAATTTTTGGTAAGGTGACTAGGTGGGACAGTCCCCTGGAGCGCTGAAGCCAATAGGTATTCGCCACGAAATGAACAGAGCCCACCGGCATGCGTTCCATTTTTTCATCATGGGAGCCAATTTTATTGTGCTCTTCGATGGGAATGTATTGATTGACCCGATTGGGGGTAACGTGCATCAAATAGCCCGCATTGGATCTGGTCTCATTTTTAGACCAAATGCCTGCTAAATTCTCTCCCACACGAGAGGTAAGCACAATTCCTTCCTCCGGCAGACGATTGAGGTAGAGAAGTCCATAGTCATAAAAGGCAATGGGTTTAAGGTAGTTGGGACTCTTTGGATCCGAGTCGAACTTCATGACAGGTACGGCAGTGGCCTTGGAAGTCGCCCAAGAAACTGTGGGAATGACATAGTCTCCCACGATCATGGCCACACGAGGAAATAGGTCATCGTGATGCAACTTGCCGTCCAATTGCACGGACTGGCTGAATGCCGCAGCCAAAACAGGGTCACCAAGAATTGTTCCAACTACGAACATGGGTTTACTTTTATCCCGATTGCTTTGGGCGGCCTGCATGTCGAGGCTGGCGGGGATTTTGGGCAAACCAAAAGGCTGTTTGGACTTTAAAACCACCTCAGTTGTCTTTTTAGAAGAGTTACCCTCTTCCCTAAATTCACAACGGGGAAAAAACTCGTTTTCAATGGTAATCCCTGCGGTGCCTGTTTCCACATTTTTTCCCTGGTTGATCTGATTCATATCTAAGTCCACACAGCCCAGGCGGTACCAAGATGCTGTTGCCGATAGATAGACCTTGAGGATGGATTCTACCTCTTGTGCGAGTTTAGGATGTTTGATGCCACCTAATATCATGCTTTCTCCCAGCATGAAATCACCCGAGCCTTTTTTTGATTCCCCTAAAATTCTCTTGGAATACCCTGATGGATTTTCATGGGCAGTCCAAAAGTCTTTGGATATTTGTTCATTTACAGCGCTAAAGGAGATGCCAAAATTCAGGGGTCCCCCGTGATTTTTGGTAATGGAGATTACATTTTCTTTATTTTCCTGGACTGCTGCAGCACTTTTGGGTTTTCCACAGCCACTCATCATAGCAGATTGAGCTAAAGTCAATAAGATGGCACCCAGGGCACAAGATCTCATTGAAAAAACAGAATTTTTAAGATAATTGAACTTCATAAACTTCTCCTTTTGATAAAAAAACGTGCGAACGAACGAAAACTAAATAGCAAAAGTTGTGCCTTTTCCGAAACAGGCACCCTTGACAACTTGGCGGTTCGAAATACATTCTAAGACTCTGATAATAAATTTAAAAAAATTGGGATGTCGGGTGTAATCTACTGAACAAAGTATGGTTTACGAAAAAAATATCGACACACTCATCCCACTCTTCATCATTGGCGAGACATTTGACATGGGGTCCACTTCAATGACACAGAGTTGCTTTGTAGTCCTTGCCTGAGCACTTTTTTAAAAAGGACATCTTTGCTGACCGTGGGGGGGTTGGATTTTGGCAGGGTCGGCTTAAACACCCACCTGGCTCGGGAGCCTTTCTATCATTTTCGTTGGTTCGTTTTTTGTCCACTGCTTCTTAGGGACAATACGTTATCATCATCTTGAGAGCTGGAAACGATTTCTAGGTCGGTTTTTGGGCTGCAATGTTGTTTCATGCAATTCCCTTCGTTGTCCTTATTCAAAAGGCATTTCCAAACCAGCAACTCAGAACAATTGAGATTTTTGGCGGGATTCTCCAGTCCCAATAGTTCATTGGTGAGGGCGGTTACAGCAATGGTTTCATTTAAAGTTCTCATGCTGATGGAAGGATGATCGGAACCCGCCACATAACCAAAATTTCGAATATCCCACGGTCCCGTGGGAGTGATTTTAGAATTGACCAAACCTGTAATGCCTTTGTATTTTGGGTCTTTAAATGCTGAAAACCTCTTAGGAGAATTGATAAAAAAATCTATGTTATTTGGGATAACTTGTCCGTTTTCATCTTCTTGAAGACGGTTGATTAAGGCGGTTGAGGTATGGCAACTCACGCAGTCTCTATGCATGGTATTGTCCTGATCTTGTGGCAGAAGTGAGCTTAAATCTGGGTTTTCAATTTCTGCAATCACATCTGCTGCCTTTTGATTTCCCACTTTAGAGTCCAAAGTCATCCGATTTTCTTCCACGACCTGTTTGAAGAAAGGAGCCGTGCTGATGCGGGTGTCTCCAAATTTAGGAGCGACCGCGTTGTCCGTCCCGGCCCGATCGGAGGTATCAAAAACTTGTTTTGCCACCAAATTGGCACCAAATTTTTGAGGAACCATTTCAAATTTAAGAGGCATTCCGTCTGCGGAATGAGTAACTCTTCCGGCAAAAAACACCCATGGCTGTAAGGTATTGGCAAGACCTAAAAAAGCAACGGCTTGAAGGTTTTTGGCGGAAAGTGTATTTTGCAAAAAAACTCTCATGGATCTGGAGAATTCTTTTGAGAAATCATCTGACTTGGCCATGGCAGGATGCACCCCCAAAGCCTTGCCCGTGGAGGTTTCTGTCTTTAGCGCTAAAAGCTTTTTGGCTAAGATGGTAGCGTCCGAAACCGGGAATCCAAAAATGAGGTGAGCGGCAAAATCGGGGGCCGTTGGTGTGTTGGAAAACTCCGATTTTCCCGGAGCCACCGGCTGTAACACCAATCGGATTTGGGTTAGACACCTTGGGTCCAATGACTTTTGGCCCGATGAAGAATTAATAATGAGTGGTAAGAGCACAGGTGCGCAAGGATCAAATCTAAAACTCACCACTCGCCAGTTACCCAATGAGTTCAGCTGATCGCCTCTGTCCGTGAAATCGAAATTGGCAAATTTGAGATCGATGCCAGGACCCTCCGTGAGGATTTTGTTTCCATTGACAGTCATTTCTAAGGCTTTTGGGCCTTTTTTGAGTGCCGAAGCTATCACTTGTTTAAATATGGATTCGTCCCACAAAAGAGTGCCATCCAACAATCGAGAATCGCCCTTAAGTAACTCACCCAGCTGCTCCGATGATTTGGGCATGGGAAAAAGCACAGACAAATCATTTACGTCAAAACTGGTCTTGAGCGAATCGACTTGGTTGATTTGTGTTCTATCGGTGGAACGGGTGGTACAGGTTGACATAATTAGGAGTAGACTGCCTAGCCAGCGGAATCGGGAAATGAGTGGGAGCTTGATATGCACTGAAATTCTCCTGATTGTGCTTTTACTTTTGAACTTCATCAGTTTGGAAAACATATGTTTTCGCTACGGGCTGAAGAGGGATATCTTTTCGAAGTGTTTCTAGCTGTTTGGAGGCATCAAATGGGAGTTGCTCCTGTTTGCGAATTTGATCTTGAATCATAGCAGACTTCCTTGTGTTTGAATTCAAATCTAGGGCACTATCTTTTCAAGACTTTGCCAAATGGTTTTCTATGGGAAGGATTCTATGGGTCAAGCCCAAACTCAACTTTCCTTGGATTTTTGACCTTCATAGATGTACACGATGCCACCTGCTAATGCCCTGTATTTGCAGTTCTGAAAACCCAGTTCAAACATGTCGGCCACAAAAGTGCTTCCACTGGGGAATTTGTCCACGCTGTGGGAGTAGTATTGATAGGCTGGTCGAAATTTGGAAAAGGCTTGGCCAATGTAGGGCAAAACTCGAGAATACACCTTATAAAACTCTCTCACCACTTTAAATTCCGGTTGACCACTCTCCAAAACGACTAGTCTACCTCCGGGTTTTAAAACCCGTTTGATTTCCTGAAGCCCCTGAGTGTAGGGTTTTACGTTACGAATGCCCCAGGAGATGGTGACCACATCAAAAAGATTGGCTTCAAAGGGGAGTTGACGGGCGTCTGCGTTGATGAGTTCGCATTTTTGAATGGCTGGCCCGCCTGTTTTTATAAATTTTTGTTTGGCGATTTCTAGCATCCTGTGGGAGGGATCAACCCCTACTAGTTGCAGATCGGGTCGAATCTTTTCGGCTTGCAGCAGCACATCACCTGTTCCGGTGGCCACATCCAGCAACCGGCTTCCCTTGGGGAGTCCTCGCAAGGCTTGGCGGATCATGCGTTTTCGCCAGAGTCGATGCAAGCCCAGGGTCATAGCATCATTGGCGATGTCATAAGCCGGAGCAATGATGTTAAACCCATCTACGATGTTGTAGTTCTTAAAATCCATGCAGATTCTCCCCGTCTGTGATTCGAGAGTGTGGTGCCAGCGAAAAGGATACCTCAATCCATTCTCACTCACCAGGGGCGGCATTTTCTATTTATTAAATAAACAGATTGGATATGGAGTCGGCGTTGTGAATTCGACGAATGGCCTTCCCTAAAAGCTCCGCCACACTCAAGACCTTTATTTTAGGACTGGCTTTCGCCCTGGGAGATAGGGCGATGGAATCCGTAACGAGAAGAGTTTCAATCCCACTTTTTTCCAACCTATCCATGGCAGGACCACTCAACACGGCATGGGTAACCGCAGCAATGACCTTCTTTGCCCCTTTTTCCAGAAGGGCTTCCGCTGCGTGAGTCAAACTTCCAGCGGTATCGCAAATATCGTCAACCAGGATGGCGGTGCGGTCTTTCACTTCCCCAATGAGGTGCATCACTTCTGAAACACCAGGTTTGTCGCGGCGTTTGTCTACGATGGCCAATCCGCAGTTTAACACCTTAGCCAGGCCCCTGGCCCTCTCTACCCCACCTGCATCTGGGCTCACCACAATGGGGTTTTCAAAAATTTCTTTAGTGAAGTAATCAAAAAAAACAGGTTTGCTAAAAAGATGGTCTACGGGAATATCAAAAAATCCCTGAACAGCGCTGGTATGAAGCTCTAAAGTGAGCACCCGTTCTACTCCTGCACTTTGTAGCAGATTTGCCACCAACTTCGCTGTGATAGGTGTTCGCGGAGCGCTTTTGCGTTCCTGCCGTCCATAGCCGTAATAAGGGATGACCGCAGTGATCCTCTGGGCGCTTGCGCGCTTAAGCGCATCGGTCATGATGAGCAGTTCCATGATGTGATCGTTGGCGGGATTGGAGGTGGGTTGAATGACAAAAACATCTCGGCCCCGCACATTGCTTTCAATTTCCACTCGGGATTCACCGTCATTGAATCTTGAAATGAGTGCCGTTCCCAGGGGGACATCCAGATACCCACAAATTTTATGGGCGAGTTCGGGATTGGCATTGCCAGAGAAAATCAGTAATTCACTTTCCATATTTCAAACTCTTTCTCATTTAGCCTTGTGCGTTTAGCTTTGGGCGTATCGCCTACTTGGAGGTGCTTACTTCACATCAAAATCCGATGCAAGTCAGCAAGGTCAAATGTGACTACAGGCCGGATAGAGCATCCCGTTAGCCAAAACGACCCTGGACATAATCTTGAGTTTCTTTTCTTTGAGCGGCACCAAAAATCTTGGAGGTAGGACCCGACTCCACGAGATGACCCAAATAAAAGAAGGAGGTAAAATCCGACACCCGTGAGGCCTGGGCCATGGAGTGGGTTACAATCACTACGGTGAGTTTGCCACGCATTTCTTTAATGAGCTCTTCAATTTTTAAGGTGGCAATGGGGTCCAAGGCGCTGCAGGGTTCATCCATGAGCAACACCTGCGGATCCCCTGCAATGGCACGGGCGATGCAAAGCCGTTGCTGTTGTCCCCCTGACATATCTAGAGCGCTTTTTTTAAGTCGGTCAGACACCTCATTCCATAGGGCTGCCGCCTTTAAGCTTTTTTCCACGGCATGATCGATTTGAGCTTTATCTCGAATTCCTGAAATTCGGAGGGGGTAAGCCACGTTCTCATAGATGCTCATGGGAAAGGGGTTGCTCTTTTGGAACACCATTCCTACACGTTTTCTAAGACTGGTGACGTCTACGCTGGATTCATAGACGCTTTCTCCGCCGATCTTGATATCACCTTTTACGGTGACGTCATCAATGAGATCGTTAAGACGGTTAATAGACCTTAGAAGGGTTGATTTTCCACATCCACTGGGACCAATAAAAGCAGTAACCGTGTCTTTAATAATCGGCAGATTAATGTTGTGAATGGCTTGGGTTTTGCCATACCACAAATTAAAGGCATCAATGGAAATTTGGGAATCGAGTTGGGAATACTCTGGGTGAAGTAATGTGGATCCAAGTCCGGGATGCTCATGCATGATTAAAATGCCCCTCTTCCTTCAAAGCGCTTGCGCAAAGTAGATCTAATTTTAAAGGCGCTGAAATTTAAAAGTAACACAACACCTATGAGCAGGGTTGTGGTGGCGAAAACCAAAGGTCTAGTGAGCTCCGTAGAGCGGGATTGAAAGCCCAGATCATAAATATGGAAGCTTAGATGCATAAAGCTTCTCTGAAGGTGCACATAGGGGAAATTCCCATCAATGGGGAGCATGGGCGCCAATTTAACTGCGCCTGTAACTAAGAGTGGTGCCACTTCGCCAATCCCTCGGGCGATGGCTAAAATCAACCCGGTGAGCACTCCGGGCATGGCTTTGGGGAGTACGATGTTCCAGATGGTTTGCAAACGGGTGGCTCCACATCCGTAACTGGCCTCCCTTAAGGTGCGTGGCACACTGGCCAGTGCCTCCTCCGTGCTCACAATCACAACAGGCACAGTGAGTAAGGCCAGGGTGAGACTGGCCCATAAAATCCCTCCCGTGCCATAGGTGGCCGTGGGAAGCTTGTCTAAGAAAAAGATCTCATCAATTGAGGCGCCTAAGGTATAACAGAAAAAACCCAATCCAAACACACCATAAACAATGCTAGGAACACCCGCTAAATTACCCACGGCAATCCTCACCAGACTCACCAGTGGTCCTTGCTGGGCGATTTCCCGCATGTAAAGCGCGGTCAAAACCCCTACAGGCATCACCACCACGGACATCAGGAGTGTCATGGTCACCGTTCCAAAGATGGCGGGCCAGATCCCGCCTGCGGTGTTAGCTTCCCGGGGCCTTCCAAATATGAATTCAGCAGACCGGGACAGATAAATTCTAATTTTTTTAATCAGTGTGAGATCTTGGGTGCGGTAGGCTCTCACCAACTGGCTTGTGGGGATGGTTTTAGAGGAGGCACCATCAGGTCCTAATAAAGTGACTTTAAATTTGTCATCTTGAATTTTAAGCTGGGACACGGATTCGGCCGCGAGCTGATAGGAATTTTGCAGTTCCACCATTCTGGCTTCTACATTCTTGGATTTAGTTTCTAGCTCTCCCATGTCTTTTTGACTGGCATTTAAGCTAAGTCGCCGGAGTCGTCTCAGCTCTATACGGGCGTTTTCCAAATCCATATTGATTTTACTGAGGGTATTTTTTTCTAGGTCTTCTATGGTTTGGCGCCTGGTTTGACCCTGTTCGATTTGCAGGGTCACCACTTCCGGAGTGATTTCCGTGAGCAGGGAATCTCCTTCAAACTGGGTGATGGTTCCAATAAAAGGCCCCCATTCGAGCCGCTCTAAAAACCACAGTTCGGGTCGCTCTTTGGCGGCTTGAAATTGTACCTGAGAGACATAGGCAAAGTCATCGGAGGAAAGGTCCTGATTGGCTTTGTATAGCAAAACCTTGCTGCGAGCCTCTTCCGTATCCCCTGCGGATTTAGGATCTGTAATGGAGCGGTAATGCACTCCCACGATGGCAGGTTCACCTTCTCGGTGCACTTCCATGACGGGCTTGGGCCAAAGAGCCGCCAACCCGTTGACTAGAATGATTCCAAAAAGCGCCAGGATCATCACCAAAATGGTCACCATGGCACCGGCACAGACCCAGACCCATGGAATTCCTGTTTCCCTTCCTTCCATTCTCATAGGGCTTTGTTCCTTTCTCGGTATCGCGCTCTCATGAATTCAGCGAATGAATTAAGGATAAATGTAAATAAGAGTAAAATGAGACCCGACAAAAAGAGGACTCTATAGTGGGTACCACCATGGGGAGCTTCCGGTAGTTCCACGGCAATGTTGGCCGATAAACTTCTCAGACCCTCAAAGGGGTTGATTCCCATTAACGGAGAGTTTCCGGTTGCCATAACCGCGATCATGGTTTCGCCGATACCTCTTCCTAATCCCACCATCACAGCACTAAAAAGTCCACTGGCGGCGGTGGGGATGACGATTCGGGCGGTGGTCTGCCATACGCTGGCACCGGCGGCTAAACTGGCCGCCCGCAGGCTATTAGGAACGCTGGTGAGGGCGTCTTCACTGAGACTATAAATGATTGGAATGATAGCAAAACCCATGGCAATGGCAATGATTAAAGTGTTGCGTTGGGCATAGTTTCCAAAAACATCACCCCGTTCAATCCAATGGGAAACAAGAGTACCAAGGCCAATGGATAGGGCCGGTCCTACAAAAAAGATGGCGACTTTAAAGGCTCTTTCGTATTTGGGTATGGGAAGTCCCCAAAGGGCCAACATGACAATGGGCAGTAAAAAAATACCCCAAAGCACGCTCTCCACTCCGTGACCACCCGTTAAAAAATGGCGAATGTCTCCGGCGAATGCAATCTTCTCTATCCAATCTCCCGCCCAGAGTAAGATAAACAGTGAAAGAATAAATCCAAAAAACACCGATACCAATAGGCGCCTGGAGGCGTAAAGCCCCCGAGCAGAAATTTGTCTCGCCGAATTTTTCACAAGGAGGGTTCCCCAAAAATACAAGAGGTAGGGAGTGAGTAATCCTATCAAAACGATGCTTAAAATGTGCTGCTCCACCCAAGGGGCAATGATCACCGCCGCAATGTAACCCAGTACAACACTTGGCAAACTTGCCATCATTTCGATGGTGGGCTTTAGGATGTTTCGGGTTTGACGGTCCAAAATTTCGCTACTGTAAATCGCAGCAAAGATTCCCAAGGGCACAGCAAAGAATAAGGAAAACAATGTCGCTTTTAAAGTACCCCAAATGAGTGGCCACAAAGAATACTTGGCCTGAAAATCATCATTGCCCGAAGTGGATTGCCAAAAGAGCCCCTCCGATTCATAACCCTCGTATTGGACAGAGGTAAATAGACTTCTCCAGGAGGCTTCCAGGTGGGGGGCGTGGATCTCAAAACTAAAGAGCTGATCCCCCAGTCGCAGGCCCAAAGTTTCCCCTTTGCTGTCCATTTGTATCTGCGAATCCTCCGGAAACACCTCTTCAAAATTCATACCCGGAGTGCCGGATGGCATTCTTTCCTTTAGGTCCCTTGGGGAATAGCGAAAAGCCAATCTTCCTGTGGTGGTTTCGAAGCCTTCCAGCCCATGGGAGCTCAGTCGCAACATCAATCGATTGGTTTCATTGATGGCGTATTTCGCCCAGGTGGAGGCTTTACAGCTGGTTTCCCACATGGTCTCCATGGGACCTTCCCCTTGAGAGTTCGCCTCATTCAGGGGATTTCGAATCACCCACTGAGCGGCATCTACGGTGGCACATTTGCCTTTACCAGAATCCAAAAATAGGGAATTTTTTCCGTAAAGACGAGTGGCTCCTAAAAGAGAATCCCACTGGCGAACCTTAAGTTGGGTTGGTTTCCAATGGGAAACAGGGCCTTCCAACTCTGTCAAAGACAATCTCTTTAACGAACCTTGGGAAGTGGGTAGCCACAGCTCCCGATCAGCCACTCCCAATACATTGAGCACCTTGGAGTCCTGGCCCACCCAGCTGGAGAAATCCGGTAGGGGCTGCCAATGGGTTTGTGTGGTTTCCAAGAGGGGGTTGGTTTTTTGGGTGATTAAAAAATGATAGATTTGCTGGGGATCTTTCCATTCAAAAGTGACCCATTGATTTTGGGAACTAAGAGGAACCATCCGCATTTCGAGTTGGATTTTGGGTTGAGGGCTCCCCAGGCTATCCCTTAGTTTTTCAGCCAAAACGGGGATGGGCATTTTTGATTTTAAAACAGGTTCTCCCTTAAATACAGGTGAAACCACGGATTTTTTACCAAAAAACATGGACCCTTCCATAGACACTCCTGCGTCCATGATATTTTTTTTGGTTTGATCGGATAGGGCGAGCAACTCCGAGTCCTGCAAGAAAGTCTTTTGAGACTCCAACTCCAGCAAGTAAGCCCCCACCTGGGCTGGGCCGGCAGGTGATTCCGGCAGGCTCACCGTGAGGATCACCTGACCAATGGGCACGCCATAACAATGAAGTTTTTCGATGCCTTCAGGCTTGGTTTCTGTTAGCTTTAGGTTTTCCCAGCCTTTGGAAAGATCCAGGCTTGATTCCCAGCCTGGCTCCAGTTTGGGGTACAACAAACGGACCGTATCGGTTTTTTTAGTGTTTTGCAAAAAAAATTCGCAACTTCGACTTGAGGTGGTGGTGAGCCCAAACACAAGTGGGGCCTGATCATCGTGAAAAATGGAGAAGTGGTCTGGGGATCGGCCTAGGTGGAGTCCATTTTGAAGGTCTTCGCTTTCGCCTAAGGGAAGCACTGTTTTAAGTAAAAAGGCCATCATGCCAAACACGGCAACAATCACCGTTAATCCCACCACGGTAATGATAGAAGTGGCCACTCGATCAAACAACAATCTCGTTTTGGAAGACCGCAAAGACAGCATAATGTGCACCCCCACTGTGGGTTGGCTATACCACGAAAATTCTCAGAACAAAAAAACTCTCAGGTCTTTGTAAAAAAAAATCATTGTCTTTTGAAAAACAAAAAACAATGACTTTTACAAGCTCGATAATTCTAAGAAAAACACCTCAGTCTGAAGGGATTTTTATCCCTTCGTGTTCACAAGAGTATCTAGTTCTTTTTTAATCGTTGCCGCGGGAAGTTTGATGTATCCATCTTTTTCAACGGCTTCTTGGCCTTGTGCAGACAACACAAATTTCAAAAATTCGCGTCTCAGAGGATCAAGCCCAGTGGTGGGGCTTTTGTTTACGTAAACCAATAAAAACCGACCCAGAGGGTAGGTGCCATCATAGGCGTGTTTGGCATCTGCCTTGATGGGGGCTCCGCCTTTGCTGCTCAAATCCACAGCTTTAACACCTGGTGTGATGTAACCAATGCCGGAATACCCAATACCGAATTTGTCGTTCGTAACAGCCTGAACCACCGCTGCGGAACCGGGCTGTTCCTTAACAGAGTCCTTAAAATCACCTTTGGCCAAGGCGTGCTCTTTAAAGTAACCGTAGGTGCCGGAGGCGCTGTTTCTTCCGTAGGTTTGAATGGGTTTAGTTGCCCATTCTCCCGTTAGCCCAAGGTCTCCCCAGGTAACGATATCGCTTTTTCCGCCTGCTTTTCGAGTTTTGGAAAAGATGGCATCCACTTGCTCCAGACTTAAACTTTTGATGGGGTTATCCTTGTGAACATACACCGCCAAAACGTCAAGACAGGTTTTAACACCCACAGGTTCATAGCCATTTTTGGATTTGAAGCTTTCGATTTCCTCTTTTTTCATGGGGCGGCTCATGGGTCCCAATTGAGAAGTGCCTGCAATCAGTGCGGTGGGAGCCGTGGCAGATCCTTTTCCTTCCACTTCAATCTTGACTCCTGGGTAGAACTTCTGAAAGCCCTCAGTCCACAATGCCATCACATTATTCATGGTGTCGGAACCGACGGACTTAAGAGTCCCGGTAACTCCCTCTACCTTCTGGTAATCTTTGAGTTCCTCGGCTGAAAAACCTACGGAAAATAAACCAGATGTGGACAGAGCCATCAAGGTTGACAAAACAAAGCGGCGATAGTTCAACATAAACACTCCTTTAAATAATCCTGATCCTTTTCCTTACGAATTTCGTCGGAAGGGAAGGTGCCAGAAAATGGTAAATAACTCGTTCCTTGTATCTCGAAGGTCATTTGCTGTACACTCGATTTCGCCTCTGCGTTTTAGTTTTGTATCTCAATAACTGCAATGCCTGGTTGGCAACAAAATTGTGTCAGCCTTGCAAATGAACTTAATATGTTGTGCAGTCAAACAGTAAGGAGCCTGACTATGCATCTCATCTGGAAACGCCCTGATGGCTATGAATCCGCAAAACCCGAGGATTTTAAGCGGCTTAAACTGACAAACGGAGGGCAAATCTGGCTTCATTGCCGCGACACCAAATGGTATCCCTTTCAGGTGAGTGGCGATTGGCAGGGAAGTGATGCTACTGAAAAAATAAACACCTTGGTGAACCTATTGGATGCCCCAGCCAACCAAATGAGAAGGTATTTGGAAACCTTGATGGATGAATCCCATAGCCCTGATTCCACTCTGCAAAAAACGGTAGAGGAGTTGGTGAGTTGGTTGAAGGTGTTAAAGCTCAAATTGAAAGGAGATGCCTGGGAGTTAGAGATATTAAACGGCACTCTTAACGATATAGAGCATCACCTGCACAAAGCTCTACAGCTACCTCCCGCTAACTAGGAAGGCTGGTCCGATCTTGAGCGAAGATTACCGGTGAACCATTCCAATCTGTTTTGTTTGGGCAAATCGATGAGGCAAAAATCTTAAAGGGTCTTTGGGAATCCCGCCCTGGATTCTGGTTTCAAAGTGGAGATGAAACCCAGTGGCCCTGCCGGTTCTTCCCACGTATCCCAAGATGGCTCCCTTTTTAATCAATTGACCTTCCCGCACGCCAATTTTAAGCATGTGCCCATAAAGCGTTTGGGAGTCTTGCTCATGCCCCAGTACGACAACGTTTCCATAGGCATTTTTACGTCTGGCTAGGAGCACTTGTCCTTCAGCGGCCGCATAAATGGGGTCACCTTTCTGTCCTTTCAGATCCAACCCGGCATGAAGTCTTCCGTTTCGAATGCCAAAGGGACTTGTGATTTTGCCAGGTAGAGGCCACATCAAAGCTCCACCAAAAGCAGCCAACTCACTGGAAGGCGCCTCCACAGAAACGGAAGGATCGGGGATGAGATTCGAGTTCTCAGACGCCTCTGCGCTGGCGGATTCCTCAAATTCTGCAGGTTCCTGTGAATCATCAAACCCAAAAAAAGCCTGCTCAGCCCTTTTTTGCCTTGCTACAAACAACGGATCCAGTTGAACCACCTCTTGGCTCTCCTGAACGGCCCCTTTCAAAACCAACTCCGTGGTTTCCCCGGAGCGGCTTCTGCAAAAACCAGCGGACAATGCCAATGAACCGCCCATTAGCATTCGAAAACAAAAACCAAAGCTTGGACCTTTTTGAAATTGGGTACCAAAACGACTGATTTTTAGATTATTGAACATTTGCTGTTCTCCCTCGGAACATTCACCCAGGAGTTATCAAGAAAGGCAGCAGAGACAATCCTTTTGATTTGTGTTCTGCAACTAAAATTTACCTTTTCTTGAAGTTCCCTGAACTACCAAGTTTACACTGCAACTTTCCACAACCCATAAACCCATGCATACACGACCCAAGAGATGAGCCGCAGATGTTATTCCTCCCAAAAAGAATGGATAGGGGAGGAACCGTTGGGTGGAGATCCTCAGGCGATCCAAGGAACCTTAGGAGATTTTCTACTCTTTTTATCCTGATAAGGACAAAATAGAACAGGCTCTAAAGGGTCTTAGCGCGGAGGGAAAGTCAAACCACTTCAAACACGAAACTCTACTGTACCGGTTTGTCGGATGGGGTTCAAGCCCAGGTCCCGGTAAAAGTCACCTAGCCAGCCAAAAAAGGGCCAGAAAGGGAAATAGAGTCAGGGTTATGCACCAAATAGTGCTTCCACAAATTGCTCCGCTTGAAAGGGCTCCAGGTCTTCCACTCCCTCCCCAACGCCTGCGTATATTATAGGCAAACCCAACTCATGGGCGATGGCCATCACCACTCCCCCTTTTGCGGTACCATCTAATTTTGTGAGAACAATTCCACTTACATCAACCACTTGAGAAAACATTTTAGCTTGAGTGATTCCGTTCTGACCTGTAGTTGCATCTAAAACTAGCAAAATTTCATGGGGAGCGTTAGGGTCAGCTTTAGCTAAAACTCTTTTTATTTTAGCTAGTTCCTGCATTAGGTCGGCCCGGTTGTGTAGTCTACCGGCGGTGTCTACCAAGCATAAATGGGCTCCTAGTTCCACTGCTTTTTTATAGGATTCGTACGCAACGGAAGCCGGATCGCCCTTCTCGTTCAGTTCCACTAACGTGGCTTGGGACCGATCGGCCCAAACGCGAAGTTGATCCACCGCCGCGGCTCGAAAGGTGTCCCCAGCACCCACCACGGTCTTTTTATGGGAAAGAAACGCTTTCTGAGCCAATTTTCCCACCGTAGTGGTTTTCCCGACTCCATTGACACCCACCATCATGACCACAAACGGCTTTTCTAATGTTTCCTTGAGCCTTAACGGGTCCAATTTAATGGGCACCAGGCGCAAGATTTCAAGGCTCGCTTTGGCCACCGCCTTTTTCACCAAATCCCACTCTTCCCAATCGGTAACGGAGAGTAGGTTTTCGCAGCGATCGAGTATTTTTTCGGAGGTCGTCACGCCTACATCAGCCGCAATCAAGGTTTCGAAAAGTTGATTTCTAACCTCTTCTTTTTTGGCCACTCTATCGGAGAGAAAGATCTTTTCCATACCTAGAGAAAACTGTTTTTGGGTGCGTGAGAGACCTTTTTTTAAGCGGGAAAGCCAGTCTCCGGAAGTGGTACCTGTTTTGGAAAGTGGGGGATGGGGGTAGGTGGGTGGCGGCACAGGTGCCTCTGGAGGGGTTTCTCCTCCTGGCTCCTTAGCGACATGTGAAGCACTAGATGAAGGTTCAGTCTGGTAGGGGGAAGTGGTCAAAGTGGGACTGGGCTTAGCTGATTTAGGTTTGGATTTGAGGCCGTAGCTTATGAAACCCAGGCTCACCAAGATCACCAAAGTCAAAATTAAGTCATAACTACTCATGGGAACAGCACCTATGTGGATGGAATCGGTTTAGGGGTCAGTGGAGTGGGTAGGTTAATCAAAGAAATGGAATTAAGTCCAGGCGTTTTTGGAAATCATGGTTTGAAGCACACCCAGTAAGCGGGAATTCTCATCGGATTTGGTTTGGCCTGCCATCTCGATGAGCACTTTTCGAAGCTCCACACTCTCTTGGGCTTGGGCTTCCATGCACTCCACAGCGGCCAGCCGAACTTCCCCGTGGCGACTCTTAAGGTACGGGAGCACCCTCTCTCCGATTTTTGGGTTTTTGATTTCTTTTAGGGCTAAGAGCACTTCAATGTTTCGTTCCAAAGCATCGTCGTCAAAGTCCAAGCTCTCCGGGCGAAGGTTTTCCAGGAGAATGTCCAAATACTCTTCAGGCTCCAGGACCCGTTCAGAAACCCGCAGCATCCAGGATATTTTTTTGGATTTGGGAATTTTATCTAGAATGACAGGCTTGGTGAGGGATTTATGCTTAGTCACAAATTCAAGCACTCGTTCCTTTTCTACTTTATCTTGAATCCCATGGTCAACGGTGATTTCCAGCCGTTTCAGAAGCTGGGGGATGGCCCACTCTGGTTTGGCTGATTCTATGGATTCAAACGCCTCCAAACGTTGGTCTTTTGTGGTGAGAAGCGTTTTTAGAACGTCCCCTGATTTTTCTAAGGAGCGTTGTTTTTGGGTGCTGAAAAATTCACGTATTCCTTTAAACATGGACTGATGTCTCCCGATGGTCTAGCCATAGTGCGGTTTGATGGGTTTTTTACTACGATTGTGCGGAAGCATCCTGGGTGCGAAGTTGGCGGGACGCAAAAACAACGCACACAATGGCCACAAGAAGCACTCCTAGTCCTATGCTATGCCATAAATTAAACTGGGCCTCTGTGATGTGATCCAGGGAGTAAACTTTTACGGTGGGGGCTACGGTCTCCGCTGGGGTGCTAAGGGAGCTTTGATTCCCTTCTGGTTCGGAAGTGATGGCAGGACTGGTTTCGTTTTCCATGATTTTTTCTCCAAAGGTTTCTTTGTTTGATTTCAATACACTTTTTTATGATTTTTGGTATTTAAGAACCCCGAAAAAGGGGATTTCAATTTTTTTGGTTTGAGAATCATTTGTGGTAAATATCAATTTCCCGCTGACATTTCTCAGTCTTTCAGACAGACGAGGATTTGAATTATTTAATGAAACGTTGATTTTAAATTTTCCAGGGGCTATTTTTTCATATTTAAGCTCTATGGAATCCACAAGCTGTTTAGCATCTTGCTCGTTAAAGGAATCACTGGCCACAACCTCAGACTTTGAAATTTCAAAATCGGTTTCTTTGGATTCGATTTCAAAGGTTCTTTGTGTTTTGGCTGGAACCACACCGAATTCCACATACCGGGTGTTGGAAGAAACCTGAGGCTCCCACTCCCCAATCACGGGGATTATCAAAGCCTTTTGGTAACGAGAGTTGTTCCAAATCGTGATTCTTTCTCGGTAAGGCCCGGCCTTCATGACGCCTTGTGCCGAGACTTCTAATTGATTGCCTGTGAGTTTTGCAATCAATGTGGGAGAACTGGTGGTGACTTCCAAAAGTTCAACGGTTTTCCCATCGGCCGTCCAAGGAGGGGCGTCCGGCTGGCTGGCTGTTTTTTTAAACTGGCGCAGCGAAGGAGGTAAGACGCTATCAGAAGGCCAAAGTTCTTCCTTTCCACCCGCCCGTAAGGAGGGAACGATCTGTACGATCTTTCGAAGCGCCGTTTGTTTAGAAAGAGTGCCTAGGTTTACAACGGCTGGATTGGCTCGGATTTCCGATTTTATCATGCCTTTTACCATGATGGTCTTGGTTCTTGTTTTTTCTGAATTGAGATCCAAAGTGATGGTTCGTGAAATTTCTCCCTGGAACCCATTGGAATCGAATTGAAATTCCACCCAACCCCTTTCGCCGGGGGGAATGGTAAAGCTCGGAAGCACTTTGACCTGAAGGCAGCCACAACTGGCATGAACTCCTTGGATGGTCACCGGTTCGTTGGAAATGTTTTTAAAATCAAAGCGGGCTTGGGCCTGCTGACCTTGGTAAAGGCTACCTAAATCCACCCATTTGGTTTCAAATTGGAGGGAGGGGTCTTCCGAAACCGCCAAACCTCCGTGCTTTTTTTTAGATTTTGCCTCAGCAAGAGAATCCCATGCACACAGGCTAAGACCCAAAATAATGATTATTTTTTTTAGTGAATTCAATTACAACCGCCTTTCACTGGGCACACTTCGCAATTCATGGTACACAATGTCTTTCTAGAATCCAAGTTCAAGTCATCACGAGATAGGAGCCCCTAAGATGGAACTCAAAGCAAAAATCCAAAACGATATGAAAGAATATTTGAAATCCGGACAAAAAGAAAAGTTGGCCGTGGTGAGAATGCTTTTTACCGAGATCCGCAATGCCGAAATCAACGATTCCACTCAGCCTGGTAGGCTGCGAACCAATGAAGAATGCCTCAAAATCGTGAGCGCTTATCACAAAAGCCTCACCAAGTCCTTAGCCGAATTTCCAGAGGATAGGCGGGCTCCATTGCTTGCCGAATTGGCAATTGTGGAAGAATACCTGCCAAAGCAGCTTGATGATGAGGCACTTAAAATCCAGGTGGCTCAATATGTGCAGCAAGGCGGTCATCAGAATTTTGGACAATACATGAAAGAGCTGGGAGCCTTATTTCAAGGACAAGTGGATGGAAAACGATTAAGTGAAACCATTAAGGCCTGTTTGGCCAAGTAAGGAAAACACATGATGCAGGGATTTTGGCTCAAATGGCTCTTAGCAACGCTTTCTGGGCTGATGTTGGCTTGTGGGTTTCCTGGAAACACCTTTCCAACTCTTTCTATGGGCTGGCTTGTTCCCTTTTCCCTCATTCCTTTGTTTTTGGCGCTGTATTGGCCCCATATGGCCGCAGGGTCCCTCAAAGCCCCTTTGGGAGGAGCTCGACGATTTACAGGCTCCGTGGGGTTTTGGCCTCGGGTATCTGAGTACCGTTCTCACCTTTGGCAATCCTTGATCCTCACTTGGTGGACAGGTGTGGTGATGACCTCCTTTGCTTTTTTTTGGGTGACCTACCCCACCATTCTGTTTGGAGGCATCGCCCCCTTGCCCACTTATGTGGGATTTACGTTTTACGTATTTTTGGCGGGATTTTTTATGGTCTTGCTCTGTTTACCTGTTACTTTACATGCCCAGCAGTTTTTTAGATCTCCACATCAAAAGCAACTTATGGTGTTTGTGCCCGCTTTTGCCTCTGCTTTTGTAGAAATGATTTGTCCTAGGCTTTTTCATTGGACGGTGGGAAGCCTCATGCATTCCTTGGCCCCTGTAAATCAGTGGAGCTCTTTTTGGGGATTTTCCGTAGGAACCTTTTTTGTGGTCCTTACCGGATCTTTGGTGGCTAAGGCTTGGGCGCAGCACTATTTAGGCTTGAAAAAGTTGCCTCAAACCTTGGGGATCATCTTGGGTATTTGGATGGTGATTTTCGGGATAGGGTGGGTGCGCCTCTACCAATTTGATTATCGCTCCAAAGTGGAAACCACGCGGGTGCTTTTTGTGCAGCCTAACTATACCTTTAGTGAGCTCAGCTCTAATCTAAGTGCTTCGGGAGAGCAGCAACAGCAGAGCTTGGAAAATCTGATCGCGATTACAGAAGAATCCATTCTTAATGCACTGAATGACCCCCAAAAACCGGCCCATCTTTTAGTCTGGCCAGAAAGCGTGACCCCCACGGATTTTGCGTGGAATTCGGAAATGCAGGCTCAAGTGCAGAAGATCATAGATAAATATAATGTGCCCATTTTGGTCCAGGCGGGAAGATGGGACGAAGAGGAATTAAAGACCCTTGGGCCTAGGAGAGCCAAGTCCTATTCCGTGAGTTATGTGATGTACCCGGGGGGCACTCAATCCGAAGAGTACACCAAGTGGTTTCCCATTCCTTTTGGGGAAATGGTGCCCCTGGAAGATGTATTTCCCGCCATTGGACCTTGGTTTCGTGACCGTGTGGGTAACACCAGCAAATTGGGTGTGGGGACTTACTTTCAGGGGCTAAAGTACCAAGAAAATCTAAAAGTGGCCCCTCTGATTTGTTTCGATTCCATTTTGCCAAAGTTGCCTAGGCTGCAGGCAGGTCCGGGGCAAGCCTCGATTTTTGTGAATCAGGCGAATTTTGTGTGGATGGGCAGGTCCAACGCGGGAGATGAATTTGCGGAGTTGGATCGGTTTCGAGGCATTGAAAATGGCAGGTCCATGATGATGGTGGGCAACACAGGTCCCACCATCGCCTTTGACCCCATGGGCAGAGCATTGGCTCCCAAAACTCCACTTTTGGAGCGAAAGGTGGGGTATTTTGATTTGCCCGTTTCCCGCGCCCGCACCCTTTATAGCATCTGGGGAGAATGGCCGCTTTTGGCGGTGGGTGGGCTTTCTTTTGTGGTGCTGCTCTGGCATTGTTTTGGAAGAACGAAACGCAATTAGGATTCGTCCATGGAGAAGATTTTACCCCTGGTGGCCTCCAGAGATGCCAGACAGGTTGTGGTGCCGAAAGGTTCGTCCCTGCCTGCCAAGGTTTTAAATTGGTCTTTGGATCAATTTGCAGAGTATACCAAAGAGTGTGGGTTTGAATTGGCGCCTTCCGAATCCTTGGTGAATGAATTTAAAAGAGTGGCCAGGGGCTCCATTAAGTCCATTGTGTTTGATCTTCCCATCATCAAACATCAAGAAGCCATAGAGCCCGAACCTGGGAAAATGCTTTGGCTGGGAAATGATTCCTTTCCCAGGGATCTCGTTTTTAAAGACAAGCCATTTTTAAAGCTGGAGGATCCTGTGGATCCCCAGGATGGAAAAGATGTCTTTGGTAGACCCATTCGACCCAAATGTAGCATAAAGCTTCCGGCGATTCACTTGGATTTAGACAGCGCCTTTACCAAAACCCATGATGGCTTGATTGTTTCCTCCAAACATGGACAGTGCGTGTTAGAGGGAAAAAAATTGAGGTTTAGCCATGTGTATCACGTGGAAGATGCGAGTCTTTTAGAGCTTCAAGACGTTGTGTTCCCTTGTGGGGTGAAGGTGATTCGGGAATTGGCGGGAGGCTTGCGCTGGGTGGTGAATGGTAAACTGGAGGTGAATGGCCATTTTAGCGCTGCGGGGGTGGAGGTCTTTGGGGATGTGGTGTGCCATTCCGGGATCCAGACCAATTCCGATGAACCCGTCCGAATCCATGGAAATTGTCAGGCCAATTACATTCAGATGAGCAAGATCGGAGTATTGGGGGATCTTTACATCACTCAAACCATTCTGCAAAGTGAGGTGCGCGTGGGTGGCAATATTGAATGCATTCGGGGTAGGGGGGCAGTGATGGGTTCTACCGTGGCGGTGTTTGGGGGATTCAACGCCCATCAGGCTGGCTCCGATAGAGGGCGGGCCACACGTCTGGAGTTTTTTTACAATCCCCTTAAACCCAAGCGTTCGGTACGGTTGCTGGCAGAAGGTACTGAGCTCATTTCCGATGGCGTGCAAATCACCATAAAATCCGATAGAGAATGGAATAATGGAGTTTAAAGAAAACCCCTCAAAAACAATCTGTTTTATAAAAAGGAATTCGCAATGATTGAAGTGGTGCAATGGGAAGTGGGACCAATGAAGAACTTTGTATATGGACTCGTGGACCCCGAAAGTAGAGAGTGCTTTTTGGTGGATCCGGCTTGGGACATCCCTCTTTTACTGAATCGTATCGATTCTCAAGATTGGATATTGAAGGGCGTTTTGATCACTCATTATCATCCCGACCATTGTGGCGGTCATTTGTGGAACAATGACATCCCGGGGGCTACGGACGTAGTGGGAAAGCGACCCGTTCCTGTTTACGTGAATTCTTATGATGTGGAGGGAGTGATTAAAGTCACTGGACTTTCAAGGACGGATATCCGGCCCACGGAAGGGGGCACAGAGCTTCTATTGGGTAAAAAGCCTGTTACCTTAATTCACACCCCAGGTCATACCCCGGGAAGCCAATGTTTTATGTGTTCCGAAAAATTGATTTCTGGGGATACGTTGTTTCTTTCTGGATGTGGGAGAGTGGATTTACCAGGGGGCAATGCAGATCAATTGTATTACAGTATCACTCAGACTCTTGCAAAATTACCATCAGAAACGGTTGTTTATCCTGGGCATAATTACGATAAAAAACCTTTTGAGACAATGGGTTCCATGATGTCTATGAACCCATTCTTAGCCGCCAAAACCATGGAAGAATGGCGAAGACTAAACTAAAGCCGTTATTTAGGCTGGAAATGGGCCAGCAGAATGCCCGTGGCCACCGAAACATTTAGGGAATCCACGAGCGAATTTCCACCTGGTATGTTTACTTGATAGTCGGAGTGTTGAAGAAGTCCAGCCCTGACACCCTTTTCTTCGTTTCCTACAATGACCACATAAGGCCTATCTAAAGGAACCTGGGAAAGGGGAATGGTTCCCGAACCCAGGGAAGAACTCACCACCCAAATGCCCCGATCTTTGAGCTGGTCTAGGGCCCGGGATAGGTTCACGGTTTCCACCATAAGAAGCTCAAAAACCCCGCCAGCTGAGGATCGCACCATGTGGGGAGATAGAGGGGCCTGACGGTCTGTGGCAAACACTAAAAAGTGCGCCCCAAAAAAGGAAGCGGTGCGGGCGATGGCGCCAAAATTTCCGGGATCATTGATTTGATCGCAGATCACCCCTAAGCATTTGTGGGGCAGGGACTCCTGGGAGTCCACCCAGGCCATAAGATCTTCAAGGCTAGCGGCTTTGATTTCAGGCACCCTCAGACACACCCGTTGGTGGTTTAGGGGTTCTGCTGTTTGCAAAGGCCATTCACCTTCCATGCTGGAGTGGGTTTTCACGGGAATGCCCAGGGACTGAGCCAGCTCTACATGGCTACGCAATTGAGCGGGAGCTTTACCTAATTTATCAACTATAACATGGAGAGTGTAATCCCCATGGTTTACCTGTCCTTGGGACTGCAAGTGGGTGAGGGCGCTTTCCACGGGCCGGCGTCCCCACACCAAATGGGGATTGGGAGCCTTCGTAGTCCTGGAATCGGAAGGGCGCCTCGTGGGTTTAGAACCCAATTCAATCCCCCCTCGGCCAGAGACGGGCTCACCCTGGGAAACCCGTTTTTCTGGGGCGGCAGGGGATTTACGGGCTTCTAAGCCGCGATGGGTGGATCCACCCACCTTGGATTTGGCACCCCGAATCTCTGAAGAAAATCTGGAGTTCCTCTGGAAGCCAGATTCTTTTTTAGAATCGGAGTCTTTCTTAAATCCGGAACTTTTTTTAAAGCCAAAGTCCTTTTTTCCTCCAAAGTCTTTTTTGGCAGAGGAATCGGAGGACCTGCTTTCTCTGGAAGAATAAGAGGATCGAGAGCCCGAACCCTTTGAGGATGGGGCTTTGGGGCGTGAAGAGGATCGGGAAGGGGAAGATCGGGTGGATTTTTTAGGAGCGGGCATTTAAGGTTCCCTTTAAGGAGTGATTAGAAAATAGAAACTCTCCCTCAAAGTGGGGAGTGGAATCCAGACAGAAGTTTCCGACCCCAGAAAGTGGACGGAGCCGCTGGAAGGCTTTTAGCAGGCTAGGGGTTGCTTTGACAAGTATTATATGGTACCTCAGGGCACTCGATTGATCTTTTGTTAAAGGAACCTCTTAAAATGAAACGAACCTTCCAACCCAGTAATAAAGTCAGAGTGCGCAAACATGGATTCAGAGCCCGGTCAAAAACCCCCGGTGGGCGTGAAGTATTGCGCAGAAGAAGAGCAAAAGGACGTAAGCGTTTGGCTGCGACCATCTACAAGAAATAGAAATAAGGTTTATTCCTTGTTTTGATTGCGGCTAAATCCCTTGGATTGGCCGTTTTTTATTGCTCCCAGATCCAGGGTGTCGTACCCCAAACAGCTGGGACATAAACAAACCAATTCCCACCCATATGAAGCCGAATGCCAATAATTTGGGCTTTTCTACGGTTTCACCCATGACAAACCAACCCACTAAAAACTGGAGTGTGGGTGAGATGAACTGAATAAAACCAAGGGCGCTCAGAGGGATACGTTGGGCGGCCATGGCAAAAAGTAGAAGCGGTATCGCAGTGAGGGCACCCCCCAAGGAGAGCCAATAAAAGGCGGGGGTGGAAATCCAGTGGTTCCAGGTCCCAGGAACCACTGGATTTCCA
>JBIIVH010000118.1:0-3986 GCA_044339525.1 Silvanigrellaceae bacterium | reverse complement strand
CTGAAATTTCAAGCCTCTGCCGGGACTTGACCAATGGGGCTATGAACCCCTACAAAACTCTCTCCACCCGTCATGCAAAAACCCACCCACGGGTTCAATCCGGATGCCATCTTCCGTGCGGAAGGGGTGCTCTGTAAAACACACTAAAATCTTTTGACACAAGGGAATTTCTTCTCCAAAGGCTCTAAGCCCCTTAAAATGTTCTGGTTTTGGCTGCATCATGGACTTCACTTCGATGGCCAGTTCCACAATTCCATCCCGAGTCACAATAAAATCCACTTCCTCTTTGCTCACAGACCTCCAGTAATAAAGCCTCCTTCCCAAGGGGCCATAACTGCACCACCCTTTTAAGGGCGTAAACACAAGATTTTCTAACGCCACAGCCGCTTCAGGAGAGGATTGGTGCAGAGAAAATCGATTTAAAATCCCGTTGGCCACTCATCAGTCAAAAAAATAAAACTTAGGAACGGGCGGCCACCTCTAAAAAACGTGCGAAATTTTCAATGTGGCGGGAAAGTCCTTCTGCTCGGATTTCTTGGTCAAGATACCGATGACGATGATGGTGGCCGGCGAATTCATGGCCCAATCAAAAAGGACTTCAGGGTCGGAGGCTAGCTGTTGAAATGTTTTTCGGGACAACAAATCAATGAACAGAGTGTTGGGCAATGTGTCTGCGCTGAGCGTTGACTTTCCCGTTTGGCGTGGTCCAAGCAAAAAAGCACTCATTTCATCCAATAAATTTAATAGATTAAGGTGTCTTTTAAACTTGTCGGATCTTTACTTCGGATTTTTCGAAAATTTCCGAAGTAGGGGTTCGCCTTTTTGTAACCCTCTGTCAATAAAGCCTTTGGGCATCCTTCTCTACTTCAGGCACCCTTGTGATTTTTGACAGAAGACCCAATGCCTACCCCGCTCCGGAACGCACCCGAATTTCCCAAACCAAAACCCCAAAGGGTTATGCCGTGCGGCTGCTACAAGCCTAATGAGGGGTGGGGGCTGCCAAGGGACAAATCATTTTTCAGTGGAAGGGTCCATTATATCAAGCGATAAGACCTTAAAACATTCCAAAAAGTGAGACACCAAAATGCCATCCTCTTTTCGGGAACTCGTAGCCACATTGCAAACCAAAGCGCATTTTGTTTTTGGAAATTCTTCTCGAAATCGTCTAAGCCCCTCAAAATGGACATCTTTGGGATGAGCGGTGCACTTGACTTCGATGGCCCAAACCGCAGTGTCTTCACGTGAAATGATAAAATCAACTTCTGTTTTGTCTGTAGTTCTCCAATAAAATAGCCTATATCGTTTCTTAGAATACGCGCATAGAGCCTTTAAATTTTGGTAAACCCAAGATTCCATGGCAACCGCCATCTCTCTGGAGCCTTCCACGAGATCCCATCGACCCATCAATGCATTGGTAATGCCGCAATCAAAAAAATAGAATTTTGGCGCGCTCACGGGCTTTCTTTTTGTGGTGAGATCAAAACAAGGGAGCAATTCACCCACGAGTGTATCCACCAAGATTTGATACCAAGAGGCAACGGTTTTCTCCGTGATACCCAGATCACTGGCAATGGCACGGAAAACGGTCTGTTCCGAAACTCCATTGGCTGCGATACGCAGGAATCGTTCAAAAGCTGGAATGTTACGCACTAAAGCTTCGTTTCTAATTTCCGTTTCCAAAAAAACCTCAATGTAATTTTCAAACCATGATTTCTTTGATTTCAGTTTAGCGGGAGCAGGCATCCCCCCCCATTGAATCATTTCTTTTTGGGAAAAATGATACTCTGGATCCGATAAGAGCTCCTGTACCGTAAGGGGGTGAAAAGACTGCCACCCAGCCCTTCCACCCAAAAGATTTCTTTGGGATGCCAGGAGTTTTCTAGGGCTACTTCCCGATAAAATAAACCGGCATTCCATGTGCATTCTGGAAGAGTTAGGTCCCTTTTCTGAGCTCGCTAAGGAAAACCCATTCAAAAGGATATCTTGAATCACATCCAGCAATTCTGGAACCTTTTGCACTTCATCGATGACTATCGTTAGGATTTCTTTTTTAGGAGCAGGCTCCCGAGATAGGGCAAACTGGCGAATCAAATCTTCCAGTAGCTCCGGATTTTCTTGAAGTTCCCGCGCCATTTTTGGTTTTAATAGGTTGATGATTAAGACTTCAGTCAAAATCGACTTTAACCATGTTGATTTCCCGGTTTGTCTGGGTCCAAACAAAAAGTAGGAACCCGACCTGGACTCAATTTGTAGGCTTCGAACGAACATTAAACCCCAACTTACGTCTAAATCAATAATTATATTAAAAAATCTATTTTTTCCATTCCGGATTTTTGGACTTTTTCCAGAGTTTCATTCCGGATATTATCAGATTTTCAAGAGCGTCACCTCAGAATCTACTCTAAAATCCAGAACGCCGCAAACACGCTCCCAATCTTTTTCCCACTCATAGGGTTCGTCCATCATTTCCTGAGCTTTCAGTTCATTGAGATCCCATTTCCCTCTGGCATGGGCCAGGATGCCCGGCCTATGGCTCACCACAAGAGTGGTGCATTGGGATTTGAGCTCGGCCAGAAGTTCGGCCATTTTAGATTTTTGTTTCCACATCCAGGTTGGCGGTGGCTTCGTCTAGCACCAAAAGCTGAGGCCTGGCTAAGATGGCCCGGGCGAAGCAAAGCCTTTGGCGCTCTCCGGCAGAGAAGTTTTTACCCCCCACGTCCACATATAGTCCCCCGGGTTACATCTATACTAAGTAACAATTATTTCACTCAGAGTGGGTTCCTTAGTAATCTCAGATTATTAGCCTCTGAATCAGTGTCCATTTTCTGTCAAAAATGTCCTTTCCCCTATTCCCTTAAATTTTCTAAAATGCCTTTTAGAATCTCTATTCTTGAAAGGATTTTTATGTCCCAATTGATTCCAGACCCTAATTTCCTGCCGCCCACCTTAGACATTGTTTTTAAAAGATTATTTTCAGCCAAGGAGAATGAAAGGCTTTTGATTTCCCTGCTTACGGCCGTGCTGGTCCCAGAATCCCCTATTGAGGAGGTGGAGGTATTGAACCCTGCTCTCCCGGAAGACTGGGTCACCTGCAAAAGCATTGTGATGGACATCTTTTTAAGGCTTAAAGATGGCAGGGAGGTGAATATCGAGATGCAGGCCAATAACGTGGCTCATTTTACCTCCCGCATGCTTTTTTACTGGGCCAGGGCCATTTCCTCCCAATTGGGAAAAGGAGGAGAAGAGCCCTATGGCAGGCTAAAACCTGTTAATTGCATCTCTTTTTTAAACTTTATCCTCTTTCCTGCTCCGGAAGTACCCTACCACACCCAATTTGTGATTATGGAAGAGGAACTTAAGTTTAAGTACACGGATCTACTTAAGATGCATTTTATCGAACTTCCCAAGCTCAAAAAGGCATCCGTAAAGGAAAAAAGAGCCCCTTCCGAAGAGAGTCTATTAGACTTGTGGTCTGAATTTCTTTCCTGTAAAACGAGATTAGAAATGGAGGTGGTGGCCATGAAACATCCAATATTAAACGAAGCCCAAAATGCCGTAATTAACTTTTCTGCCAGCGATCAAAACCGATACGACGCCCTGGCCCGGGAAAAGGGGCTAAGGGACTATAATTCCAGGTTTTACGAGGGAATGGAGGAAGGAATCCTGAAAGGCAAAGCAGAAGGCAAAACAGAAGGAAAAAGGGAAGCCAAGCTTGAAATGGCCAGGGAACTGCTGGCAGAAGGTGATGATTTAACACGAGTTTCCAAAATAACTGGCCTTTCCGAAGAAGAACTCCAAAAACTCCTTAGTTAAGGATTTTACCCCAATTCCCCACCATCAGCATAGATTAGCTGTTACAAGCTCAAGTCTCTAATTTACGAATCCTCCACGCTTTTTAATAAGCTTGAAAAAGGTTACTCCTTGACAGGGTTTCTGACTTAAGTTATTTTCAGTATATACCGAAATAAAGAGGAATCGGGGGGTGG
>JBIIVH010000067.1:0-18511 GCA_044339525.1 Silvanigrellaceae bacterium | reverse complement strand
TCAACTATATTATCAACCCACTTAGGCATCTGACCGTTCTTTTTGAGAAAAAAGAACTCCACTCTAAAGATCTCTTAATAAACAAAACAGAGAGATTTCCTAAAGAAGTTCAAAATGTATACTTAAATCTGCAAAAATACCTGCTTAGATTGGAAGCTGAAACAATAAAAAACGAGCAAATGCAGAAGGAGATGTTGGCCGCAAAAGGCACGGAAGCCATCGCCCACAAAATGGTGACAGCGCATGGAGGGAAAATTTGGTGTGAATCTTCCCCAGAAATTGGCGTCGAGTTTCACTTTACCTTACCCGCCATTGGTCCGGAGCTGGTTCCGGATGTCCGTGCACTCCCCAAAAACAGTCAGGAGATCGGCGGGCGGTTTAAGTCATTTGGAGCTATGTTGCCAGAAGGGGATGGGCCGACCCAGCACGAATTGTCATGCAAAAAGTAAATCGATAAAAGCACATATTTTTTGATAATTTCTGTTAATATAACTTATGGAATTTCCCATTTAGGTGGTGTTACTTTTCTGACCAGATGAAGAGCCTGAAAATCCAAACAGGGGCGGATTTTAGTTATACCATCGGGTTCCAGCCGCATTGTTTCAATGTCTAAAAGTATTTTGGATTCGGTTCCATCACACAGATCAAACAAGCCATCAGACAACCCTAGCTTAGAAAGTTTGCTTTCAAGACTCACCTTTTCTAGCGAAAAAAGACTTTTTTTAAAGGGTTCAACTTCTATTCCATCCTCCCTTTGAAAAACCAATGCCTCGCCTTCAACAGCTGAAAAAGCAATGCTAAAAGGTGAACTACCTGTTTCCTTCTGGAGAAAGTACCCAAACCGCCCCTCTCCACCAGAGGGTGCCATTCGAGTATGTCCGGCATGTGCCCAAACCACTACCTTGGGTTGCAACGTATTCATCAACGAAAGAAAACGGCCAAACAAACGCGCAGCGTACTGATCTCGAAGGCTTGTATAAGATCCAGTTACCCGCTGAGCCTCCTGACAGAAAGCTAATTCATGACGGAGTGATTCAGGGAGAAAGCGAAGAGTAAAATCATGAAATTTCCCGGTTAAAGTATCACTGTACGAAGGCATTTTTTTAATGAGTTTATCTATTTTAATGATTCCCTCCTCTATAGTTAAAGAATCAAGAGTGGTGGATGGAAAGCGTCTTGCCTTGCAAAGCGACAACCTATCTAATCGGAGAATTGCGGCACGATCTTCTTCATTTATCTTGACTCCCCGCAAACTAAGTCGATCCAACAGGCTCGCAAAAATAGAATCACCACGCAGAAAACGAAAACCTTGTCCCATTTGCACATCATAACTTGATATATAAAAGGAACCTTTCAGGGCAATCTCGGTTGCACTGGTTAAAACTTGTTTAACTTCTTCCGTCTGCCAAAGACCAAATAAGGCGGACTTTTGAAACTGTGCTGCAGCTGAATCGGGTGTTTTCTCAGCCAGTGCTTGGTCCATGCCGATCCAGGCTTCAACCATAGACCCCTCGAAGGCAAGCAAATTAAATTGCCTGTTATGTGCCAGCCATCGAATGTATGGCTCGCGTGCTAGACTCAATTCCCGAGTCAAATGGATAGATTCGCCCAGCATAACCACGTCGGCCTTGGCCATCAGACTACCAATGGAATGAGATCCCAAATCAAGCGCAATACGGGAGGGTTTTTGGGTTACGCAACCCACTGTAAGAAAAAAACTATTTACTAAAATCATGAGATTTTTCACAGAGACTCCTAAGGGGCTCTTTGTATTTCAGACTGTAAAACAAAAAAGCAACTGGTGGCAATTATGCGTTTCAGGGAAGGGAGAGTCAACCTTAGCTTGCCTCGTTAAAGAACATAATCCGCTGACTTCCGATCCGTGCACAATTCCATAAAAAAAATTTCAAGGATTCACAAAATTCCGTTTTATTTCACATTTAATTCACTTGTACATAGGTTTTTAGACCGCCTTTGCGTCCGAAACATGGGACAGAACCAAGAATTGTACTGGGTATTTTAAAGTAATCGGAACGATTGCCGAGATGCCAAACAAGCACGCCAGACAAAATAAAACAATTCCAATTATTATTTTAAAATTAGAACAATTTCATTTTCTTTATTTTTTAACCTAAAATCCGGAAAAAACAGACCAGTCTTTTGTTACTTTTGGATGGGAAGCAAAGAATTAAAAAAAGTGGAACTCCAGGCCGTAAGAGCCCAGGAATTTAGTGTAAAAGTAAAGGAAAAATCTTGTGTACACCCTTGACATTTCTAGTCTAAGACAATAATTTACCAGACCCTGTAGTGATTTATCAGACCTCAAAGAGAGCTTATATGAAGTTAAAAAGCAAAGGGAGCCTCTCCTTATCGCCCGTTTCTCCCGATAGAACGGATTGGCTAAAAAAATTCTATCATTGGGAGAACGATAAATCCATTCACCATCTCCATCATGTTTCAAAAAATGAAATGGAACTTTCCACTCACCACACCACTTTTGATTCACTCGTTCATCGCGCTGAAATGGCTTCCAAATCGGCACATGATTTCTATGGGTGTTTACTTTGGGACGATGAGCCCGTGGGAATTCTCACCGGCGCCGTGGATCCCTCCCACCTTTGGAAAAAGGAATCCAAATCCTTCTGGCCAGGAATTGTGATTGGAGAGAGCCATGCCCGGGGAAAAGGTGCGGGAAGGCAAGCCATGCTTTGGTGTGAGGATATCGCACGGGAGATGGGATGCCACCGCATAGAATTAGGTGTTTTTGAGTACAACACCATAGCCCATCGACTTTATGTTTCTTTATGTTACTCAGAACTCACACGCATTGCCCAATTCACTTGGTGGGATGGGCAGTTGTGGTCGGATATTCGCATGGAAAAAATCATTATATAAATTGAAAAAGATTTTTATTAAAAGAAACGCTAATCCAACATTGCTCTAAACATTGATTTTTTCAGACAATAAGTAAACAAAATGTATGACATATGTTTAATAAATCTCTAAATAGCAAGAGATTTTTTAATACCTTCCTGTAGCTTGAGCCAAAGGAGTTTTCCAGTCCTTAATATGTGGTTTGTTGACATTAAGTCTACTTGCAAAATAAAAGAGCCTCTTTGTGGAAACGCCATTAGCCGTCTGGAAACGATCTCTAAGGTATCTCGGTGGAATGGGTTGATAAAAAAGTTTAGCTTCTAAAGAAACAGCCCCGCTCTGAGCAGGTAAGGTAATCTCATACTCCACCAGGTCACGCCCTCCCTCAAAATCAGGATCCGTTTGACCTTGAACCATGGCTAAATGCGGCAGAAGCGCTTTTTTCTGTTCCTCATCATGATTTTCCATCCCATCTTTTTTCCATCCCTTGGGAAGTAAGCGAGTATCTTTTAGATGGCCAAATATAGACAAAAAACTAGTCGTCAGCTGGCCATTTTCTCCCGTCACAAGTTCTTCGTAAATTTGAGCCTGGTCTTGTCTAGTGATTTTCTGATAATGTGGCTGAAATATAGGTGTGCCAGTAGTTTGGAAATTTCTCTCTGAAGGAAGGGGTTGACCAGTTGCACCATCCACAATTTCGCCAACACGATTTGTAGATCCGGAACTCCAAATAGGTTTCCCGGAGGCTTCGTCTCTGACCGAAAGTTCTAAAAAGGCTCTTCGAAAACCCACTCCAGATGGCAGCCTATGTCCCGCCAAATTCTCAACTTGAACTTTTACACTTAATTTATTACCCACTCGGACACCATTTATTATAGACACTCTTGCTGTATTATTTTGTGCAAATGTTGCTCCATTTCGAATAGATGATTCTAGACCATCATTAATACCTGACATATAGCTCGCTTTTCTTACACCCAGAATATCATCGAATTGAGCGAACATCTCTAATCCAAACAAATTGATTCCTGCGAGACTATGTCTACTGATTCCATCTTCTCTTACCTTAATCTCAAGCTTATCTTTTGGCGCGAAAATTCCTTCCAGGTGCTCAGGATGACGGTTTCCGACTACGGAATCAGGAAACTCATTATCTTGAACATTAGCCATTTTTGCTACATTTTTCTTGCCCATAAAATCTTTTGGCATATGACAACTTTGACAACTTTTTGCAGCCGGGCCTCCATCCCTGAAATCGCTATTCTCCCACTCTAAGTAAGTAGTTTGTTCATATCCCCACTTTTTCACCAAACCAGATTTGTCTAACACTGGTAAATAAACGGTGTGACAAGTAGCACAAACTCTTGATTTACTGATAAAATCACTTTTTACCGGCTTTATTCCCAATGACTCCACCATATAGTGCTCTGCCACGTCCTCCCTAGGTCCAAAAACGGTGTTAACATTATCCTGAGGAGGCCTAACTGTAAAATTTCCCGTGGCGATGTCTATCACTTTTTTATCTGTATTATCTTCCATTTGGTGACACACCATACATGATATTCCATCTCTTGCCAGGGAACCATATTTAGCATGAGGATCCCCACTAGTACTCTCTAACTGAACCATTTCCGCGCTAAAAGTGGGACCAATGGACTTGATACCTTTTTTAAGATCTAAAGTTAACTGACGCTGTCCCATTGCCCCATGACAACTAAAACAAATGTTCTGGATTCCAGCCGCATTAAGCTGAGTGGGTCTTTTTGTTTGTGGATCAATTACAGTTTCAGAAGAACCGGCAAATAGAGTTGACTCCGTCTCCATCTGGGCGAAAAAAATAGGGTCTCTGCCCGCCAATCCCATCATAGACCATCTCCACTCCCCATAGGGTGAAGTGTTTTTCAATTTAACGGTTCTATCTCCTAATTTGGCCAATGAGGTTCCCTCTGCTTCCTCCTGGACCATGTTGCCCAAAGGAAATCGAGCTGAAACTCCAAACGGAGATCTATCTCCATCGTGGCAACTCATGCACTGGTCCGAGGTAACAAACTCCTGTGCTACAGGTAAAGCGGGAACTCTATCATGTGTCACACTCGGTAATTTTAGAGAATGAACACTGGAAGGGTCTACAGATAGGTGCATATAATTATTGAACTGACTGACAAAGTCCGAGTTTAAAACGTCGGAGGTCAGCCCACCACTTAACCCTTTTCCAGAAGGGGAGTGTGCACCAGCCGCTTTGGGTTGGTCTACAGAACCAGCCAAATTAAAGTCAGACAAAAAAAGTCCCATTGTTTTGGCTAGTCCAGCATATTCATGGTAAGGAAGCGGAGAAAAGGATGGTCCTTCAAAATGATTTTTAGTTGTAAAGGTGTTAAATTTCAGGGCAGCGCTGTGGCACCTTACACAATAGGAACCAAACCCAGATTCATGGTAATGAAAGGGGAAATCGTGGCTGTCTATCTGTTGCTTCTCTCCAGAGGCCCCCGCAGCGGTACTAAAGTAACTCCAGTACCAGCCATCCCGTGACCCTTTTTGGTCTCGGATCATGACCGTCCAATATTCTACCTTAGGCTGGCCACTTAACTTGTCATACCTAGATGCTGGAGGGTCATACATTTCTTTGACAATCATAGAGCCATCTGGTATACATCCGGCCCTGCCGGAATTTTGCCATTTGGAAACACCATGGGAATAATAAATGAGCACTGCTGGGTGAGTTCCCTTATAAAGCGGCCCAATCATAGGCCCTGTGTCTCTAATCTTTTGGTCTTTGATCCATCCCAAACCCCTATATTTTTGTTTTTCAAGAAAATCATACAAAAGCTTCTGAAACTCTGAGCCTTTTCGCTCTGTGGGCAAAGGGAGTCCAGAAGTCAAATCTGGAGGCTCCTTGCACACTTCAATGCCACGACTGGTTGACTTAACAGAGGCTCTCTTTTTTTTACAGGTACTTACCAGCCCTAAAATAAACAAAAAAAACAAAATAATCTTAACAATTTTCGGCGCACTATTCATCAGACCCCCTAAAAAACACAAATTATCTAATTGCTTTGAGGTATTTTAACATGCCTAGCTCGGTTTATCAACAACGATTCTCTATCAGAACCAGATATCTTGACTACAAACACCTGTATACCAGAAGAAAACCTCGCAGACTCACCGACGAATTCCGTCTGGTTAGAATCTAGAAAAATCAACCAACAATCAGGAACACAAAAGATGCTATTTTTCGCAGATACGAGCTTCTGAATTTGCGCCTTCTTCAATTTTGTAATTCGGAAGTTTAATAGGAATGCACTTAGCCCGAATTTTCATATCGATCGATTTACCAATATCTTTCCAACGCAAGTTGTGCAGTATTACATCCGAAACAGTCATACCCTTGCCTAGTTCTCCCAAACTTGAATCAATAACATTCTGAATTATCTTTTCGTGGCTCAGCGCAGGTAGAGACCTACCCCTGGCGTTCACCGTTTCAAAAGCAGCGGGTTTTCCATTATAGCCAAACGCCCCACCTAAATCGTTATATAATCGGACGGAATCTGTTTTTTGACCAAATTCGTCTATCATTTTTAGCTGTGAAAGTGTTCCCACATCATAGTATTTACCAACTAATTCAGACTCATGCATGCGCTTGAGTTCATTTTGATCCAGATAATTGATCACGACGTCAGTTTGGACCCCAGGCTGATACCAAAGCGCGGCCTGTAAAGTACCATAATAACCAATCACATCTGAAAAAACAACATCAAAATCATTAATTGAAGCTCGAACTACAGGAATTACAGGTGTCAATTGATACTTTGGTGGGCTATATTTAGAAACCAATGCAGATGGGCTAGCGTTTGCTCCATACCCCAATATTGCAGTTCTTTTCGCCTTAGCCGCATTTTCCAATCCGGATTTTTTAAGAAAAGACTGGACCGACATTTGAGTTCCGTCTACCTCGATAATCGCAGAATCCAATTCACCATTTTTAAACTGTAACAATTTATAAGTTTTTTCCCCCACAAGAAGGAATGAATAAGGTAATCGTTCATATGGATATTCCAAGCCACGTTTCATTTTTGTTACTTCATCACCTTCTGGAACCAGCCCCGTCAGCTGACTTTCATCGGATTTTTCTTTTTCACTTATGGACTTAGAACTCGAAGTATTCTGGGGTTTTAAACAACTATTCAATAACACACCCAACGCAAAAAAACGGCCGATGGAAAAAAGCGCAAATTTTTTGTGCATAAAATCAAAAAATCTCCTATAAATTATTTTTTATAATAACGCATACATATCCAAACGTAAGAAGCGCATTTGGCGACTGCGATGGGAACTTTTGTTTCTCCCTAATCGGGGCGCGCTGGGTAACGAAATACATACTATGGAGCACTCGACATTCACTTGGCGGAGTTCTTTTATCACCAAGCGCTTTCACTCAATCTGGGATACAATATGGATTTCAACTAAATTTGGAGAAGACCTTTGACTTTCGGACTGTTTTTTAAAGTAACCTTAACTGCCATTCGTTTCCAAAAGCTTCAGATCCAAAATGTAAGAGATTTGAGTGACAGAGCAATTCTCAAATCTAATCCGGATAACCTTAATTTTGGATGGAAACTCACCCTGCAGTCCCCATACACCACCTTTCTATTGCCAATGGTTTCCATCTCCGTGCCCTATTGCCTCGGCATAGTGAGTGGGGTGTCTCAGTCAAACCCTAGCCTATTATCAAAGTTCATTGGAATTTTCGCGGTGGTTTATTTAGTCAATGAAATATTGCAATTTTTAGACCGATGGTATTTGATTTCAGATAGCACAGCCTTAGGTCATGCCATACAGCTCAAGACGATTGCCCATTATGAGAACCTCAAAGCGGAAGCACTAGCCACAGTTAAGTTTCTCTATGAAACCCATATTCCAGCTCAGATCCATTCCATGAGAGAGATACTTTCAGGAGTCGTATACCTGATCTTTTTCTTGATAAGTTCCGTATACATAGATCTTTTTTTTGGCCTAGTTTGTTTTAGTTCCCTTATATTCTTACAGTTGTTAAGTTACGTCATTTCTTCATATGGTTCATACATTAGAGAATCAATAAAATCAGGTCTTCATTCGAGACGCGAATTAGCTAAGAATCTCATATCAAACGCGCATTTATTAGTCCCAACAGAGCTGGATAAAAAAGCCCTTAAATCAGCAACCGTAATTCAAAAAGCGCAATTTTAACGTTACAGAACAAAAAAGGGTTAGTCAATTCTGTATTTGTAGTAGTGTCTGACTTGTTGCCACTGCTAATGTTACTTTTGGTTTCTCAATTTAAAAATCAATCAGTTGATCATTCTAAAATCGTTTTTTTTGTAGCAAGCCTCCCATTCCTTCGTCAGGCTATGAAAAAAATCACCTCTTCCACCCCTCCCCTATTAGAGGCCAAAAATTGGATAAAACGGTGGACTGCCCTGCTCAATGATAAGTCTCATAATCTAAGCGGATACTTGGAACCGGACTGTTCCTCCATGACTCCCCTCATTTCTGGAACCCTAACAGACAACATTGTTTTCGGGGCTCCTTTTCTCCCAGGAAGGCTGGACAAAGCCCTCAAGTTTGTGGAACTCGATCAAGACCAGATTCATCCTAGTGTGATTTTAAGCGAAAATATTTTATCGGGTGGCCAAAGAGCTAGAGTAGGACTGGCCCGACTGATTTATGCAGGGGTAAAACCCTCCCAAGAGCAAATCTCTTCCGCCCTGAGTTCGGTGGACCCATCCATGGCAGCAAGAATTCTATTCAAAATGAACGACTTCAAACCAACCGAAAAATTAGACTCCCAAATCCAATCCGACCGAACATTTGATTTTGAAAAAATCAATTCATATGCTCACCAGGAAGAGCCAACTAAATCCCGATGGATGCTATCAAAGCCATTCCAAAAATTGATTTTTCCTTCTCTTTTTTTCATACCTGTCATTTCCATTTTAGCAGAATATTACTACAATAAAAGCTGGAAAACCCTTTCAACCACCACACCCCCCCAAAGCCAAACCAATATTTTATTTATCGTATTAGCTTTGGTTTTTTTTGGATTCTCAAGACAATTTTTTTTAGATTTTATTGCGGGCCAATTTATAAAAAAAACATTTTTGATTGCTCTAGATAACTGTTTTAACAGAAGAGACCTGGGCAGCCAAAATCGAAAACATCTCACCGACCGTTTGAGTTCTGGATTAGAGGAATTAGAAAACAAAGCGGTTTCCAATTTCAGTACCCTGATCGCAAGCTCCAGTCGTACCCTGGGAATCTTTGGCACCATGGTGGCTGCCCAGCAAATGATGATGATCCCCGTTGGTCTCTTTCTGGGAGGATACGTGTTTTGCAGAGCTCGTTTTCAAAGCCTCCAAAAAGACCTTCGATTGTTTTTTCTGGCTCATCGCGGGGAATACACCCACGAAATCAGTTCCATTGTGAAAGCAACCCATTTTGTGGATTTCCTAGAAAGAAGAGACTTTTTCGCTTCCAGACTCCGTGAAGCTTCAAAGAAACTATGCTTTGCACAGTTGGGCGAACAGTGTCTTGCATTTTCTTCGGGGTTAGCCATCCGTGCTTTATGCTTGGGTTTTGTGCTTATTTATTGTTGTTACTTCTTGATATTTTCGCAGCCAAATTCTTTTCCATTTGGATTTTTATTAGCGCTTTTTATTAATCTTTCGGACCAAATTGCTATGTTTGAAAAGGCAAGGAGAGAGTGCTTTGCATCATTGGGATCAATGGATGTTTTGTTTCCTCAGCCAACGGACCGCCATTCCCCCAAAACAGAAGCAGATGCTTCAACACCATCCCTTTCAACCATCGATCTATTGATTTGGCCAGACACAAAAATTTCTATTTCTTTGAATCAACCTTTAAAAAATGGAACTGTTACTTTAATAACCGGTAGAAGCGGAATGGGAAAAAGCTCGTTGCTACTCGGACTTTCGCACGCCCCAAATGTTAAAGTGATGAACCAATCGGCCCTAAAGAAGTTTATGCTAGTGTCCCAAAATGCTTTTCCACTTCCAATAGTTTTAAGTGATATGTTATCTATGGATGGTCAAACCATTTCAGATTCTATTTTAAATAAATATCCAGCATTCGCGACTGTAGATTTCGTAGATTGGAAATGTTTGAAATGGGACATGTTAACTACCACTCAGAAAAAAATTGTTTTATTGGAAAGAGCCCTCCATTCCAAATCAAAACATTTAGCATTGGATGAACCCACAGCTGGGTGGGACGAAGGAGACAAGCGGGTTGCTTACGAGAGCATTCGCAGATCTGCAAAGGACAGGATGATCCTGTTGGTGACACATTGCCCTTTGGCTATCAATCAATTTAGTTCAGAAAAGACCCCGCACGAATGAGGAGGTAAAAACCAATAAAAGTTTTCAATACGGATTCTTAAATTCATTTTACCACATTCTTTAGCCATGATGTGATCTCTTCAATCGAAGGAGTCTGTTTTCCAATGGCCTTCGTAAAGTGGGGGTTAAGTTCTTGAGCCGCTAGGTTATCGTTGGTGGACAAAAGAATGGGGCCCGTGTATCCACGTCGACGCAGCTCCTCAGCCAAGGTAACGCCGGAATGTGCGTCATCTGGAGAAAAATGGAGATCGGTCACCACGGCATCCAATCCATTAAGGTATCCCGGCTGGGAATCGCACTGTTCCAAAAAAGTACTTGTTTTAGAAAATGTGTCCAAGTCTACTTCGTCTGCGAGTATGATCTTCCAAGCCTGTGTGTAGGTTTTGGTATCATCCAAGTAGGCAACTTTTATTCCACTGTTAGACATTTGTAATTCATTATTTTGAACCGGGAGAGAGCAAAAAACAATCCAAAACAATTGACTTCTATTCATCGGCTTTGGAACAACAAAATCAGCTCCAAACTCAGACGGATCTTTTTTATCATCCGCTAAAAACCGATTGGAATGCAAACAGATCTTGCCATTAAATCCATTTTTTCTAACTACCCCTATTACTTCTATCCCATTGTCTGAGTGGGGTCCAAGATCAATATCCTCAATCACTAGAAAAGGATTGCGCTCGTTAATGGATTGCAATGCTTCTTTTGAATTCTTTGCAAAAACCAGATTTATTTGAGATAAAATTTTATCTTCTTTTTGAAAAAGTGATAAAAACCAGTTTCGATAAACGGGTTCATCATCTACCAAAAGTAGCGTCAAATTTTTTTGTTTTGTTTGTGCCAATTTTTCTATCAGATTTTGTTGAATTTCAAGCTCTCTTTTTAGACTTAAAGATTCTCCTTCCAGCTCTGTGTTACTTAAATCAGGCGAGGTTTGAAGGCGGAACTCCCGAGAATAACGAGCCAAAGGCTCCGTGTAAGCGAATGTTTTGACCCGGCCCATGGGCAAGGTAAAAATAAATTCCACATAACCGCGAGGAAAGCTTGACGTGACGTCGGATTCACAGCGAATGGTTCCACCGTGATCTGTAATTACCTTTTGAGCAATCGCCAACCCAAGTCCAGTTCCTCCCTTTTTTCCTTCCGTAAAAAACGCTTCAAAAAGCCTAGCAAGTGAATCTTTAGGTATCACGGAGCCTTCATTGCCTAGTCGAAACTCCACAAATTTTTCCCGATCCCTGGTATGAATCCAGAGTTTTCCCTGCCCCTGGCTGGCTTGCGCCGCATTCATGAGAATGTTTGAAAACACGCGGCTGACTTGTATTGAATCCACATACAAAACATAGGTATGTTGAAACTGGTATTCCATTTCCAATTCACATTCCGAAAAGATACGGAAAAGATCTTCAACCACGGGCCTTAAGAGTGCCTCAGCCAAAATCTCCTCTTGCTTAAGCTTAGTAGAGGCGCCTATCTGCATGATGTCCAGGAGCAATCCATCCACACTGGCCATTGCCCGATTCACTTCTGGAAGAATTTCTCGAACTTTTATCTGAGCCTCTGCAGGTGACCTGGCCGACTCAAACGCATCAAATGCCATTCGAAGCATTGAAAAAGGTCTACGAATGTCGTGACTAAGCCCTTGAGTGGTGCGGGCGATGGCTGCATTTACAAGCCCCTTTTCCTTTTCTTTGGCCAAATTGAGATAGGCTTTTTCCACTTCTGACTTGTATTCCTTTAGGGTCAAAAGAAGTGTATTTATGGAATCTTCTAGTTCTTTTTGCTCCAAAAAAGCAGGGGGTTCCTGGGATAACCGGTCCTTGCTGGAATCTTCTGCCGAATCTACCTCTTGGGTAAGATGGGAAAGTTGGTTTACCTTGGCGATCTGAGAAGAGAGGGCACTAAAATCTTTTGAAAATTTTCGTCCCAACCAAAAACGGCCCAACAGCCCAAGGAACCCAAAAAAAAGCCAAGAAAACATCACAGTATAAAACATGGGGCTGGCTAATTTTAACCAATTATCCTGATACCAAATGACGCCTCGAGGCTCTCCAGAGGAATCTGTTACCACGAGCTTGGAAAGAGATAATCTCTGGGTATCGACACATCCCACATTCACAATTTCGTAGGAATTTGGGTCGGTGAGAGAAATGCAGGAAAACAATCCCGACCCATAAGCAATTTTAATATGGGAAGCGGCAACGGCAAAGTCACGGTCATTAAGAGGGCTTAAAACACTTTTTGGCAAACTTTCTGTCCATGCATTTATCTGAAATAAAATAGATTTTTTCCACTGATAAAATATAATCGCAGATTGAACCCCACAAACCCAAATCAATGTGACCCAAAATGCGACAGAAATCCGGCGTGTGGTGGCAAGGGCAAGAGTGGGCAGTTTACTCATGTTTTCATAATTTTCACAATTAAGACAGATACTTAAAAATAATCATAACGACTCGCTTACACATAGCAAAATTCTTTTGATCCAAACTTCAGCTACAACGGCTAAAAATGAGCAGCCGCCCTATTGTACCTTGTTCTTTTAAAAAAGTCTTGCCCTATGCCACTTTTTTCAATCACCACCTATCTTTCTATAATCAAAAAGACTTCTCTAATCAAGGCGTCGTCAAATCATGATATTAATGTTATCTGGTTTGAATTTTCTTCATATATTTGCTACTCGCTCTTACGTAAGAGAATACAAAAAAGCAGAAATTAAAATAAGTCTTTTCATCACATTGCTTCATTATTCAAAAATCAATTCATACATGGTAACCACCACGGTATTCACTTTAAAAATCCCAACGGCCACTTAATTCGATGGTTGACTTAAGTCTTTGAAAAGTGTACTCTCTCACTCTTTCAAAAATTGAAAGTGTCTCTCATGTGTGATGTCTCCCTCAAAAATGCGTTAAGCTTCTTTTTACCTACTCCTACCATCGATACCGATCCTCATCGAATGGAAACCGCCTATTCCATGATGGATTGCGCCATTTTGCCAATTGATAATGAGCAAATTGATCAAAATGAGCAATGAAACCTCAGAAAAACTGGCGTGCGGCCATCTCACCAAATATCATTAACCAATACTTTGACAAATGCAATTAACAAATTACCCAGGATTTTTAAGTGAATATATCCGAAGTTAAACACACCCCGAAAAGAAGTTATAGACAGTTTTTTTTCATCATTTGGGCATTGGGGTGGGCGTTTTTTGTTATTGAGTCCTTAAACCACCAACACAGGGAATGGTTCCCTTTTCTCATTATAGGAAGGATTGTTCTTCTACTAACCTCAATTATAATTGGAATTAAATACTGGCTACAAAAACCCATCTGGTCCAATTCAGAAACTGTATTCTTAACTTTGTGTCTGGGTTTTCAGTCCGTTTGCGGGGTCTTGGAAGGACCACAAAATACGGAATTCACTGAATCCATGGCGATATTCATCATTGCCATTTCAACCTTTCATGGGGTTTCGCAAAAAATTTGGACATATCAGCTTTTTCCAACAATCTGTCTCATCATCGCCTTTCCCCTCTTTTTTAAATCAGAAACATTTTTCACTTCCCTTAGCACTTCTCTAGTTCAATTTAGAGCCGTTGGTTCATCCACCATGGCAGGTTTTCTACTAGGTCTGGCGAATGCTATGAAAAATAAAGCTCTCACAAATTCACTACAACTTCAAAAAGAGCTATTTAACGAGCGTGATCGGCAGTCAAAACGGTTTGAAGAACTTTCTAACGACCTGACAAACACGAAGGTAGCCAGCCAACTTGCCCAAACCATCCAAATGCTTGCCCACGACTTCCGACAGCCCCTTAGCCTGGCTCAGTCTGTGGTAAACACACTTTCACGCACAAATGACCTAAGCGACATTAAAATGATTTTGGAACAGGCCGTTCCAGACATCCAGAGGTCCGTCAACAACGTCAACGGGATGATCGCCGGTATTTTAGAAATGGGTTCGCCTTCGCTGATCCATCAGGAGCCAGTTCGTATAGAAAGTCTCTTCCAGTTGGCTCTGCAGGATGTCGTTCGCATCCATCCCAATCAAAACATAGCCATCACCTACACACTGACTCACACCTCTCTTGTTTATGTGGACCCCTTAAAGATAAGTCGGGTACTAGCCAACATATTAAGTAACAGCATACAAGCCTTAAATCGCACTCCTCAACCCGTACTTCGATTTTCCTCTATGGAAGATGGTGATTGGATTCACCTGGTACTAGGTAACAATGGTCCCGAAATTCCAAAAGACTCTCTTCCCAAGCTTTTTGACGCCTTTTACACATCGAACAAAAAAAGTGGTACGGGACTTGGTTTAGCTATCGCTCAAAAAAATGTACTAGCCCACGGTGGAAAAATTTGGTGTGTGTCAAACGAAAAACGGGGGGTAGAATTTCATTTTACCCTTCCCAAGCATCCCACGCAAACTTCTTTAAACCCTGTTGCACTTCCCGGTAATATCAGCGAGCTTTTAATTTTCGAAAGCGAAGGCTTGGAGGCTCAAAAATCCAAATTAGAAAATCACAAATCACCCGAGTCCCAAAGATCACATGTCATAATTGTAGAGGATATGTCCTTAATTCGGGAAGAATGGGAAGTGACTTTAAAAAAAGATGGCATCCCGGTATTTGGTTTTGAATCTCCAGACGCGCTAGAAATGGCCATAGCCCAAGACTCCCTTTTGTTAACCCAAGCGATGGCAATCATTCTAGACAACGAATTTGATACGGTAGATTCTAATTGGCGCGGATTGGATTATGGAAAGAAACTGAAATCAAATGGATGTTTAACTCCCATCCTACTTTCTAGTAATGGAGAGTTTCAAAAGGAAACATGGGTATCGTGTGTAGATAAAGTCATTGGAAAAACCGCCCTTAGCGGAGAGGAACTAACCAGGCTACTAAAGCAACTCTCCTCAAAATAGGAATGAGCTAGCCCTCTTCGGATGGTGGCAGATGCTTTTCCATCACGCTAGTAAACACCTGAGAGAGTTTTTCCAATTCTATCGTAGCCTCAGGGAGAGTCATTCGATTTTCTTTGAGCCTTTGAATCAATATAGCAACCGTCAATTTATAGTCTTTATGCTTGTGTCTCATGATTTTTTTTAGATCATCTACATTCATTTTGATTTTTTCCTGTGCACAATGCTTCCCAATTTATGAGGCGAGGGGGACTCTTTGAGTAAATTAATTTTTCTTGATAATGTAGCACGTGGAACGTGAGTTAAATTCTCTAGAAGGCGTAACGAAGCATCTGGATTTTTTTTCATAACATAACTTAACACCAAAAAATAAAGTCGTTCTTCCAAATCAGGAAGAGATATATTTTCGGGATCAAATGGAATCTTAATCCAATATTCCGGCCTATGCACATTAACTCGATTTTTATAAAGCGATTTGGGAATGGCATCTGGGCCTAAGGTAAGCTGAGAAGCATTTTCAGTCATCGCACGTAACACATTTCGAAGTTCCCTGGCATTTCCTGGCCAGTGGTACTGTTTCAACACACTTAGAGCAGCTTTAGAGAGAAGATAGGGTCCTCCATCCATCGTTTTACAAAAGTGGCTTGCCAGTGCTTCTAGTTCATCAAATCGATCTCTGAGTGGAGGAATTTCGATCACGGTTTCTCGGAGTCTTTGCCAGAGATCTTCTCTGAATTCGCGCTTTTTTACTTTGTTCAAAAGATTTTCGTTGGTGGCCGAAAGGATGCGAAAATTCACCTTTTTTGATTTGGTATCACCCACAGGAGTGATCACTTGATTTTCAATGGCTCTTAGCATCGCCATTTGAGCACTTTTACTTAACAATGCCACCTCGTCCAAAAAAACCCATCCCCCCGATGCGGCTTCCAAAAGCCCAACCTTATCAGAGGTGGCACCGGTGAAGGCTCCCTTACGGTGGCCGAAAAGCTCGCTCTCCAATAGGGACTCGGAGATGGCGCCACAATTCACTCGCACCACAGGTGCCCGTTTTCCCACGGCCTGCTCAAACAGATCGGCCACCACCTCTTTACCTGTTCCCGTTTCTCCATAGACATGAACACATCGAACGGCAGACCTTACAATTCGCGGAACGCGCTTTGCAATTTGTGCCATGGTTTTTCCAGCGAACAATCCCAGCTTATCCAAAGGAGTCGCATCACCACCTTGTAACCTTAACTCATAGCTATCTGCCAATAGTGCAGGAAGATCGGCCAAAGGTGTTTCTTTTGATACAAAATTATGGACACCCTCACGGAGATGATCGATGATGGTTTGTCCATCGTCAAACTGTGAATACATCACCGTAAAAACGTTGGGGAAACGAGTTTGGGCAGCTCGGGCCAGTTTAAGACCAGATTCCAAATCATCATCCATCATAATATCTAACAAAAGTATGTCAGGGGCGTTTGCATCTTTGCGTTTGAGAAAGGCTTGAAACGCAACAGGACCCAAAAAGGTTTTTACCTTAAAATGACCAGATTGTTCAAGTTGATGTTGGACTTCATCCAAAAAAAGTGGAGAATCGTCTACGTAATAAAGGGTGAGCAACGGGAACCTCATCCATAAATTTGCACGGAATCTCTTTACCACCAAAATCGGTCTAATTCAAGAGAATCGGACCAAAACCCTCAGAAAATACTATTTGCAGTGGACTTTAGTACAAAAAGTGGAAAACTGTCCTCTTCCACGGCAGGAGGTAAAGCGCTCTATGGCCTTTTCTCCCTTTGTCTTACACGCCCACGGAATGTAAAGTGATGGTTTGCTTCCTTCGGAAGGTTTGGAACTCAAGATGGATTTGACAATAGGGCTTCCCGCATAGGTCGTACTCGTCCCACCGCACTTTCTCTTCATTTTGGTGCTAGCTGCGGTTTTGCAGGCAGAGGTAGAGTTCGAAATCTGATTTCTCACAAAAACCACATCATTTTCGAAGCTTTTTAATCTGTCACAATCCAGTATCTTCACAAAACAACGGTATTTGAAAGAAGATGCCAGAGAAGCCCCTTCCGTTTCTTTATCGTCATCTTCCGTTGTTACACCGGAAAGTTCTGCTTCGATAGCTTCCGGGTCACTGTCCACCGTTTCCTGTTGGAAAATATAAAACCCCTCTGACTTTAGCGATTTCAGCTCCTCACCTAAGGTATTGTTCTTGGATTCATCGGAGGAATCCTCATCCGATTTGGAACTATCTACTATCGCTTTTTTTTCACTTCCTTCCGTTTTATTCTTCTTTGAGGTATTGTCTACTGCACAATTTAGGAAGAAAGATAAACTGAACAACGACACAAATACCGGACGTGACAATGAAAATCCAAAAATTCCAAACCTCTTCATAAATCCTCCCAGGAGTTTATTATTGATGAACGATACTCATGGGATCGCGGTTTGGTCAAAAAAAACCTTTAAAAAAAGTATATTGTTTTTATTAAAAGCAAAATATTGTTCAAAAAAAACTGGTTATGTTCAGATAACCAAATATAAAATGCTGCATTATTGGATGAGAGAGCTACGCAGAGCGGTGAAAATCTCAGTTAAGTTATCGAGTCAATTAGCAGAGTTCGGAGCTTTCTCAGAGAGGGTTTGGATACTACCTTTTTAACTCACTGTAATGAAGAATCATTTTACCCATTCTCGCTGCACTTGCACCCTCCCCAAAGTGCCAGTCATTCGTCTTTGAATTGTTGGGATACAAGACAATATGTCCATCGTAATAATCAAATCCCACGTCAAATGCGTATTCATACCATTGATCATTTACGTTTTTTATAGATATTTTATTTAAAATGTGAAAAGGGGTGTTTTCATAGCCAATTTTGTAGTGACTCTTTAGCTCTGGCCAAATTTTTTCCTCTAACCAGGAAAATTTCCCTTTATCCGCCAGAATACTATAGTAGACGGTTTTTCTGTCTGAAAAGGGTACTCCTACCTTTACGGGAATATCCTCAGCTGAACTCATTTTTTGTGCCACTTGCTCCTTAGAATTTTGTGCAGCCCTCATGTTGGTTTCTGAGTCTGCTTGACGAGTTCTACAAGTAACCAAAAAACCTACCCCCGAAAGACCAAACATCAAAAGCGACTCTACCCGCATCTGATTTCCCCTTAATTACTTTTTTCTCACATTGAACTATGCTAAGACGTCAGCTCGCCAGATGCAACGTAACACACAGCAATTTTCAATCAGAGGATTCCGTTAGAAAAAAACCCTCGAAAAATTAGGAAAAAGGTCCCGCAAATGCAAAATAGACCGCAGCTAAGAT
>JBIIVH010000117.1:0-4080 GCA_044339525.1 Silvanigrellaceae bacterium | reverse complement strand
CTTCTTCAAGAACACCATCAGCAAAATATACCATTATCGTCACTTTTGAATCCTCGGCTTTTAGGATTCTGTATCATAGTTTTTGATAAAATGTAAAATTTCAAAATTCTAGGCCGGCCAAAGTATAGCAAGAGCTCCTCTTATGAAATCATCCCTGCCCTCTGAATCTACGGCTTACGGTTTCAATGTTTTAACTTTGGCCGATGGCTCAAACCTTTACTTGAAAATCGGCGAAACCGCTGGACACACGTCCATGATGGTCTGGAGTCCTCAGAAATCCATAGGAATTGTGATTCTAACGAATCGAGGCTACTTGGGGTCCTTAAAACAGACCGCATTGGATTTGTTTGACTCTGTTTCCAATTAAAAAGCAGCGTGGGTCCGTGTTTTTCCTTCCCCAAGAATAAACCTATCAAAAAATTGACTAAATTTAATATATCAATTAACATTTAAGCTGCGAAAATATTTCCTACCTGCGGTCTCAAACTAGCTCTCCATCACGTTTGGAAAAAAAACATGTCATTGCGGAAAGAGTCAAAGTTTGACTCGATTGATGATTCTTTGCCGATTCGCGGAATTTTGTTTTCAGGGGACAACCTAACCCATTACGCTCAGGCACTTGCGCAAGTGCACAACCAAAGTCGAACCCTTGTGGCCAAATTTTCCGTGAGGGGATGGGTAAAAAAGAATCTAAAAAAGGTTTTCATCTCCACTCAGAATCTAAAAAAGGCCGAAAGAGAGAAATACACACAAAATGAGGCCAGTGCATGGTTACTGGAAAACACGCATCTCCAGGGGTCGTTAGCCAATCAAATCTCAAACCTATTGACCTCTGAGTTTGAAAATCAATTGCCGCGCATTGGACAAGGTTCTTTGGAAGGAGCGCCTTGTGTGTTGGGAATTGTTTGGGCTTTAGTGGCTCACTCTGATAGCTTGTTTCATTCCGACAACACACGCAAGTTTATCCTTGCCTATCAATCGGTAAGGCCCTTAACCCTTAAGGAATTGGCATTTGTGCCGCTGTGTTTTCATCTGGTGCACCTTGAAAATCTTAAGAGGCTTGCGCTTCGGCTGTCCAGCTCCCATGATTCCATCCGAGATGCTAACCTTTTTGCCGATGAGCTGCTTTTGAATGGAAAAAATGGAAAAAAGCTAGATGTGTTTTTGTTCCAGTCATTGGCGAAGCAGAGACCCTCCAAAACGTTTATGGCTCAGCTGTTTAGGCGTCTCAGATTTCATGAAGATAATGTGGGCATGATACATAAAAAACTAGAGATCTATTTGGAGTTTGATACCTTAAAAAGAGAAGAAATGATCCACTTTGAGTTAGCGGAGCAAGCCAGACTAGGTGCGTCCATGCGAAACCTGATTCAAAGCATTCGAGTATTGCAAACCCACAACTGGACGGGATATTTGGAGAGCGTGAGTGAGGTTCATGCCACCCTGAGTGGCTCGAACACTTACGCTGAAATGGATGAAAATACTAGAGGTCTGTATCGTAATCAATTGGAGAAATTGGCTAAATATTGTTCAAAATCAGAACAGGAAATGGCAACCATCATTGTTCAATTAGGGAAAACTCAGAGTTCTGAGATGAAAAGAGATGTAGGATACTACTTACTTCGAGAGGGAAAACGTGAACTTAAAAAGTTAGTTTCCTATAAAGAGACTCCCATTCATTGGCTCAAAAAGGGGGTGAAATGGTTGACTCGTCGCCATTTTCACCTCCTCTATCTATTGGGGGCTGCTGGGATAACTTGTTTGTTTATGTTTCTATTTGAGAATGGAGACCACTTTTCTCCTACGGGCCCTATAAAGGGGCTACTTTTTTCTTTTTTGATTTGGCTTGTGACACTGGAGATCTTTTATCAGATTTTGAGCCGCCTGATCGTTTGTTATGTCAATCCGGAACGACTACCTAGAGTGGAATTCAAATCGGGTGTTCCGGATTCTTGCCGCACCATGCTTGTGGTTCCTTGCATTCTCTACAATATTGAATCCATAGATGAGCAACTGCTTCAATTGGAAATCCACCATCTGTCCCAGCCAGAGGATAATCTATTTTTTGCGCTGATCACGGATCTTGAAGATTCTTCTCAGGAACAAACACCCGATGACATACAATTTGTAAAGACCTTGTTTAGCAAACTAGATAAGTTGAATTTGACCTATAAAAAATCTGGGTCCGGCGAACCGAGATTCTATGTTTTTCATAGAAATCGCGCATTTAATGCTCAAGAAGGTTGCTGGATGGGTTGGGAACGCAAGCGGGGAAAACTAGAAGAGTTAAACCGGCTTTTACTGGGATTGGGAAACACCAGTTTTGCACTTCGAAATGACGAACCCATTTCGGTGCCCAAGAATATTAAGTACGTTCTTACAGTGGATGCCGATACAAAACTACCTCGAGATAGTGCGAAAAAGTTAATAGAGACCATGGCGCATCCCCTCAATGCCCCCAAGTGGAATGAAATGAGAACCGAGATCATTTCTGGATACACCATTCTGCAGCCCAGGATGACACCCACACTCCCGAACCACTCTGAAAATACCTGGTTTCGGTACCTTTCTGCTTCAAAAGTAGGTCTTGACCCCTACTCAGGACTGGTTTCTGATGTTTACCAAGATCTTTTTCACGAGTCACGCTTTATGGGAAAGGGAATCTATGAGCTAAAAACATTCTCTGAGGTAATGAATCACAAAATAAATGAAAATGAAGTTTTGAGTCACGATCTTCTTGAAGGGATTTTTGTGCGATGTGGATTTGTTTCAGACGTTACTTTTTTTGAAAGCATTCCCGTGCACTCCGGTGTGGCAGACGTCAGAAATCACAGATGGATTCGAGGTGATTGGCAGCTGCTTCCTTGGATACTTGGATTTCGAGGTAAGGTTTCATGTGTGGGCCGAGCTCACATGATAAACAATTTACGCAGATCACTGCTGGACCCAGTAGTCATCACTCTATTTTATTTTTCTGGTGTGGTTTTTGGGGTGGCGGCTCTTCCTGTCTTTCTGTTGCTTCTGTTTTATCTTTTTTTACCGTCGTTTTTGTTTTTAGCTGTGAGCCTTTTGTCACTTAAAAAGAGACACTTTAATCTTTTTTATTTTCACAAAACAAGCAAAATCTTTTTGGTTGAATTTTTACACAATGTGGTACGCTTGGGACTTCTTCCTCATACCGCTTTGGTGGCTTTGGATGCCATTGGTAAAGCGGTGTTTCGGATGATAGGAAGCAAGAAACTAAGATTGCAGTGGTCCACCTCAATCCGAGTGGAAATGTCTTCCAGTTTCAAACTTCAAAACTTTGCCCGGCATATGAAAGTTTCCTTAAGTCTGACTCTTTTGGGATGGCTCGTCATGTACCTAGGTAACCCGCCAGTGGCTAAACTGCTTTTTCCCCTTTTTTTATTATGGATGGGATCACCGTTGACCGCGTTTTGGGTCAGTCGTCGACCCAACATCAAAGAAAAGGTGAAGCTGACGGACCGGGAGATTGCCTACCTGCAGGAGAGTGCTAGAAGATCGTGGCAGTACTTTTCAGAATTTGTTACCCCTGAAGAATCCGATTTACCTCCAGACAATTATCAGTCAGACCCAGAGCCCAGATTGGCTCACCGTACGTCCCCTACCAACATTGGGCTTTATTTAGTAGGGGTCTGTTGCGCACGGGAAATGGGTTGGATTGGAATTCAAGAAATGTCTAATCGCCTCCATAGAACTCTTTCATCACTGAAACAACTTGAAAAATTCAATGGACATTTTTTAAATTGGTATGACACTCAAACCAAAAAGGCGCTTTTGCCCAAATATGTTTCCACTGCGGATAGTGGAAACCTAGTAGCCTCCCTCATGACTGTGGCCAATGCCTGCCGAGAATTTCTATCCGGAATAGAGGAAAATAGGGGTTGCTTGGAGACAAAAAAATTGGGAGACCTCGAGGAATCCTGGACAATAACTCTAGAATCTATTGTACAAATTTGTGAGGAATTCATTAATGATTCCCATTTTGGGTTTCTTCTGAATAGAGAACAGAGACTTCTTTCTTTGGGTAAAAATGGGGTGGATGATTCCCTTGATCTT
>JBIIVH010000116.1:0-4083 GCA_044339525.1 Silvanigrellaceae bacterium | reverse complement strand
TTGCATATTTTTTGACCACCTATATAAAGAATCGACAGAGCAACCCAGTTCTTTTGCTAGCTCTGGCGCTGAACCTTTCCCTCTTGCCAGCAATTTTTGTACCGCTTGCTGTTTGAAACCTTCTGTATACCCTCGTTCTAACACCCTAATTTCCTTACACCCCCATACGCTTCATTGAATAAAGACATCTTTGCTGACCGTGGGGGTTTTAGTTCGGCTTGACTCGCCCCTAAAGAAGCGAGATTGCGCCTCGGTTTGGTTCAATTTCTTGGTCGATGTTTCTGGAATGACGAATGCAGAGATAGCATCATTTATTGGAATCGAGCCCGCGACCATTTCGCAGTGGCGAAGGAACAAAGGGATTTCGAAAGCCGCCTGGCAGATGTTTCGGGTTTTTTTCTATGACCTGTTTTCCAATGGAAGCGTGACGCATCCCATTCTCATTGGAAACAGACAGAGGATGGCTGGTTGAGCCCCCCCTCCCTAGTTCACCGCACCGGGGGATGTCGAATGCTAAAAAGAATAGCTATAGAATAGTCAAAGTATATACTTAGTATATTTTAAAGCTATTCAAAAAGGTCCAGCTCCCTTGCTTTGTCAGCCAGAGCCGATTTGATAATAGACGCAGCAGATAGCCCAGTCATACGCTGTATCTCTCCCAGCATCCCTTGATGATAGGCATTCAATTTCAGTGTCATCATTTTAGACGTCTTCTCCGTTGGGTCACACTTGGACCAATGAACGGTGACGTCACTGTCTACCGCAGCAATGAATTTTCTGGCTTGATCTTCTTTTTTAACTTCCTTAGATACATGCTTCTGTACTTTTACCACAATTTTTCTCCCCTTTCTTTTTTTCAGAAGACACAAGAAGTGACTCAATTTCTATGAGTAGATTTTCTACTTCTTGTGCGGCTGAATTTCTCGCTGGTGAATTTGGCATTTCAATCGCGGATAGTCCTTCCCCAACACTATCACGATAGATCTTCCGGTCACAGAACCCACTATCGAGCACATGAAACCCTTTATTCATAAGCACATCACGTGTTTGTGCCACTTCTTTTGACTTGGCATTTGTGGGACATTGAGAGAGCAGTGCCGCAGACTTCAGCTTTGGGTTCGCAATTTCTGCTTGATCCACCAAATTGCGCACGTAGTCCGCCGTCTCCAGGTCCATGTCTGACGGTCTGAATGGAAAAATTGCTAAATCGGCACAGACCAACGCCGCTCTTAACTCAACGGAATCATGTCCCGCAGCATCAACCAAAATCAACTCTGATTTTTGAGACTGTACCATCAAGCTTTTTGTGAAATTGCCAGAAAGACACACCACAGGAACCTCGGGTAGCCTTCCTGCCTCATTCCGACTTTCCGCCCACCGCTCAATAGAGCGCTGAGGGTCCGCGTCCACAACCATCAGATCTACCCCCCTCGATTTGAAGGCAACCGCAAGATTTAGAACGGTCGTACTTTTCGACACCCCGCCTTTGCGTGAACCTAGCACAATGATCAAGCTATTCTCCTTATATTTTTAAAGTATTCTAAACATGTATTAAAAATACACTAAGTATATACTTCGTCAACAGCTTTAATGTGTGACGCTCCAACCCCCTTAAGGGAGTTGGCTTCTAAGGTGACCGGGAACGACTATCGGCTGCCAGAGCGGCTGGCTGCTGGACTCGTGCAGCCCTTTGGTGAAGCGGGATCCTCTTTTGCTCTTCGAGAAACGACTCTATCAATATTCTTAATATACATTTAGTATATCACAAGTATATACTTAAACATTTTCGACTAGGTGGCCTAGAAGTTTTTTAGCGTCGGGCCGAAGCTCCCCTTGAGGGCTCAGGTGGCGATAGAGAGTCTGCCTCGTGATCCGAAGCTCTTTGCACAGAGCGGTGACGTTTGTATCTCTTTGAGAGAGTGCTGCGCGCGCCATTTCAATCTTCAATGGGGTCATCTTCCACTCTGCGCCCCCTTTCCTTCCCCTAGCCCGTGCCGCCGCCAGACCCGCCTTGGTGCGTTCCACAATAAGCTCCCGCTCGTACTCCGCCAGGGCCGCAAAAATGCCAAACACAAGCCTCCCATTGGCCGTCGTCGTATCAATCTCCGCCCCCGATCCCGTGAGCACCTTAAAGCCCACCTTTTTGGCTTCTAAATCCCGAACAATCCCAATCAAGTGCTTTAGGTCTCGGCCCAGGCGATCTAACTTCCACACCAAAAGAGTGTCCCCGGCCCGCAGGGCTCTCAGACAAGAAAGAAGGCCCGGCCGGTCCGTGTCTTTGCCTGATGCCATGTCCTCAAAAATTTGCTCAGGCTCCACCCCCGCCCTCAAAAGTGCATCCTTTTGCAAATCGGTTCCCTGAGTCCCGTCCGATTTTGAAACCCTCGCATATCCTATGAGCATGGTTCTTCTCCAGAAAAAAATCGAAAAAGATCTAAAAGCGAACAAGGCTAAAACAGTGTCACATAGACATGCGTCTAAATGACAGTCCTTAGAAGACCTCCATTAAACACCTAAAGGAGTCACTTTGTCTAACTTTTAGTCTATGTCACTTGAACCACTTTTTTTTTAAAAGTGACACTAAACGCGTATATTACAAAATCCCTCTGGGTGTTGTACGCCGACCCAGAGTTCTTAAGACAGACCCGAGGGAATCTAAGGTTTTTCAACGTAAATCAATAAATACATCCATAATACATTTCTTTAAACAGCTTATTTGCTGATTCAAATAAAGCACCTTCCAGTAAATTAGAAGTAAAAAATCCATAATCTTTTACTTCCACGTTAAACTCCCCAGATTCCATATCTTTCTCTGATAAGCCAGTGCTAAAAAAAGACCTTCGAAGCCGGTTCCAAAGTTCAAAACCTAATGTAGAATCATCATTAAATTTTTTACTTTTTATACCAAGCTCTTCTAGAAACATAGTTGCTGATGTGTGCGCCACCAAGTCAGCTAACTGTAACCCTAATACTTTTTTTGAGTCAGCATTTTCATGTAGCACAAATTCAGTTCCGCACTGAAGTGACAATTTTTCCTTTTTAAAACTACTTGAACTGTTCAACAATCCTTGGTCGCAGAATACGGAAATTTCCCCGGAACAGCTAAGTTTGTTTTTTTGAACTGTATTTTTTAAAAACAAAAATAATTGGTCTTTTATTTTATATCTTTCAGAATAATTAAAGACAGAAATTCCAAACCTTAAATCACCAATGATTAAATAAAGGCATTCTCTTAGTTCTTTAAATATTTTTTTCTGGTCATCACTTATTCCATCAAATCGATTTCCACTTTTAAATTCAAACTCTAAATGATTTATATTTTTTTCTTTATAGCATTCCAAACACTTTTGTTCGATACATTCACACGAGTAAACCCACGAAACAATCATAAAATTACCTTTTTTATGGATGCTTTCATCTACGTAAAAATTACACATTATGGCCTTCCCTTCTTCTGCAAGCAGCATCAAATTTAAGTCCTACTCCAAGATAGAACAGAGGTGTGCCAAGAAGTCAGCTCACTTAAACCCTATCGTTCCTCCAAAGCAATTATCCTATTATTTAAATTACTAATTACACTAGTAAAAGTGGAAAAACGGTGATCAAAATTGGCGAATTTAACTTCAAAATCACTTAACAAATTAGCAATCACTTTTGTTTGATTTGAGACACGTTCTCCGATTTCATCACATTTTTTTTCTATTTCTGAGGCGAAAGTTCCAATACCACCTATTACATCTGATTGCGTATCAAGTCTATCCACAACTTCTTTCAATTTTTCATCTAATGCCTTAGACAAACGAGATTCGATTTGATTGACTCTCGTACCTAAAACATTCAATTCTTCTTTTGTCGCTACAAAAGCCATTTTAGAATCTAACTTCAAAGATCTTTCGTTCAAAGAGTCAACAGCCGTTTTAAAATTTTGGACCAAACCCGTTAACTCTGAAACGCCGGATGTGGTACTTTGGATATCTTCCCTTATGTTTTCCGTTTCCATTTCAAGAGAATCAATTCTTTCCTCGTTTACCCTAATCATATTTTGTTGCAATAAATCTATGGGCCACTGCAAAACAAACAATT
>JBIIVH010000066.1:0-18910 GCA_044339525.1 Silvanigrellaceae bacterium | reverse complement strand
CAAGCTTACACCTGGCTCCAGCATGAACATCTACCGCAGAGTCCGGGACTGGCAACGCATCCCAGAGTGCCTATTTTGGCGAAGCGTTAGCCTCGCCATTCCACAAAAGCGTCTCCTCGGTTTCCCAAGGGGGCTGGTCAACCGCTTTCGGAGTCTTCACTCCTCAAGCTCGCTCCTTTAGGGGCGAGTGTGGTTGACTCACTTAGCCAAAAACTCTTGCCATCCACCCGTAAGATAAATCGCTTCCAATTTTAAGGATTCCCGCGCAAACAAAAGCTGAACCAGTGTGCTTTGGGCTTTAATGAGCCCCTCTTCCGTCTCTCTAAAATCAATGAGTTTCATGAGGCCCGACTCCACCGCACTCCAGCTTTGATCCCGAACCTGCTGGGCCGAAGCCACAATTTCCAAGGCATGTTGTAGAGAGTTTTCTAGGGATTTTTTCCGATTTTCCAGGGTGGCGTAGTTTCCTTTTAATTGGGTTTCCAATTCGCGCATTTGAGCAAAAACATCAAGGGCGGCCTGCTTTCCTTGAGCATTCCCTCGAATGCGAAGTCCACCATCTAGGATGGTCCATTCTCCCTTCAAACCTAAATATTTTGTGCCTTCCTTGGCGGCTTCTGGAAAGAATTTTCGATTGTAACCAAGTTCCAAGCTGACGGTGGGATAAAAGGCTGCATCATTAACATCCACTTGCCTCATTTGGATTTGATAAGCACCCACGAGTGCCTCCACCGCGGAACTTTGAAATCCCTTTCCTTGTAATTCAGGAAAATGGGGTGTGCCCAAACCATCCTGAGGGATTTTTTTTCCAGAGAGGGATTCAAAAAGAATTCTTTTGGACTCCGCTTCACCCTGGGCCCGTTCTAATTCTAATTCCGCCACTTTATTTTGGGTGGTGGCTAAACTGAGATCGATTTTGGTGGCCACCCCCACCCTCACCTTTTTGGCGATGGTTTCTAGTCTTTTTTTAGAATTTAATGCATATGTGGCTTGCACTTTTTGGAAAACATTTGCCATTTCGAATTCCATCCATGCCTTCGTGTAACTCAATGTAGCAGATTCATATTGAGCTCGTTGCACCAGAGGAAGCTGGGCTTGAAGGGTATGGGCGAGCCTCAATCCCTCAAGCGCTTGAAGATTAAAAATAGGGATGGTCCATCCCACATTCACAATGTTTTGAACCTTAGGCAACACAACCTGTCTGAAGCCCAGATTTCCCAAAGGAGAAGGAATGGAAACCTCTTGCACAATGTCTGGTTTGTACCATTCTCGGCCCACTGTAACTTTAGAGCCACCTAAAAAAGCCAAACGGGCCGCCTGCGCAGCTCCTTGAGCCCCTGTCTCTGCGGATTTGATGGCATAACTCTCAGAGGCGTGCTGGGGGAGTTCATTTACGAGCGATTTAACGCTGGTCATGTCTGCCGTTTTTAGTCCCAGATTTTTGAGTGAACGTAAAACATTTGTAGTGACATCGGCGCTTTCTGCGAAGGCTTTAGATTGTATTACACTTGTGATACAAAATGATGCCAAAACAAGGATGACCACACTTTCCTCTGCGGATAATCTTGCACTCTTTTTGAAGAGATTTTTGATTTTTTGGATTAAACCAAATATGGCAGGCACCACAAAAAAGGATAGCATTGTGGAGGAGATCACCCCGCCAATAATGGCATAGGCCATAGGCGCCCTAAATTCACTCCCGTCACCCCTCATGATTGCCGTGGGGATCATTCCAAAAATCATGGCGATGGAAGTCATTAAAATGGGTCTGGTTCTTTCTAGAACACTTTCATATACAGCCGCTTCCATATCCAAATGTTTTTCTTTCTGACCAATCGCATCCACCAACAAAATTCCATTTTTTGCCGCAAGTCCAATTAAAAGAATGATCCCAATCAACGCACCCATAGCGAGTTGTTGACCCAAAAAATAAAGGGCCAGGAATCCACCAATGATGGCAAGAGGAAGAGAGAGAAGGATTACAAATGGTCTAAACAGATTTTCAAATTGAATGGCCAATATAACAAAAATAAAAAAGAAACTTCCAATGATAGCAATGGCAAAGCTAGTGGTCATTTCTTCGAACATTTCCTTGTCGCCGGAGATCTCTGCGGAAAAGGGCTCCTTTACATCATCCACTATTTTCTGAACTTTTTCTAAAACCTGCCCATAGGTCACTGTCCGATCCATTGTGGCCCAAATGGTGATTTTACGGCTTCTTCTTTCTCGATCAATGGCTGTGGCTCGTTTTGTTTCGCTGAAGGAAGCAAACCGATTGATGTTCATTGGACCTTTTGCGGTGGGAACCAAAAGCCCGTTCCACAAAGCATCAAATGTTCTATCTTCAGGTGCAAATCGCATAAAAAAGGGAAGATTATCAGGCCCTACACTTCCTGCCTCTAAACCCGTTAACGCAAGTCGTCCGGAGAGTTCTAAAGCAGTAGAGCTAGTGCCCACGGATCCTATGTCTACCGGATCTACGGTAATATCAATGGTGTCTCCAAGAGAAGACGTTTCGATTCGGGCAAGAGATATGCCTTTGGTGTTTTCCAGGGATTCTTTAACTTCTTTTGCTTTAGCTTGTAGCTCTGTGAGGTCGGTGCCGTAAATAAACACAGACACAGGCGCCTCACCGGCAATTCCCTCGATGGGAGGAGGGTCCATCACGAGAAACTCTGCTCCAAGTCCTTGCAATAGATTTTTGGCTTCGCTCTGAAGTTGAAGTAATCCAGTAGCTCTTTGAGTCTTTTTACTAAACACCAGTCTCAGACTCGCTTTGGTGTCGTCCTGATTTTCCCGCACCACTGCAAAAGATTCTTTCAAGCCGTCTAATTTACTGAGGCGGTTGGCGGCTTCCTTGACGAAGGCTTCTGTTTGGGCCTTGGAACTTCCCACAGGAGCTCTAATGCTTACCACAAATTGTGCCCGATCTTCGAAAGCCAAAAAATCAGCTCCTCTAGATCCAACAGCCAAAAGGGATATGACAAGTAAAATGATAGAACCACCCAAAGAAATCCAAGGATGCCTATAGGCCCATCGACCCCCTACCGCGATGGTTCGTTCCATGTTTCCCAAAAAGCGACGCCAAGCATCCCAAAAAGATCCCTTAAATGGAGCGGGCTTTCCGGCTACATGGGCTGAAAGCATCGGATCCAAAGTAAAAGCAACCCAGGTGGAAATGGTAACAGCGATGGAAATGGTTAGACCAAATTGTTTAAAAAACTGCCCCACCAAACCCGTCATCATTCCCACGGGTAAAAACACCGCAAGAATGGCTAAAGAGGTGGCCAGAACGGCGCTTGCTACTTTATCTGTGCCGGACACGGCGGCTTCTTTTGGGGTTTTGCCTGCTTCTAGATCGGCATAAATGCTCTCGCGCACCACCACAGCATCATCAATGAGTAAGCCAATGGCTAGAGCCAATGCCAACAAACTCATCATATTAAGGCTAAAATTTAACCAGCTCATAAAAATAAAGGTACCAGCGATACTCACAGGTAAGGCGGTGGCACTGATCAAGGCGGATTTTAGATCTGTTAAAAAGAGTAAAATGACCAATACAGCAAAAGCACCTCCCACAAACAATGCAATCCAAACCTCGTGGGCGTTTTCAATGATAAATTCCCTTTGATTCACAATTTCAAAGAGCTTGATTCCATCGGGGAGTTTATAATCTTTTAAGACTTTTTCAACTTTTGTGACCACCTCTGCGGTATTGGCGTCGGACCGTTTGGTGATCTGAAGCCCTAACCCATCTTTTCCATTGATGTAAATGGAGCTAAAGGCATCGGATCGGGTTTTTGAAATTTCACCAAGCTCTCCTAAAGTAACGTTTCTTCCGTCACGGAGTGTGACAGATTGGTTTTCCCAGTACTTGGGATCATCTGGTAGTGAGGCTCTGGCAATGGAGGTGGTTTTTCCGTTTGAATTCAAGTCACCCCAAGGAATGATGGATAGTTTGGTGGAGATTTGCTCAAATACGTCTAGTGCTGGAATTCGCAGTGATTGCAAAGCTCCAGAGTTTAATTCAAAACGTACTTCTTCTTCTCCCACACCCATAAGACTTGCTTCATTAACACCATCCACCTTTTGAAGGGCGCGAATTAATCCTTCATCTAAAAGTTTTTTAGACTCAGTGGGTGAAAGGGTAGTGGAGACTCCATAAATGAGCACGGGAACAGCTCCCACATCCACTCTTTTTATAACCGGCTCTTTCACATCTTTTGGAAATTTACCTTTAGTGGCCGATACCGCTTCTCTCACAGAATCTACAGATTCTCTTTCATTGGCTGACATCTTAAAGGCGAGAATCACGCGAGCATAGCCGGGTCTAATGATGCCTATTAATCGACTTAATTTTTTTATGCTGGAAAGTTCGCTTTCTAATTGTTTAACGACTTTGCTTTCCAACTGTTCGGGAGAGGCTCCTGGATAGGTGAGTTCGATTTGGACAAAGGGAAAGGACACTTCCGGATACAGGGAAACGGGCATGCTATTGACGTAAAACAGACCCAACACCAACAAAGCAAAATTGATTATGCCCGCGGCAACAGGTCGGTTCACGGAAAACCGGGCTAAATTCATGGCAGGTTCCTTTAGACTTAATTCTGATTAACTTCAATTGGTTTTATTGCTTTCACTTTTGCATTTGGTAGTATCTACCTGAATGTAACCTAAACTTTGACCAGCTTGGACGGGAAACCCTATGATGCTGGGCACTCCGTAAAGGGTTCCGGCTAATTGTGCCTTAATTACGGTGTCTTCCAGTTGCACCATAAGCCGTTCGTTGGCACCTTCTGCTTGTTTTAACATCGCTTTGGCCTGGGATAATCTGATCTTAGATTCCACCAACTGCTGTTCGGTAATGGCCTCACCTGCTCCCACTTTTTGCAGGCGGTTTACGGAGTCGTTTGCCAGTTCCACGTTGGCTCTGGCCGCATCTAGGGCGCCTTGGCCTTCCTTAACTCCGGCGCGGAGCATGCGACTGTCCATTTCCAATATGGTTTGACCTGGTCTTACCTTGGCCCCATTAGTAAGTAAATATTTGGTCACAATGCCAGGGGATTTTGCCGTTAATTCTTGTCTGTTGATGCAGACTTTATCCGTTGCAAAAGCCAGATCATTCAGGAAAAACATGAGCACGAAATTGCATAAAAAAGACAAGGGGCAAGCGTGTTTTGCCATTTTCCACTCCAATTATACCAAAAGTCCATCGCTGGCATATTCTCTCAAAAAAGGTTACAGTTGCAAGGAGAAATTTCATTCCGTACCAAAAATCTCCAAGGAGTCGGTTGATTTTTGAAAAGTGCAGAAATTTATTATTAAAAAGAATTAAATAATGAGAATGTTTCAGCTAGTAATTGCCTTTTTTTGTGTTTTGATAATCGGGCTTCCGTTGGAAGCACAGGAAAGCTCGCTTCCAGCCAATAAAAACACCACGGCTCCTCCGTCTTTTAAGCCGGTGACAAATTCATCCACCAAAGGATCTGATGCCCAAGTGCGTGGTACAAACACGTTTTATGGTCGCACGTCCATTGGGTTTACGAATACCGACTCCACCAGATGTAATCCGGAGTTGCCGGTTTGCAACCCCCCAATTGCGGAAAACGCATTTGCGTTGGTGGGAGATGTGTTGGTGGGATGGGGTCCTATCCGTTCGGGATCGCTCTATGTGACCCCCTTTTATCAATACACCCACAATTGGGCCTCCAGCAAATCACAATGGGATGACTTTAATAATAACTGGTTTAAAACCAGGAAAGCCAGGGATTTTTTGTTTCCCACCAAAAGCTTTTTAAGAAATCATCACACATCTGTGGATATACGGTATCTTTTAGGGGATTTTCAATTGGGTTGGTTTGCTAGATTAAGCATAGGGAGGTTGGGTTCAAGCATTCTGGCAGATAAGGAAAACTTAGAAGAAACTAAGACCGTAACCAAGTCTGAGTTGTTCGTGCCGTATGTTACCTACCGGTTCCAGAAATTTTATCGCGGTCAAATTTATTTTCCCTTGCAGGTGGAAGTGAATTCCGATGAACCAAGGTATTCTTTCTCTAGTTACTCTTTTTCTGGGACGGGTAGAGGTCGATTTATCAGTGTCAGAAACAATAATTTGTTTTTTATAAGTTTTATTAAAACCTTTATAAACGCCGATTTGTATTATTTAAATTATAAATACAGTGCAATCACTTTGGATAAAAACCGCACCGGTATTAGTTTGGGCCTAGATGCTCCTGTGTATTGGGATGTGCGTATAAACCCCAAGTTTTCCTATTATACCGACACTTTTCCAGTTAAAAGGGCTCGAATTCCTGGCTATGACAAATCTCCGGGGGCCGACAAAAATGCTCCTGCTGTGCTGGAGACACAGAAAAATACGTTTACGGCATATGGGGTAGGATTGTACTGGGATTTTCTAGAAGTCAATCGGTTGGGTTTTGATATTTCTTATGAGAAGACACAGTCAAATATTTTGGAAAACAACAAAACAGATCTTATTTGGAAAATTGGGTATAGTTACTCCATACCAAAGACGGTCACCGTCTTAAAGAGGACGCAGCGTTTTCAGGATAATCACTATGCAGAAGAATTTTGAATCCAACGTTGATTTCACGGAACAAACCATTCTAAGATCAGATATCGTAGAGATGTTGAAGGCTTCTAAAAATCGAGATTCACCTGCGGTTTTGTCTCCAAAGAGCATTCAAGTCAGTTTTTTTTGCAATCTTCTTAATGTTACAGATGACTTTGTTTACTTAAAAAATCCTATACCTCCAGAACTGGCAAAGCTGGTCCTAAGCTCTACAGAAGTGGGATTGTATTGTGGTACCTATTGGTTGACAGCCCCAAGTGTATTTGCTTTTGGCACCAATATAAAATTTCCCATTCCAGAAACCGCGATTTATGGCCAATCCCGAAATGCAGACCGAATCTATTTTAGTCAAAAGGAGCAAGCTAGGGTTGAGATTCAACATCCCTTTGATCCTAAATGCATTCTCAATCGTAAAATTTTTGACATGAGTCCTGGTGGGCTTAGTTTTCGGGCTATTCATCAGACTGCTTTTTTGCAGCCAGGTCGCATATTGCCTATGCTTAGAGTCTATCTAGGGGATGAACTAAAAACGGAATCGGCTGGAAAAATCGTTTACATAAAGCAAATTATTGATTTAAATGGAAGAGACTACTTCCAAGTGGGTGTTCAATTTATAGAATTTCAAAACCCTAATGAAGATACGGATGAAACTGATGACGCATGAAATAGAAATCCCAGTGGAAGAAAAAATATACTGCAATCGGTCACTAAACATGAGTCATATTTTGGCTGTGGGTTTTGACATGGACTATACTCTGGCGGTTTATAAACCTTCCCTAGAGGCATTGGCCTATCAGCAAACACTTCAAAAATTGGTGAATCTTGGATATCCTAGTGAAATTTTGCAGTGGCAATTTGACTGGAACTATATGGTTCGTGGACTGGTGATTGATAAGCTGCGCGGCAATATCATCAAGATGGATAGGCACCGTTACGTTAAAGTGGCGTATCATGGCTTTGAGAGATTACCTAGAGATCATCGGCGTGGTGTGTACGCATCTGATACTAAAAATAGTTATGAAGAACCTGAATTTGCTGTGATAGACACCTTGTTTGGCTTGGCTGATGGCTATCTTTTCTCCCAGCTGGTGGAGTTAAAGGATAAACTTGGCTCAGCCCTTCCTAATAGCTACCCTCAAATTTATAAAGATGTGAGGATGGCAATTGATCTTTGTCACAGAGATGGAAGCATTAAAACCATTGTCTCCAAGAACCCCCGGGATTTTGTGGTTTTTGATCCCAATTTAAGAATGTCTCTTGAGTCCATTAAAGCATCAGGTAAAAAATTGTTTTTAGCCACGAATAGTTTGTGGGCGTTTACCAACACCATTATGTCATTTTTGTTTGGCCAAACTCCCGATACTCCCGACCCTGATTGGCATGAAATGTTTGATGTTGTGATCACGGGAGCCGCAAAACCAGGATTTTTTAACTACAATGCCCCTATCTATGAAGTCACTCAAAGTGATGGACTTCTGAAAAATACGGAATTGATAAACAAACAAAATAAGATTTATCAGGGCGGAAATTACAAGGATCTCCACTCCTTTTTAGAAATTTCTTCGGGGTCACAAGTTTTGTATGTGGGAGATCATATTTACGGAGACATCCTACGTAGTAAAAAAGAATTAGGATGGAGAACCATGTTGGTGATTCAGGAGCTTGCACCAGAAATCAAAAAATTGAAAGAGTTTGAAAATACCAGATTGAACTATGAAAATGATTTTGAGAAAAAAGAACTCATTGAAAAGAAGATTCAGAAGATCATAAAAGATTTGCGCAACAATAGCCTGATTGCGGAAACAGCAGAGTCTATCGAAATGGAAGAAGATCTTAAAAATCAGTTACTTATGCTTCTTAAAGACAAAGAGGTTTTGCGTGAGGATCTAAGAGTATTAATGAAGTCTTATCACGCTCAATTTCACCCCACATGGGGTCAGCTCATGAAGACAGGTCATCAAAATTCAAGATTTGCGGCCCAAGTGGAATCTTACGCCTGTTTATACACTTCAAAAGTAACTAATTTAAGATATTATCATCCAAATCATTCTTTTAGAAGCACACGGGATTTAATGCCCCACGATTTTTAACCATCATAACCCTTGTGAGGGTGAAGGTTTCCAAATGACAGAGTATCGAATGGGTCCGTAACTTAACAGACCTTTGCTACCTGGAAAAACAGGACCAACGCCGGTGGGAGTGCCGGTAAAAATGAGATCACCTGTTTTTAGGGGAAATAATCGACTCAAATAAACCACTGCATCAACAGGGTTCATTAGCATTTTTTTACCATAACTTTCCTGAATGATCTGATCATCAATGGCTAAACTAAACTTTTGATCTAAATATTCTGGAAATTCGCTAATTCGGATCCAAGGTCCCACCACGGCAGAGTCTGGAAAAACCTTAGCGGGTGTCCAGGGGTGTCCTTTAGCTTTCGCTTCTTTTTGAATCTCTCGAAGCGTCATGTCCAACCCCAAGGTGACCGAACCCAAGGCTTTTTCTGCTTCTTTGGGATCCATTTGGTACCCACCCCTATCTAACCTGAAAACGATCTCTACTTCATGATGAAGTTCACCGCGATCGCCTGGACAAATGAGCTCAAGTGCATTCCCATCATCATGACTGGCCCTTAAAATGCTGGGAGGTTTTAAAAAAACAACCGGCTTTTCCGGCTGAAGTTCGCCCAACTCTGCAGCATGATCTGGGTAATTTTTACCTAGGAAAATCATTTTATCCATTGACTAAATGCACTCCAATGACATAGCCGACAATCTAAGAAAAATCAGGTCCGAATGCAAGGTCAAACCGGCTTCCTTTCTGTCTGGATGCATTCTTTTTGCTTGACCAGCTGTTTCTCTTGGCATTACCTTCAGGGGGAGGCCAATGGAATTTCCTTTCCCAATTCCGATGCCCGTTGTGCGCCACAATGGAGAAAAAATGTCAGATTTCAGAAGCTATAGAAAGAACCAGTCACGCTCAAAACCACCAAAAGGTCCTATCAAGCTTGCGTTTGGATTGGTTCCCCCCAAGGAGGAGCCCAAACCCGTCGTGGATCTCAGTTTGGCGCAAAATTCCAACGGACCCATTGGGGCTGCGGTAGATCCTAAACAAAATGAACCAAAACCTGTTGTTATGGAAAGAGTGGAACTGGCTGGAACTCTCCATCTAAAAAGGGTGGATCTTAAAAAAGCCACACCGCTTCCCAAAGAGCATATGGAGAGACTCGAAAAAAACCTGGATCAGCTATATGAAATGGGTCAGTTCCAGACCCATCGAGCCCAAGTGGATTTTAAAGATGGGGAACTTCAAGTGATGTTTCCCTTCGATCAAAATATGGTTGACCTCCTAAAAGGCCTGGATAGAAACGAGAGGGCTTGGGATCCCGAAAATAAAGCATGGCGAGTTTTTCCTTATATTTTTGACGATGTATTTGATATCTTAGGTAAAAATTTTACTCTCAGCCCCGCTGCCTATTCGGCCATTAAAGAACTCATTCACTCCCCTTATTACTGGTTGATTGGCAAGTCTAAACTTGGAAAGTTGATAGTGAGAGAGAGCTGGTTTGAGCAGTTAGATATTGTGGAAATTGCCTCCCCCGATGAAGCCAGCTATTTTTCCAGTGGCTATTTTCTTCAGTCGGAAAGCAAGCGTCTTCCATCCCCTGTGGGCGATCTTTACTCAAAAATTTTACACTCTACACAGTACAAACGTAAGCCCCATCAGCACCAGTTGATTGGGATGGAGTTTTTGCTTTGTAACCCCCACTGTGCCCTCTTGGATGAGATGGGTTGCGGAAAATCTTTTCAGATAGCGGCGGCGCTTAATCTTCTTTTAGTTACAAAAGAAATTGAAAGAGTCTTGATTGTGGCTCCTTTGTCGTTATCCAAAACCTGGCAAACCGAATTGGGTTTTGCCACGCAAATTCCCTTTGAAATCATCTCAGGTTCACCTGCCAGAAGGAAAAAACTATTAGAAAGCGATAGTCCCATCTTTATCATTCACTATGAAGGACTGAGACTAGAAGAGGAAGAATTGTCTAAATGGCTTTCGGCCAAGAACTCGGCTTTGGTGTTTGACGAAAGCCAGAGAATAAAAAATCTACAGGCGCAAACCACAGTTGCCGCGCTCAAAATTCGCAGCTCCGTAAAAAGATGCATCATAGCCACGGGAACACCCATCGCCAACAGGCCACTTGATCTTTTTGCACAGTATTTGGTAATGGATCAAGGCCGAACCTTTGGCAATAAATTTAGCGCCTTCAAAAATACGTTTTGCGATTTAGATATCCAAAAAATTCAGGTTGGCCGAAAAACCATTCGGGTTGAAAAATTTGTGGGAGTGCGAAATCCTAAAATTCTTCAAACAAAGATTTTAAATACAAGTTTGAGGCGATTAAAAAGCCAGGTTTTGGATTTACCACCGGTGGTTTACAAAGATTATGTGGTGGAACTGAAAAACGAACAAAAAACAATGTACATGCAGATGAGAGATAATCTTCGACTTGAAATTAGCTCTATGTCTGAAAAAGATATTAATAAAGAAGCGGCTAATATTATGGTAAAGCTCCTTAGATTAAGTCAAATTTGTTCGAACCCGGCCCTTATGGACCCTAATTACAAGGGTTCTAATGCGAAATTTAGAGAATTAGAAGATATTGTTGAAGATATTCTCTGTGATGACACAAAAAAAATAATCATTTGGTCCCACTTTGTGGAAAATGTTTCTTTATTAATGGAGAAACTCAATGAAAGCTTTTTAACAGTTGCCCATACCGGTGATATGCCATTAGCTCAGCGAGAGGCGAGTGTAGCGGCCTTTCAAGAAAATCCTCAGTGTCGGATCATTATTGCCACGCCTCAATCTGCGAAAGAAGGTTTAACCCTACTTCCGAAAGATGGAAAAATGGTGGCTGATACCATGATTTATCTAGATCTTTCCTTTGATTCTGCCTCTTATTTGCAGTCTCAGGCCCGATTTCACCGAATTGGACAAACCGCGGAAAAATGCTTAGTCGTGCACCTAATGGGTGAGTCTACCGTAGATGAATACATTCGTAAAACCATTGTAGAAAAGATTAAGACAGCCACTCAGCTTTTGGATGAAAACGCTCGTACCGTTTTGGATGCCTTAAAAGCAACTCCAAGTGCACTAAGCAAAAGTGATTTTTTATCGGCCTTGGAGAATTGATCCCATGTGTCGAAGTTTTGTAAATAGGATTTTGATTTGTCTACTTAGATTCACCATTATAGGGTTCAGCGTTGTGCTTGCTTCCTGTATGGACTCGGACTCCGCTTCAAAACCTTTTTGGACAGTGGGACGGATTTCATCCCATGGCCTGGGAAAAAGAGGGCATGAATATCTTCTTCAGTTTGGCGTTCAAAATGCTAATCAAATCCTTGAAGAAAGTGGGCTATGGAAAGGTCATTTTTTTCCGGAGAACCCAAAATTTGAAAATGGGTACGATTCTAGAAATGATTTGGTGAGGGGAAATTATTTGACGGATTTTCCCGATCAATCTAGACCGAATGAACTGGACTTACGTTTATTGTTTCATATAGACAGAAATTCGGATTGGCACACAGATCCGAAGGTGCAGAAGCTTCATTTTTTAAGGTCTTACTCAAGGGACCTAAAGACACTAGAAAGTGTTCCAAACACCATTCATTCTGCCATTCAAACGATTCTCCATATGAGTCAGAGAGCTTTTGGATTGTGGGAAACAGATCGACGCTTGGCTTTGCAACATTTGGGTATCGCAACCCATATCATTCAGGATGGTTTTTCACTGGCACATGTGAGTCGAAAAAGTCAAGATGATTGGTTTAAAATAAGTGACATTTGCACCTTCGGTTCTAAATGGCCTGGTGTTTGTTATCATGGAGTTGTGGATGGAAATCAAAATATAATGGATGATATTGTTTGGGACTATTCCAAATGCATTGGAAGTGAATCAGAATCTTGTCTTAAAGAAAATGCAATGAAGGCCGTTGAGACGACTGCAGGATTTTTAACAACGTTTGCCGAAGTGTTGATCATTGATGGAGAAAGTGAGTTGTTAAACAAAAGTCTTACAGAGTTTTTTGGAGTTAAAAATAGTAGAGTGGGTTCTGGGTATTTTGGTGATTTTGAAATCAGACTTTAATCTTGCATTCCATGCCTAAAAAATTTTTGCAGCTCTTTAAGTACCCAATAAAAAAACAAAAAATAGATTTGTTTCGTTAAATTATAAATTTTTGGCCTTGCAATTCAAATCCTTTTAGGAAAAAATCAAAGAGCTCTTATTTAATTTGTTGCGAGGTTTGATATGAATTCAATTGGTATTTTAAAGGTAATTGCTTTGGGTTTGGTGGTGGGGTGTGGAACACAAAATGATGATGATGAGGTTTCTGATATTTTGGCCACCCCTCAAGGTCACTGGATCAAAGTAAAAGCTACGACTTGGCTTAAGAAGACAACGGGTGATTCTAGCCAGCTTAAAGTGGGCTCTCAAAAGTGTGAACTGAGCAAAGGTCTAAGAATTTCTCTACAGGCGGCGCCCACAAATCTGGTGGATAACCATTATTTGGTAAATACAAGCTCAGTACAAAAAGGGTGTGGATTTAGCCAGGGTTACATCTTTAAGGATCATGTGGAGTCCACCAGTGGTGGAAGTTCAACCGGCTCTAAAGTAAAAGCCTTTTTTGATGTGATAGGCTATGCAGAAGGCACCAACTCTAGATACAATATTCGTTTTGGAGGGTTCTCTTTTGGAGGTTACGCTGGGCACCCTAGATTGATTTATTGTTCCGGAGGTCTATGTTCTGACGCGGCGGGGCGCTACCAGTTTTTAAGCACCACCTGGGACTATCTAAAATCTCAGGTGAGTTTACCCAGTTTTTCCCCTGATAACCAAGATAAAGGATGCATTCAATTGCTAAAGAATGCGGGGGCTTTCAGTGTTATCTCCCAAATTCAAGGTCGCTCCGATTTTGAAAGATCCATCTCTCTAACGAACCGAGTTTGGGCTTCCTTTCCCGGAAGCCCTTACGGACAACCTACAAAATCCATGCAGGCTCTGTGGAATCACTACGAGGCTTCACGCAATAAATATTAAAAAGTTTAATATGGAAACAGTTGGGGTTTGGGATCATAGAGAGGGTTGGCCCAACCCTGGCGAAACGAAGCCATCGTATAAATCTCATCGCCCAGCTTTAAAAAGTAAACGCGATAATACTGTATTTGATCTTCCGACCATTTCATCGGACCTACAGGATCTTGAGGGGTAAGACTTAAGGAGGTAAAGGTCTGGTTTAGTATGGATTGGGCTACAACTTGGGGTTCTCCTGGATACTCAAAAGGTAGTTTGAAAGAACTATAAATGGCAACAGGAACCTTTTTATTGTCTTTGGATTGAATGATGATTTCGTCCATTACGAGATGCTCAAACTTTTGTTGTTTCCAAGAATCTGGGCCTTCCCAGGTGTCAAGGATCTTCCTTCCCCGCATGATGAGTTCCAAGCTTCCGTGATTTGGGGAGTTAAAACGAATTTTTCTATTAAATTTATTACCCTGGATTTTACTAAAAACAACGCTGGAAAACACAGAGATAATATTTTCGCCAAGCTCTGGTATCAAGACTCGATGCGCGTAATTTAATCCTTCTAATCCTTTTTCCGGGGACTCAAAAAATAGACCATTTGCGGGAAAAGTTCTAATAATGCGCTTAAATCGACGAGGATCCTCATTGGAAAATCTAGGATCTTCAAAAAATATGTTAGCCACCTCTTCTGGTTCAATTCCACCCGCATTTTGGATGAGCTGGTTGAGGTCTAGGGAGGTGGGAAAGGCATTGGAGCTCTCGTACACCTGAAAATCGGAAAGTACGATGTAGCTACCCTGCACATTTAAGGGAAAGAAATCATCTTTGAAGGGTCGCCAGCCTGCTTGAGTTCGATGGAAGGGACTCCAAAGTACCACGCGACCCAGGAGTTTCGTGAGTGGACCGGAAGGAGATAAGGAAACAGACAATCTGAAAAAGGTGGGTCGAAACACGTTGGAGGGGGTCTGAGAAAGGCTATTTTCTATTTTTAGATTGATGCGAAGCGATGCCGATTGAGGATCGGAGGAAACCTCGGGATACTCCAAGCTACCCTGTAATAAATTGTTCAAGCTCTGAGTGGAATCTCCAGGAAGCGTTTTAGTCTGGGGGTAATAGATTCCTGCCGTACCAACAAGAGATTGGGCCCATACTTTGGCAGCTAAGAGACTTAGAAAAAAAGCAATTGATATGAGTACCCCTTTGAACATGTTTCTCCCAGGTGTGTTAGAATAATGGATTTACTAACACAAACACGGAAGGTTTCCAAAGGTTGTCAATGGTAACTTTGCTCTTATTGAGAGTTTAAATACGTTTTCACTAGAGAATAAAAATCATCTATATTGTCGCCCATGGCAAAGGCATAGGTGATGGATTTGGGAGGATCGTCTATGACACGGGTTACATCCACCGTTATGGCCCCTTGTGGACACAAGCTCTGGCAGCACGTGGTAAGCACCTTCATTTTGCCAAAACCAAAGTCTTTGGAAAGGCGTTTCTGGAGCTCAAGTGCCAACCATGTGGAATGACTCATAGGCATTGAGCTGGGACTACCCCACCCCTGACTACACTCCTGACAAATCAGGATTAAATTTCGCTTTTTTTCTAGCTGTACCTTCATACATCCAAGGCTCGCATGGGATTAACGGCATTCCCAACAAGCATGGCCCATGAGTCTCCCCTCATCTTTTCTCTCCATGGTAAAAACAATTTATGATTCTGAAGCACTAAATTCCCCCGCTCTAGGGCCCATATGATTTTAGGATCTTTTAAAAGAATGGACTCTGAAGGTACGGCCAATATGGAGTCAATGATGTGCAGCGGAACACCCTCGTTGGTTCTCAGGAGTGTAAAAATGAGCTCATCCACCACCTGTTCTTTGGTTCGAGGGGGTTCCATTTTTTGACAAAAAAGTTCTAAAACATTTTGTTCGAAGGGAAGATGATCATTACCTGGTGCCAGTTCAGGAATAGAGTGCCCAATTTTATAGCGTCTTCCGAATGGTCCATATTGTGCGGAGCCTTTCAACCCATGGGCTCCCGTGCCAATTCCAACGTAAGGCAATCCATGCCAATAGATGTTGTTATGTTTTGTTTCATTTAATGCAAAGTTGCTGGTTTCTCTTTGTATGAAACCGTATGACATACATGTGTCATACAAAATTTCGTACTCGGAAATGCAGTTATCTTCGTCCACTAAATCCATTCTTTTGGCAAATTGAGTGCGTTCTTCTAGAGTTAAAATGTACCCTGAAATTCCCGTTGCCCCATATTGAACCAATTCGGAAATTTCCGACACCAGGGGGTGAGATCGTTTACCTGGTGTGAGACCGTAAATAAGGTCTACCTGAACGTCACCTATTCCGGCAGATCTAGCCCAATAAATGGTGTTTTTAACATCTTCCCGGGTGTGTTGCCTTCCTAGGAGTTTCAACACGGATCGACATAAGGATTGAGCCCCCACTGTAACTCGGTTGACCCCAATTTTTTGATAACCTTCAAACCAATGGGATCGATTGGTGAGAGGATTGGTTTCTATGGTAACCTCCTCCAATTCAAAGCGATTGCGAAGGGTTTCTAGTATGGATTCATAACGACTGGGTGGAAATAATCCTGGGGTTCCTCCACCAAAATAAACGGTAGCATGGGAGAGATCATCTGCATCCAGCTCTGACAACTCTTGGTTCAATTGGAGGAGTAAATTTTCAAAAAACGCATCAATGTCTCTTGGAGAAAATCGAGTGGTTTTTACAAAATCACAATAGGGGCAAAGGTGAGCACAAAAGGGAACATGAAAGTAAAATCCAATCCGACTTTTTTGCTTCTCTCCCAGTAGCCCCCCTAGACTCTCAAAAAATGGAGTCATTTCATTCTGTTCCTGTGATTTTACAAACTGCTCCACCCAGGTGGGGGGAAACCCCCTGGGGTAACACATAACATTCATTGGAAGAAACGCTGATTTGATTTAAAATGTCTAGAATTTTTCCAGAAATGGTGGCCAGCTCAAAACTGGATTTGCTTTGGCCATCACCCACAAAGCCCGTAAAAGGAAGGGAAAAGGTGCCCTCTGAGGCCCTCAATCCGGAATGCAAACTTCGAACATCTTCCACAAAAACAAATCTTTCTTTATAGAGTTTTTCAAGTTCAAGTTTGGTGGGTGCAGAGTGGGCATTCACCACGGGAAAGTTAAAATGAGCCGATGGTTTGGGACCCATGGAACCATGTCCTAGGGGAGGGAGATCCATCTTCTGAGACGTGTAGAGAGAGTGGGTCATCTGGTTCCAAAATCCATTTTTTACCAATTCTGAATCCTGAACGGTGGTTCCTTCAGAGTCAAAAAAAGGGGCAGAAATGCAACCCTGATGAGAAGGTTGGTCGATTAGAGTGAAATGGGGAGAAAACATTAACTTCCCAAGATCCCCTCGTTTCATTAAGCTATTTCCCTCCAAAACCTCTTGTGCATTCCAAAGAGAATGAAAACCTCGAATTAAGCTCAGAAAAGCCCTGGGTGAAAAGATCACTGGAAACATTCCTGTCTCCACGTTTTTGATGGTGAGATACTCCAGATTTTTTTGTCCTACCGTAGTACCAAAATGGATGAGTTCGTCTTTAGTGGGCTGGAGGAATTTTTTTGTTTCATAATAGATTCTTGGTATTCCGCTATTGGTATGAGATCGGGCGGCCAAATAAAGTGCGAGATGGCCACGAGACTGAGATCGCTGCGCTCCTAGGGAATTGAGATAAGTGGAAAGGGAGATGGAGTGACTCAAATCATTCTGATAGCATTCAAGTTTGTGGCCATCCACTTTTAAAAGGGCATCAATGCTAAGAGATAGGTTTTCATACAACTCTTGAGTTGAAGACAAGGTGAGATCATAGACGGAATTAGGCAACGTTGGATCCGCGGATCTGCTGTATGGATTGGGGGCTTTGTAAAACTCCGCGTTTCCCATTCCGCATAGGCTTTGAGCTGATTGAATGCATTTTTTGATGGCAGCGTTGCTGAGCAGGCTCGTTTTGCTAAAACCAAATTGGGATTGGTTATCAAACACTCTATAAAGGAGTGTAAACGTTTCTGAAGCCTCATTTTTGAATGGTTTTTTGTCTTTTAGTTCCAAACTCACATTTTTAGAGGATTGGAAGAAACACTCGTATTTTTGGGCACCACATTCCGCAGATATTTCTTTAATTTTTTTAACGAGAGAAGAATGGTCCATGTTACTTTCCTCCCACGGTGAGTCGATCCACCTTAATGTGGGGTTGTCCGGTTGTGACGTATACCGTTCCACTTTGGGATCCACAGAATCCAGGCTGAACCGCCAAGTCGTTGGCAACCATGCTGATTCGTTTTAAAATTTCTGTCGCTTTGCCTATCACCACCGCCCCACGTAGGGGTTTTCCAATTTTTCCGTTTTTAATCTCAAATGCTTCTTCACACCCAAAATTAAATTCACCCGCCCCATTCACAGAACCCCCACCCAGTTGCTTGCAATAGATGCCACTATCAACGCTATTAAACAGATCGGAAACCTCATGAGGACCGGGAGAAATGTAGGTGTTGCGCATGCGGCTGGTGGGTGCAAATTCATAAGATTGTCTTCGAGCACTGCCTGTTCGAGGGAGTCCAAAAACCCGAGCTCCTTCGCGGTCCGATAAAAAGTTTTTTAAAATCCCATCTTCAATGAGCAAGGTTTGAGAGGTGGGCATGCCTTCGTCATCCATGTCTACGCTCCCAAAAGCGCCATACAAATGTCCTGCATCATAGGCACTTACGGCTTCGTGGGCAATGGGCTCTCCAAACTTTCCTTCAAATGGTGTGCTTTTGTAGAAAAGCGAAGTGGTTTCTAAGAGATGTCCGCACGCTTCGTGAAAGATGACCCCACCTGAACCGTTTGCAATGATGATGGGGTAATCACCTGCCTCCACCATATCTGCTGGTAACATGGTTTCGATGCTATTTATGATGGGTTCTATTAAATTTTCCATATACAAGAATTGTTTAAAATAGTTTGGATTGCCGGTGCATCCAAATCGTCGTGAGGAATTGGTGCGATTTATACCACGTTGGGCTAAAGCCTCTCCCGATAGATATTGATTGAGTCTTGTGTCCGTGGCAAAAACACCTTCCGAATTGGCAACACAAATCTTTTGAAAATGGGAAGTTAATCCGAGTGAGGTTTTGATTTTATGAGGTGTTTTTTGATGTAAATCAAGGGAAAGAACATGTATTTCGTCTGATAA
>JBIIVH010000065.1:0-19189 GCA_044339525.1 Silvanigrellaceae bacterium | reverse complement strand
CATTGGTTGAGTGGTGAATCCAAGCCGACTTTAAAAAATTTTTTCGCGCTGGCAGATGCTTTGTCTCTGAGCGAGCAGGAAATAGCGGAGGTTTTGAAGCAGCCAACAACGAGAGTGGACTTTCGAAAGGCTCGAAATCGAGAGCCCTCAATTGATGTCAAAGAAAGAGCAAAATATTTGGCCGATTTGGTTTTTTCTTTGGACGGATACATTCCGACTTCAATTAAGCCACTGATTCAGATAAAGGCTTCATCCCCTACCGAAGCTATCGCTTCAGAAGTCAAAGCTTTTTTAGGTTTGCCTGAGTCAAACCCTCCGACACTCTTCGAAATGATTGGTGGGCTGCAAAAGGTAGGAGTAGAAATCATTCCACTTTCATTTAAAAAGTTTGGGCTTCTGACAGACTCGAAAACTTCTACCGCCGAACGAGCTTTCATTGCTACCCATAAAGTGAATGCTGAATCAATATTTCGAGCTGCGATTTTTATTGATGCCGATCAAACTAGGGACCAGGCCATGCATACAATTCTTCATGAAGTGGCGCACCTTTTCATAGATGATGAATCAACTGAAGCGGAAAAAAAATGTAACGAAGTTGCGGTATCTATCATTTACCCTTTTGAAACCTTGCGTGCTCTTGTTGAAATGTATCCAACTCTTGTAAATCAAAATCCTTCTTTTGCTGAAATACAGTCTTGCTTTTTGAAGATAAATTCACGGTCGGATTGGACTCCAAAAGGGTTCGCTTTGGCCCTCGAAAAGCAAAAATTAATATCAAAGGAATCTTCTGCTTTTCGAATCTTAATGTTTCTGGATACAAAGAAAAATGCCCCTCCGTTTTATTCTCACTTATTTGAAGAATTCAACCCTTCAAATTTGAATAATATGGATAATTTTTTTGAAAAAACGGTTCCTGAAAACAAGGACACTCTCAATTTTTTCTACGTGATTTTTAATCGCGCTCTGCTTGGGGAAGTTTCTTATCGTTTGTTTGCTGAAATTCTTGGAATGAAATTCGGTGAGGCAGAGGAATTTTTAAGTAGCAAAAGACTCAATTTAGATTCTGACGTCGACTTGGAAGTTACGAATGGGTTCTGATACGCTAGTCATCACGGACTCAAACATTCTTGTTTTGATGGTTATCACCGGCCTGCATAAGGAGATTTGCGAAGCAAAACATTTCGGCAGAATTGCAGTTCCTCCAATTATTGAAGAGGAACTCCTTGAATGGACTGCACAAGGCTCCAAAAAAAGAGCAAAATTTGGTCCACTCGTTGACAATATTTACGAACTTGCTTTCTCTCTTTCGGAGAAAGAAACCATCATTTTTGATCAGGTAAAACTCGAGGCAAAAAAATCTCAGATAAAGATGGTTTTTCGGTCACTTCAAAATTCAGGAACAAGCAAACTCGGAGCACCTCCGTCGGATGCCGACTCGTCAATATTAGCAATAGCAATGCTCACAAAAAGCAGACTTTGTACCCAAGAAAAAACACTGAGGTCACTGACTCTGGAATTAACTGAGCAAGACCCTATTGGTTTTGTAGATTTGCTAGAGGCATTGATCCTGAAAAATTCGAAGCCCAAAGAAGAGGTTTTGGATGCTCTGAAAAATTTAGACTTTTATAATGAAAAATTATCTAAATATGATTATGAAAGAATTAATAAATGCCGGTGGCAATCATGATCCTTAAAAGTGAACGAATTTTATGTTTTATTCCGATTTCCCTTTCTCTATTGATTATCCATTCAACCATTGTTGTTGGGTTTTACTAAAGACATGACTAATGATTTTTAAAGCCTCTTGAATGCTTTCCTCAGAAATCACGAGAGGAGGAGCAAACCGAATGGTGAGGTCGTGGGTTTCTTTAGCCAATACACCCATTTGCATGAGCTTGGTGGTGAAAAATCTTCCCTTACCTGCCCCTGGCTGCAATTCAAAAGCCAATAACAACCCCTTACCTCGCACTTCTTTAACGATGTGTTTAGGAAGAGCCTCCAAACCTGCCTTGAATTGGGCCCCTAGTTTTTCCGCACGTTCTGCTGCATTTTCATCTTGCAGGATGCGTATGGCTTCTAAGGAAAGGGCACACGCCAGGGGATTTCCCCCAAAAGTAGAACCATGATCGCCGGGTTTAAAGACCTCCATCACCTCGTGCTGGCCAGCAACCAAGGAAACAGGGTAGTAGCCGCCCCCCAATGCCTTCCCTAAAATGATCAGATCGGGTTCGCATTTTTCATGTTGAAAGGCAAACCATTTCCCTGTTCTACACAGGCCCGTTTGGATCTCATCTACGGCGAGCAAACACCCCTGGGATTTACAAAGAGCGCTCACCTGTTCCAGATATCCAACGGGAGGCACGATCACTCCCGCTTCCCCTTGAATGGGTTCTAGCAACACGCCGGCTGTTTTGGGACCAATGGCTTTTTTCATGGCGTTGATGTCCCCAAAAGGAACCACCACAAACCCGCCCGTGAGTGGTCCGAAGTCTTTGTAATACTGTTCCTCAGTGGAAAAACTCACCACCGTTGTGGTGCGTCCATGAAAATTGTTGGCACACACCACAATTTCCGCCTGATTTTCAGGAATTTTTTTCTTGGTGTAGGCCCATTTTCTCATGAGTTTGATAGCGGTTTCAACAGCTTCGGCTCCGCTATTCATAGGAATGACACGATCTTTTCCGGTGATTTGTGTTGTGATTTTTAGCCAATCTAGCATTTTATTTTGGTGAAAGGCTCTACTGGTAAGGGTGAGTGTTTTACCCTGTTCCAACAGCACTTGGTACATTCTGGGGTGGTTGTGGCCCTGATTTAAGGCACTATAGGCACTCAAAAGATCCAAATAACGTTTGCCATCGATATCCCAGACATACTCCCTTTCACCCCTGGCTAAAACCACGGGCAATGGGTGATAATTGTGAGTTCCTAATTCGCTTTCCGCTTCAATGATGGCGCGAGTGTTCGCGGAGATGCCTTCCCAGTTTTGGCTTTTTTCTGACATAAAAGATGACCTCGAATATAGATTTTCACAAAGGATAAAAGCAAAAAGCTTGATCGCGATGCAAAAACGAGATTGGAAAGGTGAGTCTAGTGGGCCGTTCTTTTTTTGGCAACCCCACAAAAGGGTTTCTGAGAATCGCATAAGAGATGAGGAAAGAGACATTGATTGTTACGTTAGATGCTTAGCACTAGTTCCATTTCGTCCCACAGTTTTTCGGGAGCTGGCTCGCCTTCATTGGCCTGTCCGGCTTCAAAGCCCTCGGCGGATTGCCTCAAATGATCGGCATGAAGAAGTTCCAAATCAAGCCATGAGTTTTGAGAACTCAAGCCCCCCTGCCACGAACCCACCACCCAATTACCCTCAAACCATGCTCTATAAGATTCTGCTTTGAGATAGGAGGGATGGGGAGGGGGATTCAATCGAAAAACCCCAGAAGCCTTCAAAGAGCCAGGGAAAAAGGCCAGATTTAAGGTGATCGTTTTTTTGGGCGATCTCCAGGAATGGGCTCCCTGCCCTCGGGACTTGGCGCGTTTGGCATCACTTTCTGTTACGTTAAAAAGGGATTTTTTCTTTAAAACATCCTGTGGAAATGGAAATGGGGCATCTTTTGTGCTGGTTAAGAGACTGGTAAATACATTTTTGTTTTTATCTAGGGGGGAGTACATTTGACTTTTAATTTGAGGAAGTGCCAATGAGGCATCCTTTTGCAACTGAAATCCTTTCACTCCTTCGGCAAAATCCAAACCGGTTGGAGGCTGCGATAACCATTCTGAGGGGTGCACGCAGGCCACCTTGGTTTCCCCTGGCCAGGCCATTAAATATCTTCCAGTGCGGATGCAATGGGTTCGCAGGGTCTGCCAAAGATTTGATACAAAAACCCCGTGGGCTTTTTCAAATTGGGTGGTGGGTTGGTAGCGAGCCAAATCCAATTGAAGATCTTTGCCCACAAGCTTTTCTAGCCAAGATTTTTCTTTGCCATCGAGGGAAAAAGCAAACTTAGTCACATAGGCACACACCCATCTGGAATCAGCCAACACAAAGGTAGCACTGGCCCCCTCTTTGGCTCTGAGCTCTTGGTTGTAAGAGTGCACGACTCCCCTAAATACCACTTGATTTGCAGTGGTTTCTTTGATTTCAATCTCCGCTAGAAGTGTATTTTCCAGGAATTCATTCACATCGGCTAGGGAAAACGTGCCTTCTTCTGTGCCTAATGGCCCAAGGTTTACGGTAATCTGCGCCACCCCAATTTCAAAGGCCTGCCATTTAAAATAAAGAGAAGAGGTGGATTTTTTTAAGAGGTCATTGAGTTTTTCATTGGAAGAGGGTTGGGTCAAGGCGGCTAGATATTCCATTTGGCGGCTCACCCTTCAAAAAAGGATTGGGTTCGATATTGGATTCTACAAGCTTACATTTTGAGTGGAGCGATTGGCCAGAGCCCTCTGGATCGGCCAAAAATAGGGGTCTGCAGCGGCGCCTTCCTGAAGTTTCTTCATAAAGCTTTCGGGCTTTTGAGATTCCAACTCACTTAATTTGGCGTGGGCGTAAGCCGCATAAGAGGAAAACCATGCTTCTTTGTCTCCTGCTTTTAGCTGAGCGAGAAGTTTTTGAATTTGATCTTTTTGGCCGCGGTTAACGGCTTGTCGGAGCATTTGAAGCGTTTCCACGGCTTGGGTGTCCAATCCCTTGCTTTTTGCCAGTTGCCGTGAGTCTTCTAGCACTTGGGGCACGGCGGGGCATTTAGAGTGGGAGGTTACCCCAATGGAATAACGGTAAAAACACTGTATGAGTTGCGTTTGTGTGGCGTTTAGACCTTCCTGATGTTTTTGAAGCATTTCGTCCAACCCTTCCTCCCTTCCAAAGGAAAAGGGAAACAGATGGGCCTCTTGCTTAAAGCGAGACACATACAATAGATCGGTGAGAAACATTTTAGTGAGGATAGCTTGGATCTGTTGAGAGGTGGTTTCCGTTTTCACGAGCGCAAAAAACTTTGAAACGGAAATGGGAAGTTGCTTTCCATGGGCCAAAACCATGGCGGAAAGACGATAAGTTTCTATGTAGTTGGGAAATTTGACCACCAGTTGGTCTAGTAAGCGAGAGGATCTTTCAAATCCATTCGTCTGAATGTCCCATTCCACCAACGTGCTCATGAGCTGAGGGTGGGACACCTCCAGTTCCATTTCACCCTCTAAAAGTTCTTTTGCATCCGAAATGTCCAACCCTGAATTTAAGCCCACGAGTGCCATTCGTATTAAATTGATTTTGGCGGGAATGAACTCGGGAAAGAGTTGCACGGCCATCACCAATTGCTCCAAAGCCACTTCATAGGTGCTCTTTGCATCATGAGTGGAATCCATGGAAGCTTTCAGCAGTCCCAAAATTTTCTGGACGGATTTAATGTTTAGGTAGATGGAGCCTGTTTTTGGACCTAAATCCTGCAGAGTTGATTTGGACACCAAGCTAAAAACCTTTTCGGAATCCTGACCAGATTGGCTAGCTAGGTAAGCCTGCAAGACACTAAATAAAGCGTTGCTCCCTTTCACGTTTGATTCTCGTTGGAGTTTTTCAAAACCTTTTGAGTCGTTCTCTTCCAGCATGGTCCAGGCTTTGGTCTCAATATTTACGAGGTCTGGTTTCCATTGACTGGACTTTTGACTAGGCATTTGATGAGTGGAAACGGAACCATTTTGGGTTAGCCCCCAGTAGGCACCTATCCCCAAAAGGGCAACGGCCGCCATCCATTTTATCCATTTCCCTGTCTTTCCACTGCTGGCGGGAGATTCAGACCGAGAGGGGGCGGCTGATTCGCCCAGGAGTTGCTGAATTTGATTTTGCTCAGAAAGGGCAGATAGATTCGATCTCGATTTTAAAAAATCAGAAAGAACTCCGCCGTGTTCGCTAAAATGGGAACAAAGCAGGGTGTCTTTAATGAAAAAAACATTCCCCAATGCGTCTGATACATAAGCCAGTTCGGATACATCTTGAGGAAAGGAGAGATTTTGTGGATGGAAGGGTCCTTGTAATTTTCCTTGGGGAGTTCCCACCACAAAACTTTGGTTGGAAAGAGGTGAGTTTTGGGGCGAATTGCCGTTTACCTTCACAAGAATCAAGGTGGTGTTGTCTGGGGCTCCTGCATTTAACGTGCGCGTCAAAAGAGTTTCAGACAGCTGGTCCAGTTGTTCTTGAGTGGATTCGGAAGTGTTAAAAGCGGTTAGCAGGCATTGTAGAATTTCCGAGTGGCCCACGGGTCCGTATAACCCATCGGAGCAAAGCAAAAAGGTGTCGCCGGGTTCCACATCTAGCGATAAGGTATCGCACACTTGAGGAGCGTCGCAGCCAATGCATTTGGCCAAAGAACTCGATCTCTTCTCACGGTCTTTTAGAGAGGGTGAGTGTCCCATTTTGACGCGTTCATTCGCCCAGGTTTGGTCTATGGTAAGGGAAAACAACTGCCCTTTCCTAAAAAGGTAACATCTGGAATCACCCACGTTGTATAAGGTGGCTTTGTTGGCGGCAGAGTTGAGATGCAAGGCCACTAAGGTAGAACCTAACCCGGCCAGACTGCTATCGAGTCGGCCCATTTGGAGCACTTCTTTGTTGAGTGATTCAATGGAATTTTGGAGATCACCGGGCTCTGCCTTAGTAACCTCAGAAGAGGAGCGCTCTGCCATTCCTTCAAAGTGACGTTGGAAAAAAGAGGCAATGTGTTGGCTTGCCACCTGTCCACCTTTGTGACCGCCCATGCCATCAAACACCCCAAAAAAACCAGCCTGAGGAAGTGTGAGAAAGCTATCTTGGTTCTCATCTCGAACCAATCCAATGTGGGTGCGAAAACTGGAAACGTGTTTCATTTTAAATTTAACCCCTGCCGTTTAATGGAAAGCATAGGAACGGACACCGACTTCAGCCACTCTTTTACTTGACGGGGGCTTCCTGTCAAAATTTGAGTGGGTGTGAGGGGTTCTATGCTGCTTTCTTTTTCGCCGATCTGCTCCCTAAGTTGGAGTTTAGCATTGGCTAAAGATTCCCAATCGGCTCCCATGTGTCTATCTAAATCTTCCAGAAAAAAATCAGTGTGTTGGCAAACAGACCCTTTTTTTTCCAAATTCTGGCTCAGAGTTTTGTCTAACCAGGAATCACTTGAATTCATGTTTGACATTTTTTACCTCACCTGACTGAATCTGCACTTGGTATTTGATCTCCCCAAATCGGGGATGGCTCAGGTAGACTGTATACGATCCGGGCGGGAGTTGAGTATCAACGGGAGTGGTGAGACCTCGTTGAACCGGATTTTTTTGACTGTCCAAGATTCGAACTTCCGACCACACATTGGTGTGCACTTTTAAGTTCCCCATGTTTTGTGTCATGGAAGCCGATGAATGAGCGGAATCTTGCCCTTGTCCTTTTTGACCCACAACTGGGTTAGTGCGTGGAGAGGGGCTGGAACCAACTTGAGAGCCCTGTGGAGGGTCCTTTTTGCTCGCCTGCCAGATCCAAGCTCCCAAACCCAGCAGGACGCACGCGGCCGTTCCCATCCAAAATCCCTTGGGAGCGCCTCTTTTGGGACTGGAATCACCTGGGGATCGGGGCAGGGATTCGGCGCCATCTTGTGAATCCAAGAGCTGTGTCCTTTGGGACATTAAAGATCCGGAAGGCAATTGGGCTCTGGATGTGTTTTGGGAAACCGAACTTTTAGGTTTAATTTCAACACCTTCTGTGCTAAGATCATGGGAATGCATGGGGATCAACATAGACCGTCCAGCGCGAACGGGTGCAGACTTGGATGGCTTTGCGGGATGTGCCGATGTCTGGGAGAGGGAAGTGACCTTTTGATTGTCTGTGTTGGCGTTGGACGGCAGTGGTTCAGGAGTGGGTTTCACCCGCGATTTCACCACGAATGCGCCCAACTCGTTTTTTTGAGTGGAGGTGGTGATTTCCGCGGAAGTCGCTTTTGGCAGACTCGAAAGGGAGCTAGGGGCCGCGGCTGCAGAATCCTTTGCGTTGGGCAATGATGTGGAGGCTTGAGCCTTTGAAAGCCCCGAGGATTCCGTATTGGTGGCGGAGGGAATTTGGCTTTCCGTTCTGGCATTAGGATTCACGCTAGTGCCAAAAAACGGATCAAAAAATTCTTGTTTTTTGCGTCGTAAAGAACTTAAAGACAACCCTTGAGTCACAAAATCATCTAAATCCGATAGGAGATTCCGGGCACTGGCGTAGCGATGCACGGGGTCGGGCTCCAGCATCTGGGTGAGAATTCGACCCAAAGAAGCGGGTAACAGGGAAATTTGCTTACGGTCTACACTTTCTGCCCGTCTGGCCAGACTAGTGATGGTTTTAATATCTAATGTAAAATCCCGATTTCCTAAAAGAAGATCGTAAAACACCACTCCCAAAGAGTAAATGTCTGACCGAATATCTAGCCATTCTCCCCGCACATGTTCAGGAGAGATGTAAAATGGATTTCCCACAATGGGCGTGCGCACCCGCACGGGTTTTCCCCGTTCCGTTACTCGCGCAAATCCAAAGTCGTTTAATTTAGAAATGTAAAGGCCCTTTTGAACCATGATGTTTTGGAGTGAGATATCTCCATGGATGATGGTTAGGTCTTTGTTTTCCAGGCTTGCATTGTGTATGAAATCCAGTGCCATGGCCACTTCCAGAATCACCGCCACGGACACTTCTAGCGGGATTTCTCCTCGGCACTTTTCCCAAAGCTGCTCCAGGCTAAACCCGTCAATCAACTCCATCACCACAAACAGAGTTTGATCCGCTTCTCCCAGATCATACACTTGTACGATATGGGGATGGTTCAGTTGGGACACCACCCTGGCCTCAGATATCAAGGAGCTTTGGATCCCTTGCTTCTGAATCACTTCGGGGTGCAAGATTTTGATGGCCACCTGTTTACTAAAACCTTGTGGACCCTCTTTTTGGCCTCTAAAGACCTTTCCCACTCCACCTTCGCCCAAAAATTTGTCTAAGGTGTAATTGCCGACTTTTGATTTTAAGGATTTACTCATGGTTAGTTCCGAGTTTTAATTTTAACGGTCTTGACAACGGGAATTTCCGCGAATTCTTTGGTACTTTGTAAAGAGATATTCGCCTTATAAAACACAGAGGGTCGGTAATTTAACGCCACACCTTTCCATATCAGGGTTTCAAGAGAAGACGAAAATTCCGGCACATGCATACGAAGGGACACGCTATTCCAAAGGTCGGGATTAGGAAGGGATTGGATCGCTTTTTCGTCAAATCCATTTAAAAATTCCCGGTCTTCAAACATGGGCTTTTCCAACAAGGAAATCATGGCTAAGTTGAGGAGATCGGCTTCCAGGGATGAGTCCATAGAAAGGGCAGTTAAGGAATAATTCACCACCAAATCCAAGGGAGGCAGCTTCATGGTCCAGACCTCTTTGCCATCCACTACGCGCTTGGAGCCTCTTTCAAGGCTAGGATCGCTTCCTGAATTCAAATTTTGCTGCATTCCATAAAGCATAAAAACAAGCACGTGTTCATTTTTAACCATTTGTTGGGGAAATTGTGGTAAAACTTTAAAGCTTGCTTCGGAATGATGGGACCCCATTAAATGAACAACTTGCTCCATCAGGTAGTTGCGCACGGCCTGGGAAAAACTAGATAGAACGGATAACGCTATAGGGGAACCATTTGATATGGAAGGATTATTGTTCTTTTTTACCATAAAAATCCCTAACTAGATGTTGTTTCTTAAGGTTGTTCATTTCCCAAAATATAAACGGACTTTCCAACATCGGCACCGTTCACTGAACCTGATACCTTAGCTTTGGAGGTTTGTCGAAGGACTTTTTCTATCACAAATTCTATATTTTCTCCGTTGTTACGTTCAATTAAGCCTTTGAAGCCCACTTGCATGTTGTTGACGGTGCCCAGATTCAAAATCAGGCTGTCATTGGTGATTCTAAGTATTTTACCATTCTTATCAAATGCTTGAGCCTTTTGAGTCTGAGCGGCAAGGCGGTATTTCACCAAGGACGAAGGATCTGTTGCCATAATTTTAACAAAAAATGTCCTTGGCTTGGAAACCTTAATGGTTTCGGTGCCGGTGAAAGGCTTTGGAGCTTGCCCTTCTTCCAAAAGTTCCGTCACAATCCCTTGGTTACTTCCCAGTAGGCTCAGCTGGAGTTTGGAGGTACCTGGGGTGTTTAGCTGAATTTTGTACCAGTCGGTGCGATTGCCCTCTCGGAAACTCACGGATCCCTCTTGGGTTTGGTTTTCAGGAAGCAAGCTCGCTTGATTCATGTCGAAGTTTGGACCAGAGGCCACTTCTGGATCCGTGGGAAGATACCTTAATTGAAGCTTAAAATCGGAGGCTTTGGACTCAGCGAGCACCTTTATATAGTATTTGCCCTTGGTAACCTCTGTTTTTAGATGCTCTTTTTTATTCCCTTTGGCCTTATTGGTGGAAGCATCAAAGGCCTCTTCGGAACTGTCTTTATATAAAAAAAGATCCAGGTCAGACTCAACGCTCTGATAATCCACGTTGATCTCCAAAACACCATCAAAAGGAACTTCAATGGAGCGCCAAAAAGCGCCTTTTTGGGGATCAGCCTCTTTGACATAGCCATGTACCTGATCCCAAAGACCTATTTGTGTGGCAGACTGCCGGTCAGGCAAAAGGGTGGTGCAGGCGAGCCCGGAAAGGGCCAAGGCGGTAGGGACAATTTTTAATACTAAGGCTATGATAAAACTAGATTTATGTGGATTGTGGTTCTTCATCTTCAAATTCCTCATTGAAACGGTGCGTTATTGTGCATATATCAAATCAGTGCCTGAAAGCGGGCACTGAAAGGGTGATAGCGCATCCTTATTTCACTTTCGAGGGAAAAAAAATGAACTCACCAAGGACAAATCCATCCGCGTTTGAAAAAGAGTTGAAAGAAATACAAGGGGGAGTGCCCTGTAAAAATCAAGAACCTCCTTCAAATCATAGGGGTAGCAGCTCAGGAAATCAAAATCGGACGGTACATCTGAGTGCCGCACAGGCGGGAGGAGGCACAAGCTCCCGGGAAACCATGGGTTGGGTGGTGATTCGAAGCGGGCCATTTTCCGGCGAGGACTATCGACTTGTCCGTGGCGATAACGTGTTGGGATGCGCTATAGATGTTCAGATACCTTTGACGGATCGGTCGGTGTCCACCCGTCATGCCGTGATCACGTGTAATGACGATTTTTTTGAGATTAGAGATTTGGGTAGCACCAACGGGACTTTTGTGAATCAGCGCAAGACGGTGCAAACCATTTTGGTGGATAACGATGAGATTAAATTAGGTGCCTTAGAATTAAAATTTAAATGCGTATAAATTAAGGGTGTTTTGATATGAAAAATTTTCCGGAACCATTTTTTGAAGGTCAAGTTGTTTCACAAAAGTATACATTGGTGGATTACGTGGGAGAAGGGGGAATTAGCCATGTTTTCTTGGCGAAACAAACCTCTAACAGCGGTTTTACCCGTGAAGTTGTTTTGAAGTTTTTTAAGGAACAAGCCTCCCATGAAGAGTGGCTTAGGGAAAGCATCCGCGATCAAGCGGAGCTTTATTCCATGTTTAAACATCCTAACCTCATCACTTGTTACGATGCTTCCGTTTATCAGGCATCAAGCTACCTAGTCTTGGAATATGTAAACGGGGCTAGCCTAGCCGATGTGATGTCTTTTAATCAGATGAATATAAAAGGCTCTCTGGCCATCGGGATTGTGATGGAGCTGTTAAAAGCCCTGGAATCACTTCATCAAATCAAGAATCACCCTAGATATCCAGAAGGTTTGTTTCATGCCGATGTGTCGGCTCAAAATGTGCTGCTGGAGGCAAGCACCGGAAGAGTGATTCTTACGGACTTTGGCGTGCAACCCACCTACATCCGTTCCATTGTTCAAGATCCACCGCAAATCTTTGGAAACCCATGGTACATGCCTCCAGAACAAGCCCTGGCTGAACCCCTCGTTTCTTCCAGTGATATCTACAATTGCGGCGTTCTTTTGTATGAGCTTTTGCTAGGAAAACGAGAGAAATTATACTGGTTGACCCAGGAAGAGGTGCTAGACCTAAGTGTAAATGTGGCCACAGTGGATAGAAATTTGTTGACTAAACTGAAACCTGAATTATTTAAAATTTTGTCCAAATCATTAGAGAGAGACTCTAGTAAAAGATACCAAACGCCCCGTGAGATGTTTAATGACCTTCAAAACTACATCACAGCCACCTATGGCTCTGTGGAAGTGAGTTTTGGGGTTCAAGATCTCATTCGCACTTATTATAAAGCTAAAAACGATCCCAACGCTATTGTGGGACTAGCCAATTCCAATAAAACCAGCTTAGCACCGGTTCAGGCAAGGCCGGTTCCAGCGGAGTTGGATGTAATTTCTTCTGCTGTGGCTGCAGAAACGAATGTTCAGGAAGCAGCAATAAAGGCAACCTCTTCTGAAGAAACTAAGCCTAATGATACCACCCAAGAAGCCACCAAGGACGCAAAGGAAGAAATGAATGCTTCCGCTGGGAAAAATCCTTCCCATTCACCTGAAAAGAAGGGCTTTGGTAAGACCATTCAGCTTTCAAATCCCGGTGAATTTGGCACCGAAATCGATCTGTTTGAAGAAAAATCTACCGAACCCAAAAAGCACTTTTTGGCCACCCCAAAAGCGTTAATCATCTGTGGCGTTTCTGCCATCACAACCCTTTCTGCCGTGGGATTGGCGTTTTTGGAAAGACAAAAAATGTTTGATGTGATTGGTTGGTCCAAGGAAAAATCAGGTGCGCTTCTTTCCAGCATCACTCCCCTTTCCGCTCCCGAAAATCCAGTGACTCAAATGCCAGGAAAGGTTCCAGCCGATGCGGGAAACTCCGGAAGCCAAAATAAATCTTCCGAAAAAGCAGAAGCTGTTGGAACTGGCCAAGTAAACATAGACGCCGTTCCCTGGGCTCGGATTGAAATCAAAGGGGCCAATATCTCTGATGACACGCCTTTGCGCTCCCTTACGATTCCAGAGGGAACCTGGAGCTTGGTGGCTAGCTATGATAACTGCAAACTAGAAAAAGAAATCACAGTTCAGGCCAATAGCAGTACAAATTATAAGTTTAATATGAGGGAATGCAGATGATTAAAGATCTTTTGGCTTGGTTGCCCCTTTTTAATAAATTTTTTAACGCAGGTAAAAAAATTTCTCAAAATTTTCCTTCTTCTGGGCCCTCGAAATCTTCTGGTTCCAGAACAGGACTAATACAAGAAAAAGTACTTAAAAAAGAAACCTTGGGTTGGATTTTGGGGTTGAAAGGGGTTCACCAGGGAGAAGATTTTAGACTTGTACGCGGAGATAATACCGTTGGAACGGCACTGAATTTAGATGTGACTCTAATCGAGCAAGGGGTAAATGCGAAACATTGCGTGATCACCTGTTTAGATGATCAATTTATGCTTCGAGATCTGGGATCTACTCAAGGAACATTTGTGAATGGAAAAAAAGTAAGTCTTCATCAACTCATTGATAATGATGAAATTAGAATAGGAAATGGGGAGTTTAGGTTCAAATGTCTGTAATTCAATTCTTTAAAAAACCAGGAATACGTGGCCTGTTGCTGCTTAAGTTGGTAACCTTTCCTGGGTTTCTTTTTGCACAAAACGCTGCTGAAAAAGAAGAAACGACATCGGACTCTAAACTGGTGCGTAAAGCCGAAATTCGACTGGTTCAACCCATTAAAGAGGATTCTTTCCGCATTTATCTCAATGTATTTGAAGAAAGTGACGGCAATCGTTACCCCATCACGACGATTGATTCTAAGTCGATTTCGTTTTTTGTGAATGCAGACCAGAAAAAAAGCTTCCCCGTGTATTCCCTTCAAAGAATGCAAGATTTTAAAGATGAATCCTCTCGCGTTTTGATGGTGGGTTTTGATAACAGCTCACTCACACAGGGCCAATACTTGACTGAAATGAAAAAGGCTACCCTTCAGATCCTGAATGGAGTTGCCGCTAAAGAGCTTTCTGTGTTTACTTTTGGTGGAGCCACTCTCAAGGAAATTGCAAGCATCTCCGTTGACCATCAAGATAACCTAAATTCCATTACTAAAAAAATTCTATCCGTAGAAAGTGAAAACAGTAGCGTTCAGTTTTCCAACGCACTATGTCATGCAGCAGAAAAAGTAGAGTCTCTTAATTTGGGGAAGGCCATACCTGAAAATGCTCAGAAAGTATTGATACTTTTTACGGATGGTCAAGACAACCCCAGTTCCCCCAAATCTAAAAGCCAAGCCTGCTGGAAAAAACTGGAAGATCAAAAAGTTCAGGTTTATACCATTTTCTTTGACCTAACAGGTGATTTGGGTCCTGATTTATTGACGGCAAATACCAACCGTACGGGAGGTTACAGCCACTACATTGGGGATTCCTTCGAGCACTCACGGGCCGCTCAAGTGGTGGTGCAAAATATGTTAAATGAGTTTGTGGTGGACACCAAGCTCAGCGATGTGAAGCAAGATGGCACTCCCCAACAAATTCAAGCAAAGGTGAGCCACTACGATCATGTGTTTAAATCCAAACCCTTTTCCATCACTTTAGATAAGCCCAATTATTGGCCCCTGGTTGCGTTTGCGGTTGGAATTTTGCTAATTGTGATTTTTGTAGTTATTTTTTGGAGGCTGAGAAAAAAAGTCTGCAAGACTTGTGGCAAAAAGGTGGATCGCAATTTTTCAGGTTGTGGATTTACGCAACCAAAATATGTGGGCCATTTAACCGTGCTCACCAATCGACAGGCTGGAATGAAATTTCCCTTGTTGGAAGGCGAAAATTTTATTGGAAGTAGCTATGGATTGCAAGCTCGAATCTTGGATGAAAAAGTGTCTAAGAAACACGCTAAGATCACCGTCCTAGGTAGAAAAGCATTGTTTGAAGATTTAGGCAGTGCCAATGGAAGTTTGGTCAATGGATGGCCCACCACCCATCCCAGGTTTTTGAGCCACGGCACTTTGGTGAAGGTGGGCGATACCGTGCTCAAATTTGAGGTCAAAGATGCTTGAGATTCTCTTTTTAAATGGGGAGCGCCGTGGACAATCTGTGCAATTGGGAGGGGACAGGCGAGAATGGCTGATTGGCTCTTCCCAGGAGTGTGAAGTTTGTGTGGCGAATTATCAAGGGGTGAGCCGACGCCATGCACGGCTTTTTTTGGATGGACAACAAGAGATCTGGATTGAAGATCTAGGCTCCACCAATGGCACTCGAACCTCCACCCAAGAAATCAAGTCCAGGTGTCGATTGAAACCCACCGACCAGGTGTTTGTGGGCTCTAAGTTGGTGTTGCAGTTTCGCCTGTTAAGTCCTTTTCCTGAATACCAGGGAGGAAATGAAAAAAAATCACCTTCGAAGGCCCCTTCCAAAAATCCATCAAGGCCCGTGTCTCAGATTTTGGTGTGGAGCCTGCTTTCGAGTGTGTGTTCCGTGGCAGCGACGCTGGGAGTGCTGATGGCCTATCCCCATGTCTTTTCCAGTTTGCAACAGAAACTAAGCCCAGCCTTGGGATTATTTTCCACTCTTCCTTGGAACAAAGCTAACTCCCTTTCCACCGAATTGGAGGTGTTACAAAGGACTTTACCTTCGGAGTCGGTTGAGTCCCTAGTGGCTAGTCCTGGCACCCCCATGGTGCTGGGAAAAGAGTTTGTTTGGGAGGAGATCACCCATATTTCGAGGCGCTTTGGCGACTCTCCTCCCTCGGCATTGGACCCAGAGTTTTTGGGTAAAGTGGAGAGCTGGATTCGCTTTTTTACGAAAAATGGCATGCACAAAAGATTGGTGGCCCGTTCTGTGCCTTATTGGAATCTCATTCAAAAATCCCTTCAGCAAAACGGACTGCCCACGGAGCTGGGTTATGTGGTTTGGGTAGAGTCCGGGTTTGAAAACAAAGCCAAAAGCCCGGTGGGAGCCCTAGGACTTTGGCAGTTTATGCCCGCCACTGCACGGGAATATGGGTTAGAAGTGAGTGCCAATCGAGATGAAAGATTGGACCCAGAAAAAGCCACTCACGCCGCAGCCAAATACTTCCAGGACTTGTTAAAAATGTTCGGAAGCAATCAGTATCTTTTGGCCTTAGCAAGTTACAACGCGGGCCAGAATGGGATTAAAAGAAGGGAACTAAAATCAAAAGTCTCACAAAAAGATGTTGTGGATTTTTGGCACCTTAAGGATAAGCTCCCCGCGGAAACATTAGATTATGTGCCAAAGATATTGGCGGCCATCATCATTGGTAGAAACTTAAAAATGTTTTAAGATCGTAGTTTGTTACTTTATTGTTGTCCGCTTAATTCGCTAATCGTCTTGTTGATTTTTTGAAAAACGGCCTCGCGAGTGCTGTCATGCTCATGAAAGATGTCGTGCTTAGCCTCCAGTAACAAAGCCAGCTCACAATTGGAACTGCGGACACAAAGGGCCCTTTGGGGCTCTGGCTTTACGATGACATCTTTTGCCGCTTGAAAAAGGACCGTGGGAAGTTTTAGTTTTACGCTTTTGGGGTTTAAGTGGAAGGAAAACTCCAAAGCCTCACGAACCCACCCCGCACTTTTTCCTGCCATTCTCAGCGTCTTTTCTTGGGTCAAAAAATCTTGAGTGTATTGCCATCTCACTGGGTCGGAGATCCCTTCACTGGTGTCAAACGTGGAGGGAGCCCAGGGGGCTTGGCCGGGCGCAAAATCCTTGCACTTTCCCAGAGTGCAGGCGGCTGAAACCACGGAATAAGCCACTAAGGGTTGCCAGCCTGGAGTGTACATCTCAATCATGGGTGCTACGAGAAACAATCCTTTAAAGAAGTCTGAATGTTGGGAGGCGTAAGAGGCCGCTGTAGCTCCCGACATGGAAACGGCCACGGCAAAAGCATGGGGCGTTCTTTTTTGAGGGTTAACGATTTGAGAGATAAATTCTTCTAAGTCCTTAACATGATGTTTGAAATTTTCCATATGGACCATTTCGGAGTGGTAGCCAAGTCTTTGATTTTGGCCTTGACCTCTGGGATCGTAAGTAAACACATCATAACCTTGACTTACCAGATCATAGATGGCTTCTGCGTTGCGTTTTCGGTTGTCACCCGCTCCCACCATAAACAAAACAGTGGCTTTGGGTTGAAGGGCCTCAAAATAGGACCAGTGTATGGGCTGACCATCAAAAGTGAAAAAGGAGGAATGCTCTCCTCCTTCGAAGTGGGGTAGTACTAATTCTTTGATTTTTTTATGAAAAGCTTCGGGATCCGTGGATGGGACAGCCCTGGCTTGGGAATTCCCTACTAAAAGGGACAAAATTCCCAAGCATCGCGTAATCCGTTTGAAAGCATTTGATTGATTAAAGACTTGAGTGTTCATGGGGAAGCCTTCCTTTCATAATGACAGGTGAATCTCTGTGTAGAGATTGAGAAAACTTTATCTGTTTGGTTTCTTACACCTTGTAAACAGTTTGATCAAGTGACTGCTGGATGGACAGGGTTAATGCTGAATTGTCTTTTGGATTTCCCTAAAGGTCTGATTTTGGAACCCAAAAAAAAAGGATTGCCTCTAGCTTGTTTTTTGTATAGAAGGTTTTTGTTAGCCTTTGTTAAGGAAACACATATCAAAAAGGATACACTATGATTAAACTATCACATCGGCTTTATAAATACGGATGGCTGAACGCGGGACTATTAGGAGTATTGGCTGGAGGCTTGATTTATGGGTGTGATTCTCACCAAAACCCGGGTGAATCCGCTGAAGTGGAAAGCGTCATTGAACCCTCTGCCTGGTATGCGTCTAAAGTGGCCACCAAGGCTGGAAACGCCACCGCATTGGAGATCGCTAAGGTAACAAATGCCTGGGACGTGCGCGGAGTGGGTGACAGCGCCTGGACCCATGGCGGTGCCGCCGGAAATCGTCCCAAAACCCCACTTGCCCCCAATTTTGGGGATGCACTCAGAGCTGTAGATCCGGGTGCGGTTCGGCTGAAAGGCCATTTGTCGTTTATAAACTGGGAAAGCGTTGTAGGAACGAGATGTGATACTATAAATAATGGGGTTGATTTTTATTTTTTAAGCCATCCCAACGCAATTCGGCAGGCTGTGGACTTTGGGTTTAATATGATTTCTCTGGCCAACAACCATGCACGGGACTGCATGGCACCTTATGGTCCCGACCTTTCAGCTGCCAACCTGACGGCCATTGCCAAGGAAAAAAACATTCTTTGGCATGGAACGGGGGATACCTTTCAAAGAGCCACCATCAAAACCATTGTGATGAACGGAAAACCCGTGAAAGTGGCTTTTGGTGCACTTACGATTGTAAGCTGGGAGATGAAAAAAACAGCTCAGATCATTTTACCGAATGAAGGAATCGAAAAGGTTAGGCCATTGCTTACCAGTTTACAAAGTGCCGATGTGGATCTTAGAATTTTGTCGATCCATACCCAAGATTCCAGTGGTCACAATAAAAATGAAGCGGCCGCCATTCGAATGCTAAAGTCGGTTGGGGAGTCTTTTATTAAAAACTTTAATGGAAATATAGTTTTAGGGCATGGTCCACACACCGCAGCAGGAGTAAAAGTGGTACCAAGGTCCGATGGCAGTACAGGAGCGATTGTGGTGAGTATGGGAAACTTCATTCACAATGGAGTGAGCTCGCAGGTAGACAACTATGCGGCACGCGTATTGGTGTCTCCCACCACAAAATCCATCTCTGAAATTCAGATCATGCCTTTTAGAAACGTTCCTGGACCCACCATCAGTTGGTCTACTCCTGCCTCAGCGAAAAGGCCAGCTGCCAATTTTGTTTGGAACACGGATGCCGCTAAAAAGATCTTTTACGCTAAATTTTAAAGTCACTTTTTAAATGTAACCAGCTGGCCCGGGCGTGTAAAAAGTAGCGAATTGGGGAGCTTCTAAAGGAGCTCCCTCTTTCCATTGGTTCAAGAGTCGGGGGTTGGAGATAAAGGGCCGACCCACGGCCACGAGATCACAAAGTGAGTCATCTAAATCCCTTTGAGCCGTTTGAGCGTCATAACCACCACACAGAATGATCGGACCACCAAAGGCTGTTTTCATCGATATCGAGCAAGAAACTCTGTCCTTTAGGGCAGAGAGGAAGGCGAGCTAAAAAGGCCGCAGCTGCAATAGCGACAAGGCCAATGGCTCGGAAACCTATCAAGGCCAACCAAAATACG
>JBIIVH010000115.1:0-4175 GCA_044339525.1 Silvanigrellaceae bacterium | reverse complement strand
GTACTTTCTGACCCAAAGTATTCTCCTCGAGTGGCTAAAATGGGTACAATTTTGGATGGAGACAAGTCCACAAATTCTTTAGAACAAGCTACTTGAAGAAATCTATCCCGTTCTTCTTTTGTTAACTTATTATGGACCCTTCTAGGGGAACCTTTTCGACCATCTATTTTTTCCGGGTTTGAAAGATATCTAAAAATGGTTTTAGATGAGGTACCTAGACAAGAAGCTGCATCTCCAAAAGAAATCCCCTCTTTCCGAAGTAAGGTCACTCGCTCTATTAACCTATTTCTTTCATCGGGGCTGGTAACTCGTCCTGGTCTTCCCTGAAGATCTCCAAGACTTTTTTTTGGACATCAATGATCAGTTCTTTTTGCTTTAGCTTTTTCTCTTTTCTTTTTAAATCTTGTTCAAGTCCCCGAATCTGCTTTTTTAATCTGCCTAACCCAGACTCCACCTTGGCTCCAGACAAGGATTCCAGCATGCTCTCTTTCCACTGCAACACCCACTCTGTGGTCAGCCCGTTTTGTCTGAGCCAAACCCCTTGTTCATTTGCAGGAATACTAGCAAATAACATAACAAAATTGAAACGTTCTTGAGCGGAATGGTCTTTGGTGCTCTTGTTAACAGAAGGAGTTTGCATATTTTTTGACCACCTGAGCCATTTTAAAAATTAGGAATTTAAACGTTTTTCCCCGGAATCTTGCCTAAAATAAAAGCGAGATGCCAGGGGAAATTCCTTGTGTTAAGAGATGAGCTACTAAACAACACCTTTCAAAACAAAGGATAGGTTTATGGATATCACCTTTTCTCTCTGCTGGCCTCGACTCCAATCTGGAAGGGTTCCAATGTTTGAGGAAGCATTGGGAGTGGCTATTCCTCGTTTCAGAAGTTTTTTAAAGCCAAAAATTGGATTTTTTCCATGAAAATACGGACTGCAAGAAACATGTTTATTCTGCAGTTTTTATATTTAAGGTAACAATACTCCACTCGTGACTTGAACTTCTGAACCAAGCTCGGCGATGGAGTATTCATCAATAGGGCCAAAGAACATAAGTTACCATCCAGGTTCGATAGGAGGGCATCATTCTGAGAAAGAGAAACCAAAATTCAACGTCCGATTTTGAGTTTGTTTAAAAAACACCTTTAGCTACAACTTTGAACAGTCTCATATTAGAGCTGAGTAACAATCACACACCCCAAAATGTCAAATTTTGAGTTCAACTAAAAACTTCCGAAACGAGTAAAAAATTTACATTCCTCTCAGATGATTTGTCCGCACGTAGTCGGCAAAACTCGTTGCTTGGGGGCGAACGGCTCGCAATTCTTCCACGCCAAAAGAAAAATTCACTTCGTTGTGCCAAGCAAGTTGCTGCGCGAATTCAGGCGCAAGAAGTCGGAAAACAAATTTCGGGAGTTTCCATGATTTAGGTTTACACCCCGTCGCCTCTAACCATTGTTGCTTCATTTCTGGCACTGTCATGACACTCCCTGCAAGATTTATTTTTCGACCGATCCAGTTCTCGGGTTCTGCCAATGCTTTTGCTGCCACCCACCCAAGATCATCCACAGCAAGCATATGGAATTTTGTTTCAGGTAACAACGACCCTGACAAGACAGGGAAGATTAGAGTTGGTTTCATTTTCGGATTCACAAGATTGTCGAGAAACCAAACGGTCCCTAGGAGAGTGTAGCCGATGCCGCTGGCCCTGAGGTCACGTTCAATGGTCCCTTTGGAAACGAAATGATCTGGCCCGCCAGGCTTGTGTCCATCGCCCATCACGGACTGCACGATGTGGCGCACACCAGCAGCCTTTGCGGCCGCAATCACTGTTCGGCCCTGCTCAATTTCTCCGGCAAGGCCAACACCGGGGGCATAAAAATCCTGCACCGAAAACACCCCTTCAACGCCTTCGAACGCCTTGGTAAGGGAAGGTGGATTCGACAAATCTCCTTCGACAACATCCACGCCCAATTCTCGCAAATTGACGACGTTACGTTGTTTGGGATTGCGGGTAAGTGCACGAACAGTCTTTTTTTGGGCGATGAGGTGACGAACAACTGCTGAGCCCTGTTGACCGGTTGCGCCTATAACAAGTATTGTCATTTTGTGACTCCTAGTTGGGTAAGAAAACGATCAATATGTGTGACCACCTCGGGGAGCGCGTCAATGACCGAGATGTGCCTCCCACTGACGCATTCAAACCGGGCATTGTGCATTTGCAACGCGGCAGCAGCCTGACGTCCGAGCGAGTACATGGAATCCTCTTTCCCGGCAATGATCAGAGAATTTGTTTTGATTCCCTTTAATTTTTCGAAAAGCGGAGTGCTTTCAATCAAGACAGAACGCACTGAGAGTGAAAGCGATTTTGCGTCAGCATGATCAAGCATTTCGTGAAAGTGCATGGCGAAACTTGGATTTTCCTGAAACGTTTTAGGATCGAAAAAACTCTTTGCCACTCCATTACGAAACACTCTAGATTTTAGAGCCCAACGAGCACCAAATGTGATTAACCGTGCAGTTAAACCCGGATTCATAGAATCAATGTCCATAGGTGTGTTCATCATGATAAGAGCTTTAACCCGCTTTGGCGCCATCAACGTAAGTTCTGCGGCTGCTATTCCGCCCCAAGAAGTGCCTCCTGCGATCACCTCATTTATTTTCAGTGAATCTAAAATGTCGGCCATCGCGCCACCGCAATCGGACATTGTAAAAGGTCCTTTGGCGCTCAAGCTTGCGCCATGGCCCGGCCCGTCGATGAGAACAACTCGGTACCGATCGGACAATTTCAGGGCTAATTTTTCATAAATTTTGTGATCCGTGAAAATGGATGGCCACAACATCACGGATTCGGGTCGAGGGGCCGTTTGGCGCACTTCTAGAGACCCAAGTCTCGTTTGAATGAGCGACTGGTTTAAGTGGTTCATAAAACTCTCCGGGTCTTTACAATGCAAGGCTATCACCTTATCTTTCTATTGTAAAGATTGAAATCCGTTGAGGGTGCAGAATTGGTCAAAAATTTGTCAAAAAAACAGCCCTACCATCACGGCAATTTGCGTGAAACGTTGCTCACCGCAGGCGAAGCAGCGCTTGCAGAGCTGCCACTTTCTTCAGTTACGTTGCGAGAAATTGCTCGGCGTTCAGGAGTCTCTCATACGGCGCCGAAACATTATTTTCCGATGTTGGGCGACTTACTCGGCGAAATTGCCGCACGCGGATATGAAAAATTTGTAGTTGCACTTGCCTGCGGCGCTTGTTCTTCAGATATACAGACTCCAGAAGAACGTTTGGTGGGAATGGTTCGTGCTTATTTTCGCTTCGCCGATGCAAATCCTACTATCTATGGACTTATGTTTGGGAAAAGCGACACGCTCACTTTGACAACCCGTTTAAAGACGGCCATGAAACATGCTTGGAGACAAATAGAAATAGCGACAGCCGAACTCGTGAGTTCAACAAATGCAACAATGGCAGCGCTCACCCTTTGGTCGTTCGTTCATGGATTGGTCATGTTGAAACTTGCGCAGCGAACACCATCCGATCTTTCCCTGGTTGAGCTTGAAGAAGATTTGGTGCGCACCGTTGTTGCTGGATTGAAATCAAACGTTCTGTGCCGCCCTCTTAAGACTTTTGACAAACCTTTTGATGCAAAAAATTTTTAGCATGGGAGGTTTAAGAAGTGAAATTGGATATAGAGACCCGCATGAATCGACTAGCAGCATGGGTGGGTGAAGAGCGAAGCTCTAGCATGGGATTTTCCGCGGAAAAACTTCTTCTATGTATATTTGGAGTTGGGTAAACAACTGGCAAATGCAAAGTACATGGCTGCTGATGCCACTCCGACCCGGGTAAATGAAGTGAATCAAGCAATGGAAAAAAGAAATTTATGGACTAAAAATCAGTGGATTGGACCTCCAGAACCCTTGCCCTGGGAAATGTTCTGGATAAATTGCTTCAAAAAAGTTCGATTCAGGCCAATGAACTCTATCTCCAATGCGATCATTCCAGTGCGAATCATGTGAGCGATCCTGATATTTTAAAACGTATTGAAATCAAAATCGCAGGCTGTCTGGCCCATTCCCGCAGAAAATTCAAAAAACACGAATCCCAAGATCCCGAAACGGTGAACCAGATTTTAACCATGATGTTTCAGCTCTCCTATATTGAACAACGCCTG
>JBIIVH010000114.1:0-4181 GCA_044339525.1 Silvanigrellaceae bacterium | reverse complement strand
AGATTTTCTAAACACAGACCGACTGGAGGATTTACCCTTTTCATTCCTGGCTCCTTACACTTGGGTTACCAGAGAGAGGAAATCAGAAAAAGGTTACAGTTTCAAAAAGTGCTCAAGCAATGCCTACCTAGATGCTAAGCCTGTTCGTTTACTTAATAGAGCCAGACCCACTCCATTTTGGATCAGACTTATTGCTTCCGATTTCACCCGCTCACTGAACTTAAATTTTCCCCGGCTAGAGCTTCGCTCTTCACCCACCCAAGCTGCTAATCGATTCATGCGGGTCTCTATATCCAATTTCACTTCTTAAACCTCCCATGCTAAAAATTTTTTGCATGGAAAGGTTTGTCAAAAGTCTTAAGAGGGCGCCACAGGCCTGGATTTGGCGCTTACTTTTTACCAGTAATATTTACAATAAGTAATAACATTAAGAAAGATCAAAGAGTTCTTCTGTATTCCCAGGAAGGCAGTCATGGCGGCTACTGCTAAGAAAATATGCATTTGGTTGTTTTTAGAGGTTTTTTGTTGCATTCAGGTATTCTGGGATGTAGCAGCATGTGTGGAAGGAAATTCGATGCCTATTGTATCTTTTGGAGCGTTCGAAACAAATCAAAATCCGTTACAGAAATTTGATTTTGGAAACATCAACCATTTCCGTTGATCTTTTTCGTTTCCTTAAAAGACCAGTGATCTTCACCTTTGCTTCCTTCGAATCCGACCTTGTAATTGCGTAATGAGACGCAGCTTGATCGAAGTCCTGCTTGCTTAGCCTGACTCGAATCATTTTTGTCGCTCCGTCAATAACGCTTGAAACCTTGATCTCCCCACCTGAATCAATTTTTGGGGAGGAGCACCCGGTAATTACCCCATCTACAGAAGCCTCATCTTCTGATGTCTTAGATAAAGTCTCATAAAATTCGCGGATAAAATCGAAATCATTCTCTTCAAACGTGATACATTCATGAGAAGCACTCATGCTATCTATGATCTCAATTCTTAGAGATTTCGCTTGGGATTGCTTAAGGTCTAGCATCCTGAGGTTCTCTAAAAACTGCTTACTGATACCCGCTTTAGCCAACTCTTCATACTGGCTCTTTCCAGGGATTGTATCATCAACACTCAAATTTTTAACAACAACTACAGCTTCTTTGAATTTACTAACTGCAATTCCACTATCTAAATCTCCTGATTCAAGCTTCGCGGTTCTGAAGTTAGCTATGTAACTTGCTGCTTCGGTTTGATCGTCGTAGAGGTACGACGCGACAGTATTAGGATCTTTTGCAGACATTCTTTTGATATCGATACTCGGCATCAAGGCTGAATGGGCTGTCGCGAGAAATGCCTTTTGGACACCCGTTCTCATAGCAATTGATTCATCGAGCCTTATCTTATGGGAAGGCGTATCGGCCTTAATTCTAATAGAATAAAAGCTCGAATTTTCGATATCCTTAATGACATCTTCGCTTTTCTTGTTTTCGATATGCGCTAGTGAAACCAGGGTCTGCCTGAGTCGATCAAAATAGCTAGGTAGCGTTTCATTAACCATAACTTCAATAAGGTGATTTCTATCATTGCGATAGGCATCCATAAGTCCCGTCTCGCTCCACTCTTCCACTTTTTCCCAATTTTTCGATCTTAAGTATCGAGTGACATCTGAATGAGAAATGCAATTAATTTTTTCTCTTAGGACATTCATTGTTGAGACTCCCAAAATTCTTTCTCGGCCTGTGCTTTTGCCAGATTATACTCTTTTGAAGAAATTAGGCGCTCAAGTTTTTCAACATTTGGTATGCTAAACTCGTCCTTACCTTTATAAAATCTAACCGTTTTATTTCTATCATCGAGTAGATTTTCATGGTCGTACAAGATGCGGGCATATATACAATGTCTGAGGAGCATATCGTAGTGATTACCTTTGGTTTCGCTCACGACAAACTCACACCAGTTTTTAGGGTCTGAGGGGACAATTGCGAGACAAAGAATGAATGGTGCGCCCATGATGCGGTTTTTCAGCTTTTCGTAGTGGTCAACATCTAAAGAAAATGACACGTACTCTTTGTTGTCTGTAGTTGGAGACTCAGTGCATTTTAGCTGAAAATCCAACGTTCTAGGTAATTTGAAGCCACCTGCACTAGTCAGTACCTTACTTATCGTCGTGTCAAAAAGATCCCTATCTTGTGACCAGTCTGCAACTGCCCAGCCACAAGCAGCGGCAACGGTTCTTACCATCGATTTATTGAATTCTTCTTTTCTCTTATTAATATTCAATCTTTAGGACCTCCGCCGGACCAGGCAGGGACTGTACAACAAAGTCGTAAAAAGGTCAATAAATATAAAACCTTCAATCTCTTGGGGGTTAAAATCTAACCCCTTCAACGAATACGTTGTGTTTCCAGTGAATCCCGCTACCATCATCCAGTAGCTGCGTCGGGGCCATAGGATCGATAAAAACATCCCAGGTTACCCATAAATAAATGGGCAAATGAGTCGATAAGGTAGGAAACACGAAAGGGTGCTTCATGAGAATTGATGGAAAAATGCATCAGGAACAAGATGGATGGGTTGTGGAAGTGCCTATTTTAGGGATTTTCACCCAAGGAGATTCCATGGAAGAGGCAAGGGAAATGGCACGGGATGCCGTGGGACTCATGCTTGAAGATCATACGGACGGTAAAGTAACCGAAAAAGATGTGAAGGTTATCCAAGGAGAGTTCGGGTCTTTTGAAATCGAAACTTCTGCCACTAAAGCCTTGACCACACTTATCTTAAAGCAAGTACGGTCCGAAAAGAAACTTTCACAGGCTGCTCTTGCTGAACTGATTGGCTCATCCTCACGCAATGCCATTGGGCAATACGAAGAAGGAAAATCCGAACCAGGTCTTGCAAAGTTACAGGAAATTTTAGGCGCCATGGGATATGAATTTAAATTGTCCCTTGTGCCAAAAGCTCTTTAGCTACGAAAGATGAATGAGTTCTTCCATGACGAGATGAAGGCGGGCACGACGTTGCTGCTGAGAGATTCTGCCTTTCGTTTTTTCTTTTAGAATTTTTTGATGCAAAGTCATTTCAAATTGGAGTTGTTCTTTCACGTCCAGGGAAAAAAGATCTAACCCCAATTCCACCAACCATTTCAGCTGTGGCTGACCTGGGGAGATCACCTTGGAGGAGGAAGGCTCGCTTCCTTTTTGAAACAAAGCTTGACGGTCTTGCAGCTTAAGGTTGGAAAAAAGATGCGCCAGGTTTTCATCCCATTTGTCGCGAGGGCTGGGTGTACCAGGTTTTTGATCTTGTAAGGACTCGGCCAACGCACTCAAGGAGATCTTTTCCAACTGAGCGAATCGTAACAAAAAGCAGAGGGACACTCCAAACTCCGGGTTTAAGTTACGAACCTTTTCAATTTCATTATAGCGCGACTGTCCCATCCCCATGAGTTTGGCCATTTGTTTTTGATCCAGCCCTTCCCGCTTTCGAAAGGCAATGAGTTGGACAGAGAGCTTTTCCATCATGATCAGGATGGGTGGTTTTTTAGCTTCTTTGTGGAGCGGATTTTGGGGGGAATGGGATGATTTGGAAGAGGAAGAGCCCACCATTTGCCTTTACTTTCTAAAAAAAGTTTTCTGAGAACCTGTATATGAATCTATTAAAATAAGCAACTTATTTTCAAAAAACACGATATATCGTAATGCTTAAAATGATTACAAAATAAAATATCGTTGACTCTCGTTTTTTTTAGTGTTAACTCCGGTTCAAATTTGGTGAATGAAATAACGATATATCGTTTTTAATTTTTATTAGTATCTGAAAATAAAGAACTTTTAATGAAATTCTAATGATCTAAAACGGTCGCGTTAAAGGTCTGATTCAACATCAATGGGAGAGATTTATGAAGCGCTTTGTGGGCGTTATGGCCGTACTTTGTCTAAATCTTAAAACGCACCAGCACGCTTTCGCCCTTGCCACCACACCCTTCCAGGCTTGCACGTTTTACTCTCCAGCGTTGATTCTTTCTAGTTTTGCGGGAGGGGCTCCTTTTGGGGGTTGTGCCAGTTGGTCAGCGGTGAGGGGCCGAAATGGCTGCACCAAAATAAAGGGAGTTTGCCCGGCGTGCGTGAAGTATCAAGGGGATCATGTGCAGATGTGGCTTCCGGAGTTTTTTGTGGAGGTCACCACCGCCCCGGGAG
>JBIIVH010000064.1:0-19820 GCA_044339525.1 Silvanigrellaceae bacterium | reverse complement strand
CTTTTTTACAGTCCGTATGGCAATCACAATTCAGAACGTTTGTGGAGGTGGGACTCATCAACAAGTCAACGACGGAAATTTACAAAAAAATTGAAGATATCGCTAAGGGAACAGGAAATTCCGTTCATAAGGATCAAGAAACTCTGGAATCAGAAAAAACATTAAATGAACTTGTATTGTTGGGATGTTTGTCTGTGTCTTTGGCTTTTTTTGTGCTCTGGGTCCAATTTAAGTCTACTGTTTATTCCTTTGTTTCACTCTTTTCTTTTTTTCTCGGGTTTGTGGGGGCTTTTCCTGCTTTGAGAGTCCATGGATTGTACCTGGATTCTGGTGCCATCGTAGGATTTGTGTTGTTAGCAGGAAGCATTGTAAACAATGGTATCTTGTTAATGGAAATGATCATCAAACTGAGGGGCAAACAACTTGAACCCTGGAAAGCTTGTCTGGAGTCCATTCGCTCTCGATTCTCCAACGTAATGATCACCTCTCTAACCACCGTTCTAAGTACACTGCCACTCGTTTATGAAAAAGGAGAGGGTGGGGCTTTGTACCAAGGATTGTCTACAATTGTGGTATTTGGGACCCTAATTAGCACGCCGATGAGTTTAATTGCCATACCCTGTTTAGTGATGATGGCAAATGACATTGGGGAGTATATTTCAGAAGCTTCTCTTCGCTTTCGGATTTGGATATTTCATTCTGAGAAGTCTTTAATTTTAAGGTGGATAGGAGTCCAAAATGGACAATAAAACCAACCTCCATCCCAATGCGTTTATAGGGTTTTTGTTGCTTCTTTTCTTTTTCATCACGGTACAGATTTTTGGTTCAGTGATTGCAGAATTTTACGAGGAGAGAATTCAAAAAAACGATATTGTTTGGAAAGTGGAATTGGGGGAAAAGTCTTCAAAAGAGATTCTTCTTTCCTTTAGAAAATCAGAACCTTTTCTTCGAGAATTAGGCATGGTTACCGAGCCACTTATGGATGAAACACATCTCTATTTTGTTACCAACCAAAGTCTTCATAGGGCGAGGAATCAAGATCAAAATTTAATTAATTATTTTGAAGAATTCCACAACGTAGTCCTATCAAGAGAGGATATTCAGAAATCTGTGGTCAATTTTCTAGATTTAAAAAATCTAAATTCAGTTGCTTTTGACGACTATTTTTTAGCAGAAAAAAAGAAGCTTAAAATCTCTTTGGATCCTCCTATTAGTCTTAGTGAATGGAAATCAATGTCTGATTCAAGAACTCAGAAGGAGTTTGCACCTGTCTTTTCAAAAAATATACTTTCGGAGTGCACCGTGCACTCTGTGGATCCTTACGTACTGTTTTACAATGGTATTACACCATCACATTTTATTCAACAGTGGGATTCATTTTCTGAAGATTTTTTTCCCCTTCCCCCATACCTTCTTAAATCTTCCGTTGAACCCATTAAGCACCATCGTTCCATTTTAAAGTTTCCAGATCCTAATCTGGATCTCAAGTTTGTGAACCATTTTGGGAGGCCGGTGCCACTTGGAAATCTAATGATTCAATCCAGTTTGAATCAAAAGTGTGCTTTAGATATGGATTCCAAGCAGAAAGTAGAATGGCGTGGACCGAATTTGGGTCCAAAAACCGAGCTGTATTTTGATTTTGGATTGGTGGGACCGATCCGGAAATCGAGGCTGCTAGATCTTTTAGTGAAAAAAACCGCCCTAGAGTTACCTAAGCATCAACTGGAGAGTTTGAATCTGTCGGGGATGCACCAACGTTTTACCCGGGAAATGTTCTTTGGGTTAACGTTACTATTCATTCTCATCCTGTTTCCTGAGAAGAAATTTGCGCGTTTTCTGGGTATTTTCATAACCTCCCTATTTGTTTTAGCGGAATTGGTTCCAAATGGGTCTGCTTTGCTTTGGACAGAAAATTCTCTGGCCGCGGGGATATTTTTGAGCTGTGCTCAAAGTGTATTCCACCCACTTAAGGCCCGTAAGAGGTCTTTTATGGTGTCAACTTTCATCAATCCGATGTTTATTTGCGGTTTCTTTTTAATCTTCTTTTTTTTCTCAGCGACCAATACGGACTCTTTTCCGAATTGGTTCAATTCCCGAGAGGCCGAATCCTTTGTTATGTCTATGGGTATGGGCTCCGTTTGTTTTTGGCTTATTGATCTGCCCTCTGCGTTTTTGGGAAATCAATCCAACTCACCTGTACCCAAGAAAATATCTGGAATCCAGTCGCTTATGAGTGGGTTGTTGGTGGCAAGCAGCGTCTGTGTCTATTTAGTAAAGCCTTTACAGACGGTCCCCTTGGACACTCGGTTTCTACTAAATTCATCGGTGACTGAGTCCTTAGGTAACGCGCCGCCCAGCGGAAAGTTGTCGGCATTAACTCTTTTTTCAAAAAAGGATTTTGAAATTCGACCTTACCACCAGGAACCCATTTTAGAGGTGTCCCATCCGGTGGCAGCAAAAAATCAAAACACCGTGCACCAATTTATAAAAAACACCATGGGTGCTGATTTGAAATTACAGTGGACTTCCAGTCAAAAAAAGTATAAAAATAGCCTTCATTTTATGGTTTTAGCTCCCAAAGTAGTGAGCTCTGAGGACTGGTTTTGGGCACTTCAAAGTGGGCTTTCGGTTGGCAAGGAAATGGCCTCCTCTGCCGAATTGGAGGACATGTCTCGCTTGCAGCTAGCCGCGGGGAAAAGATGGAGCTCTCCATCCCAGGAAAAGCAGCTGAATTTTTCTGCAGATAGCTGGCGGGTGGTTCAAGGCAAATTAAATCGACTTATTCATATTTCTAAGTTAGATCAATCAGGATATATGGTGTTGTTAAAGACAAAAAAAGAACTTCTTTTTGACAGTTTTTGGCCGATCGTTTTTAGTTTGTTTATAATAGGATTTGTAGCAAAAGGTAGGCAGGCGGTACTTTGTTCCATTCCGTTTTATTTTGTTGTGCCTTTTTTGTGGTTTGGATTTGACCCGTTTCCTATAGATATGATTTTGGTGGATTTTGTAGGAGTGTGGGTTTTTTATTTTCCGCTCCTATTTTTAGTTTTGTATTTGTATGCGTTAACTTGGATTTTGTATTCTTACCAAATCATTAGTGATTATAGTTCCAAGGTTGATTTTTACTCACTGTTAAGTCTTTCTGTATTGTTTTGGGCTCTTTTTTTGGTGGGATTTAGAAAATTCGATTTTGTGTTTTGTTTTTTGATTGCGATTGGTTATGCTTTTTTTGCTAAAAATGTAGCTAATTTACTTTATTTAAGGGCTTTAAAAATGTCCATTTTTTGCTATATCAATTTTAGAAAATTATCTTTTCTTATTGTTTTGTTAATGGGAGTTTGGAATGGTTTACCCAGTCAAAGGGTCATGGCGCAAAATAGTTTACTTAATTTTCAAAGTGAATCGTGTGCTGATAAAGGTTTTATTGTATTGCCTGTATTTGCAAAAACAAGTGGAAGAGAAAAAATTGAGCCTCGGCCAATTTTGTCAGAGAAAGTCTTACAGTCGATTCCGTGCTCCATGCTAGCCTCTCCGTTTTTGATGTCTAAGTGGTCTGAAATTCAAAAATCTTCCTCCCTTTCCTTAATGGAATTTGTGAATTGGTTAAAGATATACATCTCTGATAACAAAGAACGGATTGTCTCTGATGTAAAAGATCAAGTTTTGGAACTTTTTGGGTCGACAAAGCCTGAACTAGACATCATCACTGTTTTTGTGGAGGAGTTTTACGGAAGTACGGCAATAACAATGGGAGTTTTGAAATCGACCGGAAATTTTGTTCATGGAAAGTCCACCGTAAGAGAAACCAATATCACTCAAGGGTTGGAAAAGTTGGTACACCAGCTCACCTCCAAGCAGTCTGATTTATTTGCAGATATCTTGGGAGAAAATGAGTTAATATCTGTTTATATTAAGAATCATGACAATGCCTTAATGGAGGAAGGTTCTCAAAAATTGGCAGACGAAATAGATGCCTTCGTGAGAACCCAATTGCTCTTTCCACTGACTCCTAGCTTTTTAGAACGCAGGCCATTTTTTCGCTTGAGCGAAGATCAAAACGGATCCAATTACGTTGCCACAATTTCTATAAAAAGGGACGGATCTCAAATCATTGCCAGCATCAAAACTTTAAACAAAGCCACCAATCGTGTTAGGACGGGTTGGGTCCAGTCTAACATTACCCAACTTCATCAATTTGAAATGGAGGTTTATGATGCCTTATTAGACGCACTAAACAAGAACGAAGGTTTTATGGATTATAATGTTTCTTTATCACGTGATTTTTATTTTCCGAAATCGGGAGCTTATTCCATTTGGGGAATTAATTTTCTTCAAAATTTTGGAATTGGAGCTTTTTCTGCGCGGGGAAGGTGGGGAAACCGCAAAACGGCAGGGAGAAAGGAACAGAATCTTTTTTCCATTGGAGCTGGACTTGGATGGAACTACCGGAAATTGAGTTGGGCTACAGGCGATTTTGGTGTTTTGTTTGATTTAGGGTTTGCTAACGAAGATAAAAAAACGCAATCAAAGGAGCTTCATGTTTCCCTGAGCCCCTACGGTCAATTTACATTTAGTCCTAGAGAAAACTTCATTGTCACCAATTCCCTGGGATTAGAGCAGTACATACGGCAGTCGCATTTGGATCAAACCAGAAAATTTTCCGTGGTTCATCCCTGGATAAGAATTGGAGCGGGAGTGTCTTTTTAGACATCCAAGTAAAGCGCAAGGAATCTAAACTAATTGGGTCTTTTTTTAAGGTATGTTTTACTTGGCATCATTTTGGGGTTACCGATGTTTGACATGGATTGGTTGGTTAACATCGCCTTTACGGACGTGCCACTACCATCTTCAAATCGGGCGGCTCCACTCAAAGGAATGGCTGGCCGGGTGCTGGAGGGAGTTCCCATGGTGGATCGGGCGGATTGGGCTTGAGCTCTAAGGTTTTGGAGGCTTTCCAGAATCATGGCCAGCTGACTTTCCAGTGAATTGGAACCTTCAGAACCCGAAATGGCCCACCGGTCCAATTCGTCTAGTACCTCCATACGAACTTGCGGGTGCTGCCTGAGAATTTTGACAATGTTAAGGATATGCATCCAAGCCAGTTTGTTTTCTTTTTGGAGTTTAGAGAGTTCCGTCCACTTTTCTAAAAAAGTAGAGTTGTCTCTTTTTCCTTCTGTCATGGTAGTATTGCCTCTTTCCTGACCCAGCTAATAAAGACGTATCGGTAGGCTGAATCCAAAAATAAGATCTTTGGACTGTCAATCAGAGTCTAAAGAAACAATTTCTGAAGTCAACACCTTTTTCAATTAGTTGCCTGGAGGCTGCAATGCAGTTATGGAGGTGTTCCTGCTTTTCTACCAAAAAAAGGAGTTTTTGGCCCGTGGAATTCAAAATGGTAGCACGTAAAAATGCTGTAATTAACGCTTGGTTATGGAGATTCTGAGGGCAACCAAAGTGAATGGGCACGCTAGCTTCCTCAGATTTAAGTTGCCCTGCCAAGACCACGTCGGTCCATCGACACAAAAAATCCGTGCTTAAAGGTAACAGTGTGAGTCTTGGACTTAGACCCATCCAAGCCTTCTGAATTTCGGAAGTGATTTGATGGATGGCTTGATGGAGAAACTGATGATAATCAGATCCATTTAACTGAAGAAAATCCTTGGGAAAGGGATCTAATACATGTTGGATTAGCCATCTGGGGAACAAGGTAACGATCTGATGGGCCGATCCCTGTTTAGAGGGGGGATGTTTTTTTTCGGGCGACAGACCTAAAATCGCTCTTTCCATACTGGCGCCTTTTAGCTCACCTTTTGCAAAGGGATCAGAAAGATAGGGAGTAAAAAGGTCGGGAGTGCATTGAAATCTTGGCTTATCTTTAATGAGGGGATCAAAGAAATAAAGGGAGATGGCAAGTCTTTGGGCACCAGAATCCTCTGGACTGGAATCGTCGAGGCTACAAATTTCTTCAATTCTTTCAAGGTTTTGGTTAGATACCAAAAAGATTTCCCTGCTTGGATTTGAAGAACTCACTTTTGTTCTCCCCAGGCTTTTAGCAATGCGTCTAACACCCCGTGAATAAATTGGCTGGAGTTTTGGGTGCCGTAGGTTTTTCCAATCTCTGCGGCGTCAGAGATAAGTATCTCTTTTGCTAATTTTGGCCGGAGTCTGAACTCACAGGCGCAGACTCTTAGTATAGCTAAGTCTACTTTGCCAATGCGGTGTAGTTTCCAGTGGGTAGAGGCTTGTTCGATGGATTGGTCAATGTCAGAAAGAGATTCAAAAAGAGTCTTGCACACCACTGAAATTACTGGCTTTATATGAGAAGGAATCTCCATTTGCTTCTCAAAATTTTCAAAGGCACTTTGCAAGTAAAAATTTTGCTTTTGCATTTCTGCTTGATAAGCAAATTGGATGCTTAGTCGTCTGGCTGTTTTTAATTCGTCTGCAGAAAAGCTGTCCCAGTTCAAAGTCATGGATTATCCTAAAAAAATGAATTCTAGTTGTTTAAGCTCGATTTTTAAGCTGCAGGAGTTCCAGCACGGCAGAGGCGGTTTCAGCTCCTTTGTTTCCCATCTTTCCTCCAGATCGGTCCATGGCCTGCTCCATTGTATCACAGGTCAAAAGACCAAAGCCCACGGGCTTTGAGAATTTGAGTTGAATCTGCATGATGCCAGAGGTAACCCCCGAACAAACATAATCAAAGTGAGGTGTTCCACCTCTGATTACCGCGCCTAAGGCGATGATGGCGTCTAAGTCCCGGCTCTCAAAGCCCCACTGGCAGGCCAAAGGAAGCTCAAAAGCTCCTGGAACTTCCCAAACGAGGGCGGGTTTTAGGCCATGTTTTTGGAGTAGCCTTTCCGCTCCCCCTTTTAGATCTGAGGTGACCCGTTCATTGAATTGTGCGACCACAATGCCCAATTTTAGATGCTGAAAAGAGTACATGACCTAACCTCTCGTAGATTCTGAAATGCGCGAAGAAACGTGTCTACCCCGAAACCAAAGATCATGCAATATGAATCAGCAACCAGCAATGGAGTTGGTTGAATCTGGGATTTTTGGGAAACACTATCCTGTTAAAGGGGGTTTATGGTATACTAACAGGAAAGAAACCGAGGTGCAGCAGATGAAATCCAATTCAAGTTTTATGAAAGCCATCTTTAACGGTGACATTGAAGAAAAAACGTTGTTAAGTTATCCTTTTTTCAACACCTCCCGAGAGTCGGATTTCCAGATGATGGCGGAATCGATTCAGTCTTGGCTAAAAGAAAATGTGAATTCCGAGAAATTTGAGGATGATAGATGCTTACCTAAAGATTTCGTACAAGGTCTAAAAGAAATGGGTCTTTTTGGACTCATCATTCCAGAAATTTATGGTGGAAGTGAATTTACACAGACTTTTTATGCTCGCACATTGGAACTTATTACGACTCATGACTCTTCAGTGGTATTAACGGTTGGAGCTCATCAGTCCATCGGCTTAAAGGGATTATATTTGTTTGGTACTCCTGAACAAAAACAGAAGTATATGCCAAAGCTAGCCACAGGTGAGATAATCGCTGCTTTTGCACTCACCGAACCCACCGCTGGCTCAGACGCTGCAGGAATTCGCTCCAAACTTGTGAAAGATGGAGATCATTATATTTTAAATGGCTCCAAACTTTGGATCACCAACGGCGGCCTCGCGGATTTTTTCACCGTTTTCGCAAAAGAAAAAGTTGGGGATGAAGAAAAAATCACGGCGATAATGGTAACAAGAGATATGGGAGGGGTTTCCCATGGACCAGAAGAGCAAAAGCTTGGTATTAAAGCGAGCAGCACGGTGGAAGTGAATTTCAAGGACACTAGGGTTCCGGCCTCCAATGTGCTCGGAAATCCCGGCGATGGCTTTAAAATTGCTATGGCCATTTTAAATCAAGGGCGGCTTGGTCTTGCTAGCGGGGCTTTGGGAACAATCAAATCACTCGTTCAGCAGTGCGCTACTTACACTAAAGGTAGAAAGGCTTTTAATCATTCTATTTCCGATTTTGGGTTGGTTAAAAAAATGATTACAGACCTAACAGCCAATGCTTATGCAGTGGAAAGCATGACGTATCTTACCACTCATTTCGTGGACTTAGGTGATGTTGACTATAGCATCGAGGCCGCCATTTGTAAGGTTTATGCAACGGAAGTGGCTTGGGAGTCACTTAATATTGCGATGCAAGCCCATGGTGGTAACGGCTACATGAAAGATTATGGAATCGAAAGAAAACTCAGAGACGGCAGAATCGGTTTGATCTTCGAAGGGACAAATGAGATCTTGAGATTATTTATTGCCTTGACTGGCTTAAAAGAACCGGCTTCTGAATACAAAAAAATTGGCAAAGAACTTGTGGAACTCCAAAAAATAAACAGCTTGGATCAACTTAACACGGCCATTTCAAAAATTGGCGTGATTAGCGAGTTTGCCTTTAATCAAGCCAAACAAATGGTGGTGAAGGATAAGGTATCTGGATTCCATAAATGTTTGGAAAAAGAGGTGGAGCGCCTGCAAACCGCAACACAAGCCTTGGCCACAAACGCTGGTAAACTCATTCGTCAAAGTGGACAGAAACTAGTAGATGAACAACTTCAGTTGGGTAGGGTTGCTGATATTGCAATCCAAACTTATTTGATAGCCGCCGTGCTTTCTCGAATTAACTCCAGAGTTTCGGCCACGGGCGTGGAGAAAAATGCCCAGGAACTGAGCTTGGCTCGTTATGTGATTCGCAATGCTAAAGCTAAAATCAATCAACTTAGCTTTGATATCAAACAGAACCGTGACGCAGAAACCATTGCGATTGCAGATTATATTTTAGGAACGGAACGTTATCCGTTTAACCTGAACTAAATTTAAAAAATGAAGTATTTTATCATATTATTTAGTTTGGGTATCAGTGGCTTTGCGACGGCTCAGTCTTTGCCTTCGGCTTTGTTAAACGGAAGTGCCCAATTGGCAGGCTCTGGAAACGTAGGCGGCAAAAGTGGAGATTTTACGGGAATCGCTGAGCTTCAGGTGACCACAGAGCCCAAAAACGATTGGTTTATGGTAATGCGGGGAAACTTGGAGTACAATGATCCCAAAATTAAGCTCAACAAACTTTTTATACAGTCGAATTTGAGTTCCCATTCCCAGGCACGGGTGGGATATCATGTGGTGGATTTTGGAAGTTTTGGGGAGACTAAAAATTTTGAAAGTCTTAATGCTCCCATTTATATAGGACTATTGTATGACATTTTAGAGTCTACTGGGTTATTGGGTAGAGACATTCGAGTCTCGTATTTTTCATTAAAGCCCCAGCATTCTCTTCAAGGGCCATGGTATGGATCCACGGGTGTGGGAAGTGGTCCAGGGGCTCAACATTCCCTCGCTGGAAAGCTTGGTTACTTTAGCTCAGAAGCCTTAGATGTGAGTTTTTCTGCTTTGGTGAAACACTACCGATTTTTGCTAAAGAAAGAATGGCTTGGTGTTGCTGACTTTTATGTTCAATCCAATTGGGACCCTGTGGTCATTGGATTGGAAGGAGTTTGGGGTATGGAACCCATTCAAACTCAATGGCTTTGGGATCAGGGAGAAAACAAGAAGTTTGCCTATTTTAGGGGAGCTCGTTTCGATTTAAAACATCTATTTAAAATGGACTCAGAGGAGTCTTTTGAAACCAAATTTTCTTTTGAGTTGATGCGTCCTGATTCCTCTACTCCAAGACTTCAGGCGGCACGCTATGCGTTGGGAGGTAATTATGTTTTTGTGCCGGTGTCCTTGGGAGTGGAAGCAAACGTGATTGTGAGCAATTCTAGGCTCAATCTTTCTAAAAAAGAATGGGATCAAAGTAACTTAAAATTTCGAATGAAGTATGTTTTTTAATCAGTCGTCCCCATGTTTTCAAAGGCGATCTCTCCTAACTGGGTTGTTGGGTGGGGCATTGGGTTCCTGTTCAAAATTTGAATCGGAAAAAAATGATCTCGGAATCCCGAGCGTGGAATTGAACATCGATGTTCAAGATTTGTCAGATATTCGGGGTGGCTTTTCAAAGTCAGTGTCTCGAGTTTGTGAAATCACATTGAACGAGAAAAAATTGGGATTGATAGATATCAGAATTTCAGGCCAAATTAGTCAGTTTTTTGCAAAAAAAAGTTTTGCATGTAAATTCGTAAATAAGGATCAGGAGGTTTTTGGACTCAGAACGTTTCGTTTGGCTGCTATGCCAGGGGATCCTTCTCTTTGTAGGGCAAAACTGGGTTATGAGCTTTTTTCTTTTCTGAAGTTTCCGGTACCAAGTCTCTATCCAGTGGCCTTGTTTATCAATCGGGATTGGATAGGTCTTTATCATGTTATGGAAGACATTTCTTCATCCTTGTTTAGTCGAAGAAACATAGAAATTAAAGAATACTATCAGGCCAAATCGGGAACAGACTATGCCCCCAAATCTGAGAGCGACCTTAAATTTCAGATAGATGCGGAACATGGAAATTCACTCTACACACGTATTTTGGATTTGCATAAAGTGATCTGGAAAATGAGCCCAGAGGATGCCGTGACTCGGCTGGACCCTATCTTTGATCTCAATGCCGCTGCTAGATATTATGTGGGACAAACCTATATGCATCATTGGGATTCGTTTGCAAATAATCATTATCTATACAACTCTCGGCAGTCAAATGTGTTGACTATATTGCCATGGGACCTAGATAAGGTGTTTAATAACTCTCGTGTCGTGAATTTAAAGGGTACCAACTATCTCTTTGATAAGCTCATAAGTAATCCTATCTTTTTTGAAAAATGCAGAGAATATGCGGCTCTGCTTCATAAAACCTACACTAACCGATTTTTGGAAGAAAAATTGACATCTCTAATGTCGGCTCAACAAAAGACCTGGGAATTAGACAGATTGCCTTTAGCTTCCTTTAAAACATCTAAAGAGGCCATTCAAGAGATTTTGGATATTGCCAAAAATTGGTTCCCCGTTCATAAAGAATTTTTTAAAGTGTGAACTTCTGCTGATGATTAGCTGGTTGCTGGCGAATGGGGGTGCACCAAATGGAAATTAGGGTTTTGGTGTTAGGTGCTGTTTTGATTGGATTGATGGCTTTAGAAACCCGATTTTGGCTCAGATCTCCGGAAAGAGTGCTTCGCCTAAAGAGGTGGGTGGAAAATTTTATAATCTTTTTGTTAACAGTGGTTCTGGGTCAAGGATTAAAGGAGTTTCTTACACCAATTAATTGGAATTTTTCCTTAATGGGGCTTCTAAATGAGACGGTTGTTACCCTGTCATGTATACAATGGTGTGTGGAATTTATCCTACTGGATTTATACATATATTTCTGGCACGTCATAAATCACAAAGTAAAATACTTTTGGAGGTTTCATCAATTTCATCACTTGGATTCCTTTATGGATGCCACCACAGCCCTTCGTTTTCATCCTGGGGAGCTTGTGCTTTCGGCATTGGTGAAGGTGGGTGTTGTTACGTTACTTGGTATTTCATTGTCCGTATTGGTCGTATTTGAGACTTGCGTCACTCTCATGGCCATAATCCATCACTCCAATGTATGGATTCCCTACAATGTTGAAAAATGGGTTGGATTTGTATTGGTAACACCCAGACATCATCAAAATCATCATTCCTGGATTTTAAAGGAAACGGATTCCAACTATTCGGTGATTTTTAGTTTTTGGGATCGACTTTTTAGAACTCGATCAGAATGGGTAGACCCTATCTTAGTTACCATAGGTGTTCCCACTCATCCAGAAAGTTTCAAAATGAATCTTTGGTCTCAATTAAAGGTAGGGTGGCAAAAAGTGTTACCTTGGCCGGAAGATTGGTTGAGAAGAAAAAACGAGTCTCACCAGGTAAAATAATTCTTTAATACATCGCCATTCCACCGTCTACTATGAATTTTTGGCCCGTGATGTAGTTAGCCATGGGGCTTGCTAAAAAAGCCACCAAGTGGGCCACATCATGTACCGTTCCCATGGCGTTCATTGGGATCGATTTAAGAATATTTTCCTTTGTTTGATCCGACAATTGGTCGGTCATTTCCGTTTTAATGTATCCAGGAAGTACGGCATTGATTTGGACATTTCGAGTTGCAAATTCTTTTGCTAGACTTCGAGTGAGTCCAATCAAACCGCTTTTGCTGGCGGCATAAGGCGCCTGGCCTGTGTTTCCTAGCAACCCTACCACCGAAGAGATGTTGATGATTTTACCGCTTCGTCTTTTCATCATTCCTGGCGTTACGGCTCGGCAACAATTAAACGTGCCCTTTAAGTTTACATCCAGGGTGGAATCCCAGTCGTCTTCTTTTAATCTCACAAACAAACCGTCTTTAGAAATTCCCGCATTGTTAATTAAGATGTCTACTCCGCCATAAGTAGACTCTATGGTTTTAAATACTTCTAAAACCTGGTTGGTGTTGGAGACGTCACAAGCCACGGCGCTTAGGGCATGGCCTCCTCTTGTTTCTATGTGAGCCATGGTTTTCTGGGCAGCAGCTTCGTTTCCAGAATAAAGGACAATGATTTTAGCTCCCACCTCAGCTAAAGTGAAAGAGATTTGTTGTCCAATTCCTCTGGAGCCTCCTGTGACCACCACCAGTTTGTTGGAAAGCATTTGAGGAGAAAAAAAATGGGGGGAATCAATTGGATTTGAGGTTGTCATTTATGGATATCTCCTGTTATGGATGATTCAAAAAATCAATCAACTGAATTAAGGTTTCTTCGTCGGTTTCCCGAACTCTTCCGCCGGCACTAAAGCTGTGACCTCCGCCACTCAAGTGGTCGGCAAAAAAATGACCTAAATGTTTGCTGGCATCTCTGGGCTTGTTCCATGGATTGATTCCAGCGCTAACCATGCAATAGCCGTCTACCGAGGGTAAGATGTGAACGGCGTATTGAGCTTGAGGATGTAAATGATAAGGCAAAAAACGATTTAGTGTGGCATCGGTAAATGACGTTTTTCGAAAGTCGGTGAATGCCACCAGTCCTTTAAGTTTGCACACGTGAGAGTATGCCCCTAAGCTTTTCAGATGTTCACGATGTTCATAGGAAATTAAGGCAGAATAAATTGGGTCGCGCTCAAGTAAATCATGTAGGTTTGGATTTTTGGAAAGTGTTTCCACCATTTTCTTGTAAATCACCGTGGAATTTACTCCCGGGTGTTGACTGGAAAAGAGTGATCTTAATTGAACGGTGGGACTGGAAAAATCAAAAGCAGACTCTGAGGTGGTGTAGAGAGCTCCATCAATCACTTCTGCAAAATCGATGAGTTCCTGGAAATGGTCGATAAGGAAACTGGGTATCCCAATGCGTTCTGAATGGGTGCGCATGAGCCCGGGTGTGCTGATGGCCGAAACGTCCCAAACCACGTTTACATGGGGAAGCATTTCATGAATGTTGGAAACATTTAGAAATGGAAAAGTCGCCCCTGTGGGGTGATGATCGAGCCAAAAGCAGGGGGGAAATTCCGTTTCTGTTTTCGACTTTCCCAATTGAGACCAGTTCCAATTGGCTTCCTTTTCCCAGTGCACAAAGAATTTTTCGGTAAGAAATTGAGGGTGTAAATTGAAATCTAGAATGGCGCAAGGCCCAGATATGGGTTGCAAACTCCAGCTTTGATTTGGTGTGCCATGGTTGACAGGCGTTACCTTAACTTCAAACTCTTTACCCCATTTAGTGTGGTCTCTAAACCAATTCATAAAGATTGCGGCTGCAATGCCTCCATCGGCATCAGCATGTGAGTAGACGTGGTAGGTGTGCATGGATAATTACCTTACTTAAGTTTACACCACAAATAGGAGCTCAAACATACCAAAAACGATGGCAAATAGCCAGCTAAATCCTCCAAAAAGAAACATCATGAGCATGATTATGTTTATGTGCATGGCGTATTTTTCCATAGTTTGCTGCACATTATACTTTGCATGCGTAATGATTAAATTCCAGCCGTCCGTGTTGGGCAATGGGATCAAATTGAAAATGCCAATGACCAGGTTTGAAACGGCAACGGCATATAATATTCGTGGAATAGGCTCACTGCTAGTGCTTAGGTCAACCTTTGAATATTCGGCCACACGAATCGCAACACCACAGGCGCAGGCAATGAGGAAGTTGGTAAAAGCTCCCGAGGCATACGTGATGGTGAGCCCTTTTTTGAGATGCTTAAAATAACGGGCATCAAACATAACGGGTTTAGCCCAGCCAATGAGGAGCGGTATTCCCGAAATGAGCATCACTAAAGGAAAAATAATGGTTCCAAAGATATCAATATGGGGGATGGGGTTAAACGTGGCTCGGGAGGTGGTTTCGGGAGAGATGTCACCTTGCCACTTAGCCACATGTGCTTTTCCCCCCTCTCGGGCGGTAAGAGCAACAAGAAAGCCAAAAAATTGCAGGATAGCAGTGGCTAGATCCAATTTCATGGGGTACCTCAGCGATGGGGTTGTGTGCTAGTGTCCGGTTTTTTTTTTAGATTTTTTATACCAGAAATAGAGGAGGGCAAAAACGATAGCTCCGATTAATCCATATAAGAAGTAGTGCTGTCCTTTTTTTATCCATTGAGCTAGGAGGTCCCGTTGTTCGGCTCCGTGAAATCCCAGATAGACCCATACGGGCACGCTAATCAGAGCAGCAATGCCATCTTGAAACAAAAATTGCCAAAAGGACACTCTGCGCGTGCTTCCGGCGGTTAAAAAAATGGGAGACCTCAAACCAGGCAAAAATCGGGCAAAAAATAAAACCCAATTGCCGTATTTTTCAAAGGCATTTTGAACTTTAACGTATCGTTCTGGGGTGAGTAATTTTAATACGAGGCGGTTTTTTAGGATCCGGTTTCCAAAAACGCGACCCAAACCAAACATGATTCCGTCGCCCACAAGCACTCCTGCTAAGCCGGTGAGAACCATGAATTCCACTTTGGCGTAGCCCAAACCCGCAATGACTCCCCCTGCCACTAAGGTGATATCCTCTGGGATGGGAAGCCCAAACCCGCATATCAATAGCACACCAAAAACAGAGACATAGCCATATGCAGAAAAAAACGCGATCAATCCTTCTAGAAAGCCCAAGGGGTCTCCCTCCTCTAACGTTTGTCGTCCGAGGTCTATCTTGAATCTAGGCTTATCCCATAGAAACCATAGGGTGTCAAAAAACAGGTACTTATATTCCATTTTGATGGGGTGGCACTTAGGTAAGTACATCTTTAGGCAGCAAAAATTTTTTCATTCTTAATCTGAATATCTCTAGTTGACAAACCCGCATAGCGGCTTAAGTTGTGCTTCGAGCTCGGAGGAGAAGAACCCAAGGGGACGGATACTCAGCTAAAAATTTCTTTTATTCAACGGAGATAAGATTATGGCAAAAATCATAGGGATTGATCTTGGTACCACAAACTCGGTGGTGGCCGTTATGGAAAATGGCCAACCTAAAGTGATAGCGAATCAGGAGGGGGATCGAACCACTCCTTCTGTGGTGGGTTACACTCGGGACAATGAGTTTATTGTGGGAAGGGCCGCTCGAAATCAGGCGGTTACCAATCCTCGGAACACGATTTACTCTGCAAAACGATTTATTGGTAGCACGTACCCTGAGCGGAAGGTTGAGGCTCAACGCATGCCTTACGCTGTTAAGCAGGGAGCAAATGACAAGATTTTGTTTGAATTGGGTGGCAATGAAGTGGCTCCCCCTGAGATTTCCGCTAAGGTTTTGACAAAGTTAAAACAAGCCGCAGAAAGTTATTTAGGGCAAACGGTCACTCAGGCCGTGATCACAGTTCCTGCTTATTTTAATGACTCTCAGCGTCAAGCCACAAAAGATGCAGGCCGAATTGCCGGTCTTGAAGTCCTTCGCATCATCAATGAGCCCACGGCAGCCGCCTTGGCTTATGGCCTAGACAAAAAAGCCAACGAAAAGATAGCGGTTTATGACTTCGGTGGGGGTACTTTTGATATTTCCATTCTCGAAGTGGGCGATAACGTTGTGGAAGTTTTGTCTACCAACGGTGACACGCATCTCGGTGGCGACAACGTGGACGAGCGTGTGATTGAGTTTTTAGTAACGGAGTTTAGGAAGCAAACGGGAACTGATGTTTCCAAAGATCCGATGGCTATGCAACGTTTAAGAGAAGCCGCTGAGAAGGCTAAAATTGAACTTTCCAGCACCACCAAAACAGATATCAATTTGCCTTATTTAACGGCCGATGCCTCTGGTCCAAAACACTTGGCGGTGTCTGTGACTCGGGCTCAGTTTGAACAAATGATTATGGATATCGTTGATCGCACCATGGAGCCTTGCCGGGCGGCTTTGAAAGACGCGGGCCTAAGCGTGGATCAGGTGGATGAAGTGGTGATGGTGGGTGGTTCCACTCGAATCCCCTTGGTAAACGAAAAGGTGAAGGCATTTTTCAAGAAAGAGCCTAATCGTTCGGTGAACCCTGATGAAGTGGTGGCCATTGGAGCCGCCGTTCAAGCCGGTGTTTTGGGCGGAGAAGTGAAAGATGTATTGCTTTTGGACGTTACTCCCCTGTCTTTGGGGATTGAAACCTTGGGCGGCGTGTTTACCAAGTTGATTGAACGTAATAGCACCATTCCATGCAAGAAAAGCCAGGTGTTTAGCACGGCTGCTGACAACCAAACCTCCGTGGAAATTGCGGTTTCCCAGGGAGAACGTGAAATGGCTCGGGATAATCGCTTGCTAGGAAGATTTAATCTTACAGATATTGCTAGCGCACCCCGAGGGATTCCTCAAATTGAGGTTACCTTTGATATTGATGCCAACGGTATCTTGAATGTTTCTGCCAAGGACTTGGGAACCAATCGTGAGCAAAAGATTACCGTTACCAGTAGCTCTGGGTTGAATGAAGATGAAATCAAGCGAATGGTGAAGGATGCCGAAGTTCACGCCTCTGCTGATAAAGAAAAAAGAGAGCTAGTGGAGTCTAAAAATAAGCTCGATAGCCTTGTTTTCCAAGTGGAAAAGAACTTGTCTGAAAATGGGTCTAAGCTCCCTGCTGATATTAAGTCTTCCATCGAAGCAGAACTCGCCAATGCCCGCTCTGTGCTGGAGAAAAACTCAGAAAGCAAATCGGCCTTGGAAGCAGCGGCTGCGAGTTTGGAGCAAAAAGCCCACAAATTGGCCGAAGAAATGTATAAAAACGCCGGTGCGGGCGGAGCTGGGGCTCCTGGAGCAGGTGCAAATTCCGCAGGTGCCACAAAAGCCAACGCCGATGGCGTGGTGGATGCCGAATTTGAGTCCACTTAATCAGAATTTGCCCTGGCGTATCTGATGGAACAGAAGCCATGGAAAACTCTAGGGCAAAGCAAGAGACTTGTTTCTCTGGTGCCTAGTCACACAGAGACGCTGTGCGAACTATTTGGGTTAGAAGAGGAAGTGGTGGCCACCACTTCCTTTTGCACGCATCCTAAAAGCCTTTTTCGGAAAAAAGTTTCCTCAGGAGGAACGAAAGACCCCAATTGGCCCTTAATATTGTCGAAAAATCCCACCCATATTCTTTTTGATGCTCAGGAAAACCGACTGGAAGATTATCGCTTTGCACAAGATTCTCCCGAGCTGGCAGGGGTGAAACTTCTGGCTACGGACGTGAATTCTTTGGACATAGCCCTGGATTCTGTGAGGGAAATGTCAGAATTTTTGAATCAGCCCCTGGCAAGACCCCAGTGGGAACTAGAAGTCAATAAACACCGTGAGGCTTTACTTTCTCAAAAAAGTCTAAAAGGTAGCCAAAATACGGTGTTTTTGTATTTTATTTGGAAAGATCCCTGGATGGTGGTGGGCCCCAATACTTATATCAGTGACCTACTATCCCTGGGGGGTTGGAAAAACGCCTGTTTGGACGTTCCTGAACTTGCCTGTAGACCCTACCCAAGTCTCTCTCATGAGTCCCTGGCCCTCTTGGCGAAAAGTGTTAGCGAGAATGAAAAGAAACTGGTAGTTTTGTTCGGGACGGAGCCATATGCCTTTAAAAAGAGACATTTGGTGAGTTTTGAAACATTCTGGATGCATAACTGCCCTATGGATTTGCCACCCCTAAAAATCGTGGATGGCCAAAATCTATCTTGGTTTGGGTGGCGCACCAACCATGGGCTGCAGCTTGTGCAGCAATTATATAAAAATGTCTGAGGATTTTGGGGAATGCGGTTGGGTTTGTTTAGGGTAAAATCAGCACCTGTGGTGATACTGTCTCCTGCTCAGTGGCATCAGAACCGGGAGTCGGTGGTTTCTGTTGCTTTTGATATTTGGTTTCAGTTGATGGCAACTCCCTTTGTTTGGTGTGTATTGATTTCATCTTTTAATCAAAACTCGATTCGAGTTTTTGTTACTTTAATATGTGCTATTATTCATGGAAATCGCCTTCGTTACCTGGGGAACTTGATGCATGAAACTTGCCATTACACGGTGTTGGAAAAAAGATCCTGGAACCGAAGCTTGGGTGAGTTGTTGGCCATTCTTCAGCTGTGCTCCTACCGGAAATACAAGTGGGAACACATGTCCCATCACCGCTATTTAGGTGATCCCAATCGGGATTTGGATTTTGTGCAGCGACCTTGGTTGGCATCTTCCAAACATCAAAACGGGCTAGTTAATCTCTTTTATTGGGTGGCAGCCTACCTTCGATTTTGGAAGTCGCAATGCAGGGTTGTTTTTTGGGATCTCAAAAATCCGGTGCCATTTTGGACGATTTTAAGAGTGGGAGTAGGTTTGATTTTGGCCTTCTTGGCTTTTTTCCCTAGCGTGATTTCCCAACCCATTAAAGAAATTCTTGGGTTTCATTTTGTGGTGTTTTTTGTAGTGTATCCTCTTTTTAAATTTATGGGAGATGTTTCAGATCATTATGGAGTGATTTCCAGTCCTTTACACCACAATAAATCTAGGGACCATGAGTTTAAATATGAGATTTTAAATTGGCTATTTTTCCCCAGAAACGATGCCTACCACAAAATGCATCACCTTTATCCTTGGATCCCTTCGCGGTGTTTAAAGAAACACTATCATTCTGTTACCTAAAGATATTGCAGGCCACCGACTCACCAATGGTGCCCGCCCCAGCACAGTTGGCCCGTTTGGCTTTCACAAAGATGGTGAATTGGGCGGTGGATTTGGCTCCCCTCGCATCGGTGGCACTCACCCAGGCGTTTACCGTGCCATTGGCATATTCCTCGGGAAATTTGAGGGTGGCAATGGGCACTCGAGGGTCAAGGGCGTGGGGTCCTCCGATGGCCGTATCGTTTACGAAATATTCAATGCTGGCGATTTCTTCTAAATCGGGATCGGAGACATCAAAGGCAATTCCAAAGGATTTTCCAGCACTCGTTTCCACGTTTTTCACGTCTTTAAAAATGGGAGGATGATTGGTGGTGTTGGCGAGGGAATCTTGTGCGGTTTGAGGGTTCACCTGAGTCTGAGGATCAGAAGATTGTGTAGCGGCCGGGGGAGGGAGTCCCACTCCCTTTCGTTGTGACTCCGTGCCTTCACATCCTAGGGTGGGTGTAAAGGCAAGTAAACAAAGTACTGATTTTCCAACGAATATCTGGCTCTTTTTAAGCATTTAACTTTAGCCCTGTTTTGTTTTTTAAATTCACTAGGCATCATCGGAAAATGGAGAGGTTTTCTTAAGTAAATATTACTTTTCCCTAAGAAAAAGAGGGTTATTTAAAGGATTAACGAGTCAAGCCATTATAACTGTTACCGTGACCGACGATTTAACGGGGGAGGAAATAAGTTTCCGTTGTGCTGAATGGAGGTTACCTGAATATGCGAAGATTTTGTTACCAAGCAGAACCAACGCAGG
>JBIIVH010000113.1:0-4257 GCA_044339525.1 Silvanigrellaceae bacterium | reverse complement strand
TCTGCCAACTGGGCCCATTCCTGTAGAAAAGGTGGAATGGACTCTTGAGAATCAGGAGCTGCACCCGTGCCTGCTCTAGGGAATGGAGTCTGCCCCGAAACCCTATCCAAGCCTCTAGACTCCTTTCTTGGGTCTAAATGAGGAGCAAAGGCGCCTGGCCGAGTTTGCAGGGGGAGATTTTCCATACTCTGGCCACGGATCCCGTGCCAGCCCGCCCACATTAACCCCAGTGAAACCAAGGAACCCAGGAGCATCGCCCAGCCCCCATTTAACCTTTTTCTTCCACCCAATTTACAGCCCTCCTTGGGATTCCAAGGCTTCCACGAAATCGGAACCATGGGCAATCGTTTGAAAGGCATTTTGGTTCATGCGTCTAGAAAGTTTTTGGTACCAATGGGTTCCGCTGAGAAGGCCATTGGCTGCAATGATTTTGTAGTGATCTTCTGATTCTTCTGTGTCGAAATTATACACTCTGCCCTTGTGAATCTCCGATTGGATGGAGGTGATGGCAGAGGGCTTTCCCTGATAGGTCACCAAATCCTCTCCTACTTTAAAGGAACTGGCTCGGCGCACCATACCTAATCCGTCCACCATAGGGTGATTGGGAGTGACCTTGATGTCAAAACCATCTTTTGTGAAAAAGTGCGTGATGGCGTTTGTGGTTTCTGCAAAATCCCTTAGATAATAGGAAATGGCAGCGGGGGTGTAGAGAACGTTTCCGATGGAAGATCCTTTTGCCACCGCAGCCACCGACCTATCCTTTTCATAGGCTGCTTCTATGGGCTTCCAATAGGTGTTTACCTGGTCCTCCTCAAAAAAGAGTACGGACTGGTCCGGTGCAAAACATCCTGCCACGCAGTAAGCAACAGTTGAATAGTCTGTGGGAGTCGATAAAGAGCAATCTGACCCAGCAATTCGATTAATGGTAGTTTGATCTTCAAACGGTAGTTTCCAATAGTCGTTCGGACCGACTGTCGGAAGAAAAAAAACAGGAAAACGAACAGAGTCTCTAATTTCTTCATACGCTTCCGATGTGATTCCAAGGTCTCCTACTCCTGAAGGCAAATAAGTCCCATTGTTCGTAACTTCATTAGCCATACTCATTTTATGAATGAGGTCCGATATTCCCGCTCGAGTTCTAAGAGATGGGCTTGGTTTGCATTCAAAAGCCCATTTCAAAATTCGGTAAGCCTGATCCACGGGACGCTCAGCCGCAGTTGCGACTCCAGATTTTGTACATCGCACCTCACTGGCCAATGCATTACTAAAAACAAAAATCGAACCCATTATTAGAACGTTTTTCGCACGCAACATTGATTTTTCTTTTTTCGAATCAATTCCTCTTTTACACATTGAATCCATCTAAATTCCTTTCACATATTTAATAAGGTTAACGCTCGGACAGTGAGTACTCAAAAATCTGTTTATATTTCACATAAAACCATGTCAATCACGTTTTTTATAAATTGATTTTCAAGAACTATTTTTGACCATGATGAACAAAATTTGACCAATGATAGTTATCTTTGAGGAATAATGATAACTTCACTTTTTACGATTTTTCATCCCAAGATCTGGAAAAAATCGTGCCAAAAAAGGGGGTGGCGGGTCATGGAACTACGGTCTGATGGGGTTTTAAAGCACCTCTTTGAAGCACCATTCAAAAGCTTTACCGGCAATTCCCCTTCCCAGAAGTTTCGTTGGACTGGACTCGGGCGTCTGCAACGGACTCCCCCGATGGCTGGCGCCAGGAGTCTCTAGACACCTGATTGGATTCATCAGGGGAAGCCTGGGAAGAGCCTTGGGTGGAGGCTTGTAGGGTTTGGTTGGGATCGTAAAACCTTCCACTTTCAATGGCGGTGGGATCATGCTTTTTCGGCTCCGTGGAGGAGTTTTGGGGCCACCGAGGCGAAGCCGTGTCTCGCATGTCTTCGGGCATCTCTACACCTTTGGTGGGCTTGAAATCATCCCGGTTGTAGCCACCCCCCATCGTCACGCACCACTTCCGGTTTCTTTTCACCTACGGGCCCCAAATCGGGCTGCGTTTTGGGTTGGGGGGAGGTGGGCAGGGTGGGGTTGACGGTGGGCAGTTCTCCCACGTTGGTGGTGGGATCCCCATCCACCGTGCTCATGGCCACAAAGCCCATGGTGTTGGGGGCCGTGCCCAAAATGGCTCCTGAATCTCCCACTTCATGATCCAAGATCTTTCCTTTTTGAGCCAGGATCACCACAATATTCTTGGCTCTATCCACCCGCACGCTTTGCACAATGGTTTCGAGTCCTGGTACTTTATTTCCACTGGCATTAAATCCAATGGGGATCTTAGCTCCTTGGTAATACTTTTCCCCAGCGTATTTTGTGGCCATAAAGAGCACCAAGGGAGCCTGTGGATCTACAAACAGCCGTTCAAACATTTGGGACGTTTGGGAGGTTTCCATTTCTTGAGTGGATTTTTCCAGAGCGATCAATTTGGAAACATTGGAATAGTCTGCTTTAGATAAGGTCTTTTCATCCAGGTAACTGGGGTAATATTCCTGGGCGAGTTTTAGAAAGGCGGGGAAGGAGTTGGCGGCGTGGGAGATGGATTCTTCCTCTTCAGAACACAATTCTTTCTGAGACTGACATTGGGAAACCTGAACTAACATAGACACAATTCTTCTTCGATTCCGGGTTTCCATGAGCTTTTCTAAGGCTGCGGCCGTGGATTTTACAGAGGACGCAGATGATTCAAAGTAGATTTTGTGTAAATTCGTTAACACGGTGGTGTGATTGTCACTGGGAGAATTCGTGATCGTGCCCACAAATGTGCTCAAATCATGGGGCGTGTAACAAATGTGACTCACTCCCGCAGCCCGTTCTTTTTTTGTGCGTCCAAAATCTTCTTGGCAGGCGCGAAAACCTCTTCCTGAACCATCAAACTCCTGTGTTCCCTGGGCCACTAGTCCCACTAATTTAGCATCCGAAGTTGAATTTTTCTGCCGAAATTGATTATCCCTTTCTAAAGTTGGCAAAGAAACAGGGTATTCCAAATAGCCGCCGTTGTAGAAAAGTTTTATTTTTATCTCTTGCGTTCGGCCCAATACAATGCAGTGTTCTCCCGTCCAAATACGAATGGATTTGGGGTTGGATGGGTTTTCAAAGCTCACCACACCACTGCACATTCCTTTCAGATTTTGATCTCCCGTGGAGCCTCCCGGGCGATTCTGATAGCTAATGATGGCATTGGCAAAGAAACGGGGTCCCTGGCCCGATTTGGAAAGGAGCTCCAGATTGGGCTTCCCTAAATCCTTTGCATAAGCCACGGCGGCGGTTTCCGAACCGCAGGGCTTGGAACGGGGCCCGGAGCAAGCCCACAAATAAAATATGGGGCAAAATCCTATCCATGCGGTAAATCGCACTTTGCTCATGGAAAAGCCCTCCCGTGTTTGCCAAAAAATAAGAATAGCAATCGTATCGGAGATAAATTTTAAAAATTGAGAATTACTTATTGTAATATTGGCAAGTACTACAAAAAACCCTTGACTCTGTTACCAATACCTTTTAAATCTTTTTTAGGCTTGTAACCTCAACCTTTGTAGGGTGGGTTTGCTAAATACCTAAAAAATATGAGGGAGTAAACATGAAGTTTAGTTTGATTAACACGTCTGCATTCAGCAGAGTTGCTTTGACTAGTTTTGCGCTGGGCCTTGCTTTTAACGCTTGTGGAAGCCGCGGGAGCATGAACGTGGATTCCGATGTTTCCCAGGTGGCAGCTCCCAAGGGGAGTTTTTTGGAACTCTGCAGGCAATCCACAGTGGGAGGAGTTGGTCCTAAAATTGCTTCCACCATTGGACGCATGCGTAATGCTGCCCAATTAGACGGCGGAGCTAAATCGGGGAAGTGTGAAGACGTGGCCCAAGCCTTGTCCAAAATGACGGTTTTGAGTATTTCTAGTTCTGCCATTGAAGATGTGAGCCCCATTGCCCGGGTAAAGAATCTGGAAATCTTACTTCTAGCTGAAAACAACATCCGGGACTTAAGCCCTCTTGTGTCCATGCCCAAATTGATCGGTGTGAATGTGAGTCGGAACCGATTTAAATTGACTTGCCCATTTGCGGATAAAACCATTTGTACGGGGATTGATTAATCTTCTAAAATCATGGCCCTATCCGCCCGCACGCTTTGCACCAAAGTTTCGAGTCCTGGTACCTTATTTCCACTGGCATTAAATCCAATGGGGATCTTAGCTCCTTGGTAATACTTTTCTCCCGAATATCG
>JBIIVH010000014.1:0-79648 GCA_044339525.1 Silvanigrellaceae bacterium | reverse complement strand
TAACCGATGGGCGATGGGAACAGTTTTGGAAAAAAGTAGACCGATTTGGAATCGCAGCAGCATAGGTGTCAATAATTTGGCCAGATGGTCAAGACATCAATCCGCGGATGCACCCAGAACGATGCGCCAATTGGGCAGTGCCATCAACGCCACGGGAACAGACCACAACCCTTACACGGGGCTTTGCTTAGTGGCTGGAAGGGGAATCAAATCAGGGCTTATTTTAGGAGAAACAGACGCCGCCGCTCTAGACGAAAATAACCAATTTTCCGATTTGAATGGTTTCCATCGAATCATCGACTCAAACCTACTAAACGTCACTGGCAAGGGTTTTGACTATCAAACAGGAAGATCCTTCAACTACTTAAGTGAAAAAATCGTTCGAAAAGAGGTTTTAAATATCGATGCCGTGGTAAATACCCTGGTACAGGCTGGGCAACTCCCGAAAGAAATCATAAGATTAAACGACGAGCGTCTCGATCCCACCCCCGCCCCTATCATTCAGACGCTGCTTAGCTAAGGCTCAATTAAACATGGTCCTTAGAAATTCCTAGCATGGTGTGCAATTCTCCCGACCGGTGCATTTCCGTGACAATGTCACACCCACCAATGAACTCCCCTTTGATAAAAATCTGAGGGCTAGTGGGCCAGTCGTTGAGTGCGGCTAAGGTTTTCCACAACTCGGGATCACTATCCATATCTTCCGTCTTAAATGGGAGGGCAATATCGTTAAATATCTTCATCACCCGCGCCGAAAATCCGCACCTAGGTTGATCAGGTGTTCCCCTCATATAAATCACGATATCATTGGTCTTAACATCATTTTCAATTTTAGATTTCCAGTCAGTCATATAAATCTCCTTGTTCATTCATTTGACCAGTTGCAAATGGTCACCTTTCTTAAGCCTAAAAAAATCGACGTTGTTTACTTTCCACTTCCCACTGGGCGGGAGTGTATGCCTTTATGGACAGAGCATGAACTTCGCCCGTTCCGATTTCAGCCTGAAACAAATCCAACACCATGCGATGCCTCTTGAGAAGTCCCACTCCTTCAAACTGTTCCGTGACCACCGTCACCGAATAATGGTCCGTTCCTCCGGAAAACTCATTCACCAAAACCATCGCCTTGTCCCAGTGGGACTCGATTCTCTCTTTCACTTCATGGGGTAACACAAGCACCGCTCCTTCCAACACAAATCGCAAGCCGAACCTATCCCAAATCCATTGGGGAAACAAGTTCCATTTCTGGCTAGGTACAAAAGTTTAGAAACAAAGTCATAAGGCCGATACGCATTTAGGTGTAACTAGAGCTAAAGATTTAAGCTTGTTGAGAAATATTTATGCTTTGGCGGTTCAAAACGATCCCAACCTCCCTCCCACTACCCAAAACCCTTTGGTGGGGGGTTTCCTCTTTCCTAATGGGATGCGAACGCCCATCTGAGCCCATTCCCAGTCAACCCCAAACTTTGATATATCCATCTGAAAATTCAGAACTTTTTATGATTGATGTTGCAGGAAGACTTCCCGAGTGCCAAGGGTTCCCCAGCAAACCCCAATGCGATCAGGGAGATGGAGTGCTTTTTAACGGCTTGCTGTGTCTTTCTGGATACCTGCATTCATGTGAATACGTAAAACAATCGCAGGACCCTTCCGGCAGATGGTGGAGAAGCCCCCTAAGGGCTCAAAAGGGCGAGGAAACGCCCAATTCCTTTTCACGGGATATGGCATTTGGAGTGATGGCCTATTTGCTCCAAACAAAGGACTCCCGAGCCGCCCAAAAGTGGGTCCAATGGATCTTGGGCTCAGGCAAGGGAAAACTCTGTGCGACACCCACCGACAATCGGTGTACCTTTACACCCGGATTTTGGAATTTGATGGGATTAGTGTGGACCTATCACCATTGGCCACTGCAAGATGCCATGACAAACGACCTCCCCGATGAGGCGTTTCTTCCCATCCAAGCGCAGCTGGCCCCCCCTGGCTTTGAACTCCACCTCATTGCTGTGAATTTGTATCTGCGCAAAAAAATGGGAATCAGGAATGACCTCACTCTTTTTACCGCTAAACTTCTTTGGCAACGGGAATCCGAAAATCCTTTTTTTGGTTTTTTGGCCGAGGAAAAAAAAGAACCCTTAGTGGCCTTAGCCAGAAAGCATTGCCATGCCCGTGGAAAAAAAGGGCTCCAAAATCAGTGGTATCTAGAAAGAGCTCAATCCCAAAAGGCATGGCATGATTCCATGGGTTGGGATTGTGTTTTTCTAGACCATATCCTACTATATTAGACCTATTTTTTAATTTTCAACTGGACAAAATTTCCTGAGCCTGGAAGATCTAAAGATTTGTTTTGCTGTTGCTGCAAAAAACGAAACAAGCCTAATTGCACATCTCCGGTTTGAGTCACAGAGGTTTGATTTAAAGTACCATCGCTGTGCCTCAACCCCGATTCCGAATTGGATGTCGTCCAAGGCACGGAAGTATTACCAAAATTTAAAAAAACATCCGAGGTATTTTGATTGATTTGATCTAGATTCCCATGCAAAACATCATCAAGGCCACCTGGGATCTTAGGACCCATCACCATTACAAAGCTATGATTGCTATCTCCATTTTGATTGTCACGTCCTCCATCACTGATCACTTGCACCAACACCTTTTTGCCCGCCGACCCATGGGCCAGAATGTTTAGTCCCAAAGCCAATTGTCGCATGCCCTCGACATAAGAGAGGGAGTTATAACTTTGGTTGGTGATGCCATTTAAGGCGACATCAAAATTTGCTCCATCCAAATCGTTGAGATTTAAAAACAGGGAGAAGTTTCGTAAGGGTGAATTCCTCAAACGAAGCGCCCTAGAAACAAATGCACATTGGGATAAAAACTCAAAGCGAGCAGGCCCAGTGGAGCCCACCCCAATTTGTTGTACATTTGAAATACTCGTGTCTACATTTAGATGCCTGGAGGTCTCTAAACTTTGAAGTCCCACAAAATCAGGAAGAGATTCCACAAATGAGGCTCGACTTTCTAAAATGGAACTTCTAATCCCTGATTTATCAAAGATATATCTATCTAGTTTTATTAAAAAATTCTGTTCTACAGGAGATACATCTTGGTATCCTGAAATGGAACTTTGTCTAAGAATCTTCACATAAGAAGACACACTTTTTCCCACTGCCGCCACCGACGTGGAATCTCCGCTATAAACCACATTGGTGGAATCACCCCCATTCGCGTCATAAGCATCTCCTGCCATAAAACAAGTGATACCGAGTGGGCTATTCACCAATTTTTTTTCCGCAAGCAAATAGTTTAAATCTGGTAAATTAGGTCTTATTTTGAGTCCAACCAGGTTATGTACCGCCACAGAACGGTCTCGATCGCACGTTAGGTAACACTGTAATCCAACGTTTTCCGGAAATTGCCCAAGATAACTTCCAAATCCTAAGTTCTCTAACGGAAGACTTCGATCCGTGCCTCCCGAATAAGTTCCATGAAAAAGTCTCCGACCAAAAAAGTCATTTAGTCTTAACAACGCAAACCTTGGGACAGTGCACAGATTTTTTACGCCATTTTGAGCTAAGTAATCAGTGGCATTGCCAGCCCGTTTAGTGGCAGGATGCACATCATTGGAAAGGCTGTTACTAAGTTCTCCCGATCCAGAGGTATTTCCCAAAGCAAAAACTAAGCTCGCAGCCAGATTATCACAAACCTTTACGGTTACAATGGTCCAATCTTCATTTGGGTCTGCCGATGCCAAAGACAAGGCAGAATTTACAAACCAATCAAGATTTCCTAATTTCAGACTGGAAGACCGATTCAAAAGCCGGAACGTCTCATTGATGGCAAAATCTTCCTGTACACCAAGACCACTCAACTGCCGTAACAAACACCCGCCTCCAAGCCCACTGAGCATTCTTTGAATCCACTCTCTTCTGTTGTACATCATTTATCCTTCAGTTCGAAACCAAAAATAAAAAGGACGACAAAAAGGAAGCCAATGCCTTTCTCCGTTCAAACCGATCCGAATGACCACACCTTTGGTCGCTCCCCATTAATTGAGCGATTTCCAAAAAGGTCGGGCTTGAAGGATCTAATATCGTAATACATCTTTTGAGCATCTCTTTTGATTTTTCAGGTCCTTCACAATTACATGTGTGCTTTGTATCATCACAGTTCCAGGCTACCACATTGGCCACCAGAGAAGTGGCCCTCAAATAGCCTTCATCTTCAAGGCTGTCGATGCTTGTATTGACACGACCAGCCTGGCCTCCCTCAATCATGGCACTCTGAATCTCCAAGATGCTTTTATTAGTGTGTTCTTTGTATATTAGCGGAACTAAAAACCGGATTCGTCCTTCTTCTTTTAAGCGAGTTTCATCATTGGAATTTGAAACCTGACCTGGTTCCAGTTCCACCATTTGTTCACCAATATTAAATAATTCTGACCCTTTCCCTCCTAAACAAGCATTCAAAGAAGTTTCCAATTGCTTTCGATTTTTGCGCTTCATTCCATTGCGGTCGAGCCCTAAAATCACTCTCGAAGTCCCGTCTTTTTCAAGATGTGGCTCCCCTGGTGCGGGATCAGGGGCTGGAGTGGCTTTCACCAAAGCAGTAGGGTGTTTTCCCACCAGAATCAATGGATCACTTAAGGATTTATTTTTAGGTGCGCATCCACCCATCAAAAGCGCTGCATTCATCCAGAATATAAGTATCAAAAGGGGATTGACAACTCCCATCACTCACTCCCACAAGCGTAGGTTTTGGAGGTTAGATAGGATTCAATCAACGATAATATTTCTCCATTGTTTTTTTGATAACTTTCATATAAACTCCAAACGATCTCCAAATTTGTCTCGGATGAATTGCTAATGGCCCGAGGGAGCATTCGAGAAAGCCCCTTACTCAGTTGAGTTCTATCCTTCAGAATCCACTCCATGAGTTCAGGTACACTTGTTAAAATCACCTCTTTTTCTAACTTTTTATCAAAAATACAAGCCTTTTCTTGCCCAGGATTTTTACCAATGTCCAGAAGCGAAGTTAAAAAAGGAGCCGTCACAAGTTCGGGAAGGTCTTGAGAGTCTGGTTGAGTGGTTTTCTTGTTCATCCACCTATAGCTAGGGTTTGGTAGGGCATTGGCCCACTCTTGGGTGAGACCTGGAACGATCTCCCGAGAGGTGGCAGAAAGTAACAGATCTTGGGTTAAAATCTCTCCTGTGCTTCCAAATGGCCGGAACACCAAGGATCCTGCTGCGAGATACTTATCTAAATGGCAGGATTGACACAAAGTCCCAGCCTGTGGGATTTTTAGAGTTCCCCGTGCTGCATAGTTTCCGGAACCCTGGTCTAACACCCGAAAATCTTTTGATTCGAAGCATTCTGGTAATTTGGGATTTCCAGAGGAAGGTCCCTTAGTGTTGGGTTGCAAAGTGGTGCCCAATACCACCTCATTGATGGCCGCCACTCGTCCGTAATTATTATTTTCTAACAAGAATGAACTCGGTTTAGAAAGTAAAAAACCCAAAGTAGTAAAGAATGTGCCCCGAGGTGGTTGCATGGTACACAAGTACCAATCCCGATTTTCCAAATTTAAAGTAACAGAAAGACCTTTAATGTCACACCCATATACCGGAGCTGTTTTTTCCGTAACCAAAACCACTTTATCCATAATCAGATCGGAGAAACTTTTTTTCTGATCGAAATAATAAATAAGCTTAGCGTAAAACTCGTTTAGAATGTCCGATTTTTTTTGAGGATCCTGAACCAAACTTGTATTTATAATCAAAGGAGAATTTACATATCGATAGGCTAGGTTTTTAAGTCCATATTGTTTGAGAGAAGATTGCCAGGTCGTACCTAATTTTTCGGAAATCCAAGTCTTCACCTTGGGGTCATGAGCATGCTCCATCCCTGGAAATTCCGTAAGCTCCTGCTGAGTGGGTGGCCTTCCCAACACTTCATTTGTAATTTTATTGATGAATTGTCTTCCATTTAAAGGTTTTTTACAATCAAAATCTGTGATCATATTAATATCTTTCGGACTTTTTCCTTGTTCCAGGCTTACGTCCAACGCCATAATAGGAAACTCCAACTCCATCCATTTAAGTACCCTCTGAGCCATGTCTTTTTGGGAAGGGTCCAATTCGCTGGGAGGCATGGCCTTTGCATCCGGAGCATTTTGCGAATTCACTTTTTTTTGAAGCGAAAGATACACGCGTGGCCAGCCAGGATCCACCTCTAAAAGATTTTTTAACTTTTGAACCTCTTCAGGCTTGGAGATGGTCCCTTCAAAAGAGTCTCCCGCCGCTCCCTTGAGGGGAAGCCAAAACACATCTGGCATTGACCAAAAACTTCGTTGATTTCTTTGAGCCGGCGCCAAAGGTCCATGACATCCATCACAATTGCCTTTTAAAAAAAGCAAAGCCTCCCCGTCCGAGGCGGGTCTCAAGTCACTGTTTTTCGGGATCTGCTGATTTACTTCCCCATTCTGTAACTTGGGCTCTGATCCCAAGTTAGGATTCGTTTGCAAGCGATTTTTTACTTTAGCGCATCCAAACAAGCAGAAAAAAACAGCCAAAATCCCCAAAAGCTTAGATCCAAATTTACTTTTCATAAATTTCCTAAAGAAAATCAAAAGACTCTATCGGATAAACCAGGTTATTTTTTTAGCTTTTTTTCAAATTAATCCAATAAACTAAAATCATTAAATATTTTTTTTCTGGCACAGAGGAAGCTCTAGCACAAACTGAGTGTTGGGATGACGATGATTTAAGCGGAGTTGCCCCCCATGACTCAGAGCAATTCCAGAAGAAATGCTCAGTCCCAGACCCGTTCCTTTACCAATTTCTTTAGTGGTGAAAAAGGGTTGCATAATTCTGGAAGCCACATGTTCCTCTATGCCATTTCCACTGTCGGTTACGCAGATGCAAATCTTGTGGGGGTCGGGCTGGTATGCAGTAATCTCGACCCAAGGTTTAGCCTGGTTTGAAACCGCATCAAACGCGTTACTTAACAAATTGAAAAAAACCTGTCCAACCTGTGGCACACGACATTCCATTTTAACACAAGGAATATTTTCAATGCGCACCTCAATTCCCTGTTGTTTAAATCTTTCCTTACAAAGACCTAGAGCTTCATCTATAATAAATTTTAAGTCCACAAACTCAAACGGATCATTTTCTACATTACGAGAAAAGGTACGTAAACTTTTTACGATGGATGCAATCCTGAGTGCGGTTTGCTTGATCTTTAAAATATCCGACAAAAAGGCTGGAGCAAACAACTCATTCTCTTGGGTTTTTTCCTCCATCTCTTCAATATAACTTAGAATAATGGCAAGTGGGTTATTAACCTCATGAGCAACACCCGCTGCCATCTCTCCCAGGGAAGCCAGCTTGGAGGTGGCAACCAGACTTTGTTCCGCAATTTTTCGACTGGTTACGTCAAACTCAATGTACATAACCTGCTCCAGTTCGCCATCTCCCTTAAAGAAGGGGATTACCGTTGTTTCCGTCCAATACTCCGATTTATCTGCCCGCCCATGACGAATCTCTCCTTTCCAAATTTGTCCCGAGATCACCATCTTCCATATCGCATCATAGATGGTTGCATCCTGCAGAAAGGAATGAGTTTTTTGATGAGACATGCCCAAAATTTCAAAAATGGAAAATCCGGTAATCTCACAAAATTTTGGATTCGCAAATAGAATTTTTCCCTTATTGTCACAAATGCTGACGATCATGGATTCATTCAATCCATGAATGAATTTTTCGTACCTCTGTTTTTCAAACAAAACTTGCCGACCCGTTTTTTTCAGTAGCTCTTTGGCTCTAATGAGGTCAGTAACTTCTGTAAACGACAATATATAAGTAAAAATTTTTCCATCTGAATCTGATACTTTAATGGACTTTAAACTAATCCACACGTCCATTCCTTGCCTATTTTTTAGACCCACTATAATTGGCTTATGGGATCGATTTTGGATGGGCAATAAAAAAAGACTATCATCCGGAGAAAAAAGACTATCATCTTCTTTAAATACTTTCCAATGGTCAATGGAGCGGGTTCCCACCAATTGATCTCTATCTAAATCCAAGATAGTAAGACTAGCGGGATTGAAATGGCGCACTTGGTATTTGTGGTCCAATGCCACTATGCCAATGTGCATACTTTCCATGGCGCTATCTAAATCGGATGGTTTTAATTCAGTCGGAGTCTCCATACAATCACCCTTAATATTTTTGCTTATCATATCAAGCATTAGAAAGTATTATCCCCTCTGAATCACAACATCATTGGCATCCACATTTCCTCCGGTTAAGGAAATCTGGCGAGCCAGATCCGCTGGAGATGTAGCTGTTTCCATTGCAACTTCTTTAGTGATTTTACCAGATTTAAATAAGTCTAACAAATGTTGATCAAATGACTGACATCCATAAGCACTCCTTCCCTGCTCAATTGCATCCTTGATTTGACTAGATTTAAGAGGATCCCGAATCAAATCTTGAATCATGGGAGTTGTTACCATAATTTCAGCTGCCAGTGCACGCCCTTTGCCACTGGCTAACGGCAGAAGTCTCTGAGAAATGGAAGCTTTTAAAGCATCCGCCAGTCTATATCTAACGCCTTGTTGAGCCTCAGGCGGATACACCGAAAGAATTCTTCCTATGGTTTTGGCAGCATCCGTCGTATGAACCGTTGCAAAAACCAGATGCCCTGTCTCAGCCGCTTTTAAACAAGTGTCTATGGTTTCAATATCACGCATCTCTCCAAGAAGAATCACATCTGGATCTTGCCTTAATGCTGATTTGAGGCCCGCAGCAAAGCTGGGAGTGTCTTTCCCCACTTCCCTTTGGGAGATGGTGGCTTTAGCCACATCTTTTGTTCCATTAGAAAGTTGGCGAGTCCTTTGATAAACAAACTCAATTGGGTCCTCCAGCGTAAGAATGTGCACCCGACGCGAAAAATTGATATGGTTGATCATGGCCGCCAAAGTTGTGGATTTACCGGAGCCAGTAGCACCCGTAACTAATACCAATCCCCTTTCATATTCTGAAATCTGCTTCACCACAGGCGGTGTGGCTAATGACTCCAAATTGGGGATCGTGGTACGAATGATACGGATCACAACAGCCAACGTTTCTTTTTGTCTGTAGACGTTGACCCTAAAGCGAGAACTTTCGGACATTTCGTAGCTTGTGTCAAAATCCGTAACAGAATCCAGATCCACTTTGTCTAGTGAGTTGTTCAATAGTAATGTGCAAATGGCCTTTGTATCTTCAGGCTTAAGGGTATCTACATTGAGAGGAGTCAATTTTCCTGAGATACGATAGACGGGCGGCTCTCCGACTCGCAAATGCAAATCACTTGCATTTTGTTGTACTCCAAAAAGCAACAGGTTATGAATCTGATCTGGTTGAAGAACTGTCATGAAAATGCACCTTGTACTTCGTAAATTCCCTAAGTACCCGATGTATCGGATGCCCATTCTCGCTGCTTAACGTCAATAATTCTGGGGGCTCCACCAGAGCGTATTGTTTACTTTACAATCTCTTCCTATTGTGTATACTGTTCCAAGAATGGCCTTGTAGACATCCCTAAAGTAACCTTACTTTCTCACCTATAGCCGGAATTTTATTGGAATGAAAAACACGAGGAGGACTCCCAATGAATTTTAGAACTCTCACTGCTGCCTTAGCGATACCTTGTCTCATTTTCACTAGCTGGGGGTGTGGTCGTTCTGCTCAGCAAGCTGCTCCTTTGCAAAGGGTTTCCTTTGCATCCAAAGACTTTCCGGAATTCTGCAGGCAACTGAACTTAGACTGCAATGCGCCTCAAATCCCTGATGATCCTTCTCAACCACCCATCCTTCCTCGAAATCCCAATCGCCAGCAGTGGGGCCTTCTTGTGGATATGGCCCGAGATCTGATGAGTCAAGAATTTGATTTAAGCTGGAATCAAGATGAGCTCTCCACAGTGCTTCCTCTTCAACTTCGGGAACTGGGCTTTCCTGAAACGGCAAGTCAGCTAGAAATTTTGCTGGGGGAGGTTGAAATAGAGGGGATCCGTCAAAATGAAGGAAAATGGGAAATCACTTTAGAAAAGCCAGGGAGAGTGGTAGGAAGGTCTGGATTGATCTGGTCCATGGAAAGCACGATCTCCATTTGGGTGGAGTCGCAAAAGCTTCTGGTACAGGGTGTCCAACTTTCTACGCCAAATCAGGATCTAGGAAACATCCAATCCGTAGAAGTCGTTACACGCAAGGGCTGGGATCTTACCACAGATAAACAGGGCGTTACGGAAATTCCACATTCTTTTCTAATGTGGGACCTAGGTATGGAGCAAAGTGAACTCAATCGTTTCGCATTTGGCCACTTGTTGCCACTCTTGGCTGGACTTCTCACTAACCCTAATACGATTCACTTTAAGTCCCATTTTGATAATGCTTTATTGAGTCGGATAACTCAAAAACTGGGTCAAGTGACTCCAAATCCTTCCGTTTCACTGCTTGCCGCCCAATTTCCCAAAATGATTAATGGATTGTCAATTCAGACTTCAAATATTCCACTGGTTGCTTTGTTTAGAAACCCTACTCTCGTGTCCTGTTCCGTTAATATGGATGGTCTACCACCCGTGGAACTTCGGTTTGAAAACCAATTTCAGCTCATCTCACTAAAGAAAAAGAATGTCAATACTGCTCAATTGCAACTCGATGGCATTCGTGCAAAACTGAATACGGTACTTGGACCTAGTTTTGACATGGATAAGATCGAAGTCACCCCTTCTTATCTGAGAGTACATGGGGTACCTGTGGTTGGAAAAATGGACATTGCCCTAAATCAAGGTCAGTTACCTAAGCTAAACAAATGGAGCTGTCGTTAAATCGAAAGAAAGAAATGAGCCAATGAGTGAATGGAAAGATTGGACTAGTCTATCCGAAGAAAGATACCTACAGACCTCCGAAATCAGTCAAACACACGTAGGCTCCGACTTACGAATTGCGGGATGGGTTGTAACTATTCGCGACCATGGCGATGTCGTATTTGTGGAGTTGGACGATGGCCATGGACGTGTGCAGGTATTGTGCGAATCCAGTGCCCATGAGTTTGCTTTTAAAAAATTCAAAAATCTAAAGATTTTTAGCACCATCGGTGTGGAAGGTAGATGGCGGGTTCGTCCCGAAGGAAACTCCAACCCCCACTTGACATCGGGAGATCACGAATTACTCGTGAGTCATATAGACATTTTTTCGCTTGCAAAAACGCTTCCCTTTCCCCTAGACGATGAATCTGTATCTGAAAAACTTCAGCTAAAATATCGTTATCTTCAGCTACGTTCTCCTTCTTTAAGGTCAAATTTAAAACTCAGGGCACATTGGATTCATCAGTTGCGCTGCTCCCTAATAGAACAAGGTTTTCTGGAAATCGAAACACCCGTTTTGTTTAGACCCACCAGCGAAGGGGCAAGGGAGTTTTGTGTACCATCCAGAGCACACCTACATCGTCGCTATTCCCTGAGCCAGAGCCCACAGATTTTAAAGCAGCTCTTGATGATTTCCGGATTTAATCGCTACATGCAGTTGGCAAAATGTTTTAGAGATGAAGATTTAAGAGCCGATAGGCAACCAGAATTCACTCAAATGGACTTAGAATGTTCCTTTATGCACTATGAGCATTTTAAGTTAACTCTCGAAAAGTGCTTTCTTGATACGCTAAAAGAGGTTAAATTAGAGGCAAAGATCAAATTACCCACACGCATCCAAAGCTTGCCTTTTGCAAAAGCGATGCTGCATTATGCTTCGGATAAACCTGATATTAGATACCCATTTTTGATTTCTGATATAAAAGACCAATTAAAGGAAACCCAACTGGATGTTTTTCGAAAAATCCTGTTAGACCCTTACGGGAATGCCAAACCCAATGCCGTTGCTCGTGTATTAGCGGTGCGTCCTAGCGAAGGAGCAGACCAATTGAGTCGCACCTTTCTAGACAACCTGCAGGATTTTGCCCGGAGCTTGGGTGGAAAAGGACTTGCTTGGATTCGAGTTCAGGCAGATGGCTCCTGGCAAGGACCCGCCGGAAAATTTTTTACATCCTCTGAAAAATTAGAGATATTAAACACTATAAAAAACACTTATCAAGATTTTGGCACCCTTCCTAATCAGGAGTCGTTTGCACACGAAGGAACCATGTTGTTTTTTTGCATCGATTCGTCGGAATCACAAGCCCAATTCATCCTGTCTGGCCTTAGATCCAAGGTGATTCAGGAAACAAGGGTAGAACCAGGATCAGAAGGGTTATTGTGGATCACTGACTGGCCCATGTTTCTTTACGATCCTGATTTAAAGCAACATGCTCCCGCTCACCATCCATTTACATCTCCCAGATTTGAAGATTTTTCGGAATTTATGTCATTAACTCCGGAGCGTCTCTCTCTCCCTCAACCCATTGCCATTCAGGCTCAAAGTTACGATCTCGTGTGGAATGGCTGGGAAATAGGGGGAGGTTCCGCAAGAATTCACATGTGGGAAATGCAACACAAAATGTTTGAGCTCCTAGGAAAAGATCCAAATACCGTGGAAAGCGAGTTTGGATTTTTTACGGAGGCTTTGCGGTATGGCGTTCCTCCTCACTGTGGCATGGCCATCGGTGTCGACCGGGTCACAAGCATCCTTTGTGGTGAAAATTCAATCAGAAATCTCATCGCTTTTCCCAAAAATGGAGCGGGGATTTGCGCCATGTCGAGTGCTCCTGTTGGGTTACAGTCAAAAGACTTAAAAGAGCTTGGCTTGAAGCTATTGTGAATGGAATGGTCAGGGGAAGCTAATTTCCGAGGGAGTAGCGAGGTCTAAATTGGAACTAAGCAAACGAAGGCTCTATGCCCTGGAAGCCCTTTTGCCCCTATTGCTTTGCGTAAATGCGGGCATGGTGAATAGTTTTGGATTTTATGAATTCGGATCCTTTGTATCACATATGTCAGGCCATGTTACTCACATAGGCATTGATTTTTTAGAAAAAGACTTCCATTATTTGCTCGGATCGGTGCTTATTCTTGTTGGATTTTTAATTGGATCCATCACAAGTTCCCTAAATATTGCAGACCAATCCACATTTGACCGAAAATCTACTGCCATCATTCCATTAAGCCTAGAGCTTTTGCTACTTTTTATGGTTTTCTTTCAATTAAACTACACAAAATCAACATCTAGCACAAGCATTTTGGGAGGATTTCTTCTAAGCATGTGCCTTGGGCTCCAAAATGCGACTTTTAGGGAGACTTTGGGTTGCATCATTCGAACCACCCACATCACTGGGGTTTGGACGGATTTAGGAATTTCCATTGGAAAGCTAATCAAAAGCCACTTTTCTACATCAAGAAACACCGAAAAAAGAAATATTCAAATCCAATCAAAAAACATTCTTATTTTAAGTGCCATTGTACTTTTTTTCATGCTTGGCTGCGCGATTGGCGTCATCGGAACTCACCACCTCAGGCAAAAATTCCTGCTGGTCCCTCTCGGAGTATTAATCTTAAGTATTTTGGCTGAAATTAAGCTATGGCAGCTAAAAGGAGTCTCTAAGCAATTACCCTAGCGATGATGACCTAAAGTCTGCAGTCTCTCATCGATTATTAGGCTGATTTTTTATTCGGAAGTCCGAAATCGGCTTCTTTCTCTATGTGGGGTGGATGCCATTGAATGGTAAAATAAGTACAGTCATCTTCCAAAGCGGTTCCCTTCCACAAACGTAGAGAACGATCCTTAATTTTTTGTTGTGCCTCCAATACGCTTTCTGCTTCGGATAAAAGCCGACCAATTGCCTTTACCGACAAACATTTACCTTCGGGAGACATTTGTTCCGTTAGTCCGTCAGTATGAAAAAAGAGCATATCTCCCTTAGACAGCTGAAAATGCTTTAACTCATAAACACAATCCACTTGGACTCCCAATCGGCTTCCAGGACTTTGTAATATTTCCACTTTTTTCGATCTTAAAGAGCGCCAAAGTATGGGTGTATGTCCGGCGCTTAGGTAAGCGCAGCGACCAGATTCGAGATCCACATGAATCATGGCCATGGTCATGGCAAGGTTCAGTTTTTTGCCGGTTTCAAACACAACCCCATTCAGGAGTTTCGCCATGTTCTGAAGAACCATACCATCCGAAGCATCAAAACGTTTTAATGTACGTGTGTAAGAAGAAATGGCTCCACTCACCACTCCCGTCATTAATGCACTTGGAAAACCATGCCCAGTCACATCTCCAATAAAACAAAACAGAGAGTTAGAAGACTCATGATGGAAGTAGTTTAACCAGTCACCACCAATTGTGGTGGCGCTCTGATAAAGATAACAGACCTCCACATTAGGAATTTGACATTCAGAAGAAGGCAACAAAGTATCTTGCAGTGCTTTTGCCGCCATAATTTCGATTTCTAAACGCGCTTTTTCTTCTCTTGCTTCCATCGATTCCAGATTTTTTAATACGATAAGTGCCTGCGATACCAGGGGAGCGATGGTTTGAGCCGATCGAGTGTCAAACAAATCATTTACAAATTCATTGGTGATTATGATAACACCATGACAGAAATCACGGTTTCCCAATGGCACGGCCATGATTGACCCGGAGAGATTAAACACGTTATTTCCATTTTCAGACTGAAAAATGAATGGGCCAACTTTCACGGCTTCAAAGTTTTGTTGCAACCACATCTCCAAACGATTCCCACTTCGGAAAACACCACTGGTCCACTGTGGCTTTTCCACATCCATTTGACCCGAGATGTGACTTTTTACGTGAAACAGCTTATCTTCTTTTAGTTGATAGAAACTGGCATACTGCGCTCCCGTGCTGGCACAGCTGCTTGCTAAAAGGGCATTGAAAAGCTCTTCCCTGGTCTGAACATCACTCAAACTAATGATCAGTTCATGAAATGCAATGGCTTCCATTTGGGATTTTAGCTTCTGTTTAGAGCTTTTATGAGTCTGAGAAAACCAAAAATCCTCATTGGGAAATCGCTGACTAAGTTTATCTTTTGAGAGTTTTACCCATTTCTGGGCTTTGGCAGCAAAAAAGCCGATCCCCATTTTAGAAAACAGAAGGTTTGCATTTTCGGCATGCAAAAGCGCTTCCTCCGCATCCCATCCCAATTCCCACTTGGCTTGTTCCAAGTGGGCTTCAGCGAGAACTTGGTACCAACCACGGGTTCTAGCGACATGAGTGCCTTTTTTGTAAAACCATCGGCCTATTTGATGGAGATTTAAGGCGTAAAACCAGCTACCCGTGTTTATAAAAGCAAATGGCAGCACCAATGAGTATCCCAGCAAGGCATTCAACCAACTGATAAAGAGAGGAAACAAGGCACGGATTGCTTTATTTTCTACAAGAAGCACTTTTGCGTAGTGGCACGGGATCAACAGACAGTGGGCCACACGGTGATGGTTCAGTACGCTTCCCCAAAATGCCTTTTTAAGACATACGGTGGCTTTTTGTAGATCACCCGTCCAATAAAAATACTCACCTAGTGCATCACTCGCGTAGCACCAGTCTATGGACTTTGTGCCCTCTGATTCAAATTGATCTACGGCATTTTGAATCCTCTCTACCCAATTTTCTGCATCCATTTGCTTATCCAAGAGCAAATAGGTTTTAAGAAACGGGCTGGCTATGCAATACTCAAACTGGGTTGTGTTGCAAAGAACTTTAAATTTTTGATTAAATGCATTCAAATATTCCATTCTAGGTGCTAAGTGTTCGGCATGAATCAATGCCTGGAGAGATAAGGTCCTCCAAAATGTCTCACCCAGCGGCTCCAAAACTTCAATTACTTCAGATAAAATCTTAGTTTCTTCTTCAATTTTCCCCTGAGGATAGAATGATAAATAAGCCAAATCAAATCGGAAAAAATTTTCTAATACAGGGTCATTCCAGGTTACAAAATCGGAAGCCGCTTGAGAATGAAATTTAAGCGCCAGTTTATGCAAACCGACTACAGCAAAAAAAACTCCCCAAAAGCCCCTTAGTTGGCTGAAGTGTCTTCCTTTGGGATGAAGACAAAGTCTAGTTAATATATATAACTGCATTCCTACTGCTTCCACAGGCTTCACAAAAAATCGAGGCACCTGAGATTGAGTGGCCAATACACAAAAAAGTTCTTCCGCCAAGTTTGGATTTCTTAAAAACTTATCTTTTGTAATTTTATTAAATAAGGTAATAATTACAAATAAAACACCCCAAACTAAAATCCTAAACATGTCTGCAAAAAAGCCGTTTTTCAGATAAATCCCAAGTAATTCCATTCCCCGTTGTGAAGCCGCAAGTGAGTCAGGATATTTAAATAAGGCCAAATTGTATTCGACTAATTTAGCACAGGCCGCTATTTTTCCTTTTAAGGTAGGATGATTTTCAAAAATGTGTTCAAATACTCCGATTGCCCCATCCACGTCTTCTGAAAGCGCCAAAGCTCCCGCATACAATTCCAGTGTTTCAAACTTTGACTCCTCAATCAAATGGGGAAACTGATCTACAATATCAATGGCCAGTTTCAAATAGATTTTGGCTTTAAAAAAACTGAATAAAAGAGTAGATTTTTTGCCCGCCATTTTCAAGATATAAAAAGCTTCTTTTGGCATTTCAAATGCCATTCCATCTACAAAATGATCGGCTATTTCCAACAGCTCATATCTGTCACACTGACCATTCAACACCGTTTGTTCCAAATAGAATTTAGATACATGCCCAGCATATATTTGATGAATCCTCTTTTTTTCATCGGCACTCACCAGGGAGGTAACAGATTCCAAGATTTTATCGTGATAAAATTGAACTTCTCCACCGGAGGCTACTAAAAAATGCTCCTGAATCAATTGCCCAAAAGAACTATTAAAGAGCAGGGTTTGGCTCCTAAATCCATTATTTCTAAGAGTAGAAAATTCCATGGGAGAAGGATGCAATCGAAGATATTCATTACTAACAAATTCCAAATCGGCTTCATAAAAACGACTTCCCAAAACACAAGCGCATTTTAGAATCAATTGGGACGCATCCTCTAGCCTGGCGACTCGGGTTTCGATAAGTTTAAATAATCCTGCGGTCCAATTTACATCCTGTCTAATGCCATCCGATTTTGCCTGAAATTTCCAACTATTAGACAATGAATCTAGATAAAAATCACCGGATTGGATACAGTGCTTCACATATTCACTAATAAAAAATGGATTTCCACCCGTGATTCGGAAGGTAGCAGAGGCTAAATCCATAATGGCCTCGCTTCGTTCATCCAATAGATGCTCTACCAAAATCGAGGTCGCTTCTGCTGTGAGGGGGGGAAGTTTTAATACCCAGCTTGGCGGACCTAGTTTAAAGATTTCTCGGCTCAAAAAATGTTCAGAGCTCACTTCATCGTCTCTGAAAGTTCCCAATAGTAAAAAATTTCCCACTGTCCCAGAAAGAATCATTTTTGCAACACACTGAATCACTTTTAAACTAAAATGATCGGCCCACTGCAAATCATCTAGGAAAATAAAAATCCCAGCGCCACCACAAGGCAGTAAAAAGAGAAATTCAGCAAGATTTTGAATTAAGGATTCCACCTCATGACTCGATTCTAGGTTTTTGGAACCTGTTCCTTTACCAAAAAAAATCGAAACGAATGGAAATCTCCAAGCTAAGGAATCCAGTCTCGATTCCATTTTTTCCGAAACCGTTTCCTTCCAGGGTTTTACGATTTCGGAAGGAAGGGAATGGATAAAGGAGAGATGCTCTTGTAGGAGGGCTTGAACGGCACTAAAGGGAACGTTACTTTCATATTCTGAAAATTTGGCATTGAGCACTTGCCAATTGAGTCGAGAGGCATATTCGGACAATATGTAAACCAGTTTAGACTTTCCACCTCCCGACGGAGCTCCTAAAAACTGAATTTGTGGTTTATTATCAACCGCTTTCACCAAACTCTCTTGAAGCAACCCCAGTTCCCGATCCCTACCAATCAGCGGAATTTGATGGTTGATTTCCCTTATTTTATCTTTTTTACCGAGCGCAAACTTAAAAAGGATGTCCCCTTTTTCAAGGAACCTCAAACACTCTTCTAGGTCTGCGGCCAACCCCAGAGCTGATTGATATCTCTCTTTAGGATTTTTTCGGATGCATTTTTGAATCACTTCTGAAAGCTGCTTGGGAAACCCTGGAAAAAGTTCACTCAAGGGAGGAGGCATCCAACCTAGGATTTTCACGATGACTTCCTTCACCGTGGGAGCCTCGAAGGCTCTTTTGCACGCCACCCACTCATAAAGACACACACCCAGTCCATAGATATCCACCACGGACTGGGATGCTTTCTGTGTGAAGCCCGTTTGTTCTGGTGATAGGTAACCCAAATCATCCAAGGGGCACTCATCCAATGAAAAATGCCCAAAAAGGTCTGCAGACATGGGACTTCCCATGCCCGTCAACACCAAGTGATTTTCCGAATGGCACTGCCATCTCAGATGTGCAGGACACAAATTGCCATGAACCATGCCTTTACCATGGAGAGCATCCAAAGCTCTTGCGATTCTGCTCCCTTCGAGGCAAATCTGCGTCCAAACCCCCAACCCTAAAACAGAAGTAAACTCAGCTATCTTTGGTTTACATTGGTCTGAAAGCCCCACGGGAAGAAATTCTTCCACAATCAGAAGGGAATGCTCCGTCAGAACCACATCAAAAATTTTGGCAAACGGATGGGAAAAAGGCTTTCCTTGCTCCAATAGCATCATGTATACGTTTTTTTTATGATTGATTTCATTAAAATTATCTGACGTGATCGGACTTACTTTTAGGGAAACGTGCGTTTTAGAATCCTGGACCAGACAACCCGTCCAGATGCTATCCTGTTTATTGTGTTGCACTTCCCCACTCAGCCGATAACGATCCTCTAGGGGAGTTCCCAACAAAGGGTTTGTGGATCCGTTTCCCATCTACCTGGTACCTTATTAAAAAAGCAGCTAGGTCGATTTTCGGCAGTGAAAGATTTTAATAGCGGCAAAGGTAGCCCACCAAAAAGGTAACAATAAAAAATCCTTTGATTAACGCAAAGAATCCACAATGGACTGAAAAATGGGAGAAAGCTGACTTCGAGCCATCCATATTAAAGTAAGATGAAAATACCAACGGGGAGCATCCTCTCTCACCACCACGCTGTTTTTGGGTAAACACAGATCCACAAATTCCTGGGCCAACACACAGTATCCCACTCCCCTGGACACCCAATTTCCCATGGCGTCGGTGTTGTTTACAAAGATCCGAGCTGGATTGAGTTTATAGCTCCAACCCGTGTTTTCAAACCACTTAAAGGTGAGATCATCCGTTTCATTAAAGTCTATCATTCTCTCTTGCTGGAGGATTTCAGCAATGGGTCTAGACTTCCAAGCGGGGGGAACACACAACACGTATTCCTCTGGTAAAAGTTCTTTTTTTTCCAATTCTTTATTCACGGTGTGATCGGGAACAATGGCAAAATCCGCAAGCCCCTGCTTTACGGCCACTACGCCAGAATCTAGGTCATCGATCACCAAATCAAAAAGCAGGCGAGGTTCTTTGGGCATGAGTTTGGCGAGGGCAGGTAGTGCCCGCGACCTCATTACACTGGAGGGTCCAAATAAACGCACACGAACTTCTTGGTCTAATTTTTCTTCTCGCACGCTCAGCAGAATCTCATTTTCCAATTCCCTGGCTTTTTGGCAGAATTCCAACAGCCGATCTCCTGACGGGGTGAGCTGCATCCCTTTGCGGGATCTTAGAAACAGACTTGCACCCAATTCTTTTTCCAGAAGTTTGATACGCATGGTTACAGCGGCTTGAGTGAGCACCAGTTTGCGAGCGGCTCCCTGGACGGATCCGGTTTCTGCCACCGACATAAACGCGCTAAGATTAGGAGAAACAAGCGTCACGGCTGGATAACCTTTATCAAAGGGGTGGGGATAGAAAGCCAGCCCCAAGTTCCAGCCCATAAAAGTAACATCAGTCCCAAATAGGTCACAAGGGAGGTGAGGGTTCTTTTTTCACTTTTGAGTGCGGGTTCCCAAGAATCGGGAGCCACATACCATCCCCCTTTTAAAAGTTGTCCTAGTCTGGGAAACCAGCGGTTGGGAACTTTTGCCTGATATTCTTGGTACCTAGACCCAAATAAAGTCACTAATTTTTTTTCCTCCCAAGACACAATGGGAATGTACTGAACATAAAAATAAAACACCACCATGGGAGGAAACCACCAAATGTGGGGCATGATGGAAAGTCCAAGGGTGAGAAGCAAATTTCCAAAATAAAGTGGATTCCTAAGAAGGGCAAAAGGCCCGGAGCTCACCAGTTCACCATTGCTATAGGATCTGGTGCGAGAGATCGTGCCTATAAAAGCCACGCCATAAATACGCACCACTTCTCCAAAGAGGGCCAAAAAAAGTCCAGCCAGCAGCGAGGCGACCGTGGGTTGACCCATGATAATGGCCAGAATTACAAGGGGGATGGGTGTATAATCACGAAGTTTAAAAAGGGTTTCCCCCAGGGATTCTATAGGGGTAAGCCGTATGGCGGGTCGTTGGTTCAAGGATTCACCTCCAGAAAAATTCAGTTAAGGAACGGGCTAAACCTGGTTCCTTCAAAAAAGATCATTTGCGGTTAGTTCCGTGGGCTGTGGGTTTGGTTCAGAAACGGCGCCATGACCTTCTTCCAGGAGTCCAAAGGCCGAGGTGGGCATAAGATCCAACAATGCAGAAATTTTGGGTTTTGATTCCTTCAGACCGAGAGTGTCTTCGGAAAACGAAAAAACACCAGGATTCTTACTAATTAGCTGAAATTCAAAAGTTTTCTGAAACAATTCTTCAAAATCAGAGACCACAGCAGAGCTCGCACTTAAGAGCCAAATTTCAGATTTATCGGCGTGCCATAACAGCTCAGACATCCTAACGGTGGGGATGGTGTGGGCGAGGAGCTCTTCACGAAGTCTATCTTTCACCGCTTCCTTCAGTTTTTTCCCAGAGTGAGCACCTTTTCCGGATTTCGATTTATCACCGGACTTTTCCAAAGAATCAACGGCCATTTTGAGTTGAAGCTTTAATGTGGTGCCTGGGATTTTTTTCACATCCTTGCGCATGGCAAAAACAAACACGTTTCCATAACAATGGTCATGAAAATCCAATAATTGAGGTTCTCCCGTGTAGGGGTGACACCACCCCAACGACTCCTCTCGAACGTCATCTAGGCTCAGGGGGTGGATACGTTCTTTGTGAAGCCATTGGGCCCACTGGGAAAAGGGGAGGTGCGACGGCATGCCCAAAACCATAAAGCGCTTTAAGGCAATGGCACCAGCTCCTAAAGTCATAACGATTCCTTTAATGAATTTGGAATTTAGGAATGGGAGGCTTTAGCAGCTTCTGCCTGTTCCTCAGAAATTTTGTTTTGCAGCTGCATCAACCCATCAATCACGGCCTCAGGGGCCGGGGGGCATCCGGGCACATAAACGTCCACGGGAACCAGCTTATCCACACCCTGAACCACATGATAGGCCCTATAAAAACCACCGGAGCTGGCACAAGCTCCCATGGAGATCACCCACTTGGGTTCGCTCATTTGATCATAGACTCGCTTCAACACGGGTGCCATCTTTTCCGTAATGGTGCCGGCCACGATGAGCAGGTCCGATTGGCGGGGTGAAAATCGCACCACTTCCGCGCCAAATCGGGACAAATCGTATTTCGGACCAATGACCGACATCAGTTCGATCCCACAACAGGCCGTTCCAAAGGGGTAGGGCCAAAGGGAATTTTTACGAGCCCAAGCCACCAATTCTCCAAGCTTGGAGGTGAAATAAAATTCGGAACCGTAACTGTGGTGTTTCATAACGCACCCTTTCTTTTCCTGAAGGGTTCACTTTGCTTCAACTGTTCCAAAAACGCAATCAGGTTGGCTCAAGTTATCACCCACTTTAAAGGAATGGGAGAGAATGTCGATCAAATTTTGATCGATTTTCAATTCTTAGTCACCCCAATTCCAAAAAAGTCTCATAATTTTAGGAGATTCATTTTTTTTTCCCCTGGCACGGTTCCTGCAAAGAAAGTCATGAACTCAAACATGGAGAAATGTGATGAATCAAACCACCACTCGTCTAACCCTTTCTGCACTGGTTTCCTTGGTAGCCACACAATGCCGAAGCGATTATGAAGCTTATACGGGTTCCCAAGATAATGTTTCTTCCGTTAAGATTGGAGGGATTCCAGAAAATCACAAACTCAAGTTAAAAGTCAAAGATCTCAGCGACGCAAACGCAAAAGAAGTGGAACACACCGTCAGCAATCAAGCCAACTACAGCTATTCAAAAATCACCTTCAACCGTGGGTCTAAAATTCAATTCCGCGGAGAATTGGTGGAGTGGACAGACGGAAAAGAAGGAAAGGTGGTGGCAAAATCCACGCCCCCTGGTGCGGGAGAGTGTCCTCCTGTGGAGGCTCTCATGGACAAAGCGGAAGTGGATGTGGAACTCGCCCTTTGCAATCTGGGTTCCGAACCCAAACCCGTTATTGTGCTCGGAGACAAAGAATCCAACGCGATCATCAAACTTTCCACCAAGGGGTCCAAAGATATCGTAACATCGCGTGATAGCACCAACGGCGACCTCCTCTACTCCATCAAAATCACACAGGAAAACGCCTATATTTTAAGGCATCTTACGACCTCCAAAGAAGGGGCTCATCCCACCAACGTTTGCCGGTTAAACCTGAAGGGGGCGCCACTTCAATTTAGTGTTTCCGACTCAAGTAAACAGTCATTGGCGCCTGATTCTGCACCAAATGTAACAGCCACACTGCTTGAAAGTGTACCCTGTTTCACAGACTATAGGGTTGGCAATCAGACCTTCAAAGGGGCTCCCGCGCAATTTGACAAAGGGGTGAAAGTAAACATTCCTAAGGAATTTTTGGGAGAAAAGTTCAATGGTTCTAAATCTATCTAAATTATATTTTACATTAAAAAGCCTAAAAAACACCCTATTTACCCTAGGGTTTCTGGGAGTCCACCTAGCGTGCGACGAACCGCCTACCAAACGGGCCGGCGTAACGCTAATGACTCCCGGGCCCGGGCAAACGCAGCTTCAAGGAGCCCATTTTCCCAAGCTGGTGTTTCAAATTCGGCGCTCTTTGGTGGAACTCGATGCCACAACGGTGGTGTGGGCTTTAAACCCCCACAAAGACAACGATCCTATGAATCAGATCGTTCAAAACCTCAAGCCTCAGGAGCCTTTTGAGACCCAGGCCTTAGCACCGGAAACCTCGTACCAACTAGGGGTTCAAGTTTTGAATGCCCAGGGGAAGGTGGTGGCTCAAACCAAATCGGGCGATGCCCACTGCGACGTGGTGAAAGGCCAGGTAAAAGAAACGGCCGACTCCGTCATTCCGGTGGAGGTGTGTGAAACCTCCTTGGGTGGTCAGGGCCTTCCAGACCCCGATCCTTCCTTTGTTCCAGACTCCTCCCACACTCCAGCCCCGGACGTTGTGGGGGTAGGTAGTGGCACCGACGCCACCATTCGGGTGATACGGCGCTAGCCCCAACCACCCACCCCTTTTCTCCATTCTGATTCTGCATTACAACCGGAAAGAAACGATGGGCACGTCCCTTCTCACCTTCTTGATGGTAGGAGTGGAGCCCGTCTATTAAAGATTTTTTTTCAATCAAATCATATCACGCCGGGGGTCTTTCCATGCGCACGCATCACACCAAGTCACTCTTGTCCCACGCCACTCCCCCACACGCCCTTAAATCAGGCAGTGCCACGTTGGTCATGGGCGCTCAATTTGGCGACGAAGGCAAAGGCAAGTTGGTGGATGTTTTAGCCCTAGAGGCCGATCTGGTTTGCCGCATGCAAGGGGGAAACAACGCGGGTCACACCATCTGGGTTGGCGATCAAAAAGTAGTCACCCATCTTCTCCCCAGTGGGATTCTTAGGGACCATTGTCAGGTGGCCATTGGTGCCGGAGTGGTGGTGGATCTAGGTGTTTTGTATCAAGAAATGATGCAAATCCAAGAAAAAGGATTCAATATTGATCCCAGCCGCTTTTCCATTGACCCTCGGTGCCATCTTATTTTGCCCTATCACAAAGAATGCGATGGAAAAAAAGAGTCTGCACGTAAGTCTGCCATTGGTACCACAGGACGGGGCATTGGGCCCACTTACGCCAGCCGAGCCTACCGCGAGGGACCCCGATTGGGTGATTTGATTCACCCCGCTTCCTGGGAACGGGTGGTGGCCGGACAACCTGCTTTATTTGAAGGATTAAGTGTCCAGGACATGCAAAAGTTCGCACAATGGGCAACCTTTTTTAGGCCTTACGTAAAAGACGTGGCCATGAAGGCATGTAATGCCTTGTCTTCCCAGCAGAAAGTATTGCTTGAAGGGGCCCAGGGCGCCATGCTGGATCTCTCTTTTGGAACCTATCCTTTTGTCACTTCTAGCCCCCTGATTGCGGGCAGTTGTCCAGGAGGTTTGGGGATTCCTCCCCATCAAGTGAAGCAGATTTGTGGGGTTTTTAAAGCCTATGCCACCCGCGTGGGAAATGGCCCCTTTCCCGGGGAACTCCAAGGGGAACTGGCGGAATTCTTGCGTCAAAAAGGAAATGAATTTGGATCTACCACAGGTCGCCCGCGTCGGGTGGGATGGCTGGATTTGGTTCAACTCAAGTATTTGGCCCGGCTCAATGGGTTCACATCCTTAGCTCTTATGAAATCGGATGTTTTGGAGGGCATGGACCATGTGGGCATCATCACCTCCTACCGAGACTCTCGAACGAGCCAGACCATGCCCGGTTTCCCTTCCACCTTGGAGGCCTTTGAATCGGTTCAACCTGTGGTGGAGTTTATGGAGCCATGGTCTCACACCCATCAAACCTCCCCATCGAAACTCCACCCTGCGTTTAGCCAATTCATTGCCCGCATTGAGGATGAAGTGGGAGTTCCCATCGTTTACGTTTCTTCGGGTCCAGCCCGTGACCAGGGGCTTTGGCTCCACGACTTTCTGTAAAATTTTGTGATTAGTAGCCCGTGCTCATCAAACGGAGGAAGAGGGATATAAATGACTAAAGGACTCATTGGTAACGCTCTCATCATTCAATCGGGGGGTCCCACTGCGGTGATCAACCAAAGTCTTGCGGGGATCTTAAGCGCCGCAGCGGATTACCCAGTTAGAATTAAACAGGTTTTAGGTTCCGTCCATGGCCTTCATGGCTTGCTCTACGAAAACTTCACCCATTTATCCAAACTACCGCGTTCCATCTGGCAGGAATTGGCCAGCTCGCCTGGAGCGGCTTTAGGCTCTGCCCGCCTCAAGCCCAAACCTTCGGATTTGGACAGAGTATTTGAGGTTTTAGAAGCTCACGACATCACCTTTCTATTTTACAACGGAGGCAATGATTCCGCCGAAGCGGCCCAACTCATTCGTTCTGAGGCCAACCGACGAAAGTATGATGTGCAAATCCTGCATGTGCCCAAAACCATCGACAACGACTTAAAAGAAACCGACCACTGCCCTGGGTATGGAAGCGTGGCCCGTGTGGTGAGTCACATTGTGGCAGGGGATGATCTAGACAATCGAAGTTTTTACAATGGGATTAAAATCAACGTCTGCATGGGTAGGCACGCTGGCTGGATTGCGGCCGCCACCTCTCTAGGGAAACACGGAGTATTGGCTTGCGAAAATCCCGATCAAGTGGCACCCCATCTGGTTTATTTGCCTGAGATTAGCTTTAATGAACAGCGTTTTTTAGACGACGTTCAAAATGTCTATGACCGCGTGGGACGCGCCACCATCGTGGTGGCCGAGGGCATTGCCGATCAGCTCACCCATTCGGAGTTTGTGGGGGAAAAGGACGAATTCGGTAACGCCCAGTTGTCTGGCTCCAGCAAATTGGGCGATTACCTCTCTCACCAGGTGAAAAAGAATCTCAAGGTAAAAGCCTCCCTGGGAAGTCTTAGGGTTCGAGCCGACACTTGGGGTTACCTGCAGCGTTCCTTGCCCGGCATGCCTTCCCCCAGCGACCAAGCGGAGGCCTTTTGGGTGGGAGCCATGGCCGTGCACTACATGATGCAAGGCGAAACCGATAAAATGGTTACTTTAGTGCGACGTGAACAAGGCCCCTATCGTTGTGACACCGGACTGTGTGATCTTACACTTGTGGCTCAACAAACAAAGCTCATTCCCAGGGAATGGATCAATTCAAAAGGAAACGGATTATTAGAGCCCTTTTTTGAATACGCGGCACCGCTGGTGAGCGTGCTTCCCGAAGTTCGACACATGGACCCTGAACTGATTCCTAAAAAGTGCAAGGAATACATTCGTCATTAGAGTTTCGCTCGGAACGTTAAAGTCACTGTGGTGCCAGCCCCGAGCACGCTGTGCACGTTTAAGATTCCTTTGTGTTTGTCCAAGATGCGTTTTGTGATGTGCATTCCGAGGCCAAAGCCCGGGGTCTGATGAGCTCTGGACTCATCCTCCCTCTGAAAGGGCTCCCCTATTTTCTGTAAAAAAGAAGGGGACATTCCTTTTCCAAAATCCTGAACACTGATCCAAATGAAATCAGCATTTTGACCTATTCGAACCAAGATGGGTTTGCCTTGGGGCTCTCCATAGGCAAGTGCATTTTGCAACACATTCTGAAGGGCTAACTTCAGGTGGTGGGGAGATCCCATACAAATCATTTCCTCGGTGCTCTCCTCCCAATCTACCAAATTTTTAGGCATTACACCCACGCAATGCCGTGCCATTTCGTTTAAGTCCACCGGCACATAGTCCTTGGATGAAATCTGATCTATGCGAGCCCTTTCCAGCAGAATTCGAATCAAGTCTTCCATCAGTTTAAGATCCTCCTGTGCGGACCTTGCTAGAATGGGGTTCTGGGGTGCCATCAACTCTAGGGAAATTTTGATTCTACCCAAGGGGGAACGGAGTTCATGGCTCACATCTCTCAATAATTGCTCCTTGAGAGCCAATAAATTTTGGATTTCACTGGCCATCGTATTAAATTTCTTTGCAATGAGTCCTAGCTTAGAGCGGCCTGGTATCTGAAAGCGAAATTCTAAATTTCCTTTTTCAAGTTCCTGAATACCATTAAGCATCAACAAAATAGGCTTGGCTAGTCGATAGATCACCACACTCATCAAAAAAGTAAACAAAAAAAGAGTGAAGACACCCCTGCTAAAGTAACGCAATTGCCTAAAATCGGCCCCAAAAATCACGTGCCCCACCCAATGAGTCATGGCTCCAAACAATAGGTGAAACACTACTAGTGTAATCAATACATAAAAAAAAGTTTTAATAAAGAAACGGAACCCTAATTCATCATATTTGGGCAGCCAGTTAAGCTCTCTTTTTAAAAGATGTCGGACTCTTCGTTTTTCAATTCTAAGTCTTATTTTTTCAGCTATTTTTTTGAGGAATAAATACATATCCATACCCCCAAACGGTCTTGATGAAGCGGGGGTTTTTCACATCTTCCCCCAATTTGGCCCGAATGCGACTCACCAAAACATCCACTCCCCGGGGAAACATCGCCCATTCTGAGCCATGAAGGGAATCAATCAGCTTTGTTCTGGAAAGAGGTTTACCCTGATTTTGACAAAGTAAAAGTAACAATTCAAACTCCGCCGAGCTTAACTCCAGAGGAACATCCTCTAACCTCACCTCTCTTCGGGCGGGATCGAGTTGGAGGGCTCCCAAAACAAGCCGATTCTGAGAGGAATGGGCGACGGGCTGCCGGCGCACCAGGGATTGAACCCGTGCCACCAATTCCCTAGGTTCAAAGGGTTTAGAAAGATAATCATCAGCCCCGAGTTCCAATCCCAGCACCTTATCGCTCACCTCTCCACGGGCCGAAAGCATCAGGATGGGAATGTGGGGATGTGATATTTTTAGTCTTTTGAGGATTTCAAATCCAGACTCTGAAGGAAGCATCACATCCAAAATCAAAACCAGGGGCTCCCATTTCTTGAGGGCATCACTGAGATCTTTGGGGTGGCCAATGATCTTTAAATCCCACCCAAAGGGTTGCATGTACTGCTGCAAAAGGGATCCTAATTTTAGGTCATCGTCCAAAATCAAAATAGGTGACACGCTCGTTTGCCCTCAAGCCTTGAAAGCCCGTTCCAAAAGGCCATTCTTTTCTTTAATGTCTGCGACTGTGCCTATCTTCCCATTTTTCTAAGTAACCTTGCAACTTTTTTCTCTGGTCGGGATTTAGAGTGGATTGGAGGTCCACAAGAGCCGGAATCATGGTTTGGGTCCAGCTTTGAACCTCTTGGAGGCTTTGAGCGGCCAACTCCTGTAATTTAGCCTCCTGGGGTTCTCCGGATTTCAATGTTTCTTTAAAATAGGAAACAAACCTGGAGCGACTGGAATCCCATTTTTTATGCTGCTCCTGCATTGAAGTGATCACAATCTTCAACTTTTCCTGTTGTACCGTGTCTAATTCCAATTTATCCGTGATTTTTGAATGGATTTTTTCGGCCATTTCCTCTCGGGAGTGATGGAAACACCCCACGAGGGAACCCACCAACAAAACCGCACCCAACACCTTCAAACCACGTTTCATCCAATGTTTTCTCATAATAAGCACTCCATCAAAGAGAGGGGAAATCATTTCCCAACTGCTTTGTATCATGCTCATCGGAAGAGGAGGTTTCTAGAGTTTTTCAAAAGATTAAAAATTGTAACCAACTGTAAAATTGGTTTTTTTTAAGTAACTCGCTCTAAAAGGGACCCAAAATTAGGGAGCCACGGGATAAAAACTGATATTTAGGTCGATTTCTTTCGTTTCACCGTCGAAAAACTTGAATTTCACTCGGTAGGAGCTGCGTTCGCTCACGGGGATCACCACATAATCATCTCCCGAAATGGTTTCTTCAAAGGCGCGAGAGGAAGATCGGGAGATAATGGTCACCGTTTCGTCGCTGTAAAGGCCTGGAAAATCAAGCTCTAGAGATCGGGGTGAATTTCCACGAAGCCAGCCCTGCTCACAGAAGATCTTTTGATCATCTGCCCTTAATTCATCCACATCACAATGGGGGAGATCCCGATTAATCGGCTCCATATCTGGCCCTAAACGGCCTAACGTAAAGTTCACTCCAAATCCAAGCCCCCTGCTGGGATCACGCTCGGACTGAGCTTGAGCAGCCAAAGATCCCAAACTCACACCCGCAAGTCCAACCACTCGTATAACCATCTTCAAGCTAAATAACGAACTCATCATACACTCCCTAAAATTGGATGAAACACCAATTTTTGCCTTTTACCACACTTTGACCGGGCTTTGTCAAGCTAAATGAGATTTGAATTAGAGTTAAATTAGGGTGCGCTCTATCCGCCGAATGGGGATTGTATTCAAAAAATGACCGAACTCAGATGCCAACCTCTCAATCCTGTGGTAGATTCCTTCCGGAATTCCAAGCCAAGGAGAGAATATGTCACTTTGTCTCATTAGCGCCAGCCATCGTCCCAATGCTCAGTCCCAATCCTTTCGACTTTCCCAAGTCTTGGAGCGACAATGGAAATCTCTTTTCCCCAAGGAAGCCAGCCAAGTTTTTTCATTGGAAAACAATCCTTTACCCCTTTGGGACGATACCGTCTGGAAAGGAGACCAAAAGTGGGCGTCCGTCTGGAAGCCTATTTCCGAGATCTTCAAGGCTTCTCAAGCTTTTGTGATTGTGGTGCCCGAGTGGGGAGGGATGGTGCCTCCTGGGCTAAAAAATCTTTTTTTGCTGGCCAGCGCCTTTGAGTTTGCCCATAAACCCGCTTTGATTGTTTCTGTGAGTACAGGCTTAGGTGGTTCCTATCCTGTGACAGAACTGCGCAGTTCGAGCTATAAAAACACTCATATCTGTTACCTCCCTGATCACTTGATCTTGCGCCAGGCCGGTGAACTTTTTAAAAACTCCGATGTTCCCGAAACTCAAACCGAAAAAGAGATCATGGCTCGCATTCAATACAGCTTAAAGCTACTCCATTCTTACTCTCAAGCACTCATTCAGGTTAGGGAAGCGCACCAATCTGAATTTTCACAGTTTCCTTACGGGCCCTGAAGTTCTTTTTAGACCCTCCTAATTGGAAATGCAGATTTCTAGCGAGTTTTGGAGGGTCATGGTATACAAGTCGGTAACACCTTGGAGGTACTCTGATGATCGATCTAGCAAAAGTAGAACGCGTAATGGGGTTAATGATTCAATATGGCATGGAAAATGTTCAATTGGAAAACGGTTCCGAAAAAATCGCGTTAACTCGCCCCGGCACCCACTCCGTGGGTTCCGTAGACTCCTTTCCCCCGCCTAGAGTGGAGAGCCTAAAGGCAACTTCTAACCTATCTACCTCCACTTTGAATGCCTCTACTCCCACACCGTCTCCAGCCCCAAAAGAAGAGGCTGTTCCCGATGGACAGGTGATTCCGAGTCCCTTTGTGGGAACCTTCTACCGTGCTCCCAATCCTGAATCCCCTGCATTTGTGCAAAAAGGAGATAGAGTCAAAAAGGGTCAAATCCTTTGTATTGTGGAAGCCATGAAACTCATGAATGAAATCGAGTCCGAATGCGATGGCGAGGTGGTAGCCATTCTAGTGGAAAATGCGAAACCCGTCGAGTTTGGAACCCCATTGTTTGTGGTCCGCGCCTAAGGAGTCTCCATGAAGAAAATACTCATCGCCAATCGTGGCGAAATCGCTATTCGCGTGATTCGGGCGTGTCGGGAGCTGGGGATAAAGTCCGTGGCGGTTTACTCCAAAGCCGACGAGCATTCTTTGCACGCAAAACTAGCAGACGAATCCATCTGCATAGGCCCGGCCGAATCCAAAAAAAGCTACCTCCACATCCCCGCACTCATTGCCGCCGCCGAAATCTCTGGAGCCGATGCCATTCACCCCGGATATGGCTTTTTAAGTGAAAATGCTTTGTTTGCCCAAATTTGTAAAAAATGCAGCATTCAGTTTATCGGGCCCACAGAAGAACAAATGAGATCCCTAGGGGAAAAGGTGAGTGCCCGGGCCGTGGCCAGAAAGGCTGGACTCCCCTTTTTGCCCGGTTCGCCTGATGCCATTCCCGATGTGGAATCGGCTAAGCGCATCGCTCGAGAGATTGGGTTTCCCGTGATTCTAAAAGCCTCCGGGGGAGGGGGTGGCCGAGGCATGAAGATCGTGAAAAGCGACTTGGATTTAGAGAGGTCGTACCTAAGCTGTCGGTCGGAAGCCCAAGCAGCCTTTGGAAATTCAGAAGTGTATATCGAAAAGTATCTGGAAAACCCCCGCCATGTGGAAATCCAACTTTTAGGCGATAAACATGGAAATGTGGTGTATGTGGGGGAGCGGGACTGCAGTGTTCAGCGTCGGCACCAAAAGGTGATCGAAGAAGGACCCTGTACGCTACTTAACGAAGAAGAAAGGCATCGCATTGGTCGTTTTGCTGTGGCCTTAGCCCAAGAAGTGGGTTATGTGGGCGCGGGAACGGTGGAATTTTTAATGGATGATGACCGCCAGGTTTACTTCATGGAAATGAACACCCGCATTCAGGTGGAACACCCCGTTTCTGAACAGATATCTGGAATTGACTTGGTGAAAAATCAAATTTTGGTGGCCATGGGACACAAACTCCCCTTTCAACAAAATGAAATTAAAATCTCAGGTCATTCCATAGAGTGCCGCATCAATGCAGAGGATCCCAAAACCTTTGCCCCCTGGCCTGGAAAAATCACCGCCTACTCTCCTCCAGGAGGAATGGGGGTTCGGGTGGATAGCTTCATCTATCATGGTTATACGGTGGTTCCCCATTATGACAGCCTTCTGGCCAAACTCATCGTCACCGCCGACGATAGACCCAAAGCCATCCAAAAGATGCAAACCGCCCTAAGGGAGTTTTTAATAGAGGGCATCCGCACCAACATCCCCTTTCATCAGGAAGTGCTGGCTCACCCAGAATTTTTAGCCAATCGGCACTCCACCCGGTTTTTGGAACGGGCAGGGTTCGTAAAAAGCTAAAAACAAAGATCTTTTTAAATCTTTTCCCAATTCCTTTGAAAACCTATTGACCAACTAGCCAAAACTTTGTAAAAGAGGAATCTGGGCTAGGTATGGTCTACCTTACCTAATTTTAAATTGGCCTTCGTTTTGCCTTAGAGGAGTTCAAATGAAGCACTTATTTACCCTGTGTTTGGGAACCATCCTATTTGGAATCAGCTGCGGGAAAAAGACGGAAAAAAGCAAAGTCATTCTTCCCAAAAATTCCGTAGATGGGAGTTTTTTAGTCCAGTCCAAAGCTCAAAACAGCCAGGAACAGCAAGAGCTGGAGAGCTTTTTGATTTCATCCGCCACCCAGCTGGGGTGTGAAGGGGCGCAAATCAAAAGGATCGATTGGGGGGAAATGGCCTCCCATGATTTAGACCAAAAAATCCAACTCGTCACCGGAGGATGCGCCGAAAATCAGAATTTTGGACCCCAACTATTGGAAAAAATTCAGAGCCACCCCTTAGTCGATCAGATGGAGCCTGAAGCCAAAGTCAGAGTTCATTTTAGCACCCCCAATGACCCCTTTTTTTCCAAACAGTATTATTTTGATCGCGTGGGAGCAGGAGCTGCATGCGACAAGGGAAAATCCCAAGGGAACCCTCTCGTGGTGGCGGTGGTGGACACAGGGGTGGATGCCTCCCATCCCGATCTGCAAGACGCGTTTTTTAGGAACGCCAGAAATGAAGTGGTGGGGGCCAACTTTGTGAATAAAGGCTCTTCTAGGGCTCCCGATGGGAATTGGAATGACCAACAGGGACACGGAACCCATGTGGCCGGCGTCATTGCAGCCTCTGGCAATAATCGGCAGGGAATTATGGGAGTGGCCGCCTGCCAAGGGGTCAAGATCATGCCAGTGAGAGTCCTTAACGGCCAAGGGGAGGGAGGATCTCTCGAAATCGAGCGTGGCATCAAGTGGGCCGCCGATAACGGTGCCAATATCATTAATTTATCCCTAGGCTTTTTGGCTACCACCAAAACGGAGCAGGCCAAACTCAGCAATTCATTATACACCCAGCTTCAGCGCCGTGGCATTTGGGTGGTGGCCGCAGCCGGAAACGAGTCCCTGAACAATGGCTCCTTTGGGCCTGCCGATCCCGATTTTCCCCTGGGAGAAAAAGCGTTTCGATATAGCTTGCCTGCCAGCTACGATGGGGTGATATCCGTTGCCGCCACCAACCAAACCAACCAATTGGCTCCTTTTTCCAATTATGGAAAATTTGTGGATGTGGCTGCCCCAGGGCATCAAATCCTTTCCACTTACCTAGGCGGATCTTATAAAAGTTTAAATGGAACTTCCATGGCAAGTCCTGTGTTTGCGGGAAGTTTGGCTTTGGCTCTCTTGCAGTGGAAATCAGGCGAAAATTCCTCCACAGATGGGGATTTCCCTTTGTTTAACTCCACCAATTGGTCCCAATTGTTTCAAAAGGCCTCTTCAAGTTTGCCCTTGGATTCCCAAAAAGTATTGGCGGGGGGCGTCTTAAATGCGGAGCATCTGGTGCAGGAAGTGATTCAACTCACCTCATCTCCCTCCTCAGGTCCAACTCCAGCCGTTTCCCCCGTTCCCACAGCGCTCCCCACCCAGCCTGCGATTTCTCAACCCTTTCGGTTTGAGGGCATTGCAGAAGGTGGAGAGTGGAAGGTTCCTAAAGAATTTAAAGTGGTGAATCTACCTGGTCAAACCAAAAGCGTACTGTTTCGTTTCAATGGGCGAAACGTAGAATGGATTTCCGTGGGATCTTCCGCTAAAGAGGCTCAAACAGAAAGTCGATATGTGTTACGTAACAATGGCATTTTAGAAGCCTTCGCCTTAAATTCACAAGGGAAAGTTTTGGCAAAGGTGTCGGTTACCCTAAGCCCTTAATGTGCTCCATGCCCTTATTTTGATGATGGACCATCACGGATGCAAACGGAAGTTCAATTCCCAAATCTTTTAATACGGCATTTATCACCACCAAAACTTCACTGGAAGTGAGGGCATATTCCCCATAATTAGTTACAAAATAGATAAGTCTAACCAAATGGAATCCATCCCCATTTTCCAGCATTAAAAGTTTGGGTGGAGGGTAAATGGCCACATTGGGGATGCGGATCACCCGCTGCGAAAGCGTGAGATGAAGATTTTCAAAAGAAAAACCAAAGGGAACGCGAAAGTTTACCCCCCTTAATATCACCCCCTCTGTAGGACAAAAGTTATGCACCACTGCCTGAGCCACCACCCGATTGGGCACGATGATGTTTTCGTCGGTCATAGCCTTTAACACGCTGGCACGCCAGGAAATCTCCACCACCTGACCCACTGTTTTATTTCCGTTATAAAAAATCTCCACCCAGTCCCCGATTTTGTAGGGTTTATCAAACTGCATGGCTATGCCTGAAAACAAATTTCCCAAGGTTTCTTGCAAGGCCAAACCCAAAACCACAGATACGATGGCAGACGTGGCCAGCAATGGGCCCAAACTGATGTTTAAAATTTCCGTGGCCACCACTATCAGGATCACCGCAGAACAGCTGATGGTAAACACATTAATGAGCAATAAAGGAACAGGTACCTTTGGATTGATCCAAAAGGCAAAGATAAAGGAAAGAGCCCGAACGAGAGTCAAACCCCAGAAGATAAAGGTGAGAAAAATAAAAAAAAGACCTATGGACCTAAATTCTTCCGCTCCAGAGGGCAATGGAATGCCTCTCCTGGAAAAAAGGTAAATCACAAAGCAAATGGTGGAGAAAATCCCCACCTGCACAGTACGCTTCAGATGCTTTCCCACCACCCTTTTTCGATCCAAGTTCACCGATCGAAGAAAAAAAGTGCGCACCAAAAACAGCCCGCCAATGGATAGCCAAAGTGCCAGGTAGTTTACAATGCTTAAGGTATGGGAGAGTTTTTGTTCCATCGTCATCCCAGGAACTTAAAGGGAATTCTCAAAAGGAGCAAGTGACTGGGGATTCAAATACAAAATTTGTGTCAGGAATCACTCGAGCAGTCCCTTTTCCCGTGTGGGGATTCCATTTTAAAAATAGAAAATTTTTGATGGTGCTTCTTTGGGCTTCCACTTGAATGAAAGCACTTCCTCTTTGAATGGAGATATCGGAATTTGATATGGGAAAATCCACCAACTGCGCTCCAGGAAAGGCGCTCACTCCAGCCACAACCTGGGCGGAGTCGTGCTTGATGGGAGCCGTCAAGGAGCCGCGAATGTGGAGGGTGATGTTATCTTGATTCCCTTTACAATCAAAGTGTTCTGAAGCCAAAGCCAGGGGAACAGTAAATATCCCAATTATCCAAAATCCTAATTTCATAGCCACCTCTAGTTATCTATCCGTTCGTCCTGCACAGGAGGTGGTATCAATTGGAAATCTCACCGTCAAGGGGGCGGGATAATTGGGACACCAAAGACTTTATGTGATTTTTACCAAGAGGTTGATTCCGTGAGATGGGAGCTAAAGAAAAACCCCCGCTGAAAATCACAAGAAGCAATTCGAAGCTGATTTTGAACGTTTGCACCCACCACTCGGATGAGATTGGAATTTTTACTAAATGCTCCCGCATTTTTCTTGTGCACTTTTATTCTGCTTTCTTCTTTCAAAAAACAGTTTGGCTTGAAAAAATCTTCGTTGATAAAAAAGGTATCCTGTGAAACCGAAAAATAAAGCATATCTTCTTCATTATTTGTACTATCAACGGTTTCCTGTGTCCCAAAATTGTTATTATTGTTATTGGTTTCAGTGTTTGGGTTACTTACAACTTGATTTTCAGATTGCTTAGGCAATGTGTTTAAGGTTCCCGGATTGGTATTTTCAGGATTACTTTCCACGCGCACTTGACTCCCACACTCAGGGAGACTGGGGTTGCCCGCGCAACGCTCGTCTTTGGCTTTGGTTTCCTGGCAGGCGGCATCGCATGTATCACCCGCATTGAGAGTATTACCTGGACCAACAGCGGGAGCCTGCCTTTTACCCGGGGCATCATCGCAGCCTTGGAGAAGAGCACTCAGAGCCAACAGAATCGCCGGCCACGTAGGAATCGAAAAATCAAAAAAGTTCACTTGTCCCGCCCCTTTGAAATGAATTCGATCACATCCCTGTATCGGATCCCATTTTCAAAAGTTAAACTGGGCAACACTTTATTCAGCTTTTTCAGGACAATAAAGACCTAAGGGTTACCCAGTTCCTTGCAAAGTAACGTTTCGTTTAAGGTCAACGTATCGCCTTGTAACCTAAACTTGCCCTTCAAATTCACTTTTTGGGTGATAAAATCGATGCTGATGGTTCCTCTGATGGAGGAAAGGGTCTTGTTGCCTGCCTTTTGAGCCAGAAAGAGAGGACCAGAATATGTATCTTTTAGACTACCCTGAAGGGTATGGCCACCAAATAAAAATACGAGATCCGTAACACGTCCATCCCCACCATTGGAACGATGTTCAAAAACATTCAGAGCATAAGAAGAATTGTCGCACAGAAGCCACAAACTATCCTTTGCCATTGCCATATTGGAACCCAAACAACCCAATCCTAAAACCGTAAGCACTTTTTTTAAATTTTTCATACAAAACCTCCTAAGAGACCATAAAAGTAAGCGACTAGAGTCGTCTTTATCATAGTCCCTAAGCGGCTGTTCATCAACGATCACCACAAATTGCTATGCTCTAAATGAGAACAGTTTAAATCTCTCATCATCCTCAGAATTAACCCAAAAACGGGTCTTTTAATTGGTCCTTGTTACTTTTTTTGAAGCGGGAGTAGGAAACGGTTTCTCTCTTGATTTGATTCCCGTTGCATTTCAGTAACTCTACAGATGCACCACGAACCATGGGACGGGCCAAAAGACGTGAAGGAGAGGAGTTTAAAATAGAAAGTGGCATGGGGATGGCCCGATTTTGCAGAATTAGACTACTAAACGCTAAACTTCTAAGATCGATTTGCAAAAGGGAACTCAAGCGAGCCCATTGGGAATCTTGAAAACACTCCGCAGGGGGTTTTGTGTAAAAATGACACCATCCATTTTGGTCTTCCATTGGGTTTGAATCTCCATTCAGATAGGGACAGCTAGGCTTTAGCTGGGGGCATGGACCCAATACCTGCCAAGTGTTACCCATAAGCTTCCAAAATGCACCCAAGGCCTTAAACGCCTGAACCGTAGCCGGCTCCACCACCACCACCAAACCCGCCTTCTCACAGGCCAACGTCCATTCCTGCAGGGTGGAAGGGGAAAGTTCGTTAAGGCCATGGCTAATTAAAACCACCGAATGGGAGTGAATTTTGAGGGTGGAAATGCTTTGATGAGAGAAGATTTGATTTGAAATTTTGCCAAACTTTTTTTGGCAGTGGCCCAAGGCAAGGTCGCTTCTATCCAGAAACTCCAGGCTCCAGGATGAGAAGTCCCTACCCTCAAACGACTGCAAAAAGGCTTCCGTGGCCGCTCCGGCTCCACAACCCAAATCCACCAAATGTGTAAACGATTCAGGGAGGACATGGGGACCCCACTTCCTATGTAAGTCTCTCCACACGGATTGCCATTTCCAAACAATGCGCCTTCCAAGGGTCTCATCGTACAAGTCTAAAAGCTGTGCGCTTTCCCAATAATCCACAGATGTGGGACTGGGAACACTCCTATCGCTCTGCCCATTGTCTAAGAATTTCTGACGTAATTTTTGGAGTTGGGCTGAGTCTAAGGCGCGCAATCGGACACCACACCCACCTGAGCATCCGCGTAAATCGCCAGCTCTCCCCTATCCATCAGGAGCCTGCCCCGAATTCCCGAAACGCACACCACACCGGGCTGGGGGAGGGATTGGACTTTTTTCCAATCTTCTTCGGAAAACAATTTTAGATCCGGAATGACCTGCGTCGGTTGGGGCAGTAAGTTTACACGGGACACCCGACCTTCCCACTGAGGGGCCACATTAGAGTTTAAAAAATAGTTCTTTTTGTCTATATTAAGCTTGGAAACACCTGAAATTTTAACGCAGGTTCCCCATTTTCCTAAAGAAACCTCCGAAAGCTCCAAAGTTTCTGAATCCACGCACGGCGCCGGGAGTGAAGGTTTGACCCCAGAAAGATTTTGAGTGGCATCCGAAGCGAGATCCCCTTGATTAGGTAACAAAACATCGGAGCTAAAATGGGTTTTAAATTGGGCCACCAAGGGAAGATGGTCGGAGTAGCCTTCTTCCTTATGAGTGAAAAGTTCGGGGTCCTTTTGGAGGGCCACTTGGCTTCGAAAGGGAAATCCATTGAATTGAATGAGATTTGACTCTGGGCCAGTGCCATGCCCCACCACCCTAAAACTTCCAGGCACGTATTGATAAGGTGCCCTTTGGGACCAGGCTTTGGGAAGCAAAATGTGATCAATGCATGTTCTCTTTTGATTGTAAGAAACGCTGCACCGGCTGGTTTCGGGAAGCTCCATCCACAAATCAAATAGGGAATCGTTCGAAGAACCTTTTTGCCATTCCGACACACTGTAATTCAATTGTATGTCCGATGCCAAGGCGGTTAAGTCTGAATTGAGATCGCCAATGATTAAGGGCATTGAAGCCTGGGCCCCTTGGCCCCTTAAACCATTAATATCTTCTTGAATGGCATCAAAAGAGGCCTTTTGCATGGCCTTCACACAAGCGGCGCTGCAACTTTCGCTGGCTCTTTGGCTTTTCAAATGAGCCACATACACTCGCAAAGGCGCGTGATTCTCTTGGACGTTGATATCCACAGCCAATATATGTCGATTGCTTTTGGGATCACAACTGGGCACAGGGGTGCCCTTCTCATCCAGGACCGTTTGAGCCGGATCACAGGCCACTCGCACTGGCTTGGAAGAAAGTATGGGAAACTTGCTGATGAGCACCTGGGTGATGGGTGTGCCGGGGTTTTGCTCCCCACACACCGCGTGGGTGTATCCCAGGGAACGCACTTCTTTCAGCACCAAATCCAGGGAAGGGCAGGAAGACAAGGAACTCCCCTCCATGGGCAATAACCCACCAAATTCAAACTCTTGCATCCCAACGATATCGGGTGCACCCGCCCACTCAATGGCTTTGGCCACACGTTTTGCCTTTCGAGACGCCACTTCCGGACCCCAGTTGCTTGTAATAGCAGCAAATTCAGCATATCCACCTCCGCTGTTGGTGAGGTCCCCATCCCACATGTTTTCCACATTATAAGTGGCCACCTGAAACGTAGTGACTTTATCCTGGGGTTTCTGAGTAGGTGGTACTGGGTCAACAGGCGAAGGGACGGTGGGAGAACCCACTGGGACCTGACGAGATTTCTTGCCTTTGGAGCAGTTCGCCAAACCCATGATGCTACAAGTAAACATCAACCCAACCGAAAACCTGCTGAATGGCTGCTTGAAGGGGAGCTTTTTTGAGAGGGAAATCATTCGATGACTCCTAAAGTGAGAGGACACCTCCCTGGCCAGGAAGCTATCCTTCTTAAAATTCGAGCCGAAGAATCGCATATTTTCTAAATGATAACCAGCATTATTTTTAATTATACCAATTCGCTTTTCTTATAATAATTACAATATCATAACTCCATTTCTCAAAGCACCTAGCAGAACGTTTTAACCAAAATCACCAAGTAGCGATTACTACGGCAAAAAATTCCAAAAAAAAGCAAAACCCTTAGGGTACCATGGAATGGGATTGGAGTCACGCATCATGAATCACCCTCACTCACACCCAACGTTTTCGGCCCCCTCCCCTTTGAGCCAATGGACTCCAGAGGACTGGCTCGAATTGCAAAAACAGGCCGTGCTGTGCACACTGGGATTGCTGCCCCAAGAAGACCCCAAGGTGATGGGAGCCTTACGACAAATTCACCAGACCGTGGCCCAAATCATCGAAATCCAAAAACGGCTGGAGACCCAAAAAGAAACGAAACGTAAGTTAGAAGCGGATCTGAAAGTGGAACTGGAAAAAATTCAGGTTCAAAGAGGATTTACTCCTAACCCTTCTCCCTCTAAATCTTTTCTCACTTTAGAAAATTTGGATTGGACTCAAAATGATTCTGCGATCCTGGAAAAGATCAAATCCCATGTACTTGCGCAAGCCCAGTCCCAAATGTTTCCAGACCAATTAACACCCATCTTGGAGTGGCAAAGTCACTGCGACCTAGAAATCGTAACAAAGTGTGGCCGCTTGCTTGAAAACTCTAAAGATGAATTTGAAGAATTAAAGCTTAAATATTCAAAGCTCATCTCAGGCCACAACCCAAACTTAGCTAAACCAAATCAGGATTCTGGACTTTGGGGGAGTTTCTGGCTGGGAAAAACGGCACATCAAAAAGAAACACTTCTTCAGCAGTTTTCGCAAATTCGAAATTCCTCTAAAAAAATCGCATTTAAAGTAAATCAAATGAGAGATCAATTGGTAAATAAGGTAACACAAATATGTGTCTGTCTTGATTTGGTTCCCAAAGAGGCTTTTCAAGCCGTTCAACCAAAAGCCAATTGGTACCAATGGTTCAAACTGATTCATTCTGAACAACAAATCAAACAAACACTTTTAGCAATGAAGCAGCAACTCCTTTTGATAGTCAATGAAACCCAACACCATTTTAATCAACTCCAAAAGAGCCATTTCGTAAACCAAAAACCTCCAAATTTACCCAAGATCTACTCCAAGGAAAACTGGAATCGCAAATTAAGTTCAGTGGTTCATTTTGCTCTGAATGACATCATCCAAGACACTTGGAGATTACAAATGCATCAATCCTATTTTAATCAACAGAAAGACCACCTTAACAAAGAATTTGATCATTTGATTTCTCAGTTGAATGTTTTAAAAGGAGAACAATATGTATCCCCCAAGCCCCCATCGGAGCCCGAATTTGCCCCTCTATCAGCTGCAAACAAACCCCGAGTCCGTTCTCTCCGAGATTTTGGAGTTCGCTAGAACTCAACAAGAAGAGGCGGTCTTTTTAGAAAGTGCCATCGAAAAAATAAAGCACAACCCTCATATAAAGAAAAAAGTAACAAAGGAACATTTTTTGAATGAGCTCTCCGTCTGGGAGCATTCCGTGCTTCAAATGGTGCAATTTTCGAAGGAAACTCTCTCAGGCGCGACTTCCACTTCCCTTTGGCTAGAGTGGGAAACCTTTGAATTGGAGGCGCTCCTACTCGTGGAAAAGCTACGTTACTCCGGTATGGAAAAAGAGCTGGAAGTATTGAATTCTTACAGCGCAGGACTAGGTCAAAATTTTCCCTCGGCGCCCCATGTTCAGCCCTCCCAGCAGGGGGACGGCCTAGCCAGATTGGTAAAACAGAACTATGACTTATTGTCAGAACTACGCGTTCTATACCGGCAGTTCCAATCCAGTCAAGATCATTTAGAAAAGAGCCTGATTCGAAACGAAAACCAGGAAGCCGCCCAATCCATGGAAATCCTAGAACAGATATCAATCGCAGATGAGTTACATTCCAAACGCCCCGCGCCCAAGTTTTCCATTCGGCAATCGGAAAACTGGCAAAAGGCACAAGAAAAGGAGTTACTCCATGAAAATCAGTTGCGCGGCTGGAAGGAGGTTTTACACCGATCCAGAGAAAGGATGTTTGAGCATTTAGAACAACAAGCCGCTGGGAAGCTGTCCCATCAAGAATTCCAACACCACATGAATCAGATTCTCACATACCTCTCTTTTACTTTACAGGAATTTGGCGTTAAAACTTGATTTAGAAACGCTGGATAAGGTACCCTAGACGCAGCCAATGGCCCAAGCTTAAAAGTTCCCTAAGTCTCCAATTAAAGGAAACTTGAAATGCATTCAAGAACGATGAACCGTTTCGTTAGATGGTCTCTATTTGCTTTGACTCTCTTTGGAATATCCTCAGAAGCTTATGCAGGAGGCAATCGCAGACTTCCTCCCTCCAAACTACAAGGGGTTCGTCCCATGGGGATGGGTGGAGCCTTCACCGCAGTGGCAGATGATCAAAACGCACTCTATTACAATCCAGCAGGTCTTGCCAAGCGCACCGATTGGAACGCGGAACTATTGGATCCTCTGGTAGGATGGAACAACTATGTCCAAGAAAACATTGACTCCTTTAAAAAGCTTACAGAACTAGCCAATAGTGGTTCCAGTGATGTGGAGAAATTTGTTCAAGATTTAGACCCCGTTTTAAAAGGGATTAGTGGAGAAAACCATTACCTTAGGTTTGGTTGGAATCCATATTTTGTCATGAAAAACTTTGGATTTGGGCTGTTTATTAATGATGAAGCACAAGTGACACCCCACAAAAACGCCCTTCCCACGGTTGTGGACTTATCCAATTTTTTCGATGTGGATTTGCGCTTTGGGTATGGTCGATTGGCCATGGGCGACAAACTGGCATGGGGCCTAACACTAGGACCCAGAATTCGCAACAGCATCACCCTTGATGAACTTGGAATCTTCAAGCTTTATGATATTTCCAGTAGCCAAACCTCCCAGAAAAAATTTATTGAAGAATCGGTGAGGCTGGGATGGACTATCCCCATTGACGCAGGCATCTTGTTTACTCCTGTAAAAACCTTGGAACCCACTTTTGGTTTTGCAGTCCAGAACATTGGAGATGCCAGGTTTTCGAAGATCAAAACAAAAGCAAACAATGGAACACCTGACCCTCTTCCTATGTCGGTTAATTTTGGCTTTTCCTTAAAGAAGGAATTAGGAATTTCCGTTCTAAAACCAGCAGTTGAAATGAGAGACGTCAATTTGCCCATCCCCGCCTCTCAGAAAATGGCTTTAGGTATGGATTGGGGCATCTATCGAAAATACATCAGTGCTGCTGCCCAACTGGGACTCTCTGAAGGAAATTTAAGTTGGGGAACCGAATTTAAACTTCTCGTGTTAAATATCAGGTACTCTTCCTACGTTACTAACCGTGGTTACTTTGAAAGTTTCACAAAAGAACGAAGACATCTAGTGGGTTTAAAGATATTACTTTAATGCATCGGAGAAAGTTGTGTTAATGAAACATAAAAACAGATTGATACTTTGCAAGGGAGCAATGCTCATGGGACTTAGCCAATTCCCTCGGGTTTTGGCCCAAGTGGAGTCACCCGCTTCTAGCGCCGAGGAAGTGACTCCTGAGGTGCCGTCCAAACCAGATGCTCAGCCTGCGGAGACCGCTCCCGTTCCACCCGCAAACACTAATGAAGCGGAGCCTCCCAAGGACCCAGCAAAAGAACCCACTAAAGACGCCATTCCTGAGAAAACTGGAGCGACTGAGCCATCGGAAAAGGATCCCAAAACCAGCCCCCCTCCCCCGTGGGCTCTCGATAGACTCAAAATGCAAGTGGGAATGGGAATTGGCGCATCGGGTAAAAGTAAACAAAGCAATCTTCAATCCGACAAACTGAGTTTTCATTTGGAAATCGACTATGGTCTCAAAAATCTCAAAATAAAACAAAATCCATTATTTATAGCCTTTATGTACTCTGGCATTAGTGGAGTCAAAACGGACTCCAACAACGGTTTCGCCATGCAGTCTTTTTTGTTTGGACCATTGATAGAAACTGAATTGGACACAACTAAGCAAGTTAACTTAACCGGATCCTGTCTCCTTGGCCCCATCAAGACATCCAGTCAAAACCTGTCTTCGGGGGTCGTTCAAAAGGACCAATACAGCTTTGGAGTGGCGCTTTCTGGAAAAGTCCATAAGCAAGTGTTAGAAAAAGTAGACGCCTATGGTGGAATTCATTTGTCCATAGGAAAGGTGAGTCGATTTGACGTGTTACTGGGAATGAGAGGATCGTTTTGATATGCTGTCCAGAAATTTCCTCCGCGCGTACTTTGTACTGTGAATGGTTATGAATGATTCTGTAAATCCTAATGGGTGGCTTAAAGAAACGGGCGTTAAAAAAGTGGTGTGTTTATCTCCCCACGCCGATGATGCCATTTGGAGCTGTTTTGCAACTCTAGATTTTATAAGCGCCGTTCTACCTGTGCAAGTGGTCACGCTCACCGCTGGTTCGCCCCCTAATTCCATAGAAGAAACGGTGGAACAGACATTTTCAGCGGATTCTAGGCGAAATGAAGAACTTTGTATCTTTAAAGATTGGAAGATCTCCTTATCCCATCTCCATTTCATTGATGCCTTATTTCGAACAGACTCCTTAGGTGAGAGAATCTACTCTTGGGAAACCCTTTGGCAGTTTCCCCTACCACAAGACTCACTTTATTTAGATGAGTTGTTTTTTACGCTCAAAATGTTATTAGCACCAGGTGAACCCACTTTAATCCTCACACCTCTGGGATTTGGAGATCATGTAGACCACCTTGCTGCCACTCTTGTGGCTCGCAGGTTACAAACTCAATTTCCATCCCTTCTAAAATTGGCTTATTACGAGGATTTTCCCTATGTTTGGGATCAGGGAAAAAACTGGGGAAAGGCAGCCACTCCAAGCCAGATCGCCTCACGATGGGATTTTTCAAGTTCCCTTTCAAAAATCTCTTTTCCCTTTGAAAGGGATCAAAAAAGAACCTGGATGCTAAGGTACCATTCCCAATCCCAAGTTTTTTTTGGACTGCCCGGCGGGCTGGAATCTGCACTTGACCACTACCGAATTGAAGATGAGTATTTTGAAACCCTTTGGGTGCCCTAGTGGTTAGGCATTGGTTCTGAGGAGAATTTAATGTTTAGTTATTTTCTAACAGAAATTAAGGAACAGATTTCCCTCTGGGAGGGCTTTCCATCAAAAACGAAGAAATGGGCAGATTTAAAAGAAAAACTGCATACCTTTGATGTTGTATTGGCCACAGGAAGAGGGAGCAGCCTGCACGCGGCGTATGCCACTGTACCCCACACTTTCACTGATTTCCAAAGCCATTCCCATCCAAGATCTAAAAGACCTTTCTTTCTGACTGTGCCTCCTGAGTCCATGCTAGAAATTTTAGAAAAATTTTTAAACCTCTCCCAAAAAACGAGTGTTTTATTATACAGCGCCTCGGGCAAAAGCTCTGAAATTGTGGATTTAGCTAGCCAAATCAAGTCCGATAAATTTTTCAAAGTGGCGGTTACCAATGCCGGGCCTTCTAGCCCTCTGTCTCTGGTCTGTCAGCACAGCGTTTGTTTAGAAATGGGCTCAGAGCAGGCCGTGCCCGCCTCTAAATCATTTAGTGGACAATGGTTGTTTTCCAAGTGGATTCAGGAATCCTGGACCGCCCAGGAAATGGATGGCCTTGTGACTCTCATCCGCAGTGGTGATCTCGAGCCCATCATCCAAGAGTTCATTTCCAAATTAAAACAGGATGTAAGACAAGTTTGGTGGCTCCATGATTCAAAGACGATGCCCGTATGGCTCGATGCTTGCCTCAAAACCCAGGAGGTTTTAGGATGGCCCAGCCAGTCTAAAAACGCGAAAGAATTCATGCATGGCCCTATTGGTTCTTGCAAAAGTCAGGACATCATTTTCTTATTTGCCCCTCTCTACGCCTCCCAAAATACATCTTTGATTCAAAAAGTAAAACAAGTATATAACATTGAAGTCGTCAATCTTATTGAAAAATTGCCTTCTATACTTCACCAAAGCTCCCTTTTGCCACTGGCGGGTCTGTGGGTAGCTCAGCAATCCATCGCAAAAGTGGCAGAAATGAATCAAATCAACGCCGATTGCCCAGCAGGATTAAATAAAGTAACACACTTTTAGAGTCTCTGAAAGTCTTCTAAAAGATTGGAAAATTCTGCCGGTTTAAAATAAAGAGTGGAGGCACCTAGATGTTGCACTTCTTTCAGAGTGGTTTGGTAATAGGTTCCCGTTACAAACAGCGTGGCTAAGCATCCATGCCCCTTCAATACCTCTAACACTTTTGTGATCAACTCTTCTCCCTTCAAATCCTTAAATCGATAATCGCACAAAAATCCAGAGGCATTTTTGTTTGATTGTACTTTGGCATCTAGTTCTTCCATAGATTCAATGATCACCAAATCAATTTCGGGGAACGAGGTTTTGCAGAGCAACTGAAATTCTTGGGAATAATAAGAGTCGTCTGTTTCATCCAATAAACACAAAAGCTTCTTAGACATTAGGCACTCCTTTTCTGAAGTTCCCGCGTAATGCGTAGGAACTTTGTTTCACATTCTTTTGCAAATTCCGCATCCGTATCAATGCAATGGGCTATGTGATTAAAAATGGGCTCCTCCTCAGCAATGCTCTGGCAAGACAAAATCACGTCACAACCCGCCTTTAAAGAATCCACAGCAGCATAGGGAAGATAGGTATATTTGGAATGGGAGGAAAAGGAAGTCTGCTCAAAGATATCTGAGTCTGTGGGTAAATCTTTCATTCCGTAAGCATGGGCCACGGCTTGCATCCGCAAATCATCGGACAGCACCACCCCTTGAAATCCCATCTGTTCCCTTAACACCTTCGTCATAAAGGTCCGGCTCAAAGTGGCAGGATATTGGGGATCCACTTCTGGAATCATCACATGTGCGCTCATCAAATAGGGCACCTGAGCCTTTATGAGAGCCTGAAAGGGTTTCCATTCACGATTCCATAGAGTCTCCCAGTTCACATCGGATTTAGCAAATTCCCGATGGGAATCCGTGCTGGTATTGCCATGGCCTGGAAAATGTTTAGCACAAGACTTCAATCCCTGATTTCGGAACACCTGATGAACGAGCAAGGCGAAGGTTTCCACCGTTTCCCAATCCGATCCGTAACATCTTCCCTTCATCACTGGATTCTCTAGATTGGTGAGAATATCACACACTGGGGCTAAAATGCCTGTGATACCAATCCCTTTAGCCACAAACGCCTGATGAAGCAGCTGGGAAACAAAGGCATCCACGTTTTCCACAAGGTCAGCCGGGTCTTTGCCCCTAATCATGGGGCTAGGCAATCTGGAAACTTTGCCACCTTCCTCATCAATCATGATTTCAGCAGACCATACCGAAAGTGGGCGCTGCTCTTGAGTCCGTTTTAATACCTCGTCAATCAACTTCTTGGCTTGGAACAAACTGGTGAGGTTGCGTCTAAAAAGCACGAAGCCAGAGGGCGCGTAAGTCTGAATGGCTTTGATTTCCTCTGGATTTAATGCGGAACCATTCAAACTTGGCCATACAAATAAACCCGCCTTTTTTTGGCTGGGCAGCGAACGATAGAAATGGAGAGCCGTAAAATCGTTAGGCACTATTACCATGGAGCAACTCCCAAAAGTGACAAGTCGTGGAGATAAGAGTAGCATGACGGCCAAACATTGGCACCGTGATAGGACAATAAAATGGAATGCATACTCGTAATAGACCAAGGAACCACAGGCACCCAAGCTGCGCTTTACGATTGTTATACTTTAGAAAAATGGGCCCAATTCAAGGTGGATTTTTACCAACACTTCCCTCAGCCCGGTTGGGTGGAACATCAGGCTTCCGAAATCTGGCAAAGTGTTCAGAAGGCGTGTTTGATGTGCTTAGAAAAAGCCCATCAATCAGGAAAATCTCCCCAAATTCGGGCCATTGGAATCACAAACCAAAGGGAAAGCTGTTTGGCATGGGACATCACCACCGGGGAAGTGGTGTCTCCAGTGCTGGTCTGGCAAGATCGCAGAACCGCGGAAAAATGTGAAGATCTGCAGAAAAATCAGGTGCTTCATAAACGAATCACTCAGCTCACGGGATTAAATTGTGACCCTTATTTTAGCGCCACCAAGATGAGTTGGATTTTAGAAAATATCCCTCAGGCAAAAACCTTATCACAAAGGAGCAAACTTGGATTAGGAACCATCGATTGTTACCTTATTTCCCGACTTACAGGCTTTAAAGAGTTTGTAACCGATCACACCAACGCCAGTCGTACCATGCTTTACGAGCTGGAAAGTGGAGGATTCTCCCAGGAGCTTTGTCAAATTTTTGGGATCCCATTTTCGGCACTGCCCAAAGTCCTTCCTAGCCTTTCCATTGGCACACCAAAAGGATTTGGCACCACCAAAGACGTGGGATTTCTTCCCAACGGGATTCCCATTTTGAGCTGCCTGGGAGATCAGCAATCCGCGCTATATGGCCACGATGCCACAACCCCTGGAAGTGGAAAGCTCACCTTTGGGACAGGAAGTTTTGCTTTGCTCTCCATGGGAACCCAGCTGCTTTCCCAGGCGCCGGGGCTACTTCAAACGGTGGCCATGAGCAGCCCTTCGGAACGGACGTTTGCCTTAGAGGGCAGTGCCTTCAGTTGCGGGTGTGCCTTAGATACCTTGGTGCAAAACTTTAAATTTTTAAGCCATATTGGCGAGCTTGAAAATTTACTCCATTCTCGCTCTAGAGACCCCCATTTAATGTACATCCCAGCCCTCACCGGTTTGGGAGCGCCTTGGTGGTTGCCCGAAGCCAAAGGGGCATTGTTTGGGTTAACTCGAGGCACTCACAATTCTCAAATCGCCCATGCAGTGTGTGAGGCAATTGTAATACAAAATCTCATTCTTTTAGAAACCATGGCGGAAATCTCTTCTGTTACTCTAAAGGAGCTACGAGTGGACGGAGGTCCCACCAAAAACAAAACTTTGATGCAAATGCAGGCAGATTCTTTAGGCATTCCCCTAAATCTTCCAATGGATCCGGAAGTTACCGCTCTGGGAGTGGCAAAAGGCGCCCGTGTGGCCCTGGGAATCCGTCAGGATCTCGGTCAGAGGTCGTCCCAAACCATAGACCCTCGAGCGGAAAACAAACCTTTTTGGAATCGGGAAAAAAGGAGATTCAAGGCGGGGGTAGAAGCCCTAAAAAAACTTTATGACCCTTCCCAAGGAGACTTCTAAAGGCGATAAACTAGGCTTCATCAATGATATTTAGAATATAACGTTTGTTGATTTTAGCCGCTCCACAGTTCAAAATGGTCCGAATGGCGTCTGCCGTGCGCCCACTCCGCCCGATGACCTTACCCACGTCTTCTTTAGCGACTTTTAGTTCAATCACGTTGGTTTGTGACCCAGCAATTTCATTAATGCTAACGGATTCAGGGTGATCAACAAGAGATTTTGCAACGTATTCAATTAAATCTTTCATATTTTTAGCGCTACCTTCAGACATTTTCAGCTCCTTACCCAATCCACTGCGCACTTTTCACACCCTACTGTAATCAGTTATGAGGGGCCACGCAAGTGCAAAGCCTGCAGGGCAGAGATTTCTTTCCTAGCACGCTTTGACTTCATAGGCTCGGATTTTTCAAAATTAGGTCGATAGCAGCTCAGCTAGGAGCGAGGTGTAAAGTGGACAGTCATTTTCCGTTGGAACACAATCAGCTATTTGTGTTGATAGAGTCTGCAGGTGGCGTTTATCAAGCGGAGCAACTCACAAGCATTGTTGAGCTATTGGGTGAAGTAACACCATTTTTTAAACTGACCGCAGATGAACGCATCGGATTTATTGTGGAAAGTGAAAAACTGGAATCGGTGAGCCTGAAGTTGCAAGAAAAAGGCTTTTTGGTGCGATCATTCCAAAACGCGGCCTCTCCCTCCCCCAAAACCTGTCTAGGTTCGGCCTGCCCACACCACACCCAAGATGCTTTTAGCGACGCTCTCGAAATTTCGAGTTACTTTGAAAGCCACCCACATCTGGCTAAGGAAACTCAGCTTCGTATTGGTTTAAACGGATGTGATAGAGGCTGCACTCAGAGTGCCACTGATGATTTTCATTTGGTGGCGGAACCCACAGGTTACAAAATATCCATTGGTGGTAAATCAAAAGAAATTCCCCAGTTATCAATGTTTTTAGCAGAAAATATCTCCTCCAAACAACTCCCTTCCGTGCTGCATATCTTGATAGATGTTTATCTCAGGGAGCGAAATGAATCTGAACCCCTTCATGAAGTGATTGAACGCATTGGCTTAGGATCGTTTTTGGAAGCTCTTGATGGCATGACTCCAAAAGCAGAGAGCACTGAAGTAACAAATTTTGATTCAGATACTTTATCCAACGAAAGCCACGACACAGATGAAATGGAACTCATGGCCAGTAGTGAACTTTTAGACACTACAGATCTGGTGGAAAGCGATCTCACGGAGGGAGAAATTTCTTCCGAAGATCTTTCATCGGAATCTTTTAGCCAACTAAACGAAGTGGCTGAAGACCATGACACGCAAGCCAATGTGGATTTTGAGGATGTTTTACCGGATGTGGTGGAAGTGGGGCAAGAATCGGACCTTATGGATATGGAAGAATTAGAAATTCCCGTTTTTAGCGATGAAATCGAAGACACTCCATTGCTTTCTTCTCCCGAAAAAACGAATGGGACCACTGCCTCTCACTCCAATCTCATCCAAACGGACGAATTCGAATCCACGGATTTCGATACATCCGGCCCAGTGCCTTCCTCTTCTAGTGAAAATCTCATGGATGATGAAATGATGATTCAGGTGCAGGAAGCCACAAAAGACGACTTAGACGTGATAAAGTTAGCCATGAGATCGGAAAACTCCGACGAAGACGTTCCCGACGAAAGCCAATTGCCACTGGAAAGCAATGAAAGTACCATTCATCACACTCCAAAATCCGGAGTTCTACTCCCTTCCCAAGATCTAACCACGCATAAACCTTCCCCAAATCAGAAAAAACCAGAAGATATCAGCGCTTTAAAAGCAGCTGTGATACCTTTTTCAGGCACCAAGGTTTCGACGATATCACCCCAAACTTCCACCCCCCAGCTAGCTCCTGCGGAGAAGTGGGAGAAGGGAAGTGGCCAGGCACAGGCTCAACCCACAGACCCCTTTGCCCCATTTAAAATCGCTCACCTGGGAAACAGGTGGGAACTTAACATCCCGGGAGGGATTCAATTGGGAATCGATCCCCATACCCTTCCCGAGACCAAAATTCCATTTCAATTTCCGGGGGGGAATCTGGAATTGGAGCGACAAGGGGACCAACTCTTGATCCATTGGCAGGGAATCGAAATCAAAATGGATATCCACAAATCACTCAAAGCAGGTTAAATTAAGGCAGGATATTCAAAAAGAAGCCTTTCCTGGCTCTACTCCCAATCGAACTCCTTTAAAATCCGGAATTAAAGTGCCCTCAGGCATTGAAATTTCCGTTACAATCTGCACCAAATCTCCGGATAAAGGGGGAAGTGCCGCACCCGTCTCATCCCTGTCCGGGTATTTGGGGAAGAGGGCATAACCCGAAGCGGGGGCTGGAATGGGAATCCCCTTGCCATCTAAGCCCAATATCTGCCCCTCCTGGATGGGAGCGAAGTTTTGAAGGCCCGGATGCAAATGGGCAAGAGGATGGGTGAAAGGAACCCTTTTGGTGATCGTAAAAAACTCCAGTTCCTGATTTTGTTGGGCTAAAAACTCCAAAGAAACCTCTTTTTCCCAAATCCAAAATCCCAAAAGTAAGCTTCGCCAAATCATGCTTTCACAAAGATATTCCGCATCTTTTCTCAATCCCTTTTGACCCAGTTCCAAGGTAACTGCAGGCACTCCCCGGGAACGAACCCATTCATCCCCACAAAGGGAGCCCTCTTCAAACTTCACTTGGGAGTCCCGGGTGACCAAAGCGCTGGTGCCACCCAAGGCTCTGGCCCAGTGGTAAGAGGCCAAGTCAAATCCAAAAATGTAAAAAGGCATGCGGCAGGGTTCTGATGTCTGGTGGAAGTCCACAAAAAGGCTAGCCTGCTCTAAAAGACCCATGATCTCTTGGGCTCTTTTAGACTCCCAAGTCTGCACAAGCTGCGGACAAAACACGCGATTTAGGTCCGCTTCCCGAAATCGTACGCCTTGCTCACAGGCCGGTACATTTCCCAAGAAAAAGGTAACCGAGCCCTGGAAAGGCGTAATGCCCCGATTTTGAAGAAGCATTTCTACCACGTGCAACATAGCGGGCAAACTGCCCGTCTCATTGCCATGAATTATAGCACCAAACACGAGATGGGGGCCATGGGAACGGGCACCCCTTATTGTAATGGAATCAGGGATAGGTCCCGGACTTAACCTATTAAACTCTCTAAATTGATGGAGGTACGCTCTTACCTTTGGATCCACTTCCACCTAGGCCTTTCTAAGGATTGCAATTTCCCTGCAAAAAGTATAGGAGGAAGATTCATCGGGCAGCAAGCAGCTGCGTATGAATTTCAGTTGCCCTAGAAAAGGACTATCTCATGAGAGACGCTATCAAATTGTATTGCACAGAAAAAAAAGAATGTGGTTCCCTATACATGACCGATAAAAACAAAAAAACCATGCAAAAGAAATTGGAACTCAAAAAATACTGCAGGTTCTGCCGGAAACACACCGTTCACAAAGAATCTAAATAGTTCAGGGAAACGGTTCTTTTTCAAATTGGATTTTTTGGTTTTCGTTGGTCTATTCCTACCGCAGGAGACGTCCCATGCCAGTCTATGCGTATCAACCAAATGCCTTAAATGCCTCGGCGGCCTCCTGCTGTTCCTTTGAAACCCTGCAATCTTTAAGGGAACCCGCTCTGGAAAAGTGCCCGACCTGCGGGTCCCCCGTGAAACGAATCTTTGCCGCTTTTGCCACGCTTTCGGGTTCCACATCCCTGGCAGACGCTTCTGCCTCAGGAAAACGACCTGCAAATCCCTTAGGCCGCACCGGGCATGCTTGCGGACCGGGTTGCCAGCATTAAATTTTCCTAAAAATCGCCAGACCCCTCCCGCAGCACCACCTCCGAGCCCGACGTAAAATCCAGCACGGTAGAGAGTCGCAGAGGGCATGGATCGAGCGCACTCAAAATGCAGCCCACTTGCTGTCCATGCTCGGGATGCTCTTCCCGCAAGTGATGGAGGATGAGCTCCCCTTGAGTCCACCAAGCCAGGTCCGCCTCCCCTTCAAAGTAGTTTTCTTGCTGCAATTCATCGGCATCCGTGACGCTTGTGGTGAGCAAAGGATGATCGAATTCCCGAATCAAAGTTAAAATGGCATCATTTTGGGGAACGCGGATCCCAACTGTCTTACTTTTGCCATACAAAGCACATTCGGGGGTTTGCCGATTCGAGGGCAACACCACCGTGTAAGGCCCGGGCCAACGTTTTTGTAAACTTCGGTAGGCAGGGGTGTCCACCTGTGCCCACTGGGCTGCCTGAGCCAAAGAAGAGCACAACAAGGTAAAGGGTTTTTCCTTGGGATGGGCACGGCGAAGGGCTAAAAAAGATTTTAGGGTCTCTTTTGCCTTGGGATTTCCCACAAAAGAATAACCGGTGTCCACAGGCAAGCACACCAGCTTGTTGTGGGATAGGGCCTGCACGGCCGTTTGAATTTGCCTAACACTGGGCAGGTGCCCGCGGAAAGAATGAAGCAGGGATGGGGTCATAATCTACCTGGAAATTAGGGTGAGCCCCGGGGAACAGGGCCATGTGTCTAGGATTCCTTTATCACATGGAAACTCTTTTCCACAAACTCACGGGCTGATCATTGACAGCGGCGCTGTTTTAAAATTTGATAAGCTCCCTTAGGATTTGATGGCGAGGGGGTACCCGTGGAAAATTTATACTCAAAGTTGCAGATCGAGTTGGCTGAGCTTTCTCCTCCCTCGGGTTCGCAAATACAAATATTAGATGAATTGCCTTCTCACCCACAGTATCAATCCATCCAATTTGTTCCTCAGAATCACCTGAGTCGGGAGCAGATTCTGCTGGTTCCTTCCACTCAACTTTTTGCCGTGTGTGAAAAATTAAAGCAGACTTGTGGGTTTTCCTTCCTTATGGACATCGCGGTGGTGGATTTCCCAGAAAGGCCCTTGCGCTTTGAGGTGGTGTATTATTTGGCCTCCACCATTCAGGGCTACCACAGACTGCGCCTCAAAACGGCAGTGGATGCCTCCACCGGGTTAAGTTCCCTTTGGGAAGTTTGGGACAGTGCCAACTGGCTGGAGAGGGAGTGTTATGACCTTTACGGCGTTGCCTTTATAGGCCATCCCGACCTGAGGCGTATTTTGTGCCACCAGGATTTTGTGGGCCATCCCATGCGGAAAGACTACCCAGCAGACTTCATTCAATCCATGCAGGGAGATCCCATTGAGCATGTCCATGAGGCTGATAGACAAAGACTCATGGAAAAATACGATGAAGATCTCATGTGGATAAACATTGGACCTGCCCACCCCGCCACCCATGGAACCCTGCGCTTTATGGCCGTTGTAGATGGTGGTGAGCGCATACGGGAGTTTGATGCCGAAATCGGGTATCTGCATCGTTGTTTTGAGAAGATGTGTGAAAACCACAATTACAATCAGATCATTCCCTACACCGATAGACTTAATTATTGCTCCGCCCCCATGAATAACAATTGTTTTGCAGCCACCATTGAAAAGATGCTGGGTGTGGAAATCCCCGCCAGAGCCACGGTGATTCGAATGATTCTGGACGAACTCTCCCGCATCATCGATCACTATGTGTGCATTGGCACCAACGCCGTGGATTTGGGAGCCCTAACGGGGTTCTTTTACATGTTTAACGAGCGGGAAAAAGTCTATTCCCTTTTTGAAAAGCTCTGTGGGGCTCGCCTCACCGTTTCTTTAACCCGCATTGGGGGTCAAGGATTTGATCTGCCCCATGGCTGGATGGATGATCTCAAAGATGTGGTGGATAGCATTGAAAAAACCCATCAAGAAATGGAAGAGCTCCTCACCAAAAATCGGATTTTTGTAAACCGAACGGTGGGAGCCGGACCCATCTCTGCGGCCGATGCCATTTCCTTTGCCCTCACGGGTCCCTGCTTGAGGGCCGCGGGTGTGGCTCAGGACCTGCGTCGGGACGCTCCGTACTATTTCTACGGGGACGTGGACTTTGATGTGGCCATCGCGAGTAAGGGCGATACTTATGATCGCTACTTAGTGCGTATGGAAGAGGTGCGTCAGAGCATACGCATCTTGCGCTGGTGTATGAAAAATTTACCCGCTGGACCGGTTTGTTTGAGTGATGCCAAAATCTGTTTGCCCCCCAAAAGTGAGGTTTACGGAAGCATCGAAGGCCTAATGAATCATTTTATGCTCGTGATCAATGGAGTTCAGGTGCCCGCAGGAGAGATGTACCACGCCCAGGAAGGCGCCAACGGCGAAGTGGGCTTTTACGTGGTGTCTGATGGATCTGGGACTCCATACCGTGTGAAATGCAGAGCCCCTTCCTTTTTGGCCATGGCAAGCTTCGGGCGCATGGTAAAAGATGGGTATTTAGCCGATGCCATCGCCGCTCTAGGAAGCATCAACATCATTGCGGGCGAATTGGATCGTTAATAAAGGAATAGAATATGTCAAATCAGCACTTTTCTCCACAATTAACGACCTTGATTCAAAAAGAATTGGTTCGTTACGAAACCAAACGCACCAGCATCTTACCCATTCTTCATGCCATTCAAGATGAACAAGACTGGATCAGCCCAAAAGACGTGGAGGCTCTGGAAAAGGAATTTGGTTTGAGTGCCGTGGATGTTCAAGAAGTCCTAACGTTCTACACCATGTACCGAAAAAACCCTCCCAAACCTTGGAGATTTGAAGTTTGCAATAGCATCTCCTGCTGGCTTATGGGTTCGGAAAAAACCCTCCAAACCATCCAAAACAAATTGGATGAGTGTAAGGCCCAGGGCAAAGAATTGCCCGTGGAATGCCATAAAGTGGAGTGCTTGGGAGTGTGCGGATTCGCCCCAGTGGCTTTAATCAATAAAGACAGACATCTTAACGTAACACCTGAGCTGGCCCTTAAATTACTGGAAATTTATGCGAGTAAGCCATTGCCCGAGGCTGCCGTGGTGTGTCAAAAAAAATTGAATCCCTAAAATGGGAAATCAGGTGCGCTAGAGAAAATATGGGAATATCCATTGATTTATACGTTTGTTAGGGAGCAGGAGCTTAAAATATGCCCGTTATGAAAAATCCGTACCAAGGCAAAGATCCCCAGTCGTTTAAGATTTTAACGGCATTTGAAGGTTTACCCAATAGTCGTTCGTTGGACACTTACCGCGCCCATGGCGGTTACCAAGCCTTGGAAAAGATTCTCAAATCGGGCATGACTCCCGAAGCCGTCATTGCCACCGTAAAAGCTTCAGGCCTAAGAGGACGGGGTGGCGCCGGCTTTCCCACGGGAATGAAATGGGGCTTCGTGCCCAAAAATCCAGGTCCCAAATTTTTGATCACCAACTTTGATGAAGGCGAACCTGGCACCTACAAAGACCGCTACATTGCCGAACTCTCTCCCCACATGTTGGTGGAGGGGAAGATCATCGCCGCTTACGCCATTGGCGCGCAAAAAAGTTATGTTTACTTACGCGGGGAATTTTTTGACGAGATCCGCTGGACCGAAAAAGCCATTCAAGAAGCCTACGATGCAGGCCTATTGGGCGACAACATCTTGGGGTCTGGATTCTCCCACCACATGGACATCTACCGAGGCGCGGGAGCGTATATCTGCGGAGAAGAAACGGGACTCATCAGTTCCTTGGAAGGAAAAAAGGGTCAGCCCAAATTAAAGCCCCCCTTCCCCGCTGTAAAAGGATATTTAGGGCATCCCACCATCGTAAACAACGTGGAAACCTTGGCGGCCGTGCCCTGGATCCTGACCCATGGTCCGGAGGCTTATAAAGCCATTGGCACAGAAAAATCCCCTGGCACCAAACTTTTTAACATCAGCGGGCCTGTGGTGAGGCCTGGGTGTTACGAACTTCCTTTGGGCTATCCCCTTCACCGGTTTATTTTTGAGGACTGCGGGGGGCTATTGGATGGTCGAAAACTCAAAGCCGTGATCCCGGGCGGGGCTTCCTGTCCGATTTTGAAAGCCGATGAAATCCAGTCCCTCACCATGGATTATGAGGCGTTTGCCTCTGCGGGAACGATGTTGGGATCGGGCGCGGTGATCGTGATACCCGAAGACGTGAGTATGGTGGCCGTGCTGGATAACCTCATGCATTTTTTCAAAGATGAATCTTGCGGCCAATGCACGCCTTGCCGGGAAGGATCGGGTTGGCTAGGGTCCATTGCCCACCAAATCCACCACTCCCCCAAATCCACTTCCATGGCAGATGTGCAAAAGATCGTCACGGTGGCAGGACAGATGGCGGGAAAGACGATTTGCACCTTCTCTGATGCTGTGGCAGGACCTGCCCGAAGCATTCCCACTAAGTTTGCCCAGGAATTTCAGCATCATTTTGAAAAACGGGAACACCCCTAAATTTTGAATCATATGGAATCTTGATAAAAATAAGGAAACAGGTATGTCGCAAAGTAACACGGTGACTCTTACCATCAACCAAAAACCAGTGACCGTCCCCGCCGGCAGCACCATCATTCAAGCCGCCATTCAGAGCGGTGTTCAAGTGCCCCACTTTTGCTGGCACCCCGGATTGTCCATTGCAGGGGTGTGTCGGTTTTGTATGGTTCGGGTGGAGGGCATGCCCAAGCTGCAAATCGCCTGCAACACCGCGGTTTCAGAAGGGATGAAGGTAGACACCCTGGGAGAGGATGTGAAAGAGGCCCACAAATGGGCTCTGGAGTTCCACCTCATCAATCACCCCTTGGATTGCCCCATCTGCGATCAGGCCGGGGAATGTGAGCTTCAAAACTACTATATGAAGGTGGGAAAATATAAATCCCAAATGGTGGAAGACAAGGTTTTAAAGCCCAAAACCATCCCCATTTCCAGTACCCTTGTGTTGGACACGGAACGCTGCATCCTCTGTTCGCGATGCGTGCGCTTTGAAGATGAGGTCACAAAAACCTCTGGCTTGGGGATCTTTTCCAGGGGAGATAAGGCCACCATTGGGGCCTATGCCGAGCGAAAGATTCAGCACAACTACACCTACAATCTGGCGGATGTGTGCCCCGTGGGAGCATTTACGGCCAGTGATTTTAGATTCAAATGTAGGGTGTGGTTTTTAAAAGAATTAGATGCCATTTGCCCCGGGTGCAGCGCAGGCTGCAATGTGAAGGTTTCACTCAATCAGAATCAACGGGAGTATTTCCGCTTAAAACCCCGCCCCAATGCGCAGGTAAACGGCCATTGGATGTGCGACACCGGCCGAACCATGTATAAACACTGCAACGCCAGCCAGCGCCTCGCCACCCCCACTCAGCTGGGCGTGGGCGTGGATTGGCAAAAGGCCTTAAGCCTTTTGAAGGGAACCCTTCATTCCCCTTCCAAATTGGCGGTGGTGCTCACGGCCCAATACACAACGGAAGAATACAAAGCGTTGAAGGGGTTTCTAGGGGCTCAGGCTGGATTAGAAGTCTCTTACTATTGGTGGCAAGATCCCGCCCATGCCATGGATGCGTTTGATGGGATCTTACAGCGGGGAGACTCCAATCCCAACACCTTTGGTTTGCTAGAGGTTTTTGGAAAGAACTTGTCCGAAAATTCTTCCCTCTGTAGAGGCGATTTTAGCTCTCTCGCAAGGTTAAAGCCCGATTCCGTGTGGGTATTTGGACCTGAGATCGACGCTGCCTTTCCCGGCTTAAACACCGCACTAGCGGCACTCACCGAACTTCCTAAATTGGTTTACTTTGGAAATAGTTTGACACCTGTCTTACAAAAGGCCTGGCTGCAACTTCCCACCAAAGTGTTCACGGAAAAATCGGGAACCTTTTCTAATTTCAGTGGGCTGGCTCAAAAAGGCCAAATGACAGCCCCCGTGATGGTCCATGCCCGTGCCGTGGATGAAGTGCTGGCCGTGCTCAGTCCATTGGATTCAAGCTCCCCCACTAACCGAGGTGAACGATGAGCCAAAAAACCGTAAAGGATGTTTCCTTAACCCCCAGCCATTCCTTCAAAGAAGGCTATTTCGTCACCACCGTGATGGGACTGGGCACCACGGTAAAAACCTTTGCCAAACAGCTTTTTGGACTGGAAAAAGACAACACCGTTCAATGGCCCGAGGTGGAGTACAAATACTCCGATCGATTCAAAGGAGCCCATTTCCTCACCAAACGTCCCGATGGCCGCGTTCGCTGCACGGCGTGTTTTTTGTGTGCCACCAATTGCCCGGCCCAGTGCATCACCATCGTGGCGGGGGAAAGCCCAGACCACGGCGTTGAAAAATACCCCGTGCGATTTGAAATCGACATCCTGAGATGTGTTTTTTGTGGATTTTGCGAGGAGGCTTGCCCCGTGGATGCCATCCGCTTAGGGCCCGAATACTCCATGGCTGGGCTTGCCGATCGCAAATGGGTTTATACCAAAGATCATCTGCTGGAGCGCCAGGCCGTTCAAAGATTGGTGGGCGTGAAGCAGGTTTCTAAAAAAGACGAAAACATCAAACACGAGTCGGTGGAGTCCTCCTTGCCCCATATTCACCGAGAGGGCGCCGCTCCTTAATTTCCAAAACGCCCCTCACAATCCATTCGCCAATCCAAGTTCCTTCCATTTTCCTAAGCCATAGGATGAAACAGCTGGGCGCATTAGGGACTTTAGCTCTCCTGGCGGTTTCTTTGTTATAGGAAAACCAATTTGGGTTTGATTGGTGGTCGAGTATCATATGGAAAATAGACCCCTACTTTAATCTATTTCCCATGTTTTTGGTTTTGTGGTTTGGAGTTAAACATTTTTTCCAAAGCACCAGGAAAAATGCCCCCACCGATTTTAAAGGAAAGTGGAAATACGGGTGGCAAAGCCATCCAGAAATATTTTTTTTAATGCAAAAGGAATTAGGGTGCCTAGACAAAAATGGAAATCCAGTGGATTTAAATCACTCCCAAATTTTGAATCTCCTTTTTAAGCCCTTTTTGGATTTGGCCTACAAACACAAATTGACACGCATTGGCCCAAATGGGGACTCTTTGATTCTCTTTGGTCCTGTGGAGCAAGAAGAAAAAAATAAATGCACCATCATGCTCAAGGCCGCATTGGATGCCCGGGAGTTTTATGAGATGCATTTGGAGGAATTCAAGCACCAGCATCAGCTGCATCCGGATTCCCACTCTAAAGTAACACTTCAATTTGGCAGGGCTTTAGGCTTTGGGGAAATCAATGTGAATCTCATTGGGGGAAGCTACACGGGGCAATTGGATTACCACACGGAAACCATCAACTTATTGGCCAGGGTGGAAAAATTCACGAAAAAAATGAACACGGATTTTTTGATCACCCAGGATTTTTTGAATGAATTAAATCAAGAAACGGCTCAGTCTGGCGCTGCTTTGCATGATATTGTGATCCGTTATTTGGGAAGCTATGACTTTGATGCCTCCGCCCAAAAGGTGAAGTTATATCAGGCGGGGTATGCTCATAAACTCAGAGAGCTTTTTTCTCCAAGCAAAGATTTTGATCAGGCCATTCTAAATATGGACCAGAAATTCTATGAAAAATCTTTGGAGTTCTTACATAACCACTTGGCTCTTTATCCCCAGGATGTCACGGCGCTGGCCATCCAAGCCCTCTGCAAAACCCATCTATCTCTAAATTGAAATCGCCTAAGTTAAAAAAAAGGACTTTAACGGCAAGACACTTTCCCAGAAGCATCGTGGGAGTCTTGCCTGGAATCGGCCACGGTCTCCTCCGAAGGCTGCCTCCAGGAGTCCCGGGAGCCCCCTGAAGAGTCCCCCTATTCATGGTCTAAAGATCTTGCCTTTTTGCGACCTGATTACAGAGTCTTAATCAATCCCTGTGCAAATGGATTTATCTCTGAAGGGGCATGTGAGCTTAAAGCGATTTCTATCCACATTCACATCAATCAAATTGGGCATGGAAAGAAGGGGGGCTAACTTTTTTTTAGTGCTAGGCATAGGAAAACCCTTCATTTTAAAATGGGATTCTTTCACAATGGCACCTATTTTACCAAGTGGTCTCATTTTTTTCACGACCTTTTGGGAGCCGCGTTGTAAAGAAAGGGACTCCCCAGCGGGAGAACCTTCTTTTTTGACATGGAGACCCTTTTTTTATGAAACCCTTTAACGGTAGTTTTAAAGATTACTACAGACTTTCTAGCATGGCTCTTAAGCACCACAATTGGGTGCCATTGGTAAATGATTTTTTGTTTAAAAAGCTGATGACCGAATGCCCTGAAAGCCTTCTGGGGTTTGTAAATACGGTGCTGTGCCCCGAAATTCCCTTTACGAGCATTGAGTTTTTAGACAAAGAAATCCCCAAATCCCATCCTAAAGATAGAGGTCTTTTTTTGGATCTTCTTTTGAAGGTGGGCGATAAGGCATTGGTGAATCTGGAGGTGCAGTGTGTTTTTGACCATTCCCTGTCCCAGAGGGCACAATATCACCTTATCCGGGTGGGAGGGTCCTCCCTCCAGGTCAATCAGGCTTTCATGGAAGCACCAAAAATCATTGTACTTTTTATCACCATGATCTCAAACCCAAATAGCTCCTTTTTGGAATTGCCATACTGTCGGTATGAATTCATGCGGTCTTTACCGATTCAACCCTATCCCCCTGTGTTACCTAATGGTGTTTCTCTGATAGATTTTCTAGACCTAAATCTTCTCTTGAATTGGTCTGAATTTTCCGATAAGCATTTGAGGGAGCTTCAGGAGTGGGGTAAATTTTTACTTCCTAATTCCCTAGAAGAATGGGAAGCTCTTCAACAATCTAACCCTAAATTCCACCAAATGGGGGATAAAGTGAAGCAATATCATAGAGATGGTGAAATCCTCACCGCCGCCCAACTTCGGCAGCATGAAATTGAATTTGAGTTATACGAACGTAAAGCTAAATTCGAACTAGGCAGAGCAGAGGGTAGAGCAGAGGGTGAAGCTAAGGGCAGAGTAGAAGGCGAAGCCAAGGGTAAATGGGATGCATCCGTTGAAATGGCGAGAGCACTTTTGGAAAGAGGAATGAATCTTACTGAAATTGCTAGCATCACAAAACTCTCCGAAGATCAGATCAAGGCTCTGTTAAATTAAGTTAACTTTTTTCAAAATGGCATCCATAGGGATATCACCCCAAACGTCCAAGACGGGTTGAACGGCTGTTTGCAGACGCCAATGCTCCTTTGGTGCTCTGTATGGCCACTCGATATTCGGGCGCCAATTTGGGCACCGCTCCTAATACCATGGGCTTTGTGGCCATGAGCACCTTGGATGGGGATCGGTCCAGTACGTTCCGAGAACTTCTCACGGCAAATCCCAATCCCGTTCCCAAAACCAAACCCGATCCCGCTCCCCCCGTGCAAGCCGACAATGGCCCTAAAGAAGTTCCCATCGTCAAAAACCCACAAGATGAGAGTGGGTATGAAAACGAGTTAATAGAATTGAAACTAGTTTACAGACAAGGACTGGAGTGTTACCAAGATTCAAGTGCCATGAATAGGCACTAAATGGCTCAACAAAATTTAGGAGGCAAAATGATTAGGAAAGTACTTTTTGCAGGGACGATGCTTATTTTTAGCGCAGCTTCAGGAGGCCAATCACTGGGTCTGGAGGGTCGCGATGGAAGAGATGCGCAGCAAGGTCGGGATGCTCCCTCCCGAGGGGCAGTGAAATGGGACGTCAACGGAACATCTGTAACCTTTGACGGCACTGGTACAAATGGAACTGATGCATTTGAAAGCGCTCAAGATGGCTCGGACGCATCCCAATGCGGACAACCTAATCCTCATAACAAATACGGGCGTCCCATTCCTAATCAAGATTTGATGGGAGCCCCCGGGGGAAATGGGGGCGATGGAGCGAGGGGAGGAAATGGTGGAAATGGAAGCGATGTCTTTCTTTACCTTTCCAGCGATACTCAAATTCCTCTATTAAAGAAAGTGACCATTAAAAACCGAGGAGGCGGGCATGGAAACAACGCCCCAGCAGCTAAGGGCGGATTGGGTTGCAAATGTACATACTATACTTGGAATATAAAGGAGTGCACATGGACCTTTTTTCGCGTCGTAAACGGACAAAAAAGGAGCGGCTGGGTCGCTGACGAAAAAACGAACTGCACGTTCAACAGCACACCTCCTGCCTATAGCCCCTACTATGATGGAAAGTGGGAGCAAGTAAGCCAGTTTCAGAAACGGTATCAGTGCACGGATGGCAGGAAGGGTAGAGATGGAATCTCTCCAAACCCTTCTGTTGGTGGCAAGTATGGCAGCGTCGTTTTGTACACAGGAGTTGATTCAAAAACTACATTAAACTCCAGGCTCTCTGGTAAGCTGGAAGAAGTGGTAGACAAAGAATACCTTTTTACAGGAGCAGACTATGAAAAGCGCACCGGGCTAAAATCTCTACTTGCGCCGAGTTCAGATGTAACCGACACCTTTTGGATTCGTAAATTCATGAAAAGAAAGTTGAAAATTGAATGGAAAGCACAAACTTCAATATCAGAGTCCGGATTGGCGAATGCACCCGTTTCAGTAACATTGGATGGTTCGGCAGCACAGCCCAAATTTCAAACTCAATTTCCAGGCAACCTCGTCGTACGGACCAACTCACTGGCCGATACTACAGTGTTAACCATCTCACGTGTGATCAACACAGACAACCCAGCAAAAATCACTGCATGCACAAAATACAATGCCAAAGGCGCCGCCCTTTGCGAGCTCTCAGGTCAGTGCACCTATTTCCCTGAAGAAGGCGGTGATTGCCTTCCTAAGTAACACCGCAAGGGTGTCCGCTGGGCATCAAAATTGCCGGCGGAAACTTGTTTGGGAGATTGTCTCAAGGGAATTTTTCGAACCCAATTGGCAAAAAAAATACCAAAAAAGGATCCTTTAGGAACGATTTTGCTCAAAAAGTTAAGATCAACTCAATAACTTGGGTTGGTGTTTAGACTTAAGCTCGTATTTGGGGGAGTGCCCATCAAGATTTGTTTGGCACTGCTGGTGCCAATGCGGGTGGCTCCGGCGTCGATTAGAGTCAACACCTGGGCCAGATGACTCACCCCACCGCTGGCTTTTATACCCATATAATCCGCCTTCTGGGAGCGAAGGAGAGTGGAATGAATGGTTTTTACGTCTTCCACGCTGGCTCCCCGGGTGGAAAATCCCGTAGACGTTTTGATGATGTCAAAGGAGGCCCTACAAGCCAATTCCGTGGCCCAGGTCAGCTCCGAGGGGGTTAACAGCGCTGTTTCCATGATAAGCTTTTTGAGAATTCCACTGCATTGCCTCGTCAAGTCAGAATAAAACAAAAACAACTTTTCAGCTGAACCTTCTTTTACCAAGCCAATATTTTGCACTATATCCAACTCTACCGCACCATTTTTTACCACATTTTCCATCTGAAATAGAAGTGTAGCACTGTCTAAATTGCCATGGGGAAAATTCAGGATGGTGGCAATTTCCACCGAACTCCCCGCCAATATGGTATGGGCCAGGGGCACATGGTAAGGGGCAACACACACCGCACCTATCCCAAGGCTTAAAGCCTCTTCACAGTGGAGTCGAATTTCCTGGGAAGTGGTGGTGGGTTTGATGAGAGTGCTGTCCAGGAGTTTGGCCAATTGGGAGATCTGATGAGGTGGCAGCACCGAATCCGCCCCAAAGGTTTTAAGTGTTTTAGCAAAAGCTAGGTCCGTTTGAATTCTTTGATTCATGGTTCGTTCCTTTTGGTGGGTCCAAGGTTTGGGGCCGTACAAACTCCGTCTAAATTCGCATCAATGCAAATGGGTTTACTTAGTAAAAATCTCTGTTTAAAGCCTTCTCCATACTGAAATTCATCCATAAATTTCTGCGACCAGCCTACCACGCTGAGCCAATAGTCCTCCGTCCGAGTCAGGGTATCCCCGAGCCAAACACCTCCTTCCAGAAGCTTTTGTTGGTTGGCATCGATTCTCCATTTCTGCAATACCTTGTCGTTTTCGAAGAGAACCACCCATTGAATTTTTTCATCAGGATGAGAAGCGGCTTGCACGATGGCAAAATCAAATCTGTTTTTACGAACGGGAACCACCGTTAGTGGCTTTTGACTCACATATTTCAATCGACCCCACACCATTTTGGGGCCATTGGTAACGAACAACGCCCTTTCCTGGCTATCTGAAATGGGATCTTGGCAATAGTAGGGAACCGGTAAAAGTTCCTGATGGGGGCTAGGAACACCTCCCGTATCCCACTCCAGATCGTCCCAAGGCAAGGGAGTGTCTGAAATGAAATGGGACGCGTCCCACGCCCTAGGAGCAGCCAGGCTTTGAAACAGATTGAGGAACCGATTCACCGCAAAACGGGAGGCCGAACCAGGGGCCACCCAGAGCAATGGACGGCATGAGGGCAACATTTTGGGGATCAGTGGAGGATCGGGGTAGGTGGTGGCTTGTGGTAATGGGCTCCACTTTTCACACACGAATGGCCGTGAAGGAAAATGATCCGATGATGTTGCCTCTGCGTTTTCTGGATGAGAAAGGGGTATCAGACAAGTCTGCCCCGTTTCCAAAAGGGTAAAGGAAACGGAATATTGCCCGGGAGGGAGGCTCAGGTTTCCCTTTTGGGAAGGCGCCAAGTAAAAGGGAATGAGGTGATAAGCCACCTGATTCCACTGGGAAACTCTGGTTTGCGCCCAAATGGATCCTTGCCCACCTTTTAGGAGAAAATGTTCCTTTTCTAATTTAAATCTTTGAGCCTGGGGGGATTCCTGAATGCCAATTCGGATGAGCAAGGTTCCCGGTTTCCCAGGATGGAGCTGGGACCAACTCCAATTTTTCCAACCCTTTGAAAGATCAGGTAGTTTTGCGGAGTTTCCCCATGGGAGCGGGTTTAGGAGTCCCGCTACAGATTCATTGGGAATCCCGGTGGTGACAAGAAATGACCCAGGAAGATCAATCGGTTCATAACACACGCCTTTGGGTTGGAGAGAAATGGGATCGAGTCCTAAATACCCCACAAGCTTCTGGGTGTCTGCTCTTAAAACATAAAAAGGGGAGAGAAGAAGCTGTGTCCGGTTGTGCCGAAAAACCTCTTGGCTCCAACTCACCAATTTCAGAGAACAAGCCTCATATCGGCCCGTTATAGGACGCAGAGCCATTCCCAAACCCGTAAAATCCCCGCCTAATCCACTCCAAATGGACCGGGAAAGAGTTTGAAACGCCACGGGCTCTGGGGGAAAGAAGACCTCCGGCTCCACGGGAAAGGTGTGAATGGGCTCTTTGGAGACGGGGTTAGTTTGGGTCGGTTGGTTGGGGGTAGTAGAGCCAGACCCCCCTGATTTTTGAGAATTTTGTAAGGTTAAACAGCCAGATAGAAAAATCATCCACCCCAAGGGACACGACAAAAGGCAGAGGCCTAATTGATTTGCACTCGAAACAAATTTGATATATATCAAAGAAATTAAAGAGTAATTTCTGTACAAGCTTGGCTTCCCCTTGGAACAGAGGTGTATTTTGGCATAGTTCCTGCATATGGCTGCGTATGGTTTCAACCTAGGAACCCATTTCGAGGAGTACATTATGATAGACCGACCTTCACTTTTGAAAAACGCTGAGGCTCAAGCCACAGCCCTATCCATCGACAATATGAGAGATCCGGGAATGGAACAAGCTCCCGTGCAGGCTCGGGTAAAAACTTTGCCACCAAGCGTTGTGAAGGACATCGAACAAAAAAACATCGCCCGCAGATTGGCCGGTTTGAGCCCCATTGTGATTAAAGTACGACGGTGCATTGCCTGCGGACAAGGGTTTGAATCCGCAGGAAATCGCACCTGTGGGTGCTCCAGCCGAACGGCCGGAAGCATTGCGGGAAGAGAAATCATCTGAATTTTGCGGCTTTTTTGTATACACCTGACCAATAAAAAGGCAGTCTCTGGGAATGGAGACTGCTTTTTGTCGTTTAGCTAGGCAAAATCCGCCGATAGGAGTGAAGAGGGTGAACGGCCATTCTTGCCCCCAGGTGGAAGACTCGCATTGGATCCCAGGAGACTGGCATGTCCGTTGCCTCTACCAAACCTTATTTAGTAAGCTACTATCGAGACGGGCAAATCCGTAAAATCCGCCGGACTCCTCCCCCCAAACTCCATCCTTTAGAAGACGGCGACACAACCACCATCACTCGGAAAAAAAATGACGACTGGGATGAAGGAGATAAAGTAACTATTAAAGGTTACAATTCCAGACACCCCAACACACTTCAAATCGAAAAAAACGGAGAAACCAGCTTTCTCGATTTTATGGACTTAGACTTCGAAGGAAAAGATCAGACCGACTTAAAAAAGATCGCTCAAAGATCAAAACAAAAGTCTGAGAAGGCGGCATACCAATATTTGCTTTGGCCTTGATTTCCAGTGTAAACCTACTGCACTCAACTTACAGGGAGGGATTCCATTCCCATGAATCCGGAAACCAAAGGCAGCTCCTGGCTCCACCGTATGGTGAAGTGGTGTGGTCCTGAATTTTGCTATTTGTTTAGTCCTTTTGTGGTGATGTTCTATTATTTGGCACAGTCTTCCCAAAGGACGTCCCTTCTGACGTTTTACCAGCGCTTGGGATATGGCTCTATTAGGAGTTACCTTAACTCTTATATTAATTTTCTTTATTTTGCTCACAGTCTAATAGACCGAATGTTGTTTTTTAACGATATTGCTCGCCCCAAAATTCACACCACCGCCCAACAGCTTTCCCAATTGAATCCCAATACAGGAGGCATTTTGGTGGGTGCCCACATGGGAGATTGGGCTCAAAGTGCGCTCTATCTGCAGCAAATTAAGGGTATCAAACTCAATTTGGTGATGGACGCCTCCATTAGTCCGCAATTTCAGCAATTTTTTGAAAGGGCGGTGGAAGGTAAATGCAAAATCATCGACATAAACCAACCCGGAGTGGGTCTTTTTTTAGAAATCAAAAGCGCATTAGAAGTCAACGAATTTGTGTGTTTTCTGGCAGACAGACTGGAGTCACACACCAAAACCCATTCCCATTCCTTTTTGGGGAAAGCTAAGGATTTTCCTTTGGCACCCTTTGAAGTGGCTTGCATCTTGAAAAAGCCCATTCTTGCCTTTTTCTGCTTAAAAACCAAACTTTCCCACCACCCTCAATATTTCTTGGAAGTGGCCCATTTGCACTCCCCGAATGCCCAAGAAACCTCCGCACGTGTGGCGGCATTAGAAAGTCAAAGAAATTTTGTTCTTTTCCTAGAAAAAACCGTTCGCCAGCATCACTTTAATTGGTTTAACTTCTTCGACGTTTGGGCTCAAAAGACTCCACAGAGAGCCGCCAGTGCATCGCTCGGCTGAAATCGCTCGGCTGAAATCGCTCGGCTGAAATCGCTCGGCTGAAATCGCTCGGCTGATGGCGGGTTAGTTCTTTTGGTTTTTTTGCTCACCTTGAGCGCTATCTAATCGCAATTCCTTTTCAATAGCCGCTTTAAGACTCGTTTTGATGGTGCCATGACCCGCAGTTACCTTTCTTCCATTCACAAAAAAGGTGGGCGTACCAGATACCCCAGCGGCAGACAATTCCGCAATGGCATTATCCATAAAGGCTTTGGCTTGAGGTCCTTCCAAGCAGGCGTTAAACGCAGTGGTATCAAGGCCAATGTCTTTTGCAATCTGCGAAGTGATGTTTTGGTATTCCACTTCTGGATTGGCAGCCTGACTTTGAGCTTTTTCCAAGGGCACTTCAAAGGCTTTGTGATGAAATTTCCAGAAAGCGCCTTCCTGTTTGGATTGTTCGGCACAGAAACCGCCCTTTGCCAGCATCCCACTTAAACCTGCGGGTCTTAAGGCAAAATTGGCCTGCACAAATTTAATTTTTCCTTCGAACTCCGACATCAGTTCCTCCATCTCAGGCACCGCATGACGGCAATGAGGGCAAAGATAATCCGATACTTTTACGACAGTAACAGAGGATTGCAGATTGCCCTTAGCCGGAAAGGCATCCAGCTTTAAGGAAACAAATGGAGCCTGGGGGGCAGGAAGCAAAACTTTTATTTTTCCAGAGGACTCCATTTCAGCTACTAATTCTCTGGTTTTTTCTGATACCTTTTGGCTTTCAATAAATTGAACCAGCTGGGGCTGAATTTTTTCAAAGGTCATGCCAGGAGGGATGGCCCCTTTGTTGGCTTCAAACACTTTGGTCATTTCTTCTTTCGAGGGAGGATCGATTTTAATCAACGCACGCAACTGGGGCAAATTCTGTGGATCATAGCTCCCGGCTTGTTTAGCTAGGCTGATGCGAATGGCAAGTTCTTTGGAAAAGGCGCTCAAGGTTTCATAACTATCCGATTGAATCGTGAACAATTTATCCTTTGCTTCAGAGGGAAAATCATCTTTTGTAAAAACCTGCCCATCCAGTTCAAAAAGCCCGTCGGGAGTGGAGGGAGTGGCTCCCGCCACGGAACAGGTAGAGGAGTCCGAGGTGGCCACAGAGCCCCCCGCCTTTTTCATTCCTAGCTTATTTCCTAATCCAAACCCAATGGCACCACCCAATCCCATGCCACCCACCAAAATTCCAACCAACTTTCCATTTTCCATCGATTTCGTCTCCCAAATTTAGAGGCCCACGGGTTATGATCTCCACATAAAGCAAAAGTGATGGATTCTATGATAAATCCGTGGAGTCGTCTATGGGAGGATGGAGCACCAAAACAGATTGGGGTGCTATCTCCAGCAGTGTTTTGGCCGTGTGCATGGGGATTAAAATAAAATCATCCGGATCGTGATCGACAACCGCTATGCCATAAAGGCCCCGAGCCAGCATCTCCCGCTGGTAGGGGGTCACTTCGATGCGTCGAATTTTGTTCTCCTGGTGCACGAAATAATATCGTTCCTGAGCCCGAGGTTCATTCAATCGATTGGACCGAATCAACTGCCAAGCGCGATACCACCTTTCTTTTTCTTTCCGGGCCGCTTCAATTTCCAGATTGCGAAGGCGATCCTGATGCACCTTTTCTTGCCTCAGGGCTTCAATTTGGGCCTCTTCCTGGCGCTTGAGCTCTTCAAGCTCTTTCGCCGCTGTGGCATTTTTCTGTGCATCGTAGTTTTGTTTTTTAGACTTTGCCTCCTCCTCCTTCAGCTTTTTTTTGGAAATGAGACCCGCTTTCAAAAGACTTTCTTTGAGGTTTGCCATTGGGAGCCCCCTGGGAATTTTTCTAGGTCGATTAAGATACCAAAAATCGTTTCTAATGTGTGGAACCCGGGAGTGCTAGTGGTAGGAGAAAAAAAGAGACACTAGATTCAGCCATGGGAAGGCCTTTGAAGATCGGTCCATTGGCCAAAAACAAGCGTACGGTAGATGAATTTATTTTTATATACATATACTTAACTATTTTGATACCAAACACCCAAAAACTTATCCACAGAAAAAGTGGATAAGGAAAGCATAAAGTCCAAAGAAGGCTGTGTGGCAACTGCAAATATCCATTTTGCGCAGTAAGAAAGCATGACAGTATATTGACGATCAGAGTGCACATTACACTCAGCATAGTTGAAGATATTTGTGAAACCCAGGAGAGCTATCATGACAGGTGAAATTGTATTGGACCAAGGACGAATGACGGTGGAGCTCCAGGTCAGTTCGGACGTGGCTACCTATCTACTGGTAGGAGAAATCGATGAGCGCTTTGATCATAAAAAAATTCGCAAAGAAAATAAACCCATTGTAAAGGTGGTGTTAGCTAAAGTGAAAAGCATCAATTCGTCTGGCGTCCGGGAATGGGTGTTTTGGATGCGTGACCTGGCCGATGTGCCCACCTTGCTTTTAGAGGAATGCAGCGTCCCCTTTTTGGACCAGATCAATATTGTGCCCCAAATGCTGGGGAAGGCTCAAGTCACTTCCTTTTATGCACCCTATTACTGCCCCAATTGCGACCAAGAAGACACCTGCTTGATTGACACCAAAAAACACAAGTCGGTTTTGATGCAAAAAAAGGCTCCCGAAATGGCCCATCATTGTGGACAAATCATGGAATTTGATGCATTGGAAGATTCTTACTTCCATCAGGTAGAGCGGTTTTTTTGAAACATAAATTCATTTCCCCATCGTTATTAGAATACAAAGTCTACGGCATCCATGCCTGCCAGGCGCTTTTTGAATTCAATCCCCATCAAATCGTGCGTGTTTATGTGGTAAAATCTAAGGTTCCATTTTGGGGGGAGATGCTGAAATGGTGTGCAGCACAAAAAAAAACATACCACTTGCTGGAAGAAGCGGAGATGGAGAAGGTGGCTGGCACCCTCCACCATGAAGGCATCTGCGTCCTCAGAAAATCAGACTCTCCCCTTAGGTTTCCCGAAGATCTTAAAACCGCAAGAGAGCTCAATGACTACGTTTTGTTTTTGGTGGATGTAACCAATCCCCACAATTTTGGGGCATGTTTAAGATCTGCCGCCCATTTTGGATTTCACACGGTTTTGGTGAACGTAAATGATTCCCCTTCTACTGTAGCTTCAAAATGGCTTAATGGTGCCGTGGCCCGCAACAGCATGGGGGCGCTGGAACGTCTAAAGATCTATTCCTGCCCAGACGTTCTCCTGGGATTAAAGGAATTAAAGAAACACCAATTCACGGCCTACGCCACAAGCTCCCATTCCAACGCCCTTTCCATCTACCAAACCAAACTCGCACCCAAAAGTGTGTTGTGCATGGGAGCCGAGGGTCAAGGTCTCCCCAAAAAGGTTGTGGATGCCTGTGACCAATTGTTATGCTTACCCGGCAGCGGCATGGTGGAAAGCCTAAATGTTTCAGTGGCAGCCGGATGTCTCATGTCTGAATTTGCTAGGGTTAAAGAGCTAAAATCATAAATTTATTTGCTTTGTGTTTACTGATATACAACAAATTTTTTTTTCTAAAGGCGGAATGTCTCCTAGTTACCTTCAAACTGCTGATCCCATCTTGCAAGGGATCCTTTTGAGTCGAAAGGTCGAGTCTAAGATTCTGGACCAGTTCAGCCTGGCTAGTAAAGGTAACAACTTGCACAATGGGGCTTAGATTATGGGCAAGCACCCAGGTGGACTGTGTCGCTTCGGGATTGACTTTAGGAAGCCTCTCGAAAATCGGCTTTACTCCGAAAGTGGTTTGTAGATCTCTTTGTTGGGTAAAGGGAATCTGCTCCCATTGATGAATCAGCTCCACGGAGTATCCACGCCGCTCCGGCCTAAAAATCCAATAACTTAACGTTTGATTTCGGGAATGATGAGAGGCCGTAATCCACGTTAACGGACCCGTTTCACCCCTCGCCAAGTTTAACGGCCAGAGATTAAGCACTTTTTCCTCCAAGTCCAGATAGGATTTTGAAATGAGAAAAAGGGGATTGAGCTCCCATGGGGAGGAGGGAATAACTACCCCCTTCCTGGCTACCGCCCCGTTCTCCTCCAACTCCACTGGAACGGACTCTTCCAAAGGGCGCCAGAAGGGCAACGGCGTCATGGGAACCGACTGCATCCAACCCATCAACCCACTTGCCGCTGAATTTTTGGGAGCAAACCTTAGGTTTTTAAAAAGTGTATTTTTTGGCGTCTTCTTTAGGTTTTGCACAGATTTAGATGAAAAATCAAACCTCAAAAGCTGAGAAAACAGAGGTGGTTTGAAACTCGATTCTAAAACCAGAAGCGAATCATTTTCCCGTGAGGGAGACTCCATTTCAAATGGGGAGTTCCAAGTCACATCATGAATCAGAAGGGGAGACTGGTAAAGGGGGCTAAACGTTTGGGGACACGGATCCTCACGGCTGGGTTCCCAAAGGGTCATTTGCCCTCCTTGTTCATTATTTTGAACAACCATTGCTTTAGGAAGAGGCACGTGGCCAGTTGAGGCTGGAATCACCTCGTAAATGCCTTTAAGCTGAAGCTGGCAAATCACTTCAAAATCCAATTCCTTTAGTCCCTGCCCCAGCCCATTCCTCTCTAGAGAAGCACCACAGACCATGATAAAACCCAGAAATGCCTTAAAAAAGGTTGAATGGGGCAAACGGCTCTGAGAATAAGCTAAGTCGGTGTACCTAGAGGGAGACCTTTGGATGAGGTTACCCGCGGCTGGAGCGGATTGAGTGTAAATCGATTTACTTGAAGGCATTTGTTCTTCAGACTCCCTGAGACTTCCTACTTTATCGGCAAAATCTGGGAACGTCTCTGGGAAACTTTAGGCTTGTTAACTTAGACTGTTGACAACCCCTACCCCTATGGCTATTGATTCAGGTTTATTTGACCCTACACGGTTTCCACCAAGAGTACCAACAAGGAGCCTTTGGATATGACGACCAGGCAAGATCTCCAAAATAAAGTAAAAGAAGGAATGGAAAAATCCATTAAAAGTCTACAAACCGACCTAAGCAAAATCCGCACCGGGCGGGCCAGTACCTCCCTTTTGGAGGATGTAAAGGTGGAATCCTACGGTTCCCATGTTCCACTCAACCAAGTGGCCACCCTTGCCACACCCGAGCCCCGACTCATTACCGTGAACCCATTTGATAAATCCCAATTGGGAGCGATTGAAAAAGCCATTTTAACCTCCGGGTTGGGACTTACCCCAAACAACGATGGAAAAATCGTGAGGATTCCCATTCCCGCTCTTTCAGAAGAGCGCCGCAAAGAGATCGCTAAACTCGTTAAAAAATCAGGAGAGGAAGCCAAAGTAGCCGTGCGCCATCACAGACAAGAAGGCAATACAAAAGCAAAAGCCTCCCAAAAAGACGCCGGCTGGTCGGAAGATGAAGTGAAAAAATCCAACGATGAAATTCAAAAATTAACAGATCTTTATTCCAAGAAAATCGACGAGCTTTGCGCCGCCAAAGAAAAAGAGATCTTGGCCATCTAGGACTTAAAATCAGCGTTTAAGATTGATGATTTCCTCTAGTAATGTGTCCGCAGTGGTCACCGCCTTGGAGTTTGCCTGGAACCCCCTCTGGGTGGTGATAAGATCCACAAACTGTTGAGCCAGATCCACATTGGACTCTTCCAGCGTGGAGGCATAAAGACTGCCCCGGGAACCCGTCTGAGCCCTTCCAATCTGCGGCTCTCCCGAGGTGGAAGTACGGATAAAGCTATTGCGCCCCACCTTCTGAAGTCCATTGTTGTTGGCAAAGGTAGCTAGTCCCACCGCCGCAAGCTTGCGCTCCAGGCCATTGGTATAAACCCCTCGAATGGTGCCATCCAAATCCACTTTTAGCGTTTTTAAACTTCCTGACTCATACCCATTCTGGGAATGGAAAAAGGAAGAGGAATTAGAAGCCAAACTGACCGTGGTTTGGGATCCCACCTGCACCCCTTCGTCATCGTGAGGGCCAAAATTAAACTGAATTTTTTGTGGTTTTGCCCCGTTGGCAAAGGTGACTTCAAAGGCATCACTCATCCCGCTGGCATCGTAATAAGTGGGTTTGCCTGCTTTGGTTTTGAAAGGAAGCTCGGGTCTACCCTCTTCGTCAAACTTTATCTCCCCCTTTCCAATCTCCACGGCAATGGGCTTGCCTTTTGCGTCTAATTCCGGCTGGTTGGAGATTTCTTGGCCATCCACCATGGCATGCCATTCCCAGTTGTTTTTGTCGGCCTCCTCCGTTTTTCGGAAGTAGACCGTGCAGTTGTGTCCAGTTCCCCAGTTGTCGTAAATCGTGACCACCGTGGCATAGTTGGAGGTTTCCCCGGGACGCTTGGGATCAAACGGTTCCACCGGAGATTTTTCACGGGCATCCAAATTGGCGGCAATTGTGACCTTAGAACTGGATTTGGGCGGAATGCTATTGGCTTGAATTTGGACGTCAGAGAGTCTAGGGCTCAGTTTTCCATCTTCCTGCACCATGTAACCTTGAAGCTTGCCACCGCTCACATCCGATAAAAACCCATCCTTATCAAATCGCATACTGCCTTGCCTGGTGTAAAACATTCCCCCGGCTTCTTGAACTTCCGTAGCGCTATTTTTCACCATGAAAAACCCATCACCCTGAATGGAAAAATCTGTTAATAACCCAGTATTGGAAAGGGCTCCCTGGGTGTATTGGGTGGTGATGTTTCGAAGCTTAGCACCTCTTCCCAATTGAGAGTTTTCGTTTAAGCTAATAGACAACATATCCTCAAACTCAGCGCGATCCGTTTTGAAAGCTTTCGTATTGGAGTTGGCCACGTTATTAGAGATTACCCCCATGGCGTCTGAATTTACACTTAATCCAGATACAGCGCTATACAATGCATGATGAATTCCCATGAATCTCTCCTATAAAAAATTTATTCTACGCAGCCTTATTATTTTGTTTTCCTGGTAACTTAGTATCATTTTCTTTTTTAGATGAATCCAAATGCGCATTTGTATTAGCAGCTGTTAGTGGGGTTGGTGTCTCCTTCCTATCCTCCCTCAATGCCACAATCTGTGATAACTCAATCACCCCGTTTTTGGTTTCCAGTTTTCCTCCTTTATCGAGATCGATGGCTCCTGTTACGAGAGTATTAAACGAACCTTTTGCTGCGACGGGTTTCCCATCCATGCTCATGGCCGTAATTTCCACCTTATATTTTCCATCAGACAAAGACTTCCCAAGATCGTCTTTTCCATCCCAACTAAGCTCATGCTTACCGACGGATTTTTTACCTAGACTGAGTTGGCGAACCGCTTTTCCATCCTCTGTCAGAATCTGAGCACTTACCGATCCCACTTCCATAGGCAACTCAAAATTCACGGTAGATACGCTATCTGCCTTTTTATGGACTTGTAGACCACTCACTTCAACCGTTTTTCCAACATATTTAGAAAGATTATCCACATTTCCCTGGCTTTGGCCTGTTTTGATTTCACCCAGCAGCTTATTTGTGTTCATGATTTGTTCCACCGTATTAAACTGGGCCAGCTGAGTGGCCATTTCTTGTTGTTCCATTGGTTTGGTGGGATCCTGGTACTTTAGCTGAGTCACCATTAAATTAAGGTAATCATCTTTTTCCAGTTTGTTTTTTAATTTATCCTGCTTTTTTCCCGTAATTTTCTCTAACATTCCCCTAAATTCGGCGTCATTTTTAGTCTCACCTAATTGAAGTTCATTTCCGTTTCCTAGGGCTTTTGACTCCTTTTCCGATTCAGCCTGCCGAGCAAGGCTGCTTTCATTGAGTAGTTTGGCAAAATCCGTACTAGGAGCCGTTAGGTTGTCTTTGTTAGACAACATGGGTGGCTCAGGTGGTTTGGCGGTAATGGGTGAGGTCATCATGGAAAACTCCTTTAAGCAATCACTTGAATGGATGTCTGTGGATTTAACGTTTGTCGTCTAACGGTGGGTTCCGATGACAGCACTCGCCCTTCCGAGCTCATGCGACCTAAGTTCCTGGGGTGCCCCCTTTGATGAAAGCCGGACGCATCTGAAAAAGGATTCGCGTTTTGCCCAGAAGCCCCCCCCTGAGAGGAACCCATGTTGGAACTCATTTGGGATCCTGATTGAGATTCAGATGAAAACGGATTCGAGTGGGAATGATGATTCGATCTAGAATCCTGGGAAGACTTTTGAGCATCGCTGACTTCCGAGATGGAGTGGACATTAATATGCACATCCGCCAATAACTTATTTTGGTCTTGCAAGAGACTTTTGAGTTTGTGAGCCTGTGACTCCAGCTGTTCCTTTAAGATCTCGTTTTCAATATTCATCTGAACATAAAGCTTCCGATCTGAGGACAAATTAATTCTAATATCCACCTGACCCACACTGGATTCTTTAAAGCTAATTTTAGCCGACCCCATTTGTGTTTTGCTCAAATTTTCTGCCAATTTTTCAATTCGCTGTTCCAAGTCATGGCGTACGGAGTGTACTTTTACCCCTGATGTACCAGACGGAGCTTCTGTCTGAACCAGTGAGGAAGAAAACGTAACACTTTGAGCTGTTGGATCCGATTCGGTTTCCGAAGGAACACTTAGCTCATCTTTTTTAGCTCCATCCGCCAAAGCCTTCTGAGAAGGGTCCGAGTTTTGAGAATCAGACTCCGAAGAATGGGATGGAGCGTGTGGGTCGGCAAAATTCACACTCCATCCCCCCAAACTCTGAGCTTCGGCGGGGGAAGAAACGGTTGCAACATCCCCTTCTGGAAGCATAGACACCATCTCCGTTAGAGACTTCAAAGTTTTTTCGGCCTCCAAGGGAACGACTGGAGTTGGCCTCGGCATGGCACTGGGAGGCGAAATCGATTCCAAAACCCCGAGATTTTCCCACTTTTGAAGAATAGGGGATTGGGAACGGGGGGGGGCATTCCATTCAAAAGATATGGGTCCTTGGGAAGGCAATGTTGCGATCAAGTCTCGTCTGAGGTCACTACCCAGATCGTCCATTAGGAGGTCTTTTCCCAAGGACCTGTCCCCTTTAGCCTGGGGCTTAAGTGCACTCAAAACGTTCGCAGAAGTTCCTAATTCGTCACGGCTCGCCGTGGGGTGAATACCCACATCAATAGGAGTTTGAATCCCCCCCCCATTCACCCACTCCAGACTGGATAAGGAAGCTGGCTGCAAGCCTTCCAGAGAAAATTCGGCATCTAACTTCCCTGGGGATTTTGGATTAAAACTCAATGACTCAGAAGACAATGAGAAAGGGTCCAGTGAGGGTTGGAAAGATTCCGAGGATTTAGGAAAAATCAATGCTTTCTCGGAGGTTAAAAACAAAGGACTCCACTCTGGATTTTTTTTGCCCACCCACTTCTCATCCGGAAACACCATGCCATGCGGCTGAGAGGCCGGTACTAGCCCGTTCCAGCCCAACGATTCCCCGAGCTCTCCGCTTTCCTTTGCAAGACTATTTAAAGGATTCCTTAAATCATGGGAAGTTAACATTTCCACCATTTTGCTCTCTAAAATGAGAGGAGAGGGATCCAACGCCTGGTTCGGCAAGTTGGCAGGTAGCACGGTTGAAATCCTTGTTTGCGAAACGTTGGGAATGACAGTGAGCTGTTCAAATAAAGGAACATCCCAGTTGGACTCAAGTGGATCAAGGCGATCCTGAATCCCATTCCTAAACTCAGGGGTGAAAACCATCTGAGGATCTATCCCTTCCCCAATGTAATTGGAGTTTTGCCCCCGCCGTTTCTTTGATGACCCTTGGGTTTCAGAGGCCGAATCTAAATTGGGATCTCCCGAATTTGAGTCCGATGGAACTTCTTTTGATGGAACTTCTTTTTTTTCACTTACCGCAGCAGACAGCTGCTTTTCAAAGGGGCCTTGGGTCATGCTTTTAGAAGACCGGGAGCGAACTACCTTGGAGCTAGGGGAGGCGGATTCCCTACTGTGGGTACTTAAGGGGTCTGTATTTAGATTCGACCCATTCACGGGACCAAACAAATTCATAAAACCTCCACAAGAGTGCCTCCTCAAAGCTATAACTTAAGCCTCTCAAAAGCTTTAGGGGGATGAATTCCTAGGCGTCAAGGCACTTCACCTTACTGGCCGCAACTCGCCCACCGTTAAAAAAAATGTGGGTAAAAAGTGTTCAAACGGAAAGATTGAGTAGAAATGTGGTATGGTTTGCTCGGGTCAAAGTCAGAACTCAGGTCAAAAAAAACGCACCGAAACTAGGCTGATGTTTCCTACAGTTACTTTTCACTTTTTTTCACAAAGGAGATCTTATGACTCACTTTTATCAATTGGAAGCCAAAACGATTCAAGGAACCCCGCAAAAAATGTCTGCTTTTGAAGGCAAAGCCATACTGGTTGTGAATGTGGCAAGCCAATGCGGGCTCACCCCCCATTATAAGGGGCTTGAAGAGCTTTACCTAAAGCATAAAGACAAAGGATTGGTGATCCTGGGCTTTCCGTGCAATCAATTTGGAGCCCAGGAACCTGGGTCAGAAGCGGAAATTCAAACCTTTTGTGAAATGAATTATAAAGTCACGTTTCCCATGTTTGCTAAAATCGATGTGAACGGTGCCGGGACACACCCCCTCTTTCAATATTTAAAAACCAACGCAAAAACAGTGACTGGTAAAGAAGATATCACATGGAATTTTACTAAATTCTTAATTGGAAAGGATGGAAAGGTGCTTATGCGATACGCCCCAACGGTGACCCCAGAATCTCTTTCTGCGGACATTGGTGAAGTGTTAAAAAGCGGAACCTAATTTTACCCACCAAAATTGTATGTGTCACTTGTTTTATCAGGAATTTCCACACGAGAGAATGACCTAAACTCACCATTGGCACAGGACTGGTCTGCTCCGTAGATGGTAAAAGGAGAATTTATGGTGCAAAAAGAGGCGTCACCGCCCCATTGAGTGACATTATCGGGGGTATGGCCGTGCACATAATAAGCGCCAGCTTTATATTCTGGGCCATATACCACATTGCATTCTCCCTGATCCAAGCTCCACCAGCCTTTTGAAAACCATACCTGTTCCACTGAGTTCCAATAACCTAAAGAGGCTATGATTTGGGGGTAGCTGGAGTAATTGCAAAACGTAATGGAAGCGTGCACTTGCGCGGTGATCATTAAGCTTCCAGCCAATACGAACGAAGAACCAAAAAACCGAAGTGAATGTAACATAAAAAAATCTCCTATGTTAAACGATAAAGTTTAGGGCGGTATGAGTCAGCATAGATGTCGCCTAAGTGGATTTTGATAATGCTACCTTGTCAAAATGTCAAGTATTTTTATTATTTAATTTGATTCCATTGCGTTGCAAAGACTCTATTTGTTTAAAAGAGGTCTTGATTCCCGCATTCCGCACTAGCTCTAAAAAATATCTGAATAAATTTTTTAGCGAAACTTTTCTATAACTTGAAGCAAATTTGGTGGCACTAGGTTGATTTTTCAACTTCTGCAGAGTACCTTTTCTCAAATTTTCTTCAAAGGCTCGTTATGCAGGGAAAAACTTTACAAATTGAACATCTAGGCATTGTAGCTCAGGTGATGAAGGACATAAAACTCATTGACAGAATAGATTCTCTCATTCCTATGCCTAACGCCGATGTCACCTT
>JBIIVH010000112.1:0-4360 GCA_044339525.1 Silvanigrellaceae bacterium | reverse complement strand
GTGAAATTATGATCACAGACGATGCAAAAGACAAGGTAGCCCATGGCACCGTGAGCGTTGGTGCGCAGGAGCGGCCGTGAATTATCCTACAGAACATCGTCAGCCCTTTGCTTTAATAGACCGAGTTATGCAAGTAGAGCTGGGAAAATGGGCTCAAGCTTTAAAAAATGTTACCATGAACGACAAAGTTTTTATGGGCCACTTTCCAAATCGCCCTATTTTTCCGGGTGTGTTTATCGTAGAAGCCTTAAGTCAGGTTGCCCAACTCGTGGCTGGCCCAGGAGTCGGGATCACCGCCAAATTAGACAAATTTCGATTCCTGCGACCCGTTTACCCGGGAGACCAGCTTTTACTCCATGTGGATTTTGTAAATCAAGTGGGCCCAGTTACCTTAATGAAGGGCAAAGCCAGCGTGGCAGGAGTGAAGGTTTGTACGGGAGAAATCACTGGGTATTCCACGACAGATATTAAAATGGAATAACTCAGGGATCAAAACGAATTATTAAAAACTCTTTTTAACCATTTTTTTCAACTTCTTCAATGTGTTCAGTTTCGGTTCGGATGAAACTTCTGGCGATCTCTTCCAGAGCAATATCTTTCCCTACAAGACCCAAAAATTTCGAGTGAAAAGATCTCTCCCAGTTTATCTAAAATGGGTGTTCTTACATCAGTCATGTGTTACTCCTATTATGATTTTGAGATCAAGGGTAACAAGCTTTTACTTAGTAAGAAAGAGACCTCAATTTTCGAGCTTTTTTGCGACAGAAACCACATGCTCAGCCACTTCCCGTGTTTCCTCTTCAATGATTTCTTTGTCATCCAGTGAAATTTGACCATCTCTTAGACGAGCAGCGCTCATGGCAGGGTGTACAACTAGTGATCTTCCAATGTAACAATAAGATGGAGCTTGAGGCAAGTCTTTGCCATCATGGTAAAAATCATGGATCTCATCGGAGCTTAAGGACTCCATTTTTGATAATTTGGTCTTTAAATCTGCATACTGGGCTTGGCATTGTGTGTAGGTGGACCCGTAGAGATCCATGATTTGGATGCCAAGGAACAGAAGTTCAGAGTTCCTCTCTTTGATTTGAGCGACAGGGAGAGTGGGAGCGTCGCTTTGAATCAAAACAACGAGGTCATTTGCTGTCTTTTCATATGTCTTGAACAAAGTTTCCTGGGCTGAAGCCATTGAAACTGTCAACATTAGACCACTAACCATAATAAATGAATTAAATTTAAGCATAATTGCCTCGCATCAAAAAAAAGTGAATAAAAAAGCTCCTAATTAAAGCATATAGGGGCCTTATGGTCACTATAATGAAAATGATAATGATTATCAATATGGATAATAAAATTTTTTTTAAGGTTGAAAGGGTTCGTCAAAAGTGACTTTGCCAGACTTCACATCCAATATTCCCGAAATCAAAATAGTTTCCTTGTTTTTTACGAGTGATTGAATTTCAGGCGAAGACTCCCATAAAATTCGAGCGCTTTGTTTGGCGTTTGCATGGGAAACTTCATTGATGTATTTTGGATTGTTGGGATTTGCTTCACCCATTTCACTGGAATAGATCGGATCTGACATTAGCTTTTTAAGTTTGAGGCTTTCCTGTGCCACCTCCCTGGTAAGGGGTCCATAGCCAAGTCCTGCCTGCAGCATTTGAATGAGTAGTTCATTTTGGTTGGCGTAGATCCTTCTAGGCAAAGTTTTGGGAAGTAACTGACAATGTTTGAGATAACGGATGGTGGTGAGATCGGATGAGTGGAAATCTATGATTCTTCTGCTTTGGATGATTTCATTGAGATTTTCTGATTCCCAACTGGGATGGCCTACGAGCACAAATTCTTGAGCCTTAATTTTTTTTGATTCCAACTCTAATTCCACTTCATGGGCCGATAGAATCCCGAATTGAACTTCATCTTTACGAAGCATGCTAACAATTTCGGACGTGTCTTCAATTCTAAAATGGATGCGAAGCTGAGGAAATTCACTTGTTACGTTAAGACAGTACGGAATGATTCTTGAGCTCATAACACTGGTGGGACCAGCAATGGTGATATCAATTTCACGACCGTCGGCTTGGCCCCTAAACTCTTGCCAGAACTGCGTTTCAATTGTTTGGGAGTCACTTTGGGTGCTTGCGATCCAATAAAAAGCAAGAATCTGAGGGTGCTGAAGAGATGGGAATTGCATCATTGGTCCTTTTGCACATTCGTTCTGCCAAAGGTAACACGTTTGAGTCTTTTCCTAAAATGCCAAAAGGAAAGGGAAAGTTGGAATCTATCGTTCTCTTTACAGAAATGAATAGTTCGTATTCTGTTTTTGGGTAATAAGTTTCATATATATTTAAAAAAATATATAAAAAATAGAATGTTAAAAAAAAATTAAATATTCGTTAAAAAGATGTCGATTAGTGGATTTAACTGTTGTATGTTAGCACAGTTTTGAGCTCAAAGGGGGTTTTCAAACATGAGTCAAGTTATATTTTTCACCGGAATTGGATTGATGGTTTCGCAATGTTCTACGGCAAAACATGTTGAAATCAGGCCTAAAAAAGGAAACAACGACGTTATCGCCCCGATCGTAACATCGACTCCCGGCGTCTCACAGCCAATTGAGTCCGGGCAAAACGTGTTCTTTTCCTTTGGAAAAGCGGGACCAAAAGAGCCTACAGCCAAAAAAGACTTTTTAAGATCACAAATCAACAAGGTCAAAGATGGATTGGAGATGTCCAATCGTGTTTTTCGATTAGATGTGACCTTAGATGAGAATACCCAGACTAAATCATGGGTGCAGCAAAAGTTTAATGACTATGGAAAGTCTCTGGGAAAACAAGATACTTTTGTTTACTATTCTCATACCCATGGCACCAATCCTGGGATCCAGCTGGATTTTACATCCCCTGGTGATATTGAATATAAGTGGGGTGATTTGGCAAAATCTATATTGTCTTTACCCGCAAAAAACGTGGTGATTTTCGTGATGGCCTGCCACTCTGGCTATCTGGTAGATGCCTTAGAAGCGGAACAGTCCAAATGGAAAGGCCAATGGGCCTCTCAAAAGCGAAATTTAGTGGTATTGACCGCAGTGGCGTCCGATCAGGAGTCTTTCCCCACGGATGTGGAGCCCGACTCTCCTACTTCCATAGGGAATCCTTTTAGTTACGCCGTCACAGGGGCATTTAAGGGAAATGCGGATGGCTCAGTGGATGGCGTAAAAGACGGAAAAACCTCCTATAAAGAACTTGTTACTTATGTGTTGAAAACAGCAAAAGAAAAAAGTAAAAATCAGTATGCGAATCCCAAATTCGTTGGCGAGTACTCAGACAATGATGTTTTCATGGAAACGAGAAAGGAATCGACGGAAGAAACACCTGTGCCTGAATTAACTCTTGCGGCTCAGGTAAATGCAAAAATGCAGCCTATTATTGATAAATCAGCACAAAGTAACGATAAAGTACCTGGGGCGGTGGTGGGCATAGTAAAAGGCGACTCAACCTCATTTTTTGGGTATGGCACTACTAAAACTGGAACATCTAGCTCTATCCCCAATTCAAAAACTCTTTTTTCGATTGGATCGATAACCAAAACTTTAACGGGGCTTTTATTGGCGAGAGAAGTTTATCATAACCGAATGATTCTAGATTCCAAAGCCGTAGATCTGCTACCACCCGCTCTTTCACTACTAGATGATCGGATCACGTTAAAACATTTGGTGTCCCATAGTTCCACACTAAAAAGCATGCCTGAGAATATTTTTGTTCCTAGGCAAATGGAGGCAGTGGGCGGGAAAGTGGCACCGCCTTGGTGGAGTCCTGCCAAAGCTTACTCGTTTGCTGAACTCAGTCTTTGTCTTAAAAACGGGGGGTGTAAACCTAGTGCAACTCCTGGAAGCCAAAGCATTTACTCCAATTTGGGATTGGGTCTATTGGGAATGGCCCTAGAAACAAAGCTTGGATACCAATCTTACAATTCAATGGTTGTTGATACTTTTGGAAAAGAATTAAAAATGTATGACACACAAATCCCAGATTCTGCTTTCCAAATGGTAAACAATGATCGGATGGCGACCGGCTATTGTAACATTCAGCATGAAGGGCAGCAGTGTAACAGCCCTACTTTTGAAATTCCTGAGCTAGCCAAAATGGGAATATTGGAACCATCGGGAGGACTGGTGAGTACGGCAGAAGATATGGCACGATTATTAAAGGTGCTCATGGGGACATCACCTTCAACGGATTGGAAGCAGACAGCACAGTTATACTTCACGCGGCCTGAATTTGTGATTTTTTGTAAATTTGAAAATTTAGTGTTAGTAAAGATGAAAGTGTTGCTTTAACCTCAATACTTATATTTGTTT
>JBIIVH010000063.1:0-20745 GCA_044339525.1 Silvanigrellaceae bacterium | reverse complement strand
CCCACAGAGCACTTGAAGACTACAAGTTTGATAGGGTGGGTGTGTAAGTGCAGCAATGCATTGAGCTAACCACTACTAATCGCTCTGACCGCTTTTTATTTGAGGATACACTACAGTTTTCGTTGACTTATCATTGACAAGTGAGAGAAAGTTTTTTACGGTGTATGTGAGATTGAGATAGAGTTAACCAGTTTGGCTGTGCTTATAGCGATGGGGAAACACCGGATCCCATTCCGAACTCCGAAGTTAAGCCCGTCAGCGGCGATGGTACTGCACTTTTAAGTGTGGGAGAGTAGCTCGGTGCAGCCTTTAATTTGAACCCCGGTTTTAGATGAAAGTCTAGATCGGGGTTTTTTTTGAAATATTTGGAAAGGGGGTGATTGTATGCCATTGGTTAGAGTGAAAGAAGGCGAAACCTTTGAAAGCGCCATGAGACGTTTCAAAAAGCAATGCGAAAAAGCAGGAGTGCTTTCTGAAGTGCGCAAGCGCGAACATTACGAAAAACCTTCTGTTAAATTGAAACGCAAACGCGTGGCCGCCCGTAAGAGAGCTATTAAGAAAATGCGGAAATTCGTGTAGAATTGGGCGTTTTATTGTCAGTGAAAACCAGTCAATCCCCTATGGTTGGCTGGTTTTTTTTTTGACCATGACCCAGTAGACCACTGTCTGTCAAATTTCGTTGTTTCAAACGATAAGACTTTAAAGATACCTTTTTTATGGTCGATAAGTTCGTCGGTTGATACAATGAAGGAGCGTTAGGATGGTGGTCCATAAGGTTTGCCTGTGGCTAAGTCTTGGTACTTTGGGGTTTGGATGTATTAAAAAGGCGAAATTGGGGCCAACTTCATCTAGCGTGAATGCCGCGGTATCGCCTGGGACGCCCCTGGTTCTATTTCAGAATTCGGAACCACTTGAGTTTGAACTAAAGGCTCCTCTGATCACCATCCATCACGATAGAAGGAAAAAGACTTCGGCCACCACAACGGAACCTGGTTTCAAGGGACACCCTTCGACACTTGTTTTAAGAGGAACGTCTGGGTCTCGTGAGATCCCAGTGCTGGTAAGGGCTCGGGGTAAAACTTCACGGGGGGAATGCGCCCTCCCCAAGATGACCATTCATTTTCCAAAGGAGTCCAGGGAACTTATGGTGGGAACGGAACTGGAGGGAGCTAAAAACCTTAAGCTGGGTGTTCACTGCTCACTTCCTTTAGGTTTTACTCCCGATTTATTCATCCCGTTCTTTACCTTTGGCCGGCTAAAGGATGACCGAGGTCCGTGGCGAGAGGAACTGTATTATCGAATTTACTCTCACTTTTCAGATGACCATGTTAAATCGAGGACAGCATCCATCACCTACACCAATACGGATCGTGTAAATCCCCCTGAGTTTGATGACGGTATTGCCTTGGAAGAAAGGCTTAAGTCTTTTGACATAAAAGAGCCCAGAAAGGCCTTTTTGTTTGAGACCTCCGGCACAATTGTAGATCGATTGGGAGGGGATGAAAACTGGACGGAATTGGAAAATGAGCAACCGGCACCCGAAAATCTCACTTATGACCTTTCCAATGCTGAAAAGATGGCGGCTTTTCAGCTGATTATGGGAAATGGCGATTGGTCGGTGGGCCACGGAAATAGTCCCATGGACAGAAATGGGAACGCCTTGTGGAACATTTTGAGTTTTTTCAATAAAGTGGCCACCTCCGTCCCTAACGCTAAATTGTTTCCCATTGACTTTGATTTGGGCATGTTTGTGACCGAGAGAGATGACGGGCAGTGGGAAAAGACAAGAAGAATTGCCGAAAGTTTTATGGGAGATGTGCCTGCTAACCCTAGATTATTTGCTTTTGATTACTATGCAAATGCTCATTCTTCCACTGTTTTAAAGGATATCTCGAAACGAGCTCAAACGTTTAAAGAATTGGTTGGCAAGGTAGATAGCATACTTACAGAGGTGGATAAATCCAGGGTTGATGAACTCACCAAGCTGCGTGTCAAAAAAAGGTTTGAATCTTTTAGAGAAGCTGTGCAACTAAATCTCCTTGATTTTGCTGTAATTGACAGTGGTGCCACTCTAAAAAATAAACATGGGGAGTGCGAGCTCTTGAATCGTAGCGGCTTTACTTTGATTTCAGAAACCACTTCGGAGCTAAAGGTCGCGTTGCCTGATTGGGTGGTGATTGGTGCCTGTAATCCTAATTTTAATCACTTTAAGTTTAGCGAAGTCATTGGGACAATACCTAAATCTAAAATTTTGGGAGAAAAATTTTTAAAACTGGTTCCTCCTGATAAACGTTTACCTGAAAATAAGGCAATTGTAAAAGCACCTGAAATGATAAGTTTTGTAGGATTTAATTCTTCTAGTAAGCCGTCGCCAATTAAAGAGTTGGCCACTGGAACGGTTTGTAATTTGCCTCCGGGTGATGTTATTGTGATTGCCATTAATGAACTTGCCTTTGAAAAAAATGATGGCTCCCAAGCCCTTCTAAAGGAAGCCATTCCGGGTTGCCCCATAAAAGTAGATTCTGCCATTTCATTAGACATTCGTAATGACATCCAGCCTACAGGTTAAAATCATACCTGAAATCACAACCAGATAAATTCAGAATAATTAGTACTTTAAGATGGCAAATAAAGTTACTTCTCTAAAGTCTTTATTTTTTTTATTAGAGTAAACGTAGCTGTTGCTACCAATCCACTATTCTGAGGAGTTAGAAAATGTTTAAGTTAATTGTGAGTACTTTGGCTCTATCCTTTCCTGTTGTTTCTTTTGCAGATCAATGCGCTGTAGTTGATACAGATCTTGCAAAATCTTTTGTTAAGTTTGTCAAAAAAGGTTCCTATTTGGGACAACTTTGTGAGCCGTGCGGTGAGTTACCTTCTGATAGTGAAGGGGGTGGACCTAATTTTTCCGAAGTAAAGAGCATTGCGATCAAAGCGTGGCCAGGATCAAAAGGCCAACAAAGTACGATTTTACTCAATGGAAAAACCATTGACTTGGCCTATACTTATGTGACCACAGCTGTGACTCAGCATTCCAGTGTTGCTGTGAATGCTGCGTTTTTGGTGGGATGTCCTGCTGACGGTGTGACCAATCGATTCATCATCGGTGACTAAATGCTCCCATTAGGTCACAAGCGCCCCATTGGGGATGGGTAGACCGGCATCCAGTTCACACACCTTTAAAGCCAAATTGAGCCACTGAGCTGTATTCACTAAGCCAGTGGTCCCACTGCTAAGAGGTAGGGTTCTTGATAAGGATAAGTCATTATAAGTGGATAGGTACTGATTACCCAACACTCCGTTTTTAAGCCTGGTGGATGGAGCCGTCATAAATCCCATGCACAGAGCCTGATCCGCATTGTTCTGTGTTCTTCCTCCATCTGTGACTGATACACAAACCGCGTTTGGAATGGCCTTGTGGATGGCCACAAGTCCTCGGGCCAAAAGACGCACCGCTTCGTAAGGTGATATTCCAAACTCTCCTCCGGGATTGGTTAAGTTTCCCCCTCCGTTAGTGTCGTCGTATACGAGACCGATGGAAAAGTTATTGGATAGTCCCGCTTTCTGCAGTTCAATAACTGTGTTTACTTGTGCCATGAAAAAATCAAACCTCACCTCCCCATTAAAATTTGTGTATTGAGGTTGGGATGATGCTTCTAGGACTTTTGTAATGGTATTTTCTAGCTTGATTCCCGTTTCTGTTAGCTGGGTCTTTATCTCTGCGGGATAAGGTTTGAGGAGATCTAATTTTTGCATTAAGGTATGCTTGAAAGAGAGAGACTTGGCTTGTTCTAATAATCCATGTTGAAGGAGGGTGACGCTATTGGCGTTGGGAGGAGTCACTTCAGGTTTATAGGACATGGTACCAACTGCGGCGTCGGCAGCATCATTTGCATCAGATCTCACATTAAAAATCACTGGTCCAATGCCACTATTGCTAGGGAACTGCTTTTCAAAAAAGGCGTTTATACCTTGATTCGTGCTCGGAAAAACGGAATTTTGAAGGGAATGACCACCACTACCCGATGAGCAGGCATTAGAGATGCAAAGGGAGGTTGACCCAGGCAGTTCTGCTAAAGAATCTCCAAAGAGTTTAGTCAGCTTCATGTCTCTAAAAGGAGAAAGTTGCTGGGCTAGACCTGTGTAGGAATTCAATCCAATGGGAGCGGTTCCTCCTCCATCAGGATTAATGTATTGAAAGAGTGCTGACTGTATTTTGTCACAGAGTACAATTTGAAAAAATGAAACCGCGTCTGATGGTGCATCTGATTTCGCCCCCTCCTCGTTTTTAAACACTTATTGTTTTATGCATTAGGATGTTTTCGAACAAAGGAAACCGGAACTTGAGTAAAGGCAATTGGACGGCGCCTGTAAAGTGACAGATCATTGGAATGATTTATGAAACGGCGAGGAGAACGATTACGTGATTCTTGCTTCTGTGATAGCAACTGTCATTTCATTGATCCAAGATGGACTTAAGTAAACTTGATTTTTCAGCTTGAATCTGGGATTTTTCGGCTTCTGTGGCTCCGAGAACATCTGCAGCCGTTTCTGCCATCTTTAGTTTTACCGTTTTGGACATCTTGAAAAGGACCGCCGCACCCCCAACGGCCACGATGGCCAGAACCATGATATACTCAAACATACCTTGTCCACTTTCATTGAATACACTTCTTTTGATCATTATAACCTCCATGAGTCTCAGTCTTTACTAAATAAAAGGTTCAATCTCAATCAGGAAAATTGGAACGATTTTGGACGAATTTAGATGGGTTTATTTCATTTACCATAGGATTTGACTGATATTTTTTCGAATTGTTTCGTTTTTGACCATTGAACAAAATTTGTTCATGACTTTTTCAAAAAATTTGGATAGTTAAAAACGGTAACATTTTTGATTGGGTCTAATATGAAATCTAAAAAAATCATTCTTTATTATCAAGGAGAACGGAAAGAGTGGGATGCCCTAGGAGAACTAAAATGGTTGGATGCCCAATTTTGTAGGGAGAATCCAGGTTTTTTAAAGGTAACAATTGGGGAAACCATTTTGTATGTCCCGGAAAAAAGAGTGGTTTCACTTTGTGCCAGTGCCTTTGCTTGGTATGAAATGGGGAACGTTGATACAACTCCATACGCAGGGATCCCATTTTCTCCCCAATCACCTTGGCTAAAATACCCATTGCAGGTGAGAGACTAGATGCTGGAATGGTTGATGGGGATTCCCCTGTTTTTACTTTTTGTATCGTATGTGTTGGTGCAAACGATCATATCATTTGTTTACATAAGCCTAAAGAAAGAATGTTATAGGTGGGCATTGGATGCTTTGCAGTCTCGGTTGGTGTTAGAAAGACGGCTCCAGAGTGGACTTCTCACCTCTTCCCTGGAGCCTCAAGGCGGAGACTTAAAAAGTTCCCTGTGGATCAATGGATTTAGAGTTTATCTCAAGATCCATCCAAACAATGAACTGACTTTTCACTTTTATGTTTGCACAAAAGGGTTTGGTTTCACTTCTTTTTTGGCTCGTAAAGCGAATGTGCCAGATCGAAACTGTTTGGGAGAATTTGTGGGCACAGATTCAAAGGAACCCTTTCATAAACTGACATGGACCGTGTCACTGCCCAAAAAACCTTAGGATGGAATCAAAATGTGCTTAAAACCTAATATAATTCGTTGGGTACTTCGATGGATCTTGTTTTTTGGAACTCTTGTTATTCAACACGCTTATTCCTTAAGTCATTCGATCATGCTGAATCAAACTAAAAAAATCACTTTGAAAATGGCCCCTAAGGCCATTGAAGTGGAAGATGGAAGCATTGTTTATGTAAGCAAATCCCTGGAGGCCAACACCATTTTGGTGCAAGGGACCAAGGCGGGAAAAACCAACCTGAGGCTGTTGCATGCCAATGGGAAAACCAGTCAAATCGAGGTGAACGTAAAAGACGAATCACTGGCCATTCACAACCAGTATCCAAAGACACAACTCTCCTCAAAAGTCGAAGCCGATCATCTGTTGAGGTTTGTTTCCCAGAGCGTTCTGGAAACCTGCGGATTGGATAACTTTGTGGAATCCAAAATGATTTACATCACGGAGTCCCCAGTTTCTGAAGCGTCTTTGTTGTGTCTTTGGAAATTAAGGGTGCATTCCAACGTCGCTATGTTAATTTCACGCGGGCTTTCAAAGGAAATGTTAACGGCCTGGCAAAATTCCATCTTGGCCTACTTGGGAGTTTCAAAATCCGATTCAAAAGTAACCATTGACGATGATTTTTTGAAAATTCAGTTGGATGTGAAGGAAACTGAAGAATTAAAACGAAAAGCCAAGACCATTATGGATTTCTGCAGCTGTGTGCAAATTCATGTGAACCAGAAGGTAAATCAGAATGAGTTGATGCTCAAGCTTAGGCTTTTAGAGCTCTCCAAGTCCGCTGCCCTGGCCATTGGAACGGAGCTGGGGCAAAGTGGTTTGGAGCTCGGTTTGGCTGAAATCTCTTTGCCTAAAGGAGGGATGGATTTAGGGCAAAGCCAATTGCCCTTTCTCTTTAAAGCATTGGAAGACAAAGGGGAGCTTCAGTTTTTAGCGGAACCCTCCCTTTGGGTGCGAGAGGGCACCAAAGCAGAATTTCAATCGGGAGGGGAATTCCCTGTGGAATTTGTGAATCCCAGCGATAAAAACGGACAAGCCCATGTGATTTATAAAAATTTTGGGGTCCTTTTTAACGTAACTCTTGAGAAAGTAGAACACGAAGTGGCATGGCTACAGGTGGAAGCCGAAATGAGTGACCCAGACACCACGCTTTCTTCCGTATCATCACCTGCGTTGCGGACACGTAGGGTGAGAACCATGTTGCAGTTGGGGAAGTCACGCACAGCCTTGATCTCTGGATTCAACACCCAAAAAGAAGCCCAGGAAGTCTCACAGGTTCCCGTGCTGTCTTCCATTCCTATTTTGGGGCATCTATTTCAATTTAAAAAGAAACAAAAGTCTCAGGCTTTGGTGTGGATGATTCTAGAAAACATGGGTTCCACACAAATTCAGAAACCGTTGGAACGAGGAGAGCTACCTAAGTTAGACCTCCTCTCACCCCAAAACGAAAAAAGGTAAAGAAACTTGACTGCAGTGTTTGGGTATTTAGCAGTGCATGTGTCAAAAGAGCTTATCACCATAACCAAGTTAGAGCGAGAAGACCTCGCAAATCCGATGGAAAGGCAGAACTTGTGCTGTCCCCCAAAGAGTTTTCTAGAACAACTTCCAAAAGCGTGCTTCCCTCTGCCCTATTCCTGGGGAGCGGAACATGTGCTGGTGTTTCGGGTAAAAAACGCTTGGCTCCAGGGTTGGGAAGATCAAAAATGGTCGATGAATCAAAAGTTAGACTTTTTGATTAGGCGGGTGGTGGTGAAACATTGGGTCTACTTTTCTCAGTGGGCGCCCATTGTAAAATTAGGGCTCTCTTTTATTTTGTTTCGATTCGAGCCTGTGCTTGGGTAAGCCTGGAGGATAAATTATTGTTTATTTTAGGCTTTACTACGACTTTGATCTTAGGTGGAATTTGGATTCAGATTTTAAAGTATTACAATAGTTATACAAATCACAGTGTAAAACTCAGGCATTGTCTGACCCATCAATTGACGGAAATTCAGGCTTGGCAAAAAGAACTGAGAAAATTAAATTTCCAGGACGAAACTCCTTTAGATGGATTCACGGTGGCAAAAATTTTTAGGGCAGAGCCACCTTGTTTAACCAAAAGGGTGGAGGCTAGAAAAAAAGGGGAGGACTGGACCTTTCAGTTGAGCTCGGAAAAGGGAGGAGAGGAGCTAAGATGATGAAGTTGCGTTTAGAAGAGGGTTATGGCACGGTTGAATTATTATTGATGATGCTGGCTATTTTGAGTGTCTTAGTGTGGACAAAGGAATACAGCAAAAGAATGGAACGAAAACTGGATGAAGAATTTATAAAATCTGTGAATGAACTGCTTTTAATAAAAGAAAAAGAAAATTTATAAAAAATCTTAAAAAAATAGATCGAATCTACACACCAGTGCTTCCAAATCCACCTTCGGCGCGAATCTTTTCTTTCACTTCTAGGCCTGGACACTGGAACACTAAGGTGCATACCCCCTGGGCGATTCTATCACCTTTTTTAATCACAAATGCATCTGTGCCATGATTGATGAGATTGATTTTAATTTCGCCACGGTAGTCGCAGTCTACGGTGCTAGGAGTGTTGAGAATGGTGATGCCGAATTTGGTGGCTAGCCCGCTTCGGGGTCTAATTTGGAGTTCGGGAATCACGGCCAATTGGGTTTCTACCAGGGAAAGGATGGCTTGAGTTTGAGATTCTAAAATGCGAACACCCGTACCGATGGTTTTCCATTGCCCGCTTTCAATGCATATATCTTCTGTGGAACAAAAATCAAAACCAGCCGAAAAGGTAGTGGCGTAAAAAGGGGCGTTGGAGCCTTCAAAAGATAACTTTAACATTTTTGGAGTCTCACTTATGGATTAGAAAATAGAATTAGCCCTAAGGGCTATGTCTGGGGGAGAGTTGTGGATCAATCTTGCGGGATCGTCAAGAGGCCAAATCCCACAGGATGTTTCGGGGCTAGAGGTTGGAATAGCGACCCAATGTTCGTTGGGATTGGGGGTCCCGGAGTTCAAAGGTCATTTGGACGAGGTTTAAGGGATCACTTGTCTTTTTGAACTTGATAAATCCCACATTCTTTTCTTTGATGGGCCTGATGAGGTGATTGGGGAAACCAGGAATGGGAAGGTTGGCAAAATGGGTTAATCCGCTGGACATGAATTCAAAAATCTCTTTGCCTCCACCTAGATCCACTTTTACTAAGTCGGCATGGTGCCTATCTCCACTCAAAATCACGACCTCTGAATCGCAATTACGAAGCATCTGAAGTAGCCTGGATTTTTCACGGGGCTGGGTCGAAAATCCCTCAATGCCTCCTCCCACAATGGGCGAATTCACATTAATACTGGAGACTAAAATTAAGACATCCACCCGAGCAGAAAGCGTTTTTTGCGTGGTTTCTAGCCAGTTCCACTGAACGTCGCCTAATAAGGTATTGGCTTCTTTAAAGTAACGTGTGTCTAAGATAACAAACCCAAGATTGATTCCATTTTTGCTCATCTCAAAACTTCGGTAAAGACCCTGTTGCTGCCAGAGTGGACTGTTGGGGGGCTCCCCTAAAAACGTCAGAAAGGCCTGCGAGGATTGAAATTTATTGGCATAGCCTCCTCCGGCGTTGTCGTGGGCATAGTCATGGTCATCGTAGATGCCGGAAATGGGGGTGCTTTTAACTAGAGATTGATAATAAGGATTGGATTTAAATTGGGAATAAATGGCCGCTCGTTCGGAAGGGGAAGCATGGTCCGCGTAAACAGTGTCACCCAACCATAACCATAAGTCAGGCCTTTCTCTGGCTATGGAATCGAAGTGATTTTGGTCGGTAGATTGCCGGTTGCAACTGCCAAAAGCCAAGGAAAAATCCCAGGCTTCTTGAGCAAAAAGGCAGTCGTGGAAGGGTAGAAAGGAACCTGCCATGGTGACTTTTTTAAGTAGTGTTCTTCTGAGCATGGACATTTCTCCGAGGTGTGGTTTGGGACGGTTTGAAAAAAGATTAAAGCTAAAACTCGTTTTAAACTCAAGAGTATGATATGAGAAATATAAGAAGGATTTGAGGATTTTTTGTGTCGGAGTTTGGAGCTTTTGGGCTTAGAGAGAAAGGAAACAAGGATGAAGGCCATAATGAAAGTGATGTTTCAAGTGGGTGTGGTGGTGGGTGTTACGGGACACTGTTCCAAGTCTCGCAAAAACTCAAATAAGCCTGGACTCCCTGCCGCTTGTCAATTTTGGACTTTAGATGCCCAGCCCAAGGAGAGGTTCGTACTTGGGGGAACCTATTGGATGCCTTGGAGAAAAATGGACGCCGCCCTCTCGAATCCAGAAAACGTAAATGGGAGCCGTGGCCAGGGGCTTCCAGGAGGCGAAGCCAACCTTCCCATTCAAGAAGGAAACGTCCCCCTGAATCCTTGTGAGCGTGATCCAGAGTGGAAGGTAGTCAAATCTCCGGAAGGGTCCCAGGCCCAAATTTTCCAAAATTCCCTAAACCAAGGCCGCTTTACCCCTGATTTGCCTGGAGAGTATCAATTTCAGTCCTCCCAGTTCCCCGATATACAATGGATATTGGGCGTGGTGCCCACACAGGATCAGCCCTTTGAAAACTTGAATTATTATCCAAGTCAATCTTTAACAACGCAGGAAGGCGTGGCATGGACGGCCGATGTTTTTCGGCCAACGGTTACTAAAGTGGATTTAGGATCGTTTCGTCCCATGGTTCAAATTGCGGTGGGTTCTTGGCCTGTGGCCGTAAAAGGAGTTCCTGGTAAGTCTCTGACCTTGGTGCTGCAGCGAGGGACGGATTCTTTAGGATTTATCAATACATCTCGAGATATTTTGGAAGATTCTATTTACGTGGGAGATGAGCCTTCCCAACTGGAGATTTCAGAAGATGGGATGTTAGCTTATATTAATTTAGCCACAGAAAATGCTTTGGTGGTGGTGGATCTCACAAAAAAAGAAGTCGTACGAAAAGTGGTTACTTTGCGAGACCCTCTGGGACTCTCCCTTTCTAAAAACTATGTGGTGGTGGCTTCCCATCGTTCCGGGCAAAGTCAAAGACCTCCCTTTGACCCTAGATCTCCGGAAAGTGATCGGGATATTTTGATATTGGATCGAGCCAGCTTGAAGCCCATTCAGGTATTAAATGAGGTGGGAGCCACCATTAAGGCCGTGTTGATGGACCCAGATGAAACCACCATCACCGTGTCGCAGGTGCGTAATGACACTTCCGTGCCATTGGGGCTACCCAGTTCCCGCAGCTTTGTGCATGAAGTGGTGCGTCTCAATTGGAAAACAGGAGAACGCTTGGCCAGTGTGGATCTTTCTCCCAAAACCCCAGGTTCAGAGCCGCTGATAAGCTTGCAGAATTTGGTGCGTCTGGATGGAAAATTATTTGTTTTGAGCGAAGGCAATGATAAACTTGTGGCACTGGATGATGCTAACTTAACAGAACTCTGGCGTAAGCCCGCCGAAGGTCGTCCTAGATCTTTGGTCCCATTTGAGGGTTCGTTGTTAGTGCATGGTCATCAATCCTTAAGTCTTTCCAAAATCTCTTCCCAGGGAGAGGAGCTTGGAAAGGTTACACTTGGGGTAGATCCTAGGCCCGTTGGCATAGCCAGGGGACAGAGTTATTTCACGGGAGCCGGAAAAAGTTATGGAAAAACATGGTCTTGCAATAGCTGTCATGCGGATGGTCTTACCGATACTCTGGTTTGGAATGCCGGACCCGTTAAAGATACCTTTGTTTCAAAACCATTTTTTTGGCTGGATGGAACTTATTCCTTGGGATGGCAAGGTTATTTAAGTAACATTCGGAACTATGCGTTCACGGTAAATGGAAACATTGGCGTGGTGCCCACCACTCAGGAAGCTTCTGATCTTAAAGATTATTTGGCCTCTTTGATGCCTCCCCCGGCTTCCAATGGATTCACCCTGAAGGACGGACAACTTTCAGACCAAGCCAAATTAGGGAAAGAGATTTTTGAAGGTAAAGCCGGATGTGCGGGTTGCCACGGTGGGCCCTTGTTTACTTCTAGGCAAGTGTTGAACCTGGGAGAGCCCTCCGGAAAAGCGGATGTGCCTAGCCTAGTAGGGATCTATAGGCATGGCGTTTGGTATAAAACAGGGGATAAACCGACTCTAGAGAGTGCTGTTGAATCCATGTTGAAGCTTTCGGGGGCTAGTTTAAATTCAACCGAATCAGACGCCTTAAATCGTTACCTGAAAGAACTCACCAATCGAGATTTCTTTTTGCTCAGCAGTGAACCCCGAGATCCATCAGCTCGTGCTATAGACACCAATGCAGACGTGAGTTCCTTTGATCCTGTTCCCTTGCCGATTGATGGAAAAGTGTCGCTTCACTTTTCGAAAGCGGTTTATAATGGAGCTGGAAATCTAACAAAAGTTTATCTGGAAGAGGGTCCGGACTTTCAAACCAGTCTACCTATCGATGTGCAGATCTCCCAGAATCATATGGTAATAAAGGCAAAATCAGATTTGGCGTTTGATAAACGATTTCGGGTGAGGGTGGCCGCTGGGTTTGAGTCTTTTGATGAAGTCAAAACCAAATCGGGAATGGAAGTGTATTTCCAGACCCCGAAGGCTCCTCCTAAATTGAAGTTAGAAGGAAAATATGTGATTCAGTATCAACTTCCCAAGCTTGTTTTTAATGCAAAAGGAAATTATTTTGATCGCAATCAATTGGTGAAAAGTCCGGTTACTTTTGAGGCCACTCCAAATGCTTCTGGTTCTGTAATACAGTTGCAATACACTCCGACGCTGACTTACGATTCTTATGTTGTCATTCAAGAATCCGAAGCGTGGACGCCCCCATTGCCGGTGATCGTGGGTCCAGGCTCTTTTGCCGATGGATTTAGTGGAATGAAAGCTCCCTTGCAAGATAAAAACGGGGATGGCGTGGCTGACTTTGCCCAAGGAGAGTTTTCCTTTTCTGGGCCAGGGTTTCGATTTGATAAATTACCGTTTGAGTTGAATCGCGTGGAACCCTAATCAGGAAAGCGGCGAGGTAGATCCTTTTGAAACCCCATCTAAATCATATTCGGCGGCAGGAAACGGCAGCTCCCTGCCCACTTTGCCAAAAAATAATATCTCCCCTCGAAGACGACCCAATTGGGTTTGGAGACCGGCTCTCCGATAAAATCGCTCAGATCGGAGGGAGTTGGGCCTTTATATTTGGATTTTTGTTGGTTTTATCTTTATGGATGATTCTAAACTTAGGTTTTTTGCTAAAACAGCCTTTTGACCCTTATCCCTTTATTTTTTTAAACTTGATTTTATCATGCGTTGCGGCATTGCAGGCTCCAATCATTATGATGAGCCAGAATAGACATGCAGAGAAAGATAGAAGAAGGGCTGAAATGGACTATAAAACCAATTTAAAGGCCGAAATGGAGATCCAAGAGCTGCATTCAAAAGTGGATCTGCTACTAACTAAACTAGCTCACATTAACGTAACTGTGGGTGTTCCTGGAAGTGTATCAAAGGTTCAGAAATAAAGGATTCTATTTTGTTGGGTTCCAGGTTTTACCGGCACACTTACGTTCAAATAGATCTTTTCTCATGGACTCTGCACAGCGTTTGTTCAGGGAACTGTCTTGAAGTGCTGCACACAACTGCGCCCTGGCATCATCTGCATTGCTTGAAATGAATTCGTGGTTTCCGGTGTCACAACCGTCCCAATTAAATTGATAAGCCTCCCGATGGCGGGAACTGCGTTTTTCCTCAGTGATGGGATCGATTTTTTTATCGCCGTCTGCGGATTTTTCTGTGGAGCAGCTCAAAAGGGCTGCGGACAGGATGGTGCTTAGGACGAGAGTAAGGCTTGCCATGGGGAATCTCCTCAGTTAAAAAGGACTCTGATAAAGGATCGCGGCAGTAGTGTCAATGAGGGGGCAGTAGGAAAGATAGGCCATTCCTCAGAATCTGGTTCGGAATCCTTTAGTTGGACGCAAACGGGATTAGCGCAGCTGCGGCAGATTCTTCGGGGGCCGGAGTACCTTTGTGTGGAAGACCTGAATCCCATTGTGGACTCTTTGAGTGATCTTACGATTCAGGAAAGAGAGGTTGTTCTTTTTATTAAAGAGAAAACCTTGCCGTATTTGGATGTTGAGGCGCTGATTCTCATGGGTTCCAGAGCCTCTAGAACTCATCGTCCTAACTCGGATTACGACGTGGTGGTGGTAGGATCGGGAGGCCCATTGGCGAGGAAAAGGGTTAGGGATAGCGTCCGCCACGAATCTCCTGCACTGGCTGAGATTGACCTTATAGATGGGCAAGCGATTTCTCAGCCCAGTTTTCTAGCATCCGTCTAGTTAGAAGGGAGGTTTTTTTATGGATAGACACACCGCTCTTTTGCTCAAATTAGAGCACGAGCGTGAACATTTTGAGAGAGCTCTTGAGGAATTTGAAGATATGAGCTTGTCAACCAACTCACCCTGCACATAAAAACGGCCTACCGAAGGTGTTTCCAAAAAAAAAAGTGGTGGCACAAGAGGTGTCGAATTCCGGGGCCTAGGCTTATTTTTTGAGTCCCAACGACGCAGCCTCCATCCGCCAGTCTTTTGACACCCCCTGGAACCAAAAGGATTCAGTCCTAGATCCATTTTAACCATACCATGGTGAAAATGGGCTGTGTGGCTGTGTGTTTGTGAGTTCTCGGGAGAGTGCCATGAAAGTAAGGCAAGTGGTGTTTGTGTTGTGGGTGATTTTTTTGAATGCCTGCGGAAAATCAGAGGTTTGTGAATCCTCTGCCACTGTAGAAGGGAACAGCCCGTCTGGAGACACTTATCGAAAAGAAATGTTGAAAATAAGAAACCACTTTGCGCTCATTGGTATGCAAATATCTGCAAAAAATAACCAGTTTTATTGGAATGCATCCGTGGGTTGCACGGGTCCAGGTGGTAAGACCAGAATTAAAGTAACGGATAGGCTTTATGCCGGCAGCATCTCTAAAACCATGGTAGCGGTGGTGGTTTTGAAATTGGTTGAGCAGGGAAAGTTAAAACTAGAAGACCTGGTTTCTTTATACCGGCCAGATATCCCCAATGGGGGAGCGATTACAATTGAAAAGCTTTTAAATCATACAGCTGGACTTGTGGAGTATTCAGAAGTGGATTCCTTTGCAAAAAAGGTGGTTAAAAGCCCTTCCAAAGTCTGGATGGCTGAGGAACTACTCGATCTGGTGAAAAAAGAAAAGCAAGCCTTTTTTCCCGGGCAAAGATGGGGGTACTCCAATTCCAATTATGTGGCATTAGGACTCATCATTGAAAAAGTAACAGGAAAGTCTTTAGCTGAAAGCCTCAAAGAATTTGTATTCGCTCCCGCTAAGCTAACCGACACCTTTTATGGAGCTACGGAAGACCCTGGGCCATTATTGCCAGGATTTACGGGCGCCTGCACCTGGCTGATGTGCCCTATGAAAGGGACACCAAAAGTGCACCCTTCCGCCTACGGGGCTGCTGGGTCCATCATTTCTACGGCCTCTGACATCGCTCAGTTTTCCAAAAGTTTATTTGAAGGTACTTTGTTAAATATGGCTAGCCTAGAGCGCATGAAGTCTAAGGTGGAGGTCACTGATTCCCATTTTGAGGAAATCATCTCCGACTACGGATTGGGTTTGATGAAGCTAAGAACCCAATCACGGTCTTATTGGGGGCATGGCGGAGATGTTTTGGGGTTTAAATCTCTGTTTGCTTATGATGAGGAATCTAAGACCAGCTTTGTGTGGATGCTCAATACTCAGGAGGAGATTTCATTTAATCGGTACTTAAATGACAAAATCCTACCAAACCTCTTTTAAAGGAGCCTTTGTGAAAACGCTTGGTGCTCCTATCTTTTTGGCTACTCTATTGCTATTTATCCATTTAAGTTCCAAGGCCTTCTCACAAGATACGGTTTCGGAAGAGACGCCTTCTGAGGCTAACGTGACATCTTCATCCGAAGATGATTTTAGACCTTCTGTGCATAGCGCTTTTGCTCAAAATCCCTTGGAGGGCTCCTTTGCTGCAGGTGTTCGGATATTCTCCACGACTGAGCCTAGCCTCACCTTAGCTCCCACATTGACGTTGGACTACTCCCGTTCACTGGCTCCCGGATGGGATCTTCAACTTATGGCTAGCTCCATCGGAGTTTTCTCTGCATTTGAAGCGGGAATGAAAAAAAATCTTTACCAGTCTTCCCATCGGGCCTGGGATCTTCATAGCGGTGTGACTTTAAATAGTCTCTTGAGTCTTCCGGAAGATTCTTTTGCCCATTTGTGGGGTTTTAATCCGGGAACGAGCTATACCTTTCTTTTCACAAGCACGGAAATTGGACTCACTTTGAGCCTGGACGCGCCTATGTACTTTCCCAAATTGACTAAGACAAGAGTAGCAGGTGAACCTAGGCAGTATCGTAACGTCGTAAATGCACTGCGGCCTGGGATTACAGCTGAGTTTCCATGCATCGGAGAGTGTGTAACGTTTTTGCAGTCCCAAACCACATTGGTGTTGGATAGAGGGGGAATATCAGCCGTGGCTCCCACTTATTACATTGGGGTGGCTTGGTGAAAAATAAAATTCAATGCACATTACAGTTTCCTTAATAACTATAAATATCTTCTCTTATATGATCACCAAATTGGAATCTATCCTCAAGCAGGAATCCCGTTTTTTCATCAAATTTCATTTCCTTTTTAGTTATTTGGGTTGGTTTATTAGGGTCCTTTAAAGGTATCTCTTCTGTGACTTCTTTGACAAACCCAAATCGGCTATCATACTCCTTAGCTATTTTAAATTTACATTCGCCATGGTCATAACCAAAAGAGGGAAAAGAGTACCAGTACCGATAATAAGTTTCTCCGGAAACCATCTCCATTTCTGTTGCACCCTGAAATGAAATGAAGGAAAAAGCTGCATCAAAAAAACTCATTTCATCGCCCCAAAAAATGGGATCTGTGGGGTATTTTACAAACATAAGTTTTCTTTCAGAGTCCAATTTGGGAAGGGGTACGTTGTTAACTTTCAAATTTTCCTCACACTTTGCTTCTCCTTGTTCTATTAATGTGCATTTTAACGTGGATTCGTATTCGTGTGCCAAGGGTGGGTTTGGCAAATAGGTTTGCGTTTTTTCGTCTTTAGTGTTTTCATACGTTTTGAGCTTGGTTGTGGACTCATAGCCCGTTATTTTTCCGTTTTGGTCTCGAATCAACCGTTCCGTGGTGGTTTCGTCGTCTAGCCTCATTCCGTCTTTGGAATCATAGTATCCTTCGTCCTTTGAATGACTTTGTTTTAGGTACTTGAATTCGAGATCAAAATATTCGAGTCTTGAGTGAGAAACGATTTTCGAGTTGACGGACTCTTCATTTTCCATGGTGCGAGATTCTTTGTTTAAGAGGCGTTTTGATTCTCGTTTTTCCTTTTTATCAATTAACTCCTCCCGCCAATAGGTCAGTTTTTGACCTGAAATGTCTATTTTTTCCGTGGACTCCGATCCTTTTAAATGGAGGGCTTCGGGATGAGGAATAAATACTTTTTTTTCTGTTTTTCTAAGGTTGTTTCCAGAGGGAAAATCACCTTGACTTTCCACCAGTGTCCAGGTGGCTGTTCCAAATTCATCGGAATCGGGATCATTTATGATTTTTGTTTTTTTGGTGATGTTCCCTTTGTTGTCATAGTCAATTGTAATCTCTTCTAAAACATCTCCTTTTGCGTTCACCTTTTTGTGATGCGTATTTAATCCTTTGTGATTAAAGGAATATTCTAAAAGGGATTTGATTTCACCGTTTTTTTAATCGTGGATTTAATGACCTGATTTTGGGGATTTAAAATTCTCTCTTCCACCTCAGTAAAAAGTAAACTGCCCTTGGTGCTCGACTTGGTTTCTTTTTTAAGATAGGGGCCAGGCAGGTAAAAGGCGGGCAACTGAATTAGGGACTTAAGGTAGGGCTCCACCACCTGAAATTCGGCGTCTAAAAGTCGGGTAACTTGCGTTTGAGGCGCTGGGCTTTTGGAATCCTCACGGACTTTTTTGGAGTGATCATTCTTTTGACATCCGGAGATGCTAATCATCACCATACCAACAAACGAAATCTTCTTAAAATTTGCTAATTTAAAAGTAAATGGATGGGGAATTTTGACCTCCTTAAGTCTGATCCATGAGTTGACCAGCAATGTTTGTGCCATCCGTGGAAAGTCCGAGCAGTGTCTCGGGTTTCAAAAGTTTGACGGTAACATTTTTCAACTCTGGGATTTTAAAGATAGAATTCAGCACATCTGTTTACTTTGATTCACGAAAGTGGAGGAGCCAAGTGAAGTCTATTTTCTCGCTTTTTGTTTTGTTTTCTCTCGCCGGATGCGTTACCAAAATGAAAAACTAAAAACTCCTGAGCATGGTGTCGGAACCAACCGTTGGAACATCCATGGGAGTCATAGATGCCAAAGATTGCGCCACAAGCGTTTTTGGAATTGGAAGACCTGTAACCTCTTTAAGTGTGGAAGGCGCTTTAAAAAGATCTGTGAGTGAACAGGGTCTGAAATACATGAATAACGTCAAATTTGAAGAAGAAACGCAAGATTTTGTAGCGTTTAAAAGAACCTGCTTTATTGTTACGGGAGAGGGTTTTAAATGAAAAAAAACAAATTTACATTTTGTTTGAGTTTCGTGTTTTTGAGTTTGATGAGTTCCTGTGCCAGTCGCTTTATGACCGTTCCCTTAACGTCTATGACACATACTCATATTACTCAAGGAGCAAAATGGGAGGACTTAGGATCCGTAAGCTCCACCTGGTGCTCCGACGAACCATCGGTATTAAACGAAACCGGCACCAAAGCATTTGTGGATGAAGTGACCAAAAAGGCTCAAAATGCAAAAAAAGCGGACTTCATTGCGAACGTGACCTATACCTTACATACAAAACTGTTTTCGGCTAGCTGCATGGAACTGAGCGGAACCGCAAAAAAATGGGTAGGGGCCAATGCGGCAACGAAAGGAACAAGTGCTCCGGCCTTGAAACAAGCGTCTCCTTCTAAGGGAAAAAAGAATTAGTCAGGGAGTGGAATTGATCTCCGAATGGAGTCATAGCTTATGTGGTCACGGGATTGAGAGTTTTTATAGAGAGGTAGATGATGTTTAAATGGATTTCTATTCTGGGTTCATTGGTTTGGGCAGGTGCCTCTGCCGATAAAAAGGTTCCCAATGATCTCGTTTCTTTTCTTCAAGGAAAATGGGACAACGTGTCTTTTGAAATTGAAAATGACCGAGCGGTAAAACGCGAGGCTTATCCAGAAACCATGGTTATAAAAGATGAGAAAACTCTGACCATTACCGCGCACGGCTTTAGAGACGGAAAAGATGTTTCTAAAGACATGACGTTAGAAATAAATGGTAATGAGGTCTTGATGACTCAAGGTCCATTTCGAGCTGTGGGTCGTCGTGAAAACAATGTATACAGTTTAAAGGGAACTATCAAAGGCCTAGAAATGAGATTTCGGCTTTATACGATGGGAGATAAGTATGTATTTCACCGTGAAATCTGGAAGGATGGAAAGTGTACTCAAATCGATATGTCCTATCTAACGAGAACAACCAAATAAACCGCATTAGCTAAAATGGATGTTTTTTTCAATAAGTTGAATTTGGTCTGCTCAATAGCGTGGAAACCGCACCAACCTTTCAGAATCTATTTTGCAAACCAATAGGTAACATGTATGGCTCCAATAGGCACCAAAACCTCACCTACTTGAGTTTGTAGTGTCTTGTCTTTATAGATTGGCCATGGGTTAGATTTTTGTACGACTTTTCCTGCACCACCTTGTAGGTCAATACTAAAATAATTTGTCAATTTCCATTCATAACCAATCAAACCCATAAATTCGAGGTCCCAACTTCGATAATCCCTTTTCGTGGTAACGTGATTCTTGAGTTGGCTTTGACCGAAGGCTCCCATGAGCTCACTGTGCCATGCATGTCCAAAATACTGTCGTAACGCCATTGATACGTTGCTTTCTGAAAACCGACCTTCTGTGTCTCTCTCTTCTGGAAGAGACACGCCAAGCCCCGAAACAAGCTCGGTTCGATAGTTGGGATGATCATGCAGAGCCAAGCGATAGGCAAGACGATACTTCTTTCCTGGATAAATGGGCCATAGTGCATTGACGCGTAGTCCATGATCAGGTAACTGGTGCTCACCTGCTTGTAGATCCGATGCGAACAAGGTCAGTAGTGCAGTCAATGCCATCCTTAGATAAACAGATTTCATCATTTCCAATCCTTTCAGTTTTGGAGTCAAAAAAACCCTCTTTAACTAGCACTCATGCCTTTTATATAGTGTCAATTTATTCCACACGAATTGGCTAGCGTTTAGAGAAACCGGAACAACTTAATTATCGGGCTATCCTCAACTTTTGAAAATGGTGATTTTGGAATGGAGGCTATGCAAAAACGCATATGTCTAAAACGAATCTCCCTAACTGCGCTTTGGTTCTGGAATTTTGGGGACTTTAGAAACCTCTTAGACCTCGAATGGGACAGATTCCCACAATGTTTGTAGTTCTAGATGAGATTTATTTTAATTTTAACAGTTACTTACTGTTAAAAAGGCTCAATTGGTTGGCGAATTTTTTAAGTAAAACAAAAAATCATCCGATCTTTTCCAGAGAGGATAGGAAAGGCTATGTAACAAATTGAATTGCTTAGGAGTGTGTTATGAGCAAAAGTGAAAAAATATTGGCTAAAAGTGGTAAACAAGTTCCACGTGCTCAACAAATTCAGTTGCTTGAAAAGTTGATAGAAACTTTGTCGCTTCTTCCTGAAATCGATGACCCAGATAAAATGGCCGTTTTGGTTACTGAAACTGCTTTAAATTTGGGGTCTTGCGAAGGAGTGAGTTTGTACATTTTAAGAGAAGGTCAGCTTTGTTTTTTTAAAAGTTGCAATTTGATGCTGGAAAAGCGAGACGGATCTCTGAGGTTTTTGAGTTCTTCCCTTCAATTAGATAGAAATTCTCTCGCTGGCGTACGTTATCATAACTGCGGGGTGACGGTTTGATTTTTTAGCTTGATAGTGAGTGGGAAGTCATTTTAACGAAGTGGAGGTTCCCATTGCTACATGATTCCCCC
>JBIIVH010000013.1:0-81113 GCA_044339525.1 Silvanigrellaceae bacterium | reverse complement strand
CGAGCCCCTTCACATTTTTTTTTCAACCACTCCAATTCCATCTTGAGGCGGCCAATTTGTTCGTAAAGTGCGGTTGTCTCCTCATTTACTCCTATCCCTTTGCGCCGCTTGTCCTGAAAAATTTCGCAAGCCCGAGACACCAGTTCTTTCTTCCACTGACTCACCTGAATGGGGTGTACACCCACTTCGCTGGCAATCTGTGATGCCGTCTTAGCTTCCCTCAGCGCCTCTATAGCAGCATTCGCTTTGGTTGATGGACTATGCTGCTTTCGAATCCCTGTCATGTCTGCCATTCCTCCAAGACCGGACCTTAACATAAAGGGTGGTCTGAAATCTGGGGTCCATTATAGATAACGTACGGATTCGATTGGTGTTGAGTTGCTGCATATCAATGCGGACAACAGAGACTAAAATCTATACCTCAATGGCTTAGTTGCCTGGATTCATCAATTTCGCCACCTGAACATTTTTGCATTCAAGACCTTTTGCTGGGGGAAGGCTTACGAGTCTGTCCACAAATTTATAATAGTCATCATATCCCAATACTTTTGTTACTTCGAAACCAACTGCACTAGACACGTTCCCTGAGAATTGTCGTTGATCATTCCCCTTCTCTAGTCCAGCAATCATTCCAACAGCTGAGACGGCGGTAACGGTTAACGCCACACCCATCACATTAGCTGCACAAGGGACAAAAAACATGCCACAAGCTATGATGCCTATACCCCCCGCAGCGGTGCCTCCCGTCCCTATATCTCTAAGTACTTGAGCGTTTTGTTGATCATCTGCTTTGATAAGACCTGGTACCGTCACCTTAGGTGAAATGAAGAGTTCCGGATTAGACCTTTGCTTCCTGTTGGTTTCATAGGAACAAATTGCTTTGTTGCCTTTACCGTCCGTGCCAACAATCGTTTGAATCGTGACCCCTGTATTACTAGTCTCCTTTGCAATCGATTCCGTATCTGAGTCTGATGAAGTTTGCTCCTTGCTCTTGTTACAGCTCGAAGAAACTAGGAAAAAGGTTAAACCTAAGCACAGCATGATTTTCATACTACAATCCTCCTTCTAACTAATCGCACAATGCGATTAATTTCAGTTTTACTCATCGTCAGGTGAAAAAAAAACTTTAGTCCTTGTTGTTTTTAAGTTATTTCTTCATTGATTAATTTCTACTGAAAAAAGAAACTGCTCCATGGGTTCCTGTAACTAGAAACCTGTGTGCTAACCCTTTAGAAAATCTACTCAATGAAAAATCACAACTTTGTAACCACAGAATGGGGGATGGGACTTCTGTCAAAAATATGCCACCTGTAAATAATACACCTCCCTAGGTCAGCAGAGATGTCTTTATTCAATGAAGCGATTGGGAATTTAATGAAATTAGAGTGTTAGAACGACATTCTACAGAAGGTTTCAAACAACACGCGGTATAGTGAGTGCTGGAATAGCCTTGCCAAATGAGCTAACCCAAACATCTCAATAAAAAGCTTTTCCTTGCAACTTCCGATTTGAAAAGGCCGGTGCGTAAGTGCCTGGTTTTAATATGTCAAAAGCATCATTTGACCCTTTCTTAAAAGCGTTTTGGGGTGCTTACTTTTTACTTCGGCAGTTTGATCTAAAAACTTGACAGCGTCAAGTCGGATTGCGATTTGAGCGAGTTACAGCCGAGAATAGGGAATTGTTGGAAGTACAGCCTGGAGTAAAGTTTCATTTAGGGAAGGTGGCACCACAGGCCAATTTAAAGGGCGGTGCGGAACAGATTTTGTTGGATGTTCCCGCAAAATTTAGTGACAATAAACTTTTGCGAAAGGAATACATTGATCCTTTGTTCCATTCTGTCAAAATCAAACGCGTGAGTGATGTTTTGGAATTAGGAGAATATAATATTTATTGTACAATAATATTTGAATCTGATTAAGTTAGTCGTCCTTTATCTTACCGCATTTTTTAACCCTGATTTTGCTTAAGGTAGCTTGGTTAATTTCATTTTTCATTGTCGCCCTTACAGGCGCTCACTTCCGCCGTTCCATCCATGGTTCCCACCAACCAATTCACGCCTCCAAGTACATTTCCTTGGGACAGAGGCACCAATCCCTCTTCATCTGCAACCCCACCTATCACAAAACCCCCTTTAGCTTTGGTTTTGTTGTGGTGCACAGGAACAAAAGACTCTCCAGGTCTTAACTTAGTTGTACAAAGCACACCCTCTTTTCTGCTATTAGCTTCTTTTGTTGCGCATTCAGAGAGATTTTTCACATTTTCTTGATGTATTATAAAGGTAAACATTGCCTTGAACTTTCCTCCACCAATTGGCTACCGAACTCATAGTATTAATATCTGGCCTCGGTGGAATCGCGCCCAAAAACTGTTTAGGAGCATTTTTGCAGTGTTTTTCCAATCAACTTGCCAAAGAATTGCCCCTGGTGGACCTTCAAGAGGAACCAGGGACTCCCGTTTGGATTTATTCCTCTTCTTCCTTAACAACTTTGCCGTCAACCGGGTTGAAGTACACCTCGACCTTCTTGCCTTGCTTGTTTGTGCCGTAGATCTCATAACATGATCCGGACTGCTTAAATTTTTGGATTTTGTAACCCTCCGCTTCGCGCTGCTTTTTAAACTCTTCCACATTGACCCACTTTTCTTTAGGAGCATCAGTGCAGTTCTTTTTGGCGAGAGCCAGATTGAACATCATCAGGGGTGCCAGGAACGCTGTTGTTTTCCACATAAGAATATCTCCTTGCAAAAACAGGGAAAATCCCCTGTCCTTCAATACTTAGGCACTGAAATTGAAAAGCGCAATGGAGCAAATGGCCTAAGATACTGAAATAGCATGACATAAGTCATTTGCCCAATGGTGCTCGCAAGCAAAGTGAGAGAGATTTTTGAAAGGCTTGGCTCTTAAAGCATTCGACTGTCCGAAAGCTTGCAACTCAAACACAAGGAGTGCTCTCATGAGGTCCACATTGGTTTACGACGCACCGCAGCGTCTGTTTCACGCCATCTTCGCCTTTCTCTTTGTTGGTGCTTTCGTCATTGCCAAAACGGTCGATGACGACTCCCTCCTTTACGTGCTTCACAAAATGGCAGGGCTTTTGCTCGCATTTGCGGTTTGTCTAAGGTTGGTATGGGGAGTCGTGGGGAGCCGCTATTCTAAATTTTCCTCTTTTGAGTTTAACCCTTGTGCGCTTCTCTCTTATTTTAAAGGTGTTGCAACTGGCGACGAACGACGGTGGGTAGGACACAATCCAGCCTCGAGCTGGTTGTCGCTCTTGCTTTTTGGGACTGCCCTCGGCTTAGCTGGCACTGGTATCCTGATGTCTACTGGTCAAAAAGGTGCGTTTGACCTGGAGGAGATTCACGAGCTCCTCGCAAATGCTTTTGTTGCACTGGCATTGGCACATGTGGCTGGCTTGCTTCTGCACACCTTTCGACACCGTGACAGCATTGCCCTAAGCATGTTAGACGGTGCCAAAGATGCCTCCCCGCCTTCAGAAGGCATCGCCAGCAGCCGACCTATGGTTGGAATTGTTTTCTTGGCGTGCGTGGTGGCTTTTGCTGCATTCCTTCGCTTTCGATACGATGTGGTTCGTGGTACCCTTGCCCTTCCCTGGGTCACGCTTCAGCTCGGAGAAGAAGAAAAGGGGGGAGGAAAAGAAACGGCAGGGGAAAAAGGAGAAGAGGAGGACGATTGAAAGATCCAGACTTACGGAATCGAGAGAGAATTTTGGTGGCCATCATTCTTCTCGCTATTGCACTTGTTGTGGGTGGAGATGTCATCACCGACTTTCAGGAGGGCGTGGGACTATGGCACCTTATCGCAGAGGGTGTGGCGAGTATCCTCGCTCTTTTTGGCGTTTTCATGCTTTTTAAGGGCTCGTTTGCACTGCGTCGAGAGGTGAAAAAGCAGGGCGCTGCTCTAGCGGAAGTTAGAAAAGAGGCCGAAAACTGGAGAGCGGAAGCGCGGCGTTACGCGGAAGGGCTTTCCACAGCCATCGACGCCCAGCTAGCCAAGTGGCATCTCACTCCTGCCGAAAAGGAGGTTGCGTTCTTGCTCTTGAAAGGCTTGAGCCTAAAGGAAGTGGCTTCGGTGCGGGAAACCTCGGAAAAAACAGCAAGGGTTCAATCGATGTCTATCTATGCGAAGTCGGGTCTATCGGGGCGTTCAGAGCTTTCCGCATTTTTCCTAGAAGATCTTCTTGTGCCGAATTCTCCCGCTCAACAATCTCCAAAAGCTCCCCCTAGTGAGTGAGCTACCGCGAACCTAGTTGGACTGTCTTGATGACGCATACCGCTTCTTCAAGTAGTAAAGACTCTCTCATCAAAAATTCCAGGGACCTATCCTTGCACTTTCTAAAGGTTATAGTGGGCTGGGCCTTTTGATCGGGAAATTCTCGCGAGTGCGCCGCGGATTAGAGAAAAAACACTGGGCACCACATACAAAGTGAGCAGGGTTGAGGAAATGAGGCCGCCAATCACGCACACGGCCAAGGGAGAACGGGCTTCCCCTCCCACGCCATGTCCGATGGCGATGGGCACCATACCCCCAATCATGGCCACCGTGGTCATGAGAATGGGCCTAAGTCGCACGGGACCTGCTTCTAATAGGGCTTGATTGACCGTGCATCCTGACTCAATGCGATGAATGGCGAAGTCCACTAAAAGAATGGCATTTTTCACCACGAGGCCAATGAGCATAATCAGACCGATCATGGCATAGACGCTCATGGTTTTTCCCGCCACCAAAAGTCCTGCAAAGGCTCCGGAGAAGGCAAGCGGGACGGACATCATAATGGCAAATGGGGTTAAATAACTTTCAAATTGGGCACAAAGTAACATATAAACTAAGAGAACGGCTAAACCTAGAGATTTCAACATGGCTCCCACTGCCTCTTTGAGCATTTTTGCTTGACCCTCAAATTGAAGAGAAACCCCGCTTGGTAAGGAGGCGCGGACTTTTTGCTCTATGGCATTGATGGCTTTGTTTAAATCTTGCCCTTTAAAATTGGCAACTATCATGATTTGCCGTTGTCCGCCATTTCGTTCCACCTTGGAAAGAGATTTGCCCACAAAAACATTGGCCACGCTGGTGAGTGCAATGTTGCTTCCTTTACCGTTTGGTAACGAAACGGATTCCAAATCAGAAAGTGAGCGTTTATCCGATCCGTCCACCTTCATGCGCACATCATATCGGGATCCTTTGTCTTCGATTTCACCAATCTTTTCACCTTCATATAGGGATCTTAGACTCGTCCCCACTTGGGCTGTAGAGATACCCACGTCGGCGGATCTCACGGGGTCTGTTACCACTTTAATTTCATCCACCAGTGGGGGTTCTGTGGTGGAAACGTCCACGGCACCTTCCACGTTTTTTTCAATCCAGTTTCTCATTTCATTGGCAAAAGGAGAAAGTTTTTCAAAGTCATTGCCAGTTAGGATCACCTGAATGGGTTCACTTCGTCCTCCCCCACCTCCTGCCGCCTCTAAAACTGAAACTTTGTTACCTTTACTGGAAAATTGCTTTTGAAGATCCTCTCGAATCCTGTCTACCAATTGAGATTGACTAAAATTTCTTTTTTCCAAAGGCACTAAATTGATGTCAAAGCGAGCTAAATTTGGTTTGCGTTCGGCATTGGCTCCTATGGCCAGTACCACGTCTTGAATGCCTGGATAGGATTGCAAATAAGCGCCCATTTCAGTGGCTTGTTTTTTGGAAAGCTGCAATGAAGTGCCCTCTGGAAGCTCATAGTTTACCACAAATTGGCTTCTATCTTCTTTTGGAAAAAAGGCCTTTGGTACTTTACCTAAGAGCACAATGCTTAATGCAAATACTCCAATTCCAACTAAGAGTGTAACAAATCGAAATCGCAGGGAGACACCTAGTGATTTTTTGTAAGCCAACTCCAGGTTTTTTAAACACCACTCCACAGGCATGAAGATGGCAGGAGTGTGATGGGTATTTTTCAATAAGCGGCTACTCATCATGGGAGTGAGAGTGAAAGCCACAAACAATGAAACAAGTACAGCAAATGCAACCGTCATTCCAAACTGGTAAAAGAATCTTCCGATGATCCCTTCCATAAACGCAACCGGCACAAACACGGCAGTAATGGCCAGAGTGATGGCTAGGGCGGCAAGTCCAATTTCAGAAGTGCCGTCTTGAGCCGCCTTGGAAGCAGATTTTCCCATGCCCAAATGGCGGTGAATATTTTCCACCACCACAATGGCGTCATCCACTAAAATTCCGATGGCCAAAGTTAGGCCCAGAGTGGTCATAATGTTCAATGTAAAACCCATGTATTGCACAAAAGCAAAGGTGGCAATGACGGAGGTGGGTATGGCACAGGCTGAAATGACCGTTGCGCGCCAGTCATGGAGAAAAAGTAACACAATAAAGATGGCCAGAAGAGCCCCTAAAAACAAATCAAATTTCACCGACTCAATAGACCCTTTTATGTATTGGGAATTGTCTTGGAAGATTTCAAATTTTACCCCTTCTGGTAGGATCTTTTGTAACTCTTCCACTTTTGCCCGAGCTCCATCCGCAATGGCAACGGTGTTGCCCCCGGATTGTTTGTACAACACCAAAACAATGGCATTTTTTCCGTTGGCAGTGGCAAATCCCTTTTCATCTTCCAGTGTATCTAACACATTTGCCACGTCCTCCACGCGAATGCGTTGACCGGATGGTAGGGGAACGACGATTTGTGCAATTTCAGAGGCACTTTTTAGGGTTCCTTGGGTTTTGATGCGCAATTGGGAAGTCTCATTGTCCACATTTCCACTGGGTATATCCAAGTTTTGGGAGGCAATGGCTTGTTGAACATTGGTAGGAGAAATTCCAAAAGATTGCAATCGGGAGCGAATCAATTGAACCTGAATTTCCCGTTTCCGTTGTCCTGCTAAATCCACTCTTCCCACACCAGTCACTTGTTCCAAGGCGGGTCTTACTTTGTCATCGGCAAGCTGTGAAAGTTGAGTATAAGGTAACGTTGAAGAGGATAATGTCATTGTGAAAATAGGAGCCCCACCCACGTCAAATTTTACCACGGTGGGAGGGTCGGATTCTGGGGGGAGTTGGGACAGCAAGGTAGATACCTTATCTCTTACATCTTGTGCTGCTCTATCGCCACTTCTTTCTAACTTAAATCTAAGTACAATTTGACCTAAATTTGGAAAGGCTGTAGAGGTGAGCGACTCAAGTCCTTCAATTCCATTGAGTCCTTTTTCCATAGGTTCCAAAATTTTATCTTCAATGGTTTTTGGGTCGGCTCCTTTAAAAAGAGTGGAAACAACCACCACCGGAAAATCCACATTTGGAAATTGGTCGATTCCCAACTTGCCATAGGAAAACAATCCAAATACAACCAAAACGAGATTGAGCATCGTGGCAAAAACAGGGCGTTTGATGGAAACATCTGAAAGTAACACACATCACTCCTTAAAATTGAGCCTCAACAAACTGGCCTGGGATCAATTCCGATTCAGAAACTAAAATTTTTCCAACCACTTCAAAAGTACGCGAGTTTTCTTGGATCACAGGTACAATTCTGGTGACTTCCATTTCTGTTTTTTTTCCGGAGGTGGGAATGTGGATGACAACTTTTTGCCTGAGCTGTAGTCTTTTTAAAAGTGCTGCTGGTACGCGCAAATTAACTTCAATTTCCCCTTGGGCGCTGAGATCGTATACGGCGGCTCCAGCTGCCACCCATTCACCCTCCACCTTATGACGTTTAGAAATCACACCTGAAAAGGGGGCGATTAGCTTAGCATCTTCCAATTGGGATTCAATTTGTTCTAAATTAACCTGAGCTAGACTGAGATTGAGCTGAGCCCCATTAAGTTGATTTGTTACTTTTTCGCTGTTGACGGGAGTAGATGCACCTTCTTTGAAGAGTTGCATTTCCCTGAAATGGTCGCGATTAGCTTGTTCTAAATTGATTTTGGCTTGGTCAATTTGGAGGAGTGCCATCTTTTTTCGTAACGCTAAATCTTTGTCAACTAAGAAAGCTAGAAGCTGACCTTTCTTCACTTTATCACCCACATTCACATTAGTTTGGAGAATTTGGCCGGCGATGCGGAAACTGGTTTGACCTTGTTTGGCGGCGGTGATGGTGCCTGAAACACGGGACGAATTGTTTTCGGAGGCTGAGCCCTCGTCCAATTTTGTTGATCTGGAACTAGGAACAAGGGAAGAAGCTTCTGTTGGGGCAGCCTCATTGGGGGGTGTGTCGGCTAAGGCTACCGTGGTTTGGGTAGACGGAGCGGGTAGTGAAATCTTGGAACTTTCTTTGGTGCAAGATAAAACAGATATCATCACAACAGCGGCCATAAACCATGGGATATTTATAGAAAAAAATCTACTGATCAAGAAAGAAATCGTCTGATTTGCGATACAAAAAAAGGACTCCATTTTTAGATTCATGTGTGATTGCCTTTATGAAATGGTTTTAGTTTATAGTTCTGGTGATTTACCGATGGATCTTTGTAACTGAAGCCAGGCGAGATCCAGATCGGCTCTTATGTTTACTAATCCACCCCGGGCTTTGGTTTGATCTCTCTCTGCGGCCACCACGTCTGTGGAAGTGGCTTGCCCGTTTCTGAAACGAACTTGTGTTAGTCGGTAGATTTCCTCTGCAAGTTTAAGTGAGGTTTTTGCGGTATCTAAAGATTCTAAAGCCCCTTTTAGGGCCCAAAAGGACTTTGTAACGTCTAGCCTGATTCCGCTCTCCGCAGACTCCACCGCCAATTTGGCCTTTTGAACTTGGGAAATGAATTCTTCGGAACGGTGGGACCTAGTGCCCCAATCCCATAAGGTCCATTTGAGTTGCAATCCAAAAGAAAACTTATCTTGAATGTCTTTTTTGGAATATTTCGTAGCGGAAGGCCCCGTTGCGGGAAAGGTGGAGTCTTTTGCTTCAAAATCTCTTTCGTAACGGGTAAAAAAGTTCAGGCTTGGCAAATAATCAAGCTCGCTGGCTAATTTATAGTATTGTGCCACCTTAACATTTGAAGAGGCATTCTTGGCTTCAGATCGTCCTTCCTTGGCTTGTAATTGAGTGGTTTCTAAGTCAGAGATGGAAAGACCAGAGGCTTCCCATCGGGATTCTTTGGGAGCTTCTAAAGTAACAATTTCAGATGGACGATTAAGAATTTCCAATAGAGCAGAGTGTGCGATTTTGTAGGTGAAATGAGCAAGACTAAGCTGCTGCTTTGCTTCTGTTAATGCTAGTTCAAAACGCATGGAATCAGCCTGAGATATCTTTCCTGCCCTTAACTGCGCCTTTGATTCTTTAAAAAGACTTTCTGACACTTGGTGGCTAAGTTCGGCAATGGAAATCAACTGAAGAGCCTTTTGTGCGTTAAGAAAGGCTTGTGCACCTAGGATACGAACGTCTCTTTTGGAGGTGGATTCGTCTAAACTGGCGGACTCACTTTGAAGTGTGGCTGCCTGGATTTGGAGAAAAAGAGGAGCCATTCCTATAATAGGCTGTACCAACTGTATGCCTGCCGTGGTGACACGGCTTGGGAACTGTGGGGACTTCCCCACTAGCTCGTTGGCGGATTTTTGGAACCAAATTCTTTGAGCGTCCATATCTAATCGAGGGTACAAGGAACCTTTTGCTTGGCCTATTTTGGCTTCAGCGATTTCTTTGTTTAGTTTTGAAGACTGAGTTGCTATGTTTCTCTCTTCTGCCATCTTCATGGCCTCTGCAAGAGTTAACGATTGGGCTAGGGCGTAATGATTGGAACATACAAGAGCATATGTTAAAAAAAAACTTAAAAAACGTAAATTAAAATGAATAGATAGTTTTGATCTTAAAAGAGATTCCATGATAAAAAAAACCTCAATTTGGCAAATCAGATATTAGTAATAGATTCTAATTCAAACTCTGCTTAATTACAAGAATGGGCCAACGTGGTTACGTTTGAAGAAAAAAAAGATCAAAGCGGCAAATCGAGGTGTTCTGGATTTTCCGAGTCTTTGCCACTGCTAAAATGCCACCATTCATCTTTAAATGAATTCCAGCCGGATTCTTTCATGACACTTAGTAAAAGCTCCCGATTGTCAATGGCCGCAGCCTTCATTCCTAGATTTAGGAGTCGCGACTTGCGTTTTGCCGCACTGGGATCAACATCAAATGGAGTGAGTTTTTCATCGAAAAGATCAAAGGGTGACCCCATATCGATTTCTTTCCAGGTTCCTTGTTCCTCTCTGGCTAGAGTGAGATCCACGGTACCACCTTTATTGTGTCCGCTCTTTCCGCTTTGAGCAACCCACCTTGGATCCCGGATAAGGTCCCACATGATCTGCGAGACATACATGGGTCGGTAGCAATCGAGCATCATGAGCCGTAATTCCGGTTTTTTAGCTCTGAGGTTGCGGTCGGCGGCCTCCAGCTTGGCTTTGGCTTTTGGATGAAGGAAGCATCGGGCCTGACCATAGAGTGGTTTGTTGATCCGAAAGGTGCCATCTGATTTGGGGAAAATCTTAGAAGTGGCATATCTTATATCTAACTTGATATTGCCACCATTTGGAATTTCCGTCAAGAATCGGCCAAAAGCGTCTGATTTATAAGAGATTTCCTGTTTTGCTGCCTCCCTTCTATTTAGGCCACATTCTAGGCCTTTAGGATCGGAAATAACGTAACGGCCTGTGTTGGATTCGAATTTATGGAGGCAGACATTTTTTCCCTGATGGCTGGCCAATATTTGGCCTGTAGCCGTTCCTAGGGCCAGAGACTCAGAATCATCCGGCTCCCGAGTGGAACACTGTAAAAAAGTGGCAAAACCAATCAAATAACATACGGAATTAAGGGTGCTTTTTTTCATTGCAGATTGCCCAACCATGATAGTAGAAGAGTTTATAGGCTGTTATAAATCTAATTTATAGGAAATCAACCTCGAATCAACTTCTTTTTTTGTGTCCGTAAAAATAGGATTATAAAATGGATTGTTACGTTTGCCTTAATCAGGGTTTGCGTTTTACATTTTTTGGTTGGCTGGGCAGTGGAATAAAAATTTGCCTAAAAATGGTTTTTTTGATTGACCCAAAGGCATCATTGGCGTACTGTCCCGCTAAGGGAACACTCCTTTAAAAGTGTCTATATCCTTTACAATAATACGAGGTAAATTATGATTAATCATGTTAAATTTGGTTGCACCGCTGGATTGATTTTGGGTCTTGCTTTTGTGTCTGCTTGTGGTTCAAAATCCAAAGGGCAAGTTTCTAATCAAGTTGGCTCTGATGAACAGTGGAACGAATTAAATGACCCTCTTTTGTTGAGTGGAAACTATAATCGTACTTTAAAATCATTGCCCACAGACGCAAAACTGGAAGAAGTTCCTTGGAGTGATACCTACTGGCCAAGTTATGAGGCTGGAATTGCAAGCCGCTGGAACCAATCCGGATCGGACCCTTTCAAATATCAAATGCCTTCCAAAACGGAGCTTAAGAGCATGAGTTTGGAAGCACTGAAGGAGCTCAGTCCTGCAGAAAAATTTGATATCTTCCGCGGTCGGTATGATTTCCCACTTGTGAAGTCAGAAAGATCTAGAACCAGCCCAGAGTCACCAAGCTGGGAAGGGCTGTGCCACGGGTGGGCTCCAGCGGCTTATTTGTATAAAGAGCCTGGTGCCGTCGTATTGGAAAATGAAGACGGAATTAAAGTTCCTTTTGGTTCTTCCGACGTCAAATCTCTTTTGACTTATTATACGGGTCAAGTGGCCAGAGCAAAAGTGGGATTTTTGGGATCTCGGTGCGATGAAGACATTATTAGGAACAAGGAGGCCGCAAAAACTCCCGAGTGTTCCGATACCAATGCCGGATCTTTCCACGTTGTGTTAACCAATCAAATTGGTTTGATGAAGAAAAGCTTTGTGGCGGATGTAACTCGTGATGCAGAAGTTTGGAATCAGCCTATTTACGGATATGTGACCTACCTTCGTGAAGAGAGAGCTCCCCACGCTCAGGCGGCTCCTGGTACCGTTAAAGAAGTAAAAGTAATGACTCAAATGGAATACACTTTGGAGGTGCAACCCACTTGGCAGCCTTTAAATGGTACCGAAGGTTTTGGCTCCACTGCCAAGATGTATGAGTACTGGTTAGAGTTAAACCGCAAAGGGGAAATCATTGGTGGATCATGGATAAGTGAAGATCGTCCTGACTTCCTTTGGATCCAAGGAGCGACACCTTTCTCGGGCGATTTCTCCAAGCTAGACAGCGTTTATAAATCATCTTTAGTTCGTTGATTATTAAGCACTAGATTGGAAGATTAACCATTCTTTGGAATGCGCCGATAGCAACTTAAAGCAGTCGATTTGGTTTGCTTGCTTATGGCTATGGGGTGACTCCTGAAATGGATGTTAATTTAACTTTACCTGGTACGTTACTTTGTTTTCTTTTTGCCACGGTGATGTGCGGAAAGGTAGACACGGGCACTCGGAGGTATCTTTTAGGTAGCTCCAGCGAAAGTGCCCGTCCGCACTCTCAATCGGAAAAAAGCGGAAATTCCAGCAATTCCTCTAAATCGGACATCCCTTCTACTCAGTCCGACTCTTCAAGGACTTCAAACCAATCTCAAGAGTCCACCGAAATATCCCCGTTTTATACTCCGGGTCCAGTTATTTTGGTTGTGGTAACCCCCAGCTTTGAACCCGCCCAAATGTCCATAGCGCTCAATCGGGAATGTGGTGCTTGCCATCCAGAATTTTTTAACTTATTCACCTTTAAAGCAAAACAAAACGCAGTGGTGGAACGAATTCAAAATAGATCCATGCCTTCCGCAAATCCTGGCTTTAAAGATTCTATAGATGGACAATTTACTTTAAAAACGCTCATTTGTGACTGGAAAGCGGAATCCAAGGAATTGGGATTTATTTGTCCTTAGAAACTGAAAATGATCCCTTAAGCTCCCAAAAGGGCAAGATCTCCTTGCTGCTTAGCGGCATCATAAGTGATGATGAATCCTGCCAATTCCGAGATTTTTACGGGGTGTAGAGGGAGTAGACCCATGGAAGGATTTTCCTGAAACTTCTCCAGAAAATCTGTGGTAGCAAATTCCGGCAGAAGTTGTGTTGTGGCTTCATTTTGCCCAAATAACCATCCAGAATATCCGTTAAAGTAACGAACTTTGTGTCTAACCACCAGTCTTCCTCGGGATATCAAAGGACCGAGATCATGCACCTCCTCTTTTTCTACGGAACAAATACCATGAAAACCAAACATTTCATTTCCAAACACGATTTCAAAAGAGCAGTTTTGAATGCAATGGATCAAAGTGATGGCCAGGTCAAATCGTTTGAACATGGAATGATGAACGTGTTTTTTAATGAGTGAATTTATGTCTTTTTTGAATGAATCACATATGATTTCAAACCTTCTAAAATCTGAACTCTGAGATGCGCTTTTTGCAAAGAACTCTAAATGCCTTGTAAGCTTCGGAACAAACTCTAAAACGAGCTCTTCATTATTATGCGCAAGCTCTGTGTTTGCTAAAAAGTTCCAGGAGCTGGCAATGAGAAGTCTTGAGCTAATAGGCTGAACTAAGGAACCTTGGAGGATACTTACCGTTGATGCTTCACCTAAAACATCCAATCGCATCCCTGGAGGCAAGGGATGTTGGGAGTCAGGAATCAAACTGGGCAGGCTAAATTTGGACATGGAGTGTTCTCTGTCCATTCTAAGCTTTTTAATGAGGTGTCCCAGATGTAGACCCGTCAGAATTAAGTCTTGCTCCAAATCAACTGAAGAATACACTCTGCTAGAAACCTGTGACAATACCATCCACCCCAATACCTCTTCTTTGTGTGAAATGGCGCATAGAACTACGAACTCAGAGTCGTCTTGTCTTCTATCGGCTATTGGAGACTTCACAACAGGAGAAATAGTTGTGGGGTCCTCTCCATTGCCTTCTGGACTAGTTAGATGCTGCGTTGCCTCATCGTCTTGAGGAGCACTGGCTTTGATTCCCACTGTGGCTTCTTCGATATCGGGCTTCATTGGACCCGCTTTCTTGGAGGGGAGATTTTGAGAAGTCTGTGGGCGATCATCTGAGTTTTGAGGCTTGGAAGACAGGAGTCCTTCGTTGATATCGGAAAGGGGGATGATTTTAACGGGTTCATCGGGAGAGTGAGACATCCATTTGGTTAGTCTTTGATAGGACTGAAGATCGGTGTGTGATTTTCTACGATCTTGTGGCACTGGATGGGATTCGGAGAGCTGCTTGGAGGCTAGGGGCTTAAATTGTGTGTCCTTTGGAACCTCTCCTGCTAAGAATACAATCACTTCTTTGGGCCGAAACATCATAAGTGCCATGTCCATGGCCTGCTGGATGAGTGGCATGAGTTCCTTTGTTTCGGACAAATTTTGTAAATAGGGAAAAATGCTGAAGTCAGATTCTTTTATTTTGTTGTTTATTTGATTAGGACCACCAAAAATAGGAGCCACATTTAAGGCAGACATGGTTCGTTTGCTTAAGCTCAAAACGATCCGTTCCAAGCCTGGCCAAGACATCTTAATGGCTAGCTGAACACATGAGGTAAATTGATCTTGAGCGCTTTTCTTTTGTTTTAGTTGGGCATAGTGCACTCCCAATATCATTCGAATCAAACATTCCAAAAAGTATTGTTTTTGAATATGGGCAGATTTTGCACAATGTAGCATTTTTTGCACCGACTTCACTCTTTCTCCTAACTGAAACTCCAGGTAAGCAAGAAAAAAAGTAGAGGTGATACTTCTTGGTGTTTGTGGATCTGGATGCATTAAATTAACGTATTTTTGAATGGCAATTCCCATCGGTTTTAGTCCACTTCCCCAGGCCCATCCTTGTGCTTTAAATGCGGCCGCAGCTATTGGAAGAAAGATAAAGCCCAGAATGATACCGTCTATGGCGATGGGATCTAAAAAGTGATCTTTTGGCGTGACCAGTCTTGGTTTTATGGACATGTATAAATCGAGCGATTCTTTGTGTTTTCCAATGAATAATTGATACAAAGATAGAGTGTGATCCTTAAAAATTTCACCCAAACTACTTCCTGATTGTTTCTTTTTAACCTGGTCAGAATAAATTCTAAGAGCCTCAGTTTTGTCGGAAAGTGCGGATTTTAATGACTCACAAAAGTAATACAATCCAAGACAACCATTGAGATCAGAAGTTTCGGTTACTGTTTTTTTAAACCCTCGCCTACCAACTATGATATTTAATGTAAGATTACCGAAGGCGCTTGACACCGATTTTTTGGCTTTACGGTTTAACTTGGGATCAGTGACGACGCCTTCGTTTGATCCTTTGTTTTGCCAATGTAACAAATTAAATATGGAACTAACAGTATGTGATTCAAGGCTTAGAACGCCATCTAAAGGTAGCTGAGTTCCTCTAGGATTGTCAATTGCAGATTTTAAGGCACCAATATTTGATGTGGGATAGTCAAACCATATTGCTTTTAAAACCCTCAGCCACCTCAGTGTATCAGAGTGACCGCTTTTCTCACATGTTTGGAACAGTTCCATAAATTGACTGTAGCTTTTTGCAAAATTGCCTTGTCTAGATGCCAAACACAAAAGAATGGCATGATTGGCTAGAATCCATTTGGCTCCTATGGTTTTATCAAGCCTTAGGCGCATCAGAACCCAAATCCATTCGTGGGGAAGCAGGTTGTTGCCTTGAATGGCGTTTAGGATTCCGAAAGTTTCTAAACCCACATGGCTTTGATTTTGAAACTTGGGTGTGATGGGAAAGAGTTTAGAAGTAAACTTATAAATATAACTAAAGTAATTCCAAAAAGTATAGGTTCTAAAAAAGAGATTCAAAAACGAACTTTGAGTCCAGGTGGGACTATGTTGTTCTTTCATAGCCAGGTGAGCGGATGCCAGTGCGTCTTTGGTTTGACCCAGCCCAGTATAGATTTGGGTGAGATATAAGTAAGTTGACATCCGGTACTTGGGGTCTTTAACAATCTCAGCCAAGGCCACGCAACACTGAGCCGCTTCCACCATCTGACTCTGGGAAGCATGGTAAAAGTAACGGACCTCTAGTATGCTTTGAAGGTAACTGATCCTATGGGTCCCCTCAGGAACAGATTTTAATTTCAGCTCAGCTCGGGTAATGAAGTAATGAGCAAAATTAAGGTCCTTCGAATCCACATAAGTCTTTGCCGCTTTTATAAACGCAGGAATGCAGATTTCAGGTTTGGCTAGCTCGGACGCACCATCGCAGTGTTTCGCAAGGGCTAGCACATACTCTTTTTTATGAGTTTTAAATATTTTGTCAATAGTAACAGCAATTTTCCAATGTAACGCTTTTCTCTTTTCTGGTTCCAGTTGGTTCCAGATGGAGTTGCGGATCTTTTCATGGGCAAAGGCAAATTCCTTTTTGTGGAAAGGCATGTCTTCGTCACCTGAGGCATCTAAGATTCCTTGATTGACAAGCGATTTAAGTCTATTGTCTAGTTCAATCTTTGATAAGCCTGGTTCCACATCGAAAAGTTGATAAGGAACTGGACCCTGACTCACTGCCACAATATCCAATAGATAACGATTGTTTTCTCCTAAGTGTTCCAAAGAGGCAATTAAAAATTCAATGTTATTAGATTCAAAAATGCATTGATTCCAAGTCCCTTCTTCCACCTTAACAATGTATGCTAATCCATTTAAAGCTTGGGGAATGGACACGAGCTTAATGATGTTTTGAGCTAGCATTTGTTTTACTAACGAATGGACTCGTAATGGGTATCCTTTTGTTGTGGATGCGACAAACTCAAGAAAGGCAGGCGAAATTTCTCTTAATCCGAGATGTGAAAAGAAATCCTCCAATTCTGAATTTTCAAATGGTTTTAACTCAAAAGCGTTGAATCTTCGCTTAAGTAAGCGAAGTCTATTGACGAAGTTTTCTAAAACAAAATTGGCTTTAGGTGTTCGGCTTCGCATGGTAAAAACGAACCCATAATTCACGATTCCGTTAACTTGCTCTGTCATGAACTGAAATAGAGCGAGAGTGGATGAATCTGCCAAATGGATGTCATCCATTAAAAAAACAAGGTGACTATCAAGTCCAACCATGCTATTGAACAGAGCTACAAATGACTGATTGATTCTAGCGTTTGGTGCAGCGTATCGTCTGTCAAAATTTTCAATAAAATTGACTTCATCGGAGATTCTGGTGGGCTGAATAGGAGAGGTTTTTGTAAGAAGTCCTGGTTTAAGAAACAAGGAATCCTTTAAAATCGGCCTAAGAATGGGGATGAGTCTGGCTAACTCAGGAGCACCTTCGCCCAGATCACGTGTCACGGAGTCCACGAAATACCGATAGCCTGCTGGATTGAATCTTTCAAAATAGGACAAATAATCGTTGATCGCTAAGGTTAGCGACTGAAACGGGAGTCGTTGCTCCGATTCAGAGAAACGAAGGTATAGGTAACGACAATCAAGTGTTTCCAACTTTCTTCGTAGTTCTTCCATGCACCTTGTTTTTCCAGTCCCCACTTCCCCTTTGATCATAGTCCAGGTAAGCCTACTTTTTTGTTTGGGTTCTTTAGACACAATACCTGTTATTTTTTCGAAAGTTTTACCTTTATCTATGTAAAGTTTTTTAAGATGTTTTCCAAATCCCATATCTTTGCTTGCCACAGGAAATTCTTTAAGTGGCTCCCGTTTATTAATGTCTTCCTGTACGCGCTTTAGATCACATATTAATGCAAACATGGATTGGTACCGATCATCAGGCTTTTTTTGAAGACATTTGGCCACGATGGCTTCCAAAATAGGAGCCACCGGCGAATTCAAAACACTGGACATCGTTGGGGGATCCAAAAATGCGTGGGCGTTTCGAAGATCTTCACCTCGGATTTGGTGGAAAGGGGGTTTTCCTGCTATCAAATCAAATGCCACCACGCCAAGACTATAAACGTCACTTCTGTGATCGGGAAACCAGTCCATGAGCCCTGTTGATTCCGGTGGCATATAAGCGTATGTTCCCACCACCTCAGCTTTTTCTGCTAAGTTAGTGTCTGCTCCATTTTGTACGGAGTAGCCTAGGCGTGCCACGCCAAAATCCACAATTTTTACTTGGAGATTTTGTTGTTTACTATCCTGTATTTCTTTAATGAGTAAATTTTGAGGCTTGATGTCTCTGTGAGTGATTTGATGGCCATGAACGTACTCAAGTCCCTCTGCCGCTTGAATGAGAATCTCAATGATCTGATTAAGCTGGATTTTGCCGCCTTTTTGATTTACAAATTCCCTGAGATTTTTTCCTTCCACATACTCCATGGCAATAAAGTAACTTCCAAGATGTTCCCCAAGTTCGTAAACGGCAACAATATTAGGATGTACTAGCTGACTCATGAGTGTGGCTTCTCGTTGGAAACGCACGTACTCCGTGAATTTTAGGCCTGGATTGTGATGAAGAAGTTTGATGGCAATGGGACCAGCTCCCTCGCTTCCCACCCTAACAGCCTTAAATACAGCCCCAAATCCGCCTTTTCCTAATTCCTCTAAAAGTTTGTATGAGTTGTCAAGTAGCTGTTCTTTCACCAGATATCCAAATTTGAAGGGTGATGCCCTTTGTGCTCCACAGGTATCGGAACTTAGTTAGGAATCTTCTTAAATAATTTGATTTTCAGTGGGCAATTTCAAGAAAGTGACACATACAAATGGAAAGAAATCAATTTCAAGTCAGGTGGTTCAAGCAAAGAGAAACAGGGGCCGATATCCCCTTTGGAGCAACTTTTTTGGAAACAGAGGAACTATGTCTAAGAAACTAAACCATCGTGAGGGCTACGTTCCCGAATTTTCTAAAAGTTCAAACTCATCAAAAAAAGGAAATTTGATTCCATATAGATTTAAAAATGTAACATTCGTTGCGATATCGACACTGCTTGCGGCGTGCGGTTCCGAAACCGAAATAGCCCCGAAGCATTCCCCCCGGGTTGGGCCAGTCGCAGGACCAGCACAGACTTTGTTTAGACCTCTGGTAAACTTACAACCATTTGTAAGTGTAAATTCTTCTGATTTTACGCCTAGTTTAGGTTCTGTACGTCGCTTAAGTGGGTTTGATTTGTTGGAGTGGGAAGGCCCAAGTATCACTCCTAGCGATTTTTTGGGTTTGTCCTCCCATTCTTCTGAATCGCTTCGGGATTTGAGTTTGTCTTGGAAACGGGATCCAAATTCGCCTAATCAACGTTTAAATTTGGTCTATGGAACTTTACCTGTCTTCGGGGTAGAAGCTGTTTTAGCGGAAGGTGATGGGGGTTATGTTCAAGCCTATTTGTCATCCAATTTACCAAGCTGGTGGGACCAGGTCCACCGCGCCGGATTTTACATGGATAAAGGTGACTCACGCTATTCCGTAGAATGGGCTACTCAGAAAATTTCGAGTCTATTGGGCATACATTCGACGCATTTGACTTTAAAAGCAAGAGGATGGGTAGCCACTCCCAACGGCCTACAGTGTGCTCAAAATTTTGTGTCGGGGATTTCGAGCTCTCAAGACGCCAGGTCCATGCCTGTTCCCTTAGAGATCTTTTTTAACTGTTACTCTGGAAAGATAGAACATATTAGAAAACTGGCATTTGATTTCCAAGGGACAGCGGCAGTTTATCGTGAAAATGCCAAGTCTAGCGAGACAGAAGGGATTATCGAAGTCTCCCTTTCCGAGTTGCTAAATGATGGAAGCGCTTTAAACGCCGGTTACTTTAAAGTCTTGAACTGTGATAAAAAAATTCCGAGCAACTCCTGTAGTGCTCAAGCGAAAGGACCTGATTTTAAAAAAATTTCCTTTGATAATCCTCAGTACGATGAGGTGGTAGCGTATTATTCTATCATTTCTGCGGCCAATTGGCATAAAAAAGTAATGAATTCAGGAGTCTTTGGTGGGCCCTTGGGAGAGAAATGGGGTAACGCCAAGACTACTCTTGGTATGAGTGAATCTCAACCACTTACGGCTTACGTTCGCGCCGTTACGGCAACTGCAGATGGAGGCACCACCTTAGATAATGCCCAGTACCTACCAGGTGGAAGAACGGGGGTGGGATCTCCAGAAATCATCATTGGAACCGGCTGGGAGCAAAATCAGGGTCCTCAAAGACCTTTGATTTATTTGGGTCGTGATTCAGATGTATCCATGCATGAGTTTGGGCATCACATTTTGTTTAGGACTCTTAAAGAAACAAGTGGTCAAAGTGGCGCCATGCATGAGGGATTTTCAGATTATTTTACTTATGCACAAACAGGAAATAGCTATTTAGGAGAGAGTATTGTGGCCACTGGCGTGAGTTTACGTCGAGGGACTATAGTAGGAAATGTAAAAAACTACTTGAGAAGTTCCCCTCACAAGGCCGGAGAATACTGGAGCAGCGTGCTTGTTCAGGTGAAGGACGCATTAGGAAACTGGAACTCAGAGCTAAAAATAGCCGATAAAGTGATCTGGGACTCAGTGGATCTCCTTAAGGAAAATGCTGATTATTATGACGCTATTTCTGCAATGACTAGATCTTTAGAGTCATTTTCATCGTCTAATCAGCTAGATGCCATTGCACTAAAAGAAAAAATGTTTACTGTATTTTTTGAAAATGGGTTTATTGACAAACCTACAGGAAATGGCGTGCTCCCAAAAAAGTCCGCACTCTTATTGGGGGAGTCTGAGTCAAGCTCCTCTTCTAGCTCCTCTTCTAGCTCCGAATCTGGAACCGATACAGTGCGAAAAAAGAAGTCTACTTTTTCCCTTTGTGGTGTGGTTGGGTATACAGATGTTCATTTTGGATATCATAACTTGATTTGGTTGGCATTGGGGATTTTGTTTCCCTTGGCTCGGAAGAAAAGGGTTAAATAATTTGACACTTGCTAAGATCTTTGGCATCCACACACCCAACCCAAACGGTGAGAAGTTTGGGTTTTTTTGTTTCCGGATGAGTTCGTTCCCACCATCTTTTTTTCGTTGCTGGGAGGTTTTGAAAATCAGTTGTAAATTCGAATACCAATTGACGTAATATTATCTATAATTTATAATTAGTTATAGGACACTAAATGTTCGAGTTGGATTGCCGATAAGAATACTAGATGAAGATGGGTTCTTTGTCAGTATAGGCGAGTGTAGCGTGGCAGGATTTATACTATGCAACGAAAAACGGGTTTGATTGAAATAAAAGATGCTGGTAAGAACACTAAGGTTACAGATTACCTTAGTTATGTTGATTATATTAAAGCAATTTATGATTATATGAAGAAAAATAGAGACAAATATTCCTTTCTTCAGCTTTCTATTGATCTTACTTTGGGCAATAGTAACATGGTACATTTGTGTGTCACAGGAAAGAGGCATCTTAGTTACTCCAGTATTCAAAAAATGTCGGATGTGTTAATGCTTAAAGGTGTGGATAGGCTTTATTTAGAGACGATGCATAAATACAATATCACTCGACCCATCGAACAAAGAGATAAACTCTTTCAACGTTTGATGCAGGTTAAAGAGAGGTCGCTGTCCACCACAAAGGATAAGGAAACGCTTGAGTATTACTCAGAGTGGCTTCATCCAGTAGTCAGAGAGCTAGCCACGGTTCCTGAACTAAAAGGGGACCCTTCCCTAATTGCGGCACAGGTTACTCCTGCTGTAACACCTGAACAAGTAAGAAAAAGTTTGTCACTTCTGATTAAAAATCACTTAATCACCTTGGGAGAGGATCAGCAAGCTTATGTTCAGACAACCGATGTGATGTTATCTGGACACGATCTGGAGAGCCATTCTCTGGTGAGCTTTCACCAGCAAACTCTTTCCTTAGCAAAAGATGCTGTGACGGGATTTTCCAGTGAAGACAGAGAGTTTGGTGCGCTCACGATGTTGGCTTCAGAGGGAATATTACCTTTATTGAAAAAAGAAGTGAGGGAGTTTCAGAATCGAATTATTGAACTTGTTTCAAAAGATACTGGAACGCAAAGGGTAATTCAGTTGAACGTGCATTGTTTTCCCTTAAGTAAACCACTCAAAACGCATGGTTCAAAGTCAAAAAATTCTAAAAAACAACTAGAAGAAAGTATACATACGGAAAGGTCTAGCCAATGATTTTTGTAAAGAGAAGTTTCTCCCACTCGGAGCGGTGTTCTAAGCTAGGGCGTGTGATTGGGCCCCTTTCCTTTTTACACATGGTCATTTCGGGCTGTGGTATCACCCAAGCAGGCAATCCCGGCAGCTCCAAGGACGATGGAACTCAAAAGCCAGTGATCGCCAAGGCTATTGAAGATCATCAGGTTTCTGAAACCATTGGTTCTCAAGTGTCGAACACGTTTTCTCTGCTTTCCGATTCTGGAGATTCGGATGACTCGGCATCTCTTTCACTCTGGGAAGGCCCAGACGAATCTCTGGAAAAATTGAAACCAGTTACCGTATCGAATTTAGGAAAGACTGGACTCAATGAAACACCTCTTAAGCTTGAGATTAAATGCTCTCGAGACGAGGAAAAGAAACAGGTGGTTTTGGACGGATTGTTTGAAAAATCAAAAGAGTTTGCTGCCTCTGGAGTAGGTTCTAAAAAGGTGAGCGGGAAGGAAAAGAGGGTTTTTAAAGAAACCTATAGTCATCTGGATGAAAAAACGGACTGTAATCTGACTGGAAATCGGGTGCGATTTGTGAAAGGTGCAAATCTTGTGGGACTAGAATTGGAGCAGAACCGAGAGACGGAAAGAGTGTTGAGTCGTGCGGCGAAATGGAAAGATGCTCAGGGTAACTTGGAAATAGTGCAATTGGTGAAAAAGAATTTAATGAAGAGCCAAACCAAAGCCAAACTGGTTGCCATTGAAACAGACTCAGAGAGTCGGGGAATAAAATCCATTCGGGAACAGACCATGAATTATGAAGCCTCTCAAGAGCTTTTAAAGTCAGACACCTTGCTAAAAAGACTCGATGTAAAAGTGGAGGCAACAGACTTTAAGATTGAGACCGTTCGAGCTCCCTTAAGTGTGAATTGGTCATCAAAAACCATTTTGTCAGGTAAACTAAAATCCACCATTTCGGGTGGAGGTGTGGTGAACTTGGAATACCAGAACTTGAAATTTAGTGCTGACTCCAGGTGCAAACCCATTGGAGGAGCGATCCAGGGAACTTATGTGAGTGCTGATGGAAATTCGGTGAACTTTAATGTTTTGATTTCTGATGAGACTGGATCGGCAAAAATCACCTATGAAGGTTTAGAACCAGAAGATACGGTCGTTGAGATTTGTATACAATAAATACTGTACTATCGGTCGTGTTTCCTTTATGATGACGAAACAGAAACTTCGTTTTATCAAACAAGGAGCTGTCTGTAGCTGAAGCTGTTACCAAAAGTGAGGTTCCATGGGGGTTCGTTTCAACTCGCAATCTGGGATTGATCCTAAAATGATTGATCAGTTGATTGAGCTTGAAAAACTTCCTATTAAGCGAATAGAACAGAGAAAGGAGGGTCTTCAGACAGAGGAAAAAGAATTCCGAGAGCTTTCCAAATTGGTCTCTTCATTAGGCACAAGCTTAAACGCGTTCCGTAACAAAACTGATTTTTACAAGATGAAATTTGAAAGCAGTCATCCGGATATTATTGATGGAACGGCAGGAACCGGCGCGCTTCCGGGTTCCTATGAAATGGAAGTGAGAGGATTGGCTCGAACCGAAAAACTGCTGGCGGAAGCCTTTCCTGATAAAGACCAGACCCCAGTTGGATTTGGGTTTATGGTGATTGAACTGGATGATGGTAGAACCTTTGATATCGACATTGATCCCGATAAAGCGACCCTTCAAGATGTCGCTAACCAAATCAATGAAGCTAATGCCGGCTGTAAGGCTGTGGTTTTGAATACAAAGGAAAGCCTAGAAGATGGAAGTAAAGAAAATTTTAGATTGCTTGTGATTTCAGAAAAGTCGGGCAAGCAAGGTAAAATTTATATCGATCCCGACCTCACCTATTTGGAGTTTAAAGAGCAGGTCACAGGTCGCAACTTGGAGCTTCAGTTTGAAGATGTTCCGGTATTTAATGAAAGCAATAATGTTGCTGAATTGATTCCTGGAATGACCTTTACGGCAAAACGGGCAGAACCCGGAACAAAGGTAACTGTTAGCGTTAATTATGATGTAGATAAAACGATGGAATCCATACAGTCTTTCGTGGATAGTTATAATCAACTTAACGGCTTTATTGAAAAGCAATTTAAAATCGACCCCAAAACAAATAAGGCTGGAATCCTTGCAAAAGACAACTCTATTCGTAGTTTAGGTCGATCTCTGAAATCCGCTTTGCAATTTTCCAAAGACACCGGGGGAAAATTCAGCACACTGAGTCAAATTGGAATTTCTTCCGATCCCAAATCTGGCGATTTGAAGCTGGATGCAGCTAAAGTGAAGCAGTCCCTTTCCGAAGACTATGAAGGTGTTGCTTCGTTGTTTGTGCAGTCGGAACAGGGAGAAGGTTTTGGGTTTCGCATGTCGGAGGCGGTGCGAGGAGCTCAAAATACACAGACCGGAGTGCTTTCAAGTAAGGATCGCGAATACAAACGTTTGTTTAGGCAGATGGATGATGACATCGCCAAAAACGAACGGATTGCAAGCCAAAAAGCGGAGTCGATAAAAAGACGATTTGCCAGTTTGGAGCAGTTTGTGTCTGGAATGAATGCACAGGGTCAGGCCATGCAGGCAAGGCTTGCAGGTGGTTAAGTAACTTCTAACTTGTTTGATGAGTAAGCTGCGTAAAACACCAATACTTACAGTCAAAGTAGATGGGGTTTAATCATTCATGTACGCAAAAAATCAAGTTAAGGCTTATCAGACCACTCAAATCACAACAGCAAAACCAGAAAAAATATTGTTAATGTTGTATGAAGGGGCTATAAAATTTAATAAGATTGCCATGCAACGACTTTCTGAAAAAAATATTCCTGAAAAGGGTAAATACATCAGCAAAGCGCTGGCCATTGTGACTGAGCTAATGAACACGCTCGACCATGAAAAGGGTGGTCAACTTGCTTCTGATCTAGAAAATCTGTATATTTTCATTACAGACAAACTCATAGAAGCCAATATGAACAATGATCTTTCGTGTTTACAAGCGGTGGAAAAAATCCTTCTCACGCTGTACGCCGGGTGGAAAGATGTTGTTACCAATCCCAGACCCGATGGGGTGCCCAGCAAAGAAATGCAACCAGAACTCTTTGAGATGTTTCAGTCGGCAGCTAAAAGCTAATTGGATTGACTTTTCTTTAACATTTGTCTCTTTTGGCCATTATGGTTTTGCAGCAGCAGGATCGGTAGAAGACGTGGTTTCAGGAGTTGAGTTAGAGTTAAACGAGGTCATGTATTCGTTTACTTGTTTTTCTAGTGGTGCAAATTCACTGTTTAGTTGAGCAAGTTTTTGTCTGGCTTGCAAGACCCCTTGCACCGAGCCCTGTAGATTGGATTTCAACTGGGCCACCTTATTAAAACTCAACTTCACATCGGGACAATCAATTCCCGTGGGCGCAAATAAAGCGTTTGCTAACATATTGGTGACCTGACCCACGAGAGTACCAGCCCCAAAAGCAAAGCTGTTGATTACGGTAGAGGCCACTGTTCCGGCAATTTTTAAAATCCCACCCATGATCTCTCGATTGGCTTGTTCTAGTGCCCAATTGGACTCACAGGTTTCTTGTTGAATTTTGATGAGTCTTGCCAATTGTTGGAGTTGGGCAAAGTTTACATAGAGAGTTCCCTCGGCCACAGATAACTCTTTTGCTACTGAGATCTCTTCTTTTTGCCTAACGTTTTTATAGTCGATAAACTCCGTTATGGCCAAGTCATGGCTACAGGTATTGTTTAGATCTGTGGTACGGTCAGCATCCACGCATGGATTGATCACGTAATAGTATTTTCCGGTGGGTGCAGCAATATCGGTGAATTGGGTTCTAGCGACTTTTGTCCCCAGGCTTTCACATTGTCCTATGGCTTTTTGTGCTCCTAAAAAAGCCCAGCGCATTTGTTCTCGCCTTCCAGGATCGGTCGCGTTGATGCTACTCACGGGTGTTGTACCATCCGTGCTTTTTAAAATGTAGTTAGCCTGGCATCTCAAAATAATAGCGTAGTCTGATTTGTTTAGCGTCATGGAAAACCCAGGAACTTGAAACCGACTTCCCTGCGTGGCGGGAGTGAGTGCCACGGAACCCACTTGAACTCTCGCTTCCTCGGGATCCAGGGCGGATCTGGCATCATCCAGCTTTTTGTTGTCGGTTTTAGAAAATTTTGGGGCTTCCTGACAGGACACAACGCCTGCCAGTAGAATTAGGACTGCCGACCTATGTAAAACATATGTATTGCATTTTTCTTTTTGTTTCATCGGTCACTACCTTGGTTTTTTTGTCATGGATTCACGTTACTTTGAGAATTGGGATCTGTTTGTGAGTTTGTTGAACCTTGCGTATTAGATGTACCTTGCGGATTGGTAGGGGCTACAACGTTGATATCTTGCAAAAGAGAAGCATATTGCTGTTGCAGTGCTTGTAACTTTAGGGCAGCAATTTCCCCCTCATCTTTTATGAGTTGAGCTTGGGTGCAGGACCTGGGGTAGTCATCAGCCGAAACAAATAAAGTACGAATGGCACCTTGGACCAGACCCATTTGGGCCGGATTAGAGTTATTACTTCCATTAATTCCAGAGGTATCGTTTTGAATGAATTTTGTAACTTCTGAATCCGGAGAAAACATAGTGGCTCCAATTCCTACTCCAATGGATAAAATCTGGGTTAAGGCGTTTTCTTGCATCAGTCTCTTTTGTCGATTGATTTCCGCTTGTTCACAGGATTTTAGAGCCTCACTTAATTTTACCGTCAAGAAATAGATTCTTCTGGCTAGGGTGTCTCCCTCATCCCTGATTTCTCGCTCGCGTTTTTCAAGGGCCATTTTAGCTTCAAATTTTTTGTTTTTAAATCCCCGAAGGGTTTCGCTAATGCTAACCTGTTTGGAGCATTCTCCAATGGCCTCCTGTGACCCACTTACGATTCTTTCCTTATTAACGCAGGCTCGACCCAAGTAAACATAGTCCCCCCCCCTGGCGAATACGTCAATGAAATTGAGTCCCCCAAAACTATCTGCAATGGTGGAGCAAAAGGGGTTGGAACCAGCAAGTTTCCAAAAATGAGTTGTCTTGAAAATCTGAGTGGCATATTCTGAGCTCGGATTGCTAAGATCTATGTCTTCCAATCCAGAAAGTCTTGCATCTGACCTACATCTGATGATTTGAACATAGTCTGCTAAATCTGGCTTAACATAAGAAATAATTGGGATTTTTGTGGATAATGCATCCCCTATTCCCACTCCGAAGCCATTGAGTCTTAAGGTGAGGTCATCAATTTTTCCGCTTTCTACAAAAGGTCTTTGTAAATTTTTGGCAGCCTTTTTTTCTGCTTTGGAGTCGGCAGCAGAGTCTTTTGTTGTGCTGGGCGTGGGGGCCTGAGTGCACGACATCCATAAAAGAGCTATCAATCCCGATTTCCACTTCATTTTTGAGATCCTTTCAGGGCTTTTATTTTGTTTCTCACTTCTAAAAGCCTGCTGTGGTATGTGGAAAGTAAATTTTTGAGTTGAGTGAGTTCGTTGCTTGCGGTGGCTTCTGCCAAACACGTGTCGGGCTGTACCTGTGTTTTTGCGGTAAAAAAATTAAAAAAGGCACTTCCTAAAGATGGGAGATTTTGTGTGAATTGAGTAGCGCCCATCTTCATTCCGTAACTTGAAATAATGCCTCCTTGTTTCTTTTCTTCTGGATTGAGTCCAGTGTCTTGCAGAGTGTTTCCATTGTTTTCAAAACTCTCTGCCACTCCCTCCTTTTCCTCAGGGGATAGGGGAGTGATTAAGGGATCTGTTGCCGTTTGATTTTCTGGAGTAGGGCTTGATATGTCTTCGTCCAACCCAACTTTAATGGAACCTTTTGAGAGGGATAATGCCGTGCCTCCACTGGAAGGCTCCCAACGAGAAAGCATATCAGAAAGGGCAGATTGTCCCAGCTGTAAAAACTGTGAGGTCAGATTTCTCATGCCCTCTAATCTTTCTTTGGCTTCTCCTCTGGCGGCGCATTTCGCGGAGTCTTTGGCAAATGTCTCCAAGGTTTTCTTAAGGCGTTCGTCTAAGTCGGCTTTGCTTTTAGTGAGCCGTTCTATTTGGAATTCAAGTTCTAGTAGCTCTTCATTAAAGACGGGTCCTTGAGTAAAGCTATTTTCCGACCAGGCGCCGCAGCTTTCTCCGGTGGAGCTTCTACCAGAATCCACGCATGCCCGCGTTTTAATGACCACTTCGCCTTCGGGAAAATTTCTCAAGGCCTGTCGCAATCGAAGCACCTTATTTGCATTTTCGCAGGTTCCCGTTCCCCCGGTTTTGTTTTTGGAAGGGCAGGGTTGGAGTTCAACGTAATCGGCTCCCCCAGAAACGCGGAATTCAGCCAAATTAATGGGTCCTGACTCCTGTTCTAATTTGTGGAAGGAAACGTCTGTTACAACAAGGGTGCTGGGATCCACTATGGGTTTTTCTATTTTTTGAAAGGCGATGGATTTGATAGAAGCCTTAGGGGCAGAACCGGAAGGAGCTGGGGTGCAGGATCCCAGTAGACCAATCAGTAGGAACCATTGTTGTGTGGTGTGCATTTTAAATTATACTCCCATATCAACTTGAGAAGTGTGTTCCTGTAACTCTGGTGAATCGGAGCACTCTCTTGAAACAGAAACCCAGATCTGCCCTTTCGATTCAGAAGGAGCCTTAAGTTCGTAAGTGCCAGAGTCCTCTTTATTGCTAAACTCGTTCTGAAATAAAGGCTTATTAGAGGAATCTAAGATTATGATTTTCTTTAAGTAACAGTTAATTGTTGATTTTTTAGTGACCGCGGTGTGTTTCGATATTTTTTCGGCGAATTCAGCGTTGTCTTTTCCCACCACAAACTGCTCGCTGGGCATTCCCGCTAAGGATGCGATTAATCTTTGTTGTTCTAGGGGGCTATGAATCCAGGAGGCTACTGATTTTTCACGGTTAGAGGTTCCCCATCCCGCATAGACAAACTTTCCGCTGTTATCGGCGGCAGCATTTTTAGCGTTGGCCAGAGCTTGCCAGACGGGAGTCAGCTTTTGAACATTATGGATAAGCCCGGGAAAGGTGTTGGCAATCAGTAGTATTTTAACAGAGGCATCTGAAGATTGGAGTTGCTCGATGGCTTTTAATTGAGCCTCCAGAGCGCCTGCGGGTTTTGAACCTTGGATCCAGTCTGAAGTGCCAGCCTTGGCACCAGATGTAAGTTCCTTTATTTTCCAGATTCCTTCACCCTCTTTCATTTGGCTTGAAAACTTGGCGAGATTTTCTCCAATGTTTTCTTCACCTTGGATTTCAGAGGAGAAGGCAACGCCAAACACTGTGATTTTGTTGCCTTGGTTCTTTAATAAAGAAACAAATTGGGTGAGGTTGTCAGCCACCAATTGGGAGATTTCTTTGCTTGTGTTTGCTACGTTCATCAAAAATTTGATTTCAATCGTTTTTGGGGTTGTATCTTCCACTTCAGTGACGCTGGCACAGTTGTTTGGAATCAAAATCGTTTCCGTTTTTTTCTTTGTTGAAGAAGAGTAGTTTTTCTTTTCACAGCTAAAAATGAGTGATGTTTCGCTTGGATCTGTGTTTTTGGCTTCACTATTCTGTCCATTCCATTGACTTGGGCCTTGAGAATCATTTTTTAATTGTTTAGCCTGTTTCGATTTGAATTCCGTTTGGTTACAACTCGTTAAAACATTGTGACCAAAAAAAGTAACAACAAAAACGAGTTGACTCAGCTTCAAGTAGTTTTTTAATTTTTCCAGGGAGTGATAAGGTTTTAATTGCCTCATGAACTCTAAAGTCCCTTTTGGTTGATGTGTCTAAATATAAAGGCGTATCGGAAGGGAATTTTAGATACTTAAATGGTTTGATAAAAAATGAATGATTTTGGAGGTCTATAAAGATGGTGGTCATGCGGTGGGACTAAGGTTTCCCCATCTTTACTGCGATTTGGATTCATTGAAATCGTTAAAAAAGTCAAATAAATCTCTAGAAAAATAGAGTTTTTCAGATTCCTCTTGTAGGGGATCTAGGTCGTTATGAACCAAATAGGGAGAGTCGCTAAATCTACTAACAAGTTCTTGACTAATACTTAATTGAAAAAACATAAAAACACCTCTTAGATTGGTAAGATAAACAGAAAATGACTGTTACCTTAGGAAATAAGAGTGCCACAATGAATCACAGGATGGAAATGAATAGATTTAAATTTCCCATTCATGCGGTGCATAGTGGCTTCTTCATAGGATTGGTATAAGTACAGATTTTGATTCCGGTTTAATATGTAAAGATGATAGTACTATGAAGCTTTGGTTAGCCAGATTTCGCGCGTCCCTTCATTGAGCATTTTGACTTCGAGCTCAGAGGTTCCTTCCAGAAAAGGCTCTATAAATAATGAACATTCTGACAGGGCAGGGGTTTCTTCCTCTTCACAGGCATAGGAAAAAAATTGAGCATCAAAGAAACTTCTATAAAAAGACTGATGTTGAACCATGGTTATCTCCTCTAAGTGGGTTCAGAAGGAAAGGTAAATCGATTTCATTTTCAATGCAAAGGACACATGTGTTTAAAGCCAGGGACATTTGGGTTCACGCCTTTGGAACTATGTAAACAAGGTTTCCCTTGTTATGGAAGGCTCTGTTTGCTTAATTCAGAAAATTCTGTTAACAGCTTAAAAGCCCTAGGATGAATTTCAGAGCATGGAATGGACGCTTCATTTTTTGCTGTGTTTTTTTGATGGGGGGTGATTTGTTTATTTAATCAGAGGAGAAGGATGATGAAATTATCGATTGTTTTTGCTGCATGTTTATTCACTTCTACTGCTTTTGCCTGGAGTCAAACGGAGCGTTCTGAAATGCGTGGGCATATGGGCTGGTGTTTGAAAAACTACGGGCAGGAAGATGGCAGACAAGGAGTTCGACTCTACCACCCTGGTTCGGACTCCTATAGGGACCTAAATCAACTAAGAGAAGATTTTATCCGCTGTCAGTTTCATAATTATCAGGCAGTTACCTTACTTTCCAAAGTTTCAGACAGAGAATTTACCCAGGCCTTAAATGCCAATGTGATTGAAATGGAAGAAATCGTTTGGAATCATATGAATTGGGTGGCTAGGCAGGCAGGTCGGGCTGAGGATTTGGTTCAAGCCGCTATGGTTGGAAACCCTTTTGCCATTAGGGAAATTTACAACAAAGCCCAGCGAGACAATCCCACGGCCCGGGTGAATTTAAAAGCGGTGTCCGATGAGTTTTTGATTTCCATCTGCAAAAATTATTAAAGAAATCCTGTCTAGATAGATTCTTCTCCATGAGTCTGTCTAACCATCAGAAAAATCAACTTATATTCATGGTAACTCATTTGGGCCAATACCTGGATTCAGGCCATTTGCATTGGCATGTGATTTCAGGGAAATTCTCTCCTTCTTAGGTTCAGATTTGCCAACGATTGGCCTTCTCTCCTCTAAAACATTACGTTCTATGCATACCCAGTTTTCTTTTTTAAATGAATGTGATACGTGTAGTTCGTGAAAATTGAAAATGAGGTTTACAAATTTCATGCATTTTGTGGAAAGAGTAGAAAAGTCAAATATTATTGATAGTTTAAGCTTTTTTCCCGCGGTGGCAATCCTGGGACCTCGCCAGTCCGGCAAAACGACCTTGTCCAAGCAAATTTGCTGCACGGAAGATTGGGTTACACTAGATTTGGAAAAGCCTTCCGACTTGGCAAAGTTAGAAGATGCAGAGTCCTTTTTTCAATTTCACCGGAATAAAAACATTTGTTTGGACGAGGTTCAGCGACGGCCCCAAATCTTTAGTTTGTTACGTTCGATCATTGATGAAGACAGAAAGCCTGGACGATTTCTCTTGTTAGGCTCGGCCTCTGTGGAGTTATTGCAGCAGTCTTCTGAATCCTTGGCGGGTCGCATTTCTTATCATTCTATCTTGCCTCTAAATCTAAAGGAATTGACGCATGCAGCACTTCTTCCGCCCCTTCCTTTGTTACAGTCTTTAATTTCAAGAGGAGGATTTCCCCAAAGCTTTCTGGCGCCGACTGATTCTTTGTCTTGGGTGTGGCGGCAGCAATTTGTCCAGACCTTTTTGGAGAGGGACCTGGGACTTTTGGACATTAAAATTCCTCCTTTGCAGATGCGCAGGCTTTGGCTTATGTGTGCACATTTTCACGGTCAGATTTTGAACTATTCCAAAATCGCAAGTTCCCTAGACGTAACACACCCCACCGTTAAATCGTACATAGACACATTAAACGCTACCTTTATGTTAAGATATCATACTCCCTGGGAAGTGAATCTTAAAAAACGACTGGTGAAATCACCCAAAATCTACATCCGGGATTCCGGTATATTGGCTTGTCTTTTGGAACTTTCTAGTTTCGAACAGATCTTCAGTCATCCTAGCTTTGGGGCCTTTTGGGAGGGTGTGGCTCTGGAAAACATCGTACAAACTCTTCGATGGCAGGAACTTTCCTATGGTTTTTTTAGAACCCACACGGGCGAGGAAATCGATCTCATTGGCACCTACAAACAAAAGATCTTAGCCTTTGAATTTAAAACAAGTTCCTCTCCCAAAATTCCATCCACACTTTTGAAAACTTTGGATGAACTGAAAGTGGATTCATTTTTTGTTGTCACCCCCAACAGCGATACCTTTACGCTCCATGGAGGCAGGGTTAAAGTAACTTCTTTGGGAGAGTTTTTAAACAGCGTTTAATAAGTGAGTGCCGTTTTAATGGTGAGAATGATCACTTGGGCGTTCGACTTGAGGGGCCTGAGTCTTTTCCGTATCTTTCACCTCAGGATGGTGCCCATGATGAGGCATCCAAATAAATCCTAGAGCCCCAAAGGTGGCAAAGCTAATTCCTAGGAGGCTGGCCCATTTGGGAGAAAAGGCAAAGCGAAATCGGTTTAACAAACCTTTGGAAAACCAAACGGCAGGAGTGGTCACGAACGCAAAAAGGACCATGGCCATGCCTGAGTGGATGGGGTGGGATAGGCCGGTTGCTTGAAGCAAACCTCCCCACAAAAAAGGACAGGGTAACAATGCACTCAATCCGCCCAAAAGGCCCATGCGGAGGGACTCGGAGGATCTGGGAATGAGGTTTAAGATCCCAAAAAAGTAACTGCCTTTCCCAAATGAGAATTGTTTTTTAAACCATACCTGATGAAAAACAATTGTTATACATCCAGCGATCCAAAGAAAAAGGAGAGAGAGATTGCCTAAATTCACAAAGGGTCCGAATAGGTTGGCTAGAAATGAGTTTGAGGGAAAAAGAGTTCCTAGGGATTTCCGAAATGCTGATTGTACCAAACTCCCCAATAGTCCCCCTACGAGCCCTAAAGTACCATAGGAAAGAGCTTTTCCCAACATGTAAATCAAATTAGGGAGAATTCGGGCGCGAAGTCCTACTTTACTCCCCTGTGATCCTAGGCTAGCGCAGAGGGGGCCGCACATGAGGCCGCAGTGGAGGCTGCCTAAAAATCCATAACTAGCTAATCCCATTGCCAGAATCCAGGTGTTATCCACGTTCATGGGGCGCTTCTCTAAGTAAATTCACGGACGTTTCTCCCTTCTAAACCACCCGTGGGACTCCAGAGTTCCTTGGGCTCTTTTTTTGCTAGCACGATTGATGCCAGATTGGAAGTGAACTCATAAAACAGGAGACTCAGGCGATGGCGGAAAAATTTGATTTCACCAGGTGCCGGCACTGCCAGCAGCCTTTAAGTCCCGAATCTCGGGAACTTGCCTTGCATCCTGGCAGCTCATTCTGTTGTAAGGGTTGTGAGGTTGTGTTTACTTACTTACAGCAAGCGGATCTTCAAGGCTACCATCGGATGCTGGAGGACCTTAATTTTAAAGAAGAGTCTCAGAAACGTTCTTTGCACAAACAACACACCAGCTCTCTTTCGTGGGCGAATTGGGATCAACCCGAAATGAGGGAGCTTTTTACCAAGCGCCAGGTTCCAGCACTGGAAGGCAGGTCTGAAAATCTCCATTTTTTTGTGCCCAGTTTGATTTGTGCCGCTTGTGTTACAGCTGTAGAGCATGGGATCAGCAGGCTTTTTCCTGGCACCAAAGCCAGAGTCAATCTGTTTGAAAAGATGATTCAGGTGGAGCCAGGTCCAACTTTTTTATTGAGTGGAGCTGTATGCTACTTGCATTCTTTGGGATTAAATCCTCTTCCTCCCTTAGCGGAGTGGGGGGCTAAAGCACAGACCCACCTTGACCGTTCGAGAATGATAGAACTTGGCATTTCAGGAGCGCTTTTTGCGCAAGTGATGCTATTTTCTATTGCGGTTTATTTTGGGAACCACTGGGGTATGACCAATGGAGATAGGCAATTTTTTATGGGCGTTTGTTTGGTTTTAACCATTCCCAGCGTATTCTGGGGAGGAAGGTCTTTTTTTAAAAACGCTTGGATGGGGCTAAAAAATAGAACCATACATATGGATTTTCCCATACTATTTGCTCTATTGTTGGCATTTTCAGTGAGTATCTTGAACTTATTTAAAGGCAGCAGTGACGTTTATTTTGATAGCATCACGGGCTTGGTGTTTTTACTTTTGGCGGGAAGATCCATTTATGAAGCGCTTTTGCAACAAGGAAAAAGGCTTTCCCAATTGAGTGACACCCTACTTCCTGCGGATTCTAAGGTGCTCAAGCCTGGTGATGTGATTACGGTGGCTTATGGGCAGGTGGTGGGCGCGGATGCCAAAGTGATTCAAGGTGAAACGGTTTTTCAGGAGGCTGTGATCACCGGAGAAACCCTTCCTGTGTATAAAAAAGTGGGATCAGAGGTTTTGGCAGGCACCACGAACTTGGGTTCATCTGTTACTTTAGAGGTGTTACGTACCGGGGCGTTTACGGCCATTGGCCAGATGCTAGAATGTGTGCGACAGGCTCAGACTTCACGCTCTGGAATGGAACAGATTTCATCCAAACTGGTTCATTGGTTCACAATTGTTACCTTAGTCGTGGCTTGGGCCGTGGGAATGTTTTGGTGGTTTCAGGATCCTTCTCAATGCATTCGGGTGGTTACAAGCACTTTAATCGTGAGTTGCCCGTGCGCCCTTGGGCTAAGCATTCCATTGTCCCGGGCCATGGCGCTGAGACGTTTTTGGAAACGGGGGGTGGTTTTAAAGAGCGCTCAAGCACTAGAAAACATAAGTAAAATTTCTACAGTGGTGTTGGACAAAACGGGTACCTTATCTGATTCTCAATTAAATGTAAAAAATCATTTTTCAAATCAGGAGCTTAATTCCTCTCAAATCAGGGAAATTTTTGGTTTTTCTTCTCAAAGCACTCATCCCGTCTCCAAGGCTGTGGCCAAGTATATGGAAATTTTGATGGGCCATCAGTCCAGTTGTGATTGGAATTCTTCTCCCGAAAAAGACGAAACCCAAGGTGCATTTTTGCCTCATGGGCAAAACATTCAGGAATTTCCGGGTAAGGGATGGGCGGGAGGGGAGTGGTTAATGGGAACCCAAGAATTTGTATTGGAAAAATATGAAAAATGGACTCATTTTGTAGACGCCTGTCTTTTGGAACGTGCCACTTCGCGCTCGCTGCACTTATCTAGGCTTTGTTTTTTAGCTTCATCAGACGTTTGTGTGGGTTTTGAGTTGGAAGAATCATGGAGGGAGGGGTGTTTTCAGGTTTTAGAGGAGTTGCACCAAGAAAATCTGACCGTTAAAGTAGCCACGGGAGACTCTTATTTTATAAAAGAAACATTAGACCAGTATTGTAAATTTGATTTGGAGTTGAAAACGGGGCTTTCTCCAGTGGATAAGGCAGAGTGGTTAAAAAATCTTCAAAGTTCGGGGGAAATGGTGCTTTTTGTGGGAGATGGTGTAAATGACGCGCCCGCTTTATCTCAGGCCGATGTGGGACTGGCCATGGGGGCGGGGGCCGATATGGCTATTGCCAGTAGTCATGGGTACTTACGATTCAATCAACCCCGTCAGTTGGCATCTATCTTGAGGGCGGCTCGATACGAATCTCACACTTTAAAAGCGGTTTTATTCTTGTCCGGAAGCTATAACGTGATGGCTGTGGCACTTAGCGCTATGGGAAAAATTCACCCATTAGTGGCTGCATTAATAATGCCCATGGCTGGGATTTCTGGTTTTTTAATTTCCTATTTTAGAAAAGGTAACGGCTTATGGAAATACTGATGCTTTTGATTCCCATCTCTTTGGTTTTTAGTATTTTTATGATAGGTTTGTTTATTTATAGTGTGAAGTCAGGTCAATTTGACGACCTTGATACTCCGGCATCCCGAATGTTAATGAAAGAAGACACCCTTGAAGAAACCCGCCTCAATCATTCGGATCCTTTGTGACTTTTGATCACCATCCATTGAGACTCTTTGGCACAAAATGGGAATCCATCGTCCCTGGTCCAAAATCCCCAAAATGGGGTTAGGAACTTTTTGAAAGCGATTCGTCCTGTTTTTTGGGATTTTATTTAGAATCTTCGGGGCGTGGATCAGTTTATGCTAGGGGCTCCAGGATCGAAGCGCATCAGCGCCCTTGCACAGAGGAATCACCTACATGCTTCAGGCCAAACCCGTCGCCCTTCAGGGCCCGTCCCCCTCCACCACAGAGGATTTTTTTGAATACGATGATAAGACACCCCTTCTGTTTGCCTGGGCCACCGTGATCTGGGGCGTGGTGGGTATGTTGGTGGGGCTCATCATTGCCATTCAGCTTTTTTACTGGCCTTTAAATTTGAATTTGCCTTGGCTTAGTTTTGGGCGCCTGCGGCCTCTACACACCAACGCGGTCATTTTTGCTTTTTGTGGCAATGCGATTTTTGCAGGAATTTATCATTCCTCCCAGCGTTTGTTAAAAACGCGAATGTATAGCGACCTCCTCAGTCGCGTTCATTTTTGGGGTTGGCAACTCATCATTGTTTCGGCGGCACTGACGCTTCCCTTGGGTATATCCAGTTCAAAGGAATATGCGGAACTAGAATGGCCCATTGATATTGCCATTACAGGAATATGGGTGGTGTTTGCTGTAAATTACTTTATGACCTTGCGGCAGAGAAGAGAACCTATACTTTATGTTTCCATCTGGTTTTACATAGCCACCATCCTGGCCATTGCCATGTTGCATATTGTGAACTCTTTGGCCATTCCTGTGGGTCCATTTAAAAGTATTAGTATCTATGCTGGAATTCAAGATGCGTTAGTGCAGTGGTGGTACGGACATAATGCTGTGGCTTTTTTCCTAACCACACCCTTTCTTGGATTAGCGTATTACTACATTCCAAAGGCTATTGGCTTGCCTATTTATTCCTATCGATTGTCTATCATTCACTTTTGGTCGTTGATTTTTGTTTACATTTGGGCAGGCCCTCACCATCTTTTAAATTCCTCATTGCCCAATTGGCTGCAAAACTTGGGAATGGTATTTTCGGTGATGTTGATAGCACCCTCTTGGGGAGGTGCCATTAATTTTGTGCTCACCTTGCGAATGGGATGGCACAAAGTCAAAACAGACCCCATCTTGAAGTTTTTTATTGCGGGCACTTCTTTTTATATGATGTCTACATTTGAGGGACCACTTTTAAGCATCAAAAGCGTTAATGCTTTGGCCCACAACACAGACTGGATCGTGGGTCATGTGCATTCGGGTGCTCTGGGCTGGAATGGTTTTATTATCTTTGGTATGCTTTATTGGCTAATACCAAGTCTATATAGAAAACAACTTCACAGCAAAAAATGGGCTGAGTATCACTTTTGGATTGGTACCTTAGGAATTGCACTTTACATTATTTCCATGTGGGTCTCGGGCGTTACAATGGGACTTATGACTCAGCAAATCGATGCGGATGGTGTGTTGGCTCATCCCAATTACATTGAGATTGTGCGCACCATTCTACCTCTCCACGTGGTAAGAGCATTGGGCGGGTTGCTGTATTTAAGTGGTGTGGTTCTGATGGCCTATAATCTTTATTTGACGGTAAAAGGCTGTAGTCTCCCAGCTTCGGCAAAAGTGCGTAGCGGGAGATCGTTGGTGGATCCCAACGCCATCTATTCCAGCTTACATGAGGCGGCAGAACGTCAGCCATCCTTACTCATTCAGCTGAGCGTGGTGGCGCTGGCCATCGGTGGGATTTTGGAGATGGTGCCCATGTTTTTAACGGATCATAAACGGGGAGATTTGGCGGCTGTTCCTTATTCACCCCTTGAGCTTGAAGGACGTGATATTTACATCAGAGAAGGGTGCAACAATTGTCATACACAGCAGGTTAGACCCCTTGCCCACGAAGTAAAGCGCTACGGACAACACTCAAAAGCAGATGAATTCGCTAATGATTATCCCCATCTTTGGGGAAGTAAACGAACCGGCCCCGACCTTCACCGCGTGGGTGGAAAATACAACGACTCCTGGCACTGGAACCATTTGGTGGACCCTAGGTCCATCGTGGCTGGATCTATCATGCCAAGCTATGAGTGGTTGGTCGCTAGCCCATTAGACACCTCTCGCACGGCAGCCAAGATTGCTGTATTAAAGTCCCTGGGTGTTCCCTATTCTTTAGAAACCATTTCAGGGGCCGTAGAAGAGCTGCAGGCTCAACAGACCAAGCTGGCAGCACAATTGGAAGCCCAAGGTGTCAAGGGAGTGGATGCACAGTCAGAAATGGTGGCTTTGGTTGCCTATCTTCAGAAGCTTGGGAAATTAGTTCCTCAGTCCCATTCGGCCTCAGAAAAAGGAGCTCATCCATGATACGCTCTTGGCTAGGCTCTCAAGCAGAGCCGCTTTACCCGAGTTTGGCATTAATACTATTTGTTTCTTTGTTTGGAGGCGTTGTTTACTTTCTAGCCCGATCCAAAAAAGAAGATTTTAAAAAGCAGGAGGGCCTTCCCCTTGAAGACGACACGCATGCTATCTGAATCGCAAGATCAAAAATCAGAGGAAGGGAAGGCATCAGAAACCACGCCTTACGGCACCCTTCATGGTGGAGCCGATCATCATTTTGACGGAATTCAGGAGTTGGACAATCCCATGCCAAGATGGTGGGTCAATTTGTTTATTGTCACCATCGTATTTGGAGTTTGTTACCTTGTATGGGCCCATGTTCCCTACTTTAACGCCAAAACTCCGGAAGAGGAGTTGGTGCAGGTTTCTGAGGTGAAAACGGGTGGAGGTAGCGCGGGGGGGGCTTCAAAAGGAGCAGAAATGGATTTCATGGTGGCCTCTAAAGACTCCGAAATTCTGGGTCAGGGCAAACAACTTTTTGTGGAAAATTGTCAAAGCTGCCATGGAGCATTGGGCCAGGGTGGTATTGGCCCAAACCTTACCGACGATTTCTGGATACACGGCAACACCATGTTGGGAGTGATAGACTCCATCCAAAAAGGAGTTCCTGCCCAGGGAATGCCAGGATGGGAGGCCATTTTAGGTAAAACCAAAATCAATAAAATCGGAGCGTATGTCTTTTCGATTCAAGGGTCCAATCCATCGGGTGCAAAAGCGCCACAGGGCGATCCTGGAAAACTCCAACCTTAAGGCGATCCTTTGATGAAGAACCCCGATGACTTCACACCCCTAAACCCAGTGCATTCGTCTGAGAAAGCCTTCAGCCAAAGCACAAAACCCACTAATCTTGACCCCCGGGGAAATCGAGTCAAACTCTACCCATCGGAAATTAACGGCCGTTGGATGAAGAAGCGAAGAATGATAGCAGCATTCCTTATGTTGCTTTTTTTTACGGTGCCGTGGATCCAGCTAAAAGAAGGGGTTCCGTTCATTAGGCTGCACTTTACAAAGGGGTTCTTTTTCCTTTTTGGAAACCCCATTTTGATTTATGAGATCATTCACTTTGGTTTATTATTGTTACTTTTGCTGCTGGTGTTGTTTTTGGTGTCTACGGTTACAGGTAGGCTATGGTGTGGTTTGGCCTGCCCTCAGACCATATTTGTGGAACATTTGCTTAGACCCATCGAAACAATGATTTTGGGAAACGCAGCCCATAGAAAAGTCATGGATTCCAAGTCACCCAGCTCTAAGTGGAAATTTAAAACATTTCTATTTCATGCCGTTACATTAGTGGTTTGCCTGAGCTTTGGGTATACGGTTGTTGCCTATTTCCAAGATCCTTTGGATATTTTTAGCTCATCTGTGGGAATGGGATTTGTAATTGGATTGTCAGCTTTGGCAGCCTTGGATGCTCTTTATTTAAGGGAACAGTTTTGTGTGGTGTTATGCCCCTATGCCCGATTTCAAAGTGTGTTTCAAGACTCCAAATCTAGAAATATGGGATATGATAGGATTCGGGGAGAACCCCGTTCCAAAAAAAAGTCTGCAGAAGCGGGTGATTGCATCGACTGTGGATTGTGCACCCGGGTCTGCCCCACAGGGATTGACATTAGACAGGGCCCCAATCAGTTGGAATGCATCAACTGTTTTAGATGTGCGGATGCTTGCGATGTCGTGATGCGTTCCCTTGGGAAACCCTCTGGCCTCGTTAGACAGGATTCGGAAGAGGCGCTCCATCAAGGAAAAAAATCCTCGGTTTCAGACTTTTATAGACCCAGAGTGCTCATTTATTTAAGTCTTGTGCTTGTGGTAGGTGTTTTTGGGGTATATGAATTTCTAGCGAGAAAGCCATTCAAAGCTCAGCTGTTACCGCTTTCTGGAAATTCTCTTTTTGAGTTGCCCAATGGTGAGATGCGACAGATGTTGAACTTAAAAGTCTCCAATCAGTCTCCTTTTTCCAGGGATTTTCAGGTTGCCTTAAACCAGGAATACGGGGGAGTTTGGTTGGACGGCACTCCTGAGTTTAGGTCACTTGCGCCTGGCCACGAGAAAACACTTCCTATCGTGATTCGATATGCTAAAGTAGATTCTGGTGTTCCCTTAAAACCCATCCAAATCAAAGTGGCTTCTCAAAGCGACGCTGTTATGGTTGAACACCGCATTAGAAACTAAAAAAGTACCGATAGCGGTAGCTAGTTTCTTTAGGGACTTAGCGCTGGCTGACTCGGCAACCAAAAACTGGCCAGACAATTCATTTAAAGTAATGATATATCTACAAAAAATCTGTTGACCCTTTTTTAAAAAAAAGTTAATTAGTATTAGGACAGCACTTAGGAGGAAAAAAATGCGAACCGTAATTGGAAAATCCATTGCTTTAATTTCATTGACGGCTTTTGGGTTCGTTTCCGCGTGTGGAACGAAAACAACCACCCACTCATCAACCCATGACAATGTTCGACCTTTGGTGAATTCCCCTGAATTCTCTCGTTTTTTGGAGCTGCAAGTTGATTCTAAGTCTTCTGCCAATCAACTCAGTGTCTCCCAGTCCCGCTCCGTTCACCGTTGGGCCGTGACACATCCTGTTGTTAAGTTAAGTGAGTTGTCCAAGTACGATCCCAGCGGGGCCATTGGTTTTTGTTTTGGCCGAGCGATGGCCGTGAATCTTCAAGTGAGACAATTGGGTCTTTCTAAGAATTCCGTTAAAAAACTCTTTGTTATTGGCGATCTCAGATCAGGAACAGCCCCGGAGTGGCGGTTTCATGTTACCACTTTGGTTAAAAACTCCCAAGGAGGATGGACTGCCATCGACCCGATTCTGAACGCTCCGATGAGTGCTAACAACTGGATCCAAAAGGTGAAAGCAACTTGGGATAAAAACAATAAAGCGTTCTTTTATTTAACCTCCGCGGATGCTGTGTTGCCAGATATTAGAACCTTCAAAACACCCGAGGCAGAACAGGGCGACCGTATCATCGAGTTGAATTTTGATCCTGCAAAATCAACGGGATTCCAGTCCAGCGCTCAATTTAATACTAAAGTATTTGAAGTGAATCCTCAGGCAGAAGCACAATACTTTTTAAACACTACAAAGGAGTCTTCCACGTCATTGGACTTTACCCAAATTAAAATTAATGATGCAGTGTTTAGTTATAACAGGTACTTTAATGATCTTTTTGACTCCTTTACAAACGTGGTTAATCCCGTTGTTCAAGGATCCACAGATGAAGATTCTTTTGAAGAACTAGATAGTGACTTTCTTTCCCATGAGTCTAAAAATCTCTACAGTATGGATTTTTCTAAAGTTAAATAATTCATCCGCTTTTTCGTGACTTGTGTTTCATTCTGATTTTTGATACTTTGACTCGATTAAAAGATAAAAAAAAAGAAAACCAGCTCACGAAAGAGGGATCTCATGAAGCTTAGCTTTTATCGCTCTCGTTCCCATCAACTTCGCTTTTATGATGCTTGGGAGGAGTTAAGTGAAGATCAACGACAGGAAGAAATTTTCAAACGACTGAGCCATTTCATAGAAAATTCAGCCAGATCAGTTCCCTTTTACGAAAACCGCCTGGCTGGGTTTGACCCAAGAAGTGCTCATCCCTTAAAGGAAGTTCCGGTGCTGGCTGCAGATGAGGTTCGCCAAGCTTCTCTTCCCTCCTCTTCCCTCATCGTTGCAAAAGATTTTCAGACCATCAATGTCTTTCAAAGTGGAGGCACCACGGGAGGAGCTAAAACCACTTTGTTTAGTTGTGATGAGTTAGATCTTTTGGATTTTTACAACGCCAGGGGATTTTATGCGTTAGGTTTGTGCCCTCAAGACAAAGTAGCAAATCTTTTTGCCGTGGGTGGACTTTACATGACGTTCATCCACATTAACAGAATGCTCCAGCAATATGGATGTATTAATTTTCCCTTCTCTAATCAAACCGCTACTGATTTCATTGCTACGGTGGCTAGATCCTTTCAAATTAATGTTTTTACGGGAATCGCCAGCGTAGTGCTAAATGTTCTTCGATCCCTGCATGAGATGGGAGTTCGTGATCTCAAGGTAGAAAAGGTTTTTTACGGTGGAGAGCACTTTTACGATGCAGATAAAGAAGAAATTCGGCAGAAATTTGGAACGACTTTGGTTGCAGCACCTGGGTATGGAACGGTTGATTCGTGGTATATTGGTTATCAGTGTATGGAGACTCCCACAGGAGTGTTTCATGCTCATGATGACTCGGTTTACCTAGAGATCGTGGATGAAGAGTCGGGATTGGCCTGTGAACCGGGTCAGACGGGTACTATGCTCGTGACTCCTTTTGTGCGTAAGCTCACTCCTATTGTTCGTTATCGCGTGGGTGATCGGGCTCAATGGCTAAAAGCACCTTGTGGCTGCGGGCGCACTACACCATTGTTTAAGCTGCTGGGGCGTAGTGATGATGTGCTGCGCATTGGGTTTGATTCTGTGGATTATGCCTATGTTCAAAAAATTGCCACCCAGGTTCCAGGAGCCAGTGGCACGATTCAGATGCAGAAACTGCGCTTAGAAGGTAAAGATAAACTCGTGATACGCATGGAAACAGATGCCTCCACCGCTGAAGAACGTGGGTCTATCCAAAGCGAATTTGCCAAAAAGTTTACGCTGGCAAGACCCAGCTTTAGGGAGTTTGTAGACAAGGGAACGGTATGGCCTTTGGAAGTGATATGTGTTTCCATGGGCGAGCTACCCAGAAATCCCCGAACGGGAAAACTAAAGCGAGTGATTGATGCTATTGAAGGATGATGCCGTTGAATGTTGATGACAGTGAAACATTTACAAGGTGATAAGGATGCCATTAAAACCGATTCAGATCAAATTTTCGCCTCAGTCAAGTTACTTTGCTGCCGTGGTAGAATTTACGGAAAAGTACCTGGATGTGGCTTCTGTAAATCATCGAACCAGGTCGCAATTTGTTTCCACATTGAGTGGTTTATTGAATTTTCTAGAAAAACACAATAGCGATGTATACGATCCCAATTGCGTTTTGAGCTGCAGCCAAAGTGAAGATGTTGTTCATTTAGAGGTTTTGTCCCAGGGAAAGCCGATATTTTCGGAATATCTAACGAGCGATATTTTGTGTTACTTTAAATGCCCCGCCTTGGATTTCAAAACGGATGAAAGATTTGACTTGGAGCCCGTTGTCAGGCCACCGTCTTTTGGACTAACTTTTGAAAACATGGGCAGAGAGGGACAACGATTTATATTTACGGTTAATCTTCCTTTAAGGCAACAGTCGCTTTCTTTGTATGGAGATTCAGCGCATTCGCCCATCATTGTAGAAGATTTTGTGATTAGAGAGCTAATTCCTGGAGAAGATGAAAAGGTAACTGATCTATTTTACAAAGTTTATGAGTATAATTATATAAACGATTGGATGTACCACCCCCAAGAGATTCGAAGAATGATTCGGGATGGGGAGTTTGTGTCTGTGGTTGCCGCCACCCCAGAAGGTAAACTAATTGGTCATATTGGCATTAGGATATGGAACCAAAGTCCTCAAGTGATCGAAATGGGAACAGGAGGCACAGATCCAAAAGTGAAAGCAAAGGGTGCCTACGCCAAGATATTCGACCACTGTCTAGAAATTGTTCGAAAAAAAATGGACCCGGAGTATCTCTTTTTTGACTGTGTTACTAATCATGATTTTAGCCAGAGACAAATCATAAAATCAGGGGGCATTGATACCGCTTTATTTGTGGGGTGCCAGTCCAAGAAAACACAAGCAGGACTTGCCCGTCTGGGAATAGGCAGTGACGCCCATGAAATGGACCGTTACTCGATCTTATACGTGATTATGAATGGAAGACACAACCCTTTTGGAAATGAGGTTGTGTTACCTTCCCATTTGGGGGATCAGCTTGGTTTTTTATTGGAACCACTGGGGATTCATTGGGTGCCTGCCTCCCGTGCGGATTACCTCCCCAAAATTGGTTCTTTTGAATCCTTTGTAAATCAGATGCAAAATAGCGTTACGTTTGAACTTGAGAATCCAGGTTTGGATTGTGTACGAGAGATCATTGCTCAGTGGCAACATTATTTAAGAGATGGTCTTGAATATGCGGCCGTGGATATCCCGCTTCACTCCCGGGGCCTAGGGTATGTTCAGGAGATTTTAAGTACGAATGGCTTCTTTGTGTCTGGTTTTTTTCCCTGGAGAAATTCATGTAAATTGGCTCTAAGAATGCAGTCTTTGGCACCCAAAAGGGTGGCTTTTGATCACATTAAAGTTTATAGTCCTCAAGCTAAAAGGCTGCTTGAATTGGTGAGATCCGATTTCGAAAGGAACACGGTACTGTGAATTCTAACTCATTCTCTGAATTTAAGTTTGAAAAAGCGGTGGCGGGTAGACACACCTTTGCGATCATGAAATTGTATCAGGAAAATCATAGAATAACAGGAAAAAACGAAATATTTTATGATGTTACTCTTTTAGAGCAGCAGCTGAATCATCCAAGCCAAGCCTGGCTGGTGATGTCTCAGCTAAATGAGATTGTGGGATTCATGCAGGTTTTGTATGATGCGCCACAGTCACTTGCGAAGTTAGCCACGTTGTGCACAAACAGTAACCCTGAATCAAACTCTTTTTTGGAAAACACCACGCATTTGCTTCAGGGGTTTATTACCAATCAAGTTCTTTTTGAGATTCAAGCTCTGGAAGTCATGTACATCACCACCACGTCTTTGACTCTTCCTCAGATGCAGTCAGCCCATCCACTAGGATTTCATCCAGTGGGAGCCTTTCCGGGATGCATCACCCAAGATGTATTTAAGATCAATGGCATTGCGGCTTATTATAAATCCGGAGTGCTGGAAAGTCAGAGATATCATCGGTTTTCGCTGCATTCCGCTGCTCAGCCCCTTTTTGAAGTCGTCAAAGATTATCTTCCCTTGGAGAGCACCTTGAGCCTGAGAGAGCCGTTGGGTTCGGATCCTGTGGCTCAGGTCCATAGGCCACTGCGATGTCCCGACCTGGAGTTTATAAATGCGCCTCATTTTGTCAAGAATCTATTTGAGGTTACCAAACAGAATTCGCCATCCCTTACGAGTTCATTCTACCCGTTTCATATCCCAAATGTATTGATTTGTGACCCAAAACAACAGGTAAACGTGTTTGTTTTGTTTAATAAAGAAGATAAATTTGCTACGATCATTGGAGAAAAGTTCCTAAATAATTTTGACCTAAAAGATGTCTATTTAAAAGTAATTGAAATGCTTTATAAATTAGGAGCTCAATTCATTGAGCTGGTGAACGATGCCGCAGATAGAGAAGCGATTGAATCCGCCTATTTTTCTGGATTTGTGCCATGTTGTTACTTTCCTGGACTCAAAAAAGTGGGAAATTCAAGAAGAGATACCATTGTTCAGGCCAGGAGTTTTGAAAGGCCATTTTGGGTGTCAGGAAACTTATTTCCAGGCTTTCAGAAGTTTGCCAATTGCTTTGAGTCTTTGCACAAAGAGTGGGTACGATTAGATCCCCTCCTTGGGGACGAGGCGTTAAACAAAGGAGTGAAAATCACGTGAATTTAGCGTCAAGCGCGCCGTTTATTGCTAGCCATGCCATTTGCAACGTTTCTCATCCATTGGACTGGACACTAGAAAAACAGGGCCTGTTTGTGGAGGCTTGCCGGGAAATGGCTTACTTCCATAGGAAAAATAACGCCGTTATAAAATCCATTTATGATAGGGAAAATTTTGATCCGAATCACCTGCAAACGGAAGGCGATTTGGCTTCCCTCCCCTTTCTGGGGGTGACGGCCATGAAACATCATTTGCTTTTGAGTCTTCCACCGGATAAAGCCGTACTAAAACTCACTTCCTCAGGCACTCGGGGCCAAAAAACCGAGATTTGGTTTGACCAAGATAGCCTAGATCGCGTTCAAAGTATGCTCGACGTTTACTTGGCCCAGGAAGGATTGATCTCTCCCTTGCCCACAAACTACATCGTTTGTTCCTATGATCCAAAAGACGCGTCGGATCTAGGAGTGTCGTTTACTTCTAGAAATCAAATGCGTTTTGCGCCCATTCATGAAGAGTTTTTTGCCGTACAAAAAGACTCTAACGGCGTATGGCAGTTTAGACGTGAGGCAATTGTAAAACAAATTTTGGATTTTCAGTCTCAAGGGCTGCCTCTTCGAATTTTGGGAATGCCCGCATTTATTCATGAATTGGCCGGAGTTCTATGGGAGCAAAAGATAAGGCTTCAGCTGCATCCGGCAAGTCTTATTTTAACCGGGGGGGGATGGAAAGCGGCGGAAAAGAACGCACTCACTCGGGAGCAGTTTCGGGAAATGTGCACAGAGGTGTTTTCCATTTCACCGCAGAATCAGAGAGATGCTTTTGGAATGGCAGAACACAGCGCACCCTATTTCACCTGTAGCCATCATCAGTTTCATGTGCCCGTTTTTAATCGACTTATCATTCGAGATCCGGTTTCTTTACAGCCATTACCTCCAGATAAGTCAGGACTTTTACAGCTTGTTACCCCTTTTAATGCCATGATGCCTAACTTAAGTATCTTAAGCACCGACTGGGCTATGATGCACTCTAAGCCCTGTGATTGCGGAAAAAAAAGTCCTACGTTTCAAATTTTAGGTAGGTCTGGCCTCACCAAACACAAAGGTTGTGCCATTCATGCGGAAGACATTGTAAAGAGGCAAAAACCATGAACTCTCATTATTATGAATTTGGTAGGATAATTCCCCTTCCAGAAGGCTCCTCTTTTGATTTGGAAAGGGCTCAAAGTTTGCTTGCACAGGGGCAAAAGGCTAGAATTCGTGCGGCTCAAATTCCCTTTTCAGCCACATTTCCCGTCTTGAGAGAGTTGCAAAAGCTTTGGCAACCACACACCAAATACACTCAAAAAATGTTGGCCACTCTTCCTGGTGTAACCGGCTTTTCCAGGGAAATGATCGAATTAGGCTTGAAAGCCTTAGTAGATTTGATGGATCCTGAATTTCTGAATCAGAAATGGATTAGGGAATGTGGTGCGATTCCGAGAAATGAGCATGCTTTAAAAGTTTCAGGAGAACCAAGGTATTTGCGGTATGTTCCCTTGGGAACGGTTCTTCATGTTTTGTCGGGAAATGTTTTTTTGGTGGGCCCAGGATCTTTGGTGGAGGGAATTTTAACAGGAAATGTTACTTTATTAAAGCTTCCATCTGGAGATCCCTGTTTTATGCCGGAGTTTATGGAAACGATTCATCTGGCAGAAAAAGAAGCTGGTCTACCTGGACTGATTTCCAGTCAAGTAAGCTACTTTAGCTATCCGAGCTCCCATCAGCAGGTCATGGAGTTTCTCAAAAAAGAGGTGGATGGAATCGTTTTGTGGGGAGGAGAGGAAGCCGTAAAAGCTTACCGAGATCAGCTTCCTGCTCGAACTCGTTTTGTGGCCTTTGGTCCAAAGCTTAGTGTGAGTGTGGTTTCTCAAGCGGGATTGCAGAAATTTGGCCTCCATCCAACGGCCCGGCAGGTTTCATGGGAGTTGGCGCTCTGGGATCAAAATGCCTGCACGGCACCCCAGGTGCTTTTTTTAGAGAATGGACCTCAATTTGATGAATTTTTAAAGGAGTGTGAGAATTCCCTAAAACACATGTCACTAGAAATTCCGGCCGGGGAGTTAGATCCCAATCAGGCCGCAGAAATCCAAAAGATTCGATCAATTTCTTTAGTGGATTCCGCACTGGGGCTTGAAAGTTACTTTTCATCGTCGGGAAATCTGGATTACACCCTTTACACTCAAGAAAACGGTGTGGTGGAACCCTCTCCTTTGCATCGCACATTAAAGGTGATTCCCTTTCATCACAGGGATGAGGTTACGCAGAGGTGTTCGGAGCTAAGATCCTACTTGCAAACAGTGGGTCTTTGTGTGGGTGACTCTGAGGAACTGACTTGGGTGGGAGGTTTTTGTGAGCTTGGGGTGTTGAGAGTGGTGCCACTGGGTCAGATGACGGGCGGAAGTGGGTTGGAGCCCCATGATGGTCAGTACGATTTACCTCAGCTGATGAACTTGATATGTCATACATATGTATTACCTTCTGGGGTGGGTTATTTTGAAACACTCCCCGAAGAGGTAAAATCAAGAATTGTAATCAATGACATTAAGAGTTCTCTTTTTGGCCGAGAACATCTTTACCCAAATGCGTCACGTTGGGTACAAAATTTGAACACCCTGTCCGATCTGTGCTCCCTACCTGTCATGGAGAAGTCGGATTTTCATGAGCTGATGATTAAGGAACAAAACTCTATTTCCAAATCTTCCATGTCTGGTGGCTTTGTGACTCGTACGGGAGGATCCACGGGCACCCCTCAGTTTTCTTATTTTGATGGAAAAGATTGGGAGGAAATGGCTCGGCAAAGTGCTAGGGTTTTTGAAGTCTGTGGGTTATCATCCCGAAGTCGTATTGCCAACTGCTTTTTGGCGGGAGATCTTTATGGGTCCTTTATTTCATTTAGTGCGGCCAATGAGGCGTTGGGTGCCACTCAATTTGCCCTTGCTGGGAAGTTAGAGCCTCAAACCTTGGTGGATTGTTTTAAGTTGTTTAAGGTAGATGTGATTCAGGGGTTGCCCACGATAGTGGTTCCCTTTTTAAGGATTGCAAAGGAGATCTGCCCAGAACTTAAGTTTGAAACAATGGTCTTTGCAGGCCAACCCATTAGTGAATCAGATAAAGATTGGCTTTGCACGTCTTTGGAGGTCAAGAACGTATTTTCCGTGATAGGCACCACTGAAGCGGGGATGATTGGCTATCAAAATCAGTTTTGTAAAGGCAACGTGCATAAATTGGTAGATGATTACAATTGGATTGAAATTATCAATCGGGAAGGTAACCCAGTTCCTTTCGGGGACGTGGGGATGCTGTGCGTGACTTCCTTAAAGAAAAAGCGGCTTCCGCTGGTCAGGTTTCGAATTGGAGACCAAGCCCGGTTTGTGCCCTCTCCGGATGGTTTTGGCAGGGCCATGGAGTTTTTGGGCAGGGCCGACAACCTTGTGGGCATTGGAGCATTAAATCTGGACTATAACGATGTGTGGAAAAAATTGGAACCTTATGGTTTTTCGGCCATGCAATGGGTGTGTGATTTTGAGGGGAGTAAAGAGAGGATTGAAATCCACCTGGAGGGCAGTGGTATGGACCATCTTAACCCTTCGGCCATTCAAACAGATCTTTTAGCCGCCTTACCCAAACTGAAGGAAAGTTTAGACAAAGGACTTCTGATTTTGATTCTGTTGTTTCATTCTCCTGGCAAGCTACCTCGAAATGAACGCACAGGAAAACTTAAAAACATCATCGATGGGAGATTCTCTTGACCCATCCTTTACGAAGCCGGAATTTTTTGTTTCTCTTTTTATCACAGTGTCTGAGCGTGGGAGGGAGTAGGCTTTTTCAAATTGCTTTGGTTTGGTGGGCTCTTAAGGCTCTAAACCAAGAGGGTTGGCTGGCCCAGTGGAACACGCCCATTCTTCTGGTGGCAACGGTGCTTCCTCCTATTGTTTTTTTGCCATACATAGGTAAGACAGTTGAAAAAAAGAACCCTCAAGATTTGATCTTGCTGTGTGAGGCAGGCGGTGTTTTGGGGTGTGGATTGCTGTTAGGTCTTCCTTGGATCATGGAAGCCAATTTGGTGATGCTTTTTTGGGCTTGCGCCGTCAGCATTTTTTGGTTTGCTTGTATGCAGGCTGTAGTGGAACCCAGCATTCAAAAATGGGTCCCTAAGGTGGTGACGGAGTCTGAGTTGCCAAAAGCATTAAGTCTTACCTCCATCACCGGAACCGTTGCGGGACTTGTGGGCGCCGTTTTGGGAGGAGCCGTTGTGGATCGCTTTGATCTCACGGGTGCAGTCGTTGTTAATTTAGGGAGTTATTTTTTATCTCTAGTTTTAATTAATAATATCAAACTAAAAGCGTCACCTAATCTGGATCAAAACCAAACCACTATGGATTCAATTTCTCCTACCACCACAAATTCCGCTCCCTTGGAAGGGCAGTCAACCCCAACGTTTTGGGAAAGGTACACTCAAATTCAAATGCTGGATCCTTTTCCCACGCCTAAAAAACTTCTTCTTCTCTTTGCCGGGGTGAACTTTTTTCTGACACCTATTTTGGTGTTTTTACCCATCTTTACCAAGCAGGTTCTGAATGGGACTGGTAAAACACTTGGTGTTTTGGAGGCTACCATTTCCGTGGGAATTTTGGGTGGATCCTTGTTTTTTTATAGATGGAATTTTGCACAAAGCGTTTTAAAAAGAGTGTCATTGTTACTTTTATGCGCGGGGGTGTCTTTTTCTTCCATTGGATTTTTTGATTCTCCCCTGCCTGTGGCACTGAGCTTGCTGATGATTGGTCTGTGTTTGGGGTCCTTAAATGTTCAAATTGTGACTTATTTTCAGCAACAAATTCCAGATGCCCTTAAAGCCCGTTTTTTTGCTCTTCTCCAGGCTTTTGTGGCCGTTGCCATTCCATTTGGTTATCTTATGGTGGGATCCTTAGCGGCTTGGATTCAATGGCTGCCTTTTTTCTTGGGAGCGGGGGTGGTGTTGATGGGCGTAATTTCAATTAGGATACACAAGAGTTCAAATCAGGTGTGATTGAGTTTTGGTATGATCCGTTGTTTCTTTGAAAGTTAGCCCATTTCTTTTTTTTGTTTGAAATTCACCGGTAGCAAAACGCATATTCTGGTGAGGAATGTATGGCTGCAATACACTTTTTTCTGGATTCAATGTATTCATCCGCAAATTTATGTCTATCGGTCACAATGATTTCAGAGTTGTCTTTTTGTTGAAAATAAACAGTCATATAAATTGATTCTTTGCCGTTCCAAAGTCCTTCACATCTGCAATAGTTACTTTTGCCCTGATTTCCTCCACCTCCTGCTCTACTGCATTGCACGGTCGTGCTGATATCTGGCGTTAAAGTGATGCTGGAACCAGGCGAAATGGTGATGACTTGTTGCCCAAAAGCAGAAGGCACTAACACAAAACCCAATGTGAATAAGATATTGCTCAAAATCTTCATAGCTTGCTCCTTTTAATAGCTAACACGATGGACAATTTTTCTAATTGCGGAGGCCATCCGCAAGGGAAAATCTAATCTATATTTTAGATGGACTCAATGCTTATCCACCCCTGATTTACTAAGTTTCGGACGGATTCAAGGTTTTTAAGCACGACCGTCCACTTTTCTTCCGGACAGTCCAGGTATACCTTCAAGCGAATGGGTTCATGGACCCAGTCGGATCCATTATGCACCGATTGCCAGGGAATCCCCACCTTTAAATCCCCGGTGTTTCCTTCCAAAATCCCCCAATGCCCCCCTAATACATTATGCAGGGTTTTGTTCCCTCCCCCAAAGTACTGAGGATCGGAACAGGAGGTGTAGTACTGCATATTGATCCAATGGGCCACCACCACGGGAGCGCTAAAAATCAAGGAAAGAATGGTTCCATCCTCATCTTTTCTCCAATCGTATTCATGTAAAAAGACCCTGCTCTTTAAATTCAAATGACTCGTTCGAGATCGGGGTCCCGCCACAAATGCACAGTTATTGGCCAGCCCCCATTCGGGTCTCACTTCAGCCCAATTTCGGCTTCTTTCCTCAAACGATTGTAAGTGATTTGAAGGTGGAAAATTCTGAGCTCGTTCTTTTTGAGCGGCTTGTTTTGCCCGATGGGCGGCTTCTTTAAAGTTTCTAAGCGATTCTTCAATGGAAGAAGGCAAGCCATCACGTGTCGTGGTTTGGGAAGAAAAGATTTCTATGGATTCTGTTGTAGTATTATGAATTCCACCAAAAAATAGTGTTTCTTTGGGAATCCGAATACCGGACATTTCAAGTTGAGAGCGTACTTGTGCATCGTTTAAAATGTCGGCTAACGCTTGGGCATTCACTTCCCCACTATTTCCACCGCAGGCTCCACAATTGAGACTGGCTTGTAGGGGATTATTGGTGCAGGCGCTTCCATGTCCCACCAACAACACCACATTGGGGAATGATTCCGTGAGGTTCATGGCTCGCAGAATATTTTCCGCTAGCCTTCCTTTTTCAGTATCACTTATTCCAACCAAATAAACAGTGTTTTTGTCGTTGCAAAGCTGTGGTTGCACCTGAGAGGGACTCTGTATTTTTTCTGAGGGGTCATCTAAGTTTTTAGGGTTTCGTTTAAAAGAGTGTCTGAATAGTTTACTTAGATATTGCCATCCAAATGTCTCCACATAACTAAATGAGGAGGCTGGGCTTGGTGTCATCCAGGCTTGAATCTCTTTGCCGGTTCTAAGAGAAATCACTTTTGCCAATTTTTCAGTCGACACTGAAACGTCGCTAGATTTCAGTTGACCTGAAATCAATCCAGGAAAGAGTGATTTTTCCACGACACTTTCTGAAGTGGAGTGGGATAAAGGCAATCCAAAAAATCCTGCAAAGCCCTTGGTTTGAATTCGAGCGTCTTCTTTTTCCAGATTTCTTCGTATGACTTCCGAACGCACATCTATGCAAAACACGGCCAAAACATCTGGCCTCGGAGATTCTGGAAGGGACTTGAATTTGGTTTGAATTAAATCCCGTTTTAATGGAGAAAATGTGGAAGCCTCATGAGCCTCTTGCCACACGCGCAACAACTGAAACGAAGGCGTTATTTTTTGTACTTCAAGATCGAAGTGCTCTAGATATAGTCTCCATTGGCGCACCACACTATGGTTTTTATCATAAATGCCGGTGCAGAGAATGTCCAAAATACACTGTATTGTGACAAAATCATAGCTTAACTCATGGGAAATGTCTTGCGGGGGTTTGTTCCAGGATTGCTGTGCGAGCCTGCTAGCCCATCCGGGAAAGCTGTGCATTAAGCTTTGAAAATAAAGGTTTTGTTCTGTTTCTTTAATCCCCAGTTGCTCAACACCCCAGGCTAAGGCTTCCCGGGCTTCTTGTGGGACTTGTCTGCATTTGGCTCTTGAAAATTGGGCTCCTAAACGAATTTTTAAAAAGAGATCATTTTCAAGATAAGCCAGGAAACTTGTGAAAAGTGAGTCATTTTTAGAATGGATCCTCCAAGCCGACGACAACGGGTCAAAGTAGGAACCTAAAAACTGACTCAGGTAAAATTGTATTGTGGCCCTCACTCCAAAGGCACTGGAGCTTTCTTTTAAGTGGGTATCCCAGTGGTCTGAAAGAAGAAGCGAAGTTCTTTTTGGCCAGGTAAAAGACTGGCTTTGTTGAATAAATTCCTCAAAACTTGTGCTTGGGATGAGCTTTGCCAATGTATCTCCCAACAAAATTTTATCGATTTTTCCTGTTTGGAGGTGTTTGAAAAAGTAACTGGTATCCATGCACATCTTTGCACCTGTCAGGCAATACATGGTGGCTGCCACTTCCCAAAAGTTTTGATGGGTTCGCTTCCAAAGGGGATTTACCGCAATCCACGAGTGAAGTGGCCACGCGGGAGCGGCAGTGGAACATGCTTCTTTAAGGGAATTATACAGGTTTTCTCTTGGCATGGTTTCTAGAGGGATGGGTTCAAACATGGGGAGCTCCTTTTAAGGCCACTCTTGTGGTGGATGTAACGGGTGATTCAAGGGAAATGGATTGTTGATGATGATGCATCCATTTTTTGTGCAACAATCGATTGAGAAGTTCGTCCAAATAGTAGCCGTGATAGATGAAGGGATAGGCCTTTTGGAAAAATCCATTTTGGGAAAAGCAGAGCAAGGCCCATTGAAACAAAAATAATGCAGAAAAGCCAAGTATCCAAGCTATTTCCAACCCAGGATGGGAAGAAAATCCCATTAAGGTCTGGGAAGAAGGAAAAACCAAATGCAGTGTAATTAAGGCAAACATAAAGAGGAAAATGTGTTTTAATTGTTTTCTCAAAATCCCTTTCATTCCATTAATGATAGGAAGGATTAATGGTGCTAGGGAAAGCCCCATTACCACTAAAGCTCCTTGTGGAAGCCATTCCACATTTTGCTTCGATTCTAAAAACCACTTTACGCCTTCCTGCAAACCAAACACCAAACCTAAACCCATGGTTCCTGCCAGCATTATCTTCAAAAAGTATGAAGTGCCCCTATTTTGATTGGGTAAATCCATAGCAGCGGAAGTGATTATTTTAGAGTATTGATTTACGACGGATCCCGAACTCAGGAACGAGTGGGCTTTATAGAGTGAATGAAATAGCAAGTGCATAAGAGCCAACTGAGAGTATCCCAGTCCAATTTCAACAAAGAAAAATCCGATCTGAGCCACGGTAGACCAAGCCAGTTTTACCTTAATTGTAATGCGTGTTAAATACACCAGACTGGCTAAAATCACGTTGAGCATTCCCACGATCACCAAGATTCCTTGGGCTAATGGAAACATTCCTATCAAAGGAAGAAGTTTTAAAAGTAAGACTCCTCCTAAGTTAACCACTCCAGCATGGAGGAGGGCCGATACGGGCGTAGGAGTTTCCATGACTTGGAGGAGCCATCCATGGAAGGGAATTTGTGCGGACCGCACGATAGCGGAACAAACTAAAATCACACACGAAATGAGCATGAGCTGCTCTGTATCTGAATTCATAGGATTTTGTGTGTATTCTCTGATTTTATGAATTTCAAAGCTACCTGTGGTTTTAAATAGTAAGGCAATTGACACAAAAAATAGGCCATCTGATATCAGAGACAAATTGAATTTTTTTCGAGTGGCCAGCTGGGCCTGGGGACGGTTGGGAAAATAAAGTAACAGAGGCCTAATGGCATAAGTGATTCCGGTCCATGCAGCACCAAAAACAATCAAATGGTCCGTCAATGTGGCCACCAAAGCTAGCCCCAAAACCAGAAGAAGGGATTTCTGAAAGCGGGGTTGATTTGGGTCTCCTTGCAGGTAATCCTTTGAAAATCGGTAGATCACGATTCCCAAAAAAACCACAAGAGCTCCAAAGAGTAATGAAACAAAATCCATGGCCAACATAGTTCCTCCTCACTTTCATCTCCATTTCAATATCGCCCAAGTTGTAATATAAGTAAAATAGATATATTATAACGATTCGTTCTTTAAAACAGAACGAAGTAAAGATTGGGAGTGACTTCTTGAAAACCTTAAATTATCATCATCTTCAATATTTTTGGGAGGTTGCAAAAGAGGGCAATCTGACTCGGGCTGCCTTTAGGCTAGGGGTGGCACAAAGCGCGTTGTCCACTCAGATAAAACAACTGGAGCATGATTTGGGTGGGGAGCTGTTTATTCGGGAGGGAAAGTCCTTACTTTTGACCCAGCTGGGGCGAGTGGCGTTGGATTACGCCGACACAATCTTTACTTCGGGTGAAGAGCTGTTGGCCATCCTAAAGTCGGGCCGGAGTCACCATGTCCAGGAGGTGAGGGTGGGGTGTGTCTCCACATTGTCCCGAAACTTTCAATTGGATTTTTTAAAACCTCTATTAATGGAACCCTTCTTGAAATGGGAACTTCATGCAGGAAGTTTGAATGAACTCATGGATGGGCTTGCGAGTCATCAGTTGCATTTGGTTTTATCCAACCAGCCCCGAGTTCACTGGCAGGGGAGAGATTGGACGTGTACCTTGGTGGCACAGCAGCCGGTGAGTTTAGTAGGCAAGCCGTCATTAATGCATGAGAGTCAGAAATTAAACGATCTTTTAACAATTAAGACGTTGTTACTTCCTAGTGTAAAAAGTGAAATGAGGGTCCAGTTTGATCTTTTTTGTTTAGAAAAAAAATGGAAATTTGCACCAACCTTAGAGATTGACGATATGGCAATGATGCGCCTTTTAACTAGGGATTTAGACTGTGTTGCAGTTTTACCCACCATTGTGGTAAAAGATGAAATCCAAAATGGTGTGTTACAAGAGTATTACAAATTTCCGGGATTATTCGAGAACTTCTATGCGATCACTCCTAAGCCTAAACTCATTCCTAAAGTTATCGCAAATTATCTGGATAGCATTAAGAAAAAATAGTCTACGAATTTGATCAAAAAAGCTGTCCAACAGCCAATATCAAACTACTCACGCAAATGGCGCTGTAGCTGTACAAGAAAATCTGATTTGCCAAAGACTGATAGTTTTTCCATCTTCCCTTTTTCATCCATTTATTGATCACGTAGCAGCCAAGGGGTAATACCTGTAGGGCGTGTAGAAACAAGAAATGGGACACCCTCAGATCTCCTGCGCCTAAATTCCAATTTAGAAAAGGAAGTGTAATGATGGTGTTTTGAACATTCATGGTATTTTTTAAGAAGGTGCTCATCAATGCGCCCGGAATGGCTGCCAGCACAAACAGAATGAGTCCGCTTCGCACGCTTGCGGTGAAGTGATTATCCAACGCGATGCCAGAAACGGAATTTTTAAGTGGATTGCGCATGGCTAAATAGGTTAATCGAACCATACACAACATAGCTAGCCCAATTGCGATTCCCATAATGGTAAAAAGCCAGCCATTTAATGATGAGCTGGTGTTGAAATGACTGGGAACCCCCCTCCCGGCCTGTGTTACGATAATGAGGATCTCAGTCCACATTAAAAAAGTGATTGTATGAGCCAAGACTCTTTTTTCAGACCGAAACCATCCCCCAATCCAAGGCCAGAGTTTGCGAAGGGAGGCGAGATAGATGAGCACAGATACTGAAAATTTCAATGGCTTGATGGCCGGGTGCATTCCGGCAATGGGTTCTGCATCAAAGGAAAGCCACAGGAGAAAATTCAGAGAAAGCAGGCCCATGAGGACGATTGTTTTCCCAAAAGGTAATTCATATTCTTTGGTTAGAGTTGGGCTTAAGCTAACGTTACTTCCCTTAGGTCTGGGTAAAGACAAAGTGTTTTCCATATTGGGGGATTCCCTTTCTTTTTGTGGGCCGTGTCAAATTGGGCTTGACACTGTCAGGTGTCAATGTCAAGTATCGGACGAAATCAGACAAAATTGAATTTTTTTGTTAGAACTGGGGGTCAATGTTTTTGTAAATGGATTGGATTGAGGAAAGTGACCATGAGAAAAGCAGAACCATCCTTTCCGCTAAAGGAACAAGTTATAGAAGCGAGCTTGTCCTTACTCTCGTTAAGGGGAATTGCTCATTTCAGTATGAGAGAAGTGGCCAGACAAGCAAACGTAACGCATCAAGCTCCCTATCACTACTTTGCTGATAAAAAAGAGCTCTTAACCACACTGGCTCAATTGGGTTTTACACAATTGGCCACAGATATTCGGGCCGCCATGGATTCCGTTAAGGCGGATGCCATAGAACAAAAAAAAATTTGCGCCGTCACGGTGGTAAAACAAAGTGGGATGGCCTATGTGGATTTTGCACTTAAAAACACAGAACTTTTTCATTTAATGTTTCATCATCTGGAAAAAGAGACTTCCCAAAAAAGGGATCAAATAAAACCTCAAGCAGGTGGTTTTCGCACAGATGAAGCTTATGGGGAGCTTCTCAAGCTAGTTTCGTTTTTAGGCTGGCAAGGTAGTCCGGAGGTAATGGCCACGCTTTTGTGGGCGCAGGTGCATGGTCTAGCTTGTCTTCTCACCATGGGTGATCTAGGAAGACTATTACCCAGTTTAGAGCTGAAGAGAGAGTATGCTAGAAATTCCTTGGAGGAGTTTTCAAGAATCATAAGTCACGGTGCGACACAAGGTAAACCACTGAGCAATGGCTAGTTTCGTTATAAAAGTCCTCTCTCGAAATTTCCAAAGTGAGAGATTTCCATGATTTGGTGGTTCATTAGGGAGTTCAAAACATCTAAGCATTGGTCCCAGTCGTAAGGTCGTGTCACAAAATCAACGCGCATTCTGTTTATACGGCTTGAATTGAGTTTGTTAGTATGGCCAATCAAACTGTAGGGTTGTTTGGCATAAACGATGGATTTACAGTTTTCATGCCCCACATAAAATCGTTCTCCTTGGGGATTTTCGATTTCAAGGGTTCGGTAACCACACACTGTATTTGTAGGACATCCGTTATGCAACGCAGTGAGAGTGCAACTTTCTGCGATGAACAAGGGAAGATCTTTGTATACAATGATTTGAGTGTCTAGCTCAGAGGGTAACCTACTTAGCAACTCATTTTGATTTTCGTATCCATCTTCAAAGTGTAGGGTGATCTCTTTAAAACCCATCTCTTTCCAAATCCTAGGGGCAAGAGAGTTTAGCGTATAAAGCCCAAAATCTGTAGATAGAAATTTTTGATTCCAGCCTGGATCGATTGATTTAACAAACTCAAGACCCCCCAAATTTCCCATCTCGTAGCCCCAATTCAAATGGGTTCTATGAGCCTGGTAGTGGAGAGCCGCTTTGATCACAGACTTTACATAGGGTTCATCCCATGCCCGTAATACCGTGGGAATGGCCAATTGCACTCTAATGCCTCTGTCAGTCAGTTCAGATAGGGTTTGTAACCAGCCATCGCTTGCCACCTGCTCTTGAGGGAGATGGTTTCGTTTGGGTTCGAAGACCACACTGGTCACTTTGGAAAGGGCCGGGTTTTGTTTTGGATGAGAAAGAAGTGATTGCAGAAGATGCAGTTGATCGGTCTTGATCCCAATGTCTAACATGGATTGGGAATTTGAAGGGATGTTAGTTAAGTAAGTCGTTTTCCTCCACAGGTCTACATTGGTTTGGCTTGCGCGAGAGGCACTTTCTTCAAAAGAGGCTAGTTGCGAGGCAATTTTTCTCTTAAATTCTTTCAGAAATTTTGGAGGGATGAATTTAAATGTTGGAATGCCATCCAGGTTAAGGGATGTCACCTTTGTATCGAATTCCCCAAATATGTCAAAGATTTTTTGGAGGGAGTGCTGCAAAGAGAGCTCCTGAGCGGAATCTTGAGCAGGAAAGGTCATCACACCAAGTACTTCTTGATGATCTATTTTTGTTCCTGTGCATTTTAGTGTCAATTCATTTTTATCTTCGCTTTTATCCACTGAAAATGTTAGGGAAATATTTTTTGAATAGCTTCTAAAGTTTGGCTTTTTGAGTAACGAATCCACTTCCGATTTTAGGGCATCGCTTCGTTCTTTATACACGATTCCACCCAAAGGCGGAACTTGATTTGAGGGTATTCTAATGGTGACTTCATCTCCTGCTTTGGCTTCAGAAACCCGTTTTCCGGCAACCCAAAGTTCTTTCACGCCAAATCGGATGGATTCATTGTGGTACTTTTTATGGAGCTCAGGAAGGTTTGTGCCTTTTAGTAAGGTGTCTATCTGAGGCGTGGCCTGATAAAGTGGATGAGCAGGATCAATTCTGAGTCCATCATGAAGCTGAACGGGGTATTGAGTTACAAATGTAATACAATTTTCTTCCACGCAATCTACTTTACCAATGTTAAGCCCTTTGTGGGTGGGGTTGTCCAGGTCTATGACATTTTCTTTGTAACGACCTTTCATAAATAAAGTAGTAGGCTGCCGCTGAAATCCAAATGAAATACCGTTGGTGCCTAATTCTTTGGTATCAGATACAAATCGAGAGACTCTTTCTTGTGCCTCAGGAGGCAAAGTGTTTCGCCCGAAAATTTGATTTAGTTTATTCCTGTATAAAAGAACGGAGGTTGCTACAAATTGAGCATCTTTTTTTCTGCCTTCAATTTTTAAGGTATGCACTCCCGCTTCCACCAATCTTTCCAGAATTGGTTCCGTGTTTAGGTCTTTCATGGAAAATAAAAAACCTTCCCCTTTTTCACTTACCACTTTGTAGGGCACTCGGCATGTATAGGCACATTCTCCCCGATTTCCACTTCGTGCGTCTTGAGATCCACTAAAAAAACAAAGCCCACTGTACGAGTAACATAAGCTACCATGGCAGAAAACCTCGGTTTCCACACCCAACTCTCTGGCCTTGTTTGTGATGGTTCTAATCTCCATCAAGGTGAGTTCTCTGGCCAGCACCACACGTTTGATTCCCAATTGTGAGGCCTGTATCAATCCCCAAATATTATGAATGGCCATTTGGGTGGAACCATGAACGCGAAGGGATGGAAAAAGCTCCCGTATCAAATGCACGAGCCCTAAATCTTGCACGATAACGGCATGGGGTTCCATTTGACTTAATTTTCCTAGAACCTCTATGATCTCCAAAACTTCAGATTCTTTTATTAAAATATTTAAGGTAACACATACCTTAACACCGAGGTGTTTGGCCGCATCCAGGCAATGTCTAAATTCTTCCCAACTGAAATTTTGGGCTCTAGAACGGGCATTAAATTGGGGTAATCCTAAGAAAATGGCGTCTGCACCTGTGTTTAGGGCAGCCCAGAACGAATCTGGTCCGCCGGCGGGGGCCAAAATCTCAGGGACTTGGGCAAAATGCCCCTTCCATTTGGTTTTTTGAGGAAAAGGTTTTCCGATCTCTGAAGTTTCTCTAGGAAAATCCACACTGTACTCCCATTATGCATCCCACTCTTTTCTGACTAAACCATTTTTGCCTAAAAATCCACACTTTTTTCCGTCATACTGGCGCTTAGAACAGAATTCCGGAGGTAAAAAATGTCAAAAAGAATCTTTTTTCCATTGATTTTAGTCGGTATTTTTACTCTTAGGAGTGGTGGGATCGCTCTGGCTCAGAACCAAGAACTTCAGCCCACGGCCACAGATCACCAGTTTAGGGAGGTTTTCGTTACGGCTGCCTATTCCACCGTGTTTGGGGCGGCTTTTGGAGCGAGTCTTTTGCCTTTTGCTCAGGGTACCACCACTCAAAATGTGCATCTCGTAACAAGTGGAGCCAGTGTTGGATTTATGCTGGGTTCTGCTTATGCATTGTTCCAGCTCATTCGTGGTAATTTAGCTCCCAGACCCACTGTGGTTCCCAATTACTCCGAGGATCAGTTTTTAGAAGGGATTGGAGATCGCTCCCAAGGTGACAGGGGAGAGACTGGGATGTTTAGTTATCATAAACAAAAATTGGAACTGAATTTTCCTGCTTTGGCTTTTGGGCCTCGGCGCATTGATGTGGTGCTACTGGAAGCAACATTCTGATATAACTAAAAAAGACTTAAATAAAATTGACTGTCCCAAGGTTTTTGAGTGGGGGAATAAAGCCACTGGAAGTTCAATCCAAATATTCTGAAATCAAATCCAATTAAGGCTCCTTCATGAACCTTTCGATTTCCTGGTAAATAAAACTGCTGATAGACGATTTGTGGAGTGACCAAAAGACCAGGTAGGGGCTCAACTCGCCATCCAAGGGCGGTTTGGCGCAGTTTGTCGGGGCGAAAAACGCCAAAACCATAGGAGGTTTTTAATCTGTCCCAAAGATAAAAGGAGATCTCCAGTTTACTTAGTACGCTGAATTTGTTTCTTTTTTGGTTAAAGGTCGTGGAACTACCCAGTTTGAGATCGAGGTCCAAATCACTGTCCGCATGGGTAAAGGAAATTTCTTCAAAGTCTCCCGAGGAGTCCACTCTTTGATATTCTTGATAGAGTTGGACTACTTTATCAAAATTAACAAAATCACCTAGGTGTCTTTTTCCAGGCAATTCAATGCGTTTAGAGGCAATGCCTATCACTTGGCCGTTTTCTTTAAAGAGCGGGCCGCCAGAGTTGCCCCCATGAAGCTGGCTGGATGTGGCAATATAAGTCTTGTCTACCAATATGATCTCACCTTTGGTAAAGGAGTAAAACTTTCCGTTAGGATGTCCCACAGCGATCACGGAATCGCCAGGCTTTGTTTCTACTTTCAGGGATTTCCAGTTCTTGATTCCTTCCCAATGGAATGGTTTTTCATAGTGACTTCTTTTTTGGAACTTTAAAATGGCCACGTCGTGAGTGGCATCTTTGGCCACAACAACTGCTTTCCACCATTGCGTGGAGTCTTTATGTTCGATGATGATGTAACGGAGGGAATCCACACAGTGCCACGCGGTGGCAATGTAAGTGGAATCCAGCACCAGCCCGGCGCAAAGCGAATTATTGTGGTAGATCTGAACGACGTTTTTAGAGAGCTCATTCACTGTAAATGGAGAGATTCCGGAAGGTTCTTTACCGCTTTTGTCTTCGGCTGTCAATATTTGGAACCATACAAAACAAATAAACAGGAGGAGAAATTTACAAAGAAAGTAGAAAAAAGGGGGCATGAAATCTTTTTGAGATGATACTTTCACGGTTCTGACTCTTAAATTGGGTTGGGTGCACTGAGATCAAAGATCGGAAATAGAATGGATACCTTTAAAGTCGGAGATGGGCAACAAAAGTCACTGGGACGTGTCAAAAATTGCCAAATTTGAGATGCACCGTCAGCACCCATTGTTTTCCGTTTTACTCCGATCCTGTTCTCATCACCGTCTTTATTTAGGTGACATAGGAGATTATTCATATGTTTTATCGAAAAACACCTTTGCCAATATGGTTAATGGTTCTCCTTAATCCTGGATTACACTCTTGCAAAAAGCTCTTTTCCGTGCAACAAGATAACGATATGGTGCAGGTGATAGGTGGGACTTTAGCCCCAGAAGAGCTTCATCAAGCCATTTTGAAACTGCGGGTGGAGGTCACTAAATCCCTACCAGACGGCTCAAAAAAGGTGGAACGCAGTTACTGCACTTCTACGGTGGTGGAAAAGATAACCAGACCTGGCTCGGCCATACCCTCTTGCATCGCTCTCACTTCTGCTCATTGTTTCCCTAAAACAGACGAACCATTGCAATTGGCATTGGAACAAAGAAGCTCTTCGGGAAAGCTCCTGAATACACTTCATCCCAAAGGATTTGTTTATGATCTGCCCATAGAAAGTGTTACCGAAAACAATTTTTCTGGGGATTTTGGACTCATAGGATTTGATTGTCCAGAGGCCCTAAATCTTAAGATAATTGCCCCTCAGTTTACAAAAACGACCTCTGGTCAACAGATCGTGGGCGCGGGATTTGGATTAACGGTAGCAAAAAAGGATGCTCAAACCAGCGAGGTGCTCAACACGGCCAAAGGGGTGGTTCGCAATTCCGATGAACTTCAGGTATCCCCTGCGCAGAAAATCACTCTTCAGAGTTTGCAAAGTAAGGGAGGAATCTTGGTTCAAAACTTAGGCTCAGAGCGATTTTGTTTGGGAGATTCCGGTGGTCCATTGATCACTAGCCATCTTCAAGATCCCAAAAAATTAGCGGTGATGGGGATATTGTCTGTTGTATTGCCAGGTGAAAATGAATCGGAATTTTGTTCCAAGCCTATTTCTGTTTATCTGGGTCTTTCTTCATTGGCAGATCGATGGAATGCAACTAGGTCTCTGCTTTTGAACGTTCTAAACGGTGGAGGAAATTCGATGGGTGAGGCGTTGGCCAAGCCAACGGAAACACCAACTCCTTTGCCCGGTGTATTTCCCAGCGCGGGTTCTTGTTCAGGACTTTCGATTGTACCCATTGCGCAGACGACTTTAACGGTGGTTCCCACAAATCAAACAAAGGCCATGTATCAGTGCCCAGTGTCTCCAGGAGTGGTGGGGGAGCTGTGCATAGGATTAGATGTTTCTTTAGCCGACCAAACCAATTTCGTTCCTGATTTTTTGATGGGGGTTGTAGTCCAATCTAGTGGGAATTGTTCGGGACTGGCTGTGGGTGATCAGGTTGTTTTTAAAAGCGGACATTGGATCTATCGATTCTAAGACAATTCTTTACGGGATTTATTCTACGCTGCTCATTATGATAAGCCTCTCTCATTTTTTTGACTGTCTCAAATTTTCATCTGGCCTACCGACTCTAAAGCAGGTATTCGCAATGGGTTTGTGATTGGGAGATGCTTTGGATCATCAATTGGGCAGTGTGGTTTCCATCTCCATTGGGATTGGTGCGGTAGCCATAACTCTAATTGCATTTGCAATCCTTTTAGGAATGATTAAAGGGTGGTTGGTGGAACTTCTTCAATCCGTGTTGAAGCAGTTTGAAATGACCGCCAATGAATTTATGAAGTTAGATAGGTCTGGATTACACCTTGGACAAGCTTTGTCCCATCTGAGTCAGTTCCGTGATTTTCCTGGTCTTGGCTTAATTGTAGAACAACTGTCACATATATCCAGTCGGATAACGATGAACCAGGCACTGATTGGGGTGGCTGGTTTGTTCCGACAAAGGAAGCACTCCTCCCATGGGGGTCGGCAAGAGGGTCGGGCTTTGCCGGTTGAGTCTGCATTGGAGGATTTCATAGAGATTTTGGGCACTCATATAGGTAACACATTTCCTTCGGTTAAACCCAAGGTTCTTGTAGTGGAATCCGCGAGGGAAAATTCTTGGCAGGTGGTGTATTCACACGGGGCTCGTATCTCTCCCCATTCCACGGAAATATTAAATAAAATGATCAGTGAAGTGTTTATTGCTAGTTTGGATGTATTAATCAAAAAAGACTTGCTTCTGGTGCGTTCCAAAATTCAAACACCATTGCCCACTTATCTGGTTTTGTTTTGTGACCTAAGTTCCGACACCAACGCCACTGGTATCTTGAAAAAAGACTGGGAGGGTTTTGCCAGGAGACTTATGGCACTTTCGGAAACAATTCTGGCTAGTCATTTAAGTCAATGGGACCAGCTTCACTCTCGATTTTTGGAATTACTAAAAAAGGATTTTTACGATATATTGGATCCTAGTCCCCATTTTATTTCCTCCCCTAAGCAATTGGTGAGTGCCCAGTGCGTTCCCTGTCTTAAAGCGAGGGGAGATTTTTTATCGGTGTTTCATTTTGAAAAAAATAGAGTGAGTGTTGTATTTTTGGGAAAAGTGGCGGGAGACACCTTAGCCACATCCTTATTGGCCGCATCACTCCAAGCGATTTTGGCACAAAATTTTTATCAACTTCAGGAAAAAAGGGAATCTGCTCCCCATGTGATTCTGGAGTATTGCTCTCAAAGCTTAAATCGTTACCTTTACAATAGTTATAAAGGAAAAATCTCGATTGGTTTTCAGGCCATCTATTTTAATCACGACTCTGGACAGGGATTTTTTGTTTCTTTCGCACAGCCTTTTCCCTTTGTGCTTTCGCCCCATGAACGAAAGCCTATGGTGGTGATACCGGCGGTGATGGAGGGGCAATTGGGCTTGCAGATGGTGGTGCATGCGGAAGTAACGGCATTTGCCATTATGCCCGGACAGATTTTATTGGCTTGTAACAAAGGCGTGTTAGATACAGTTGATCCCAATGGGAAAAAATTTGAAAAAAGCATTCAGCGGGGTGTTTTGAGTGAAATGATTTCCAGAAACTCTAAGCTCAATAGTCAGGAAATATTAGACCAATTTTTAGACTTAGTTAGGAAACACAAAGAGGATTTGCCTGCCCTTGATGATATTACGGCCGCTGTTTTAGTACCCATTAACCCCTTTCATAAAGAAACGGGTGAAGGCATATAAAATTTTGTGCGTTTTTACTGAACACCGAGGCTTCTGGAGGTTTTGGAACCTCTTTCTTCTATGGCTTGCTCCAGCACTTCGCAAGCGAGGGAAAAGTCGTCCATGTCCATCACACCTTTTTCTCTAAGAACGGTGTGAAGACTCTGAACGGTTTCTAGTAATTTGCTTTTATAACCTTGTAGAAAACTCACCTGTTCCTGGAGTCTTTGGACTTCACAGCCTAAGTGCATCATGGTTTGTAAGATCATGTCCACTTTCAGCTCAATCGGCTCGTTGCCGGAGTCTGAGTTTCCTTTAATGGGAGATCGAAAGTCAAATTCACTGGCTGGAGCTTCTTCCAGCACCTCTAAAAAGCTTTTTTGATTTTTGAGAAGGTCGTCAAATTTCATAGGTCGTTTTCCTCTCATCTCCAGTTCACTTTACTCGAATCTTGGAAAAAACGACTGTAGAAATGGACAGCCATTGATCCCGTTTCATAGGCTAAGGTCGGATGGTCCGTGGGGTGTCTGAGTTCACAAACTGCTCCCGACCACGGGAAATTGGCGCCTGTCGGTAATCTGTGTTATGGAGGTTCGTTTGGAAGAGGTGAACTGGGGTAGAACCTAAAGGAATGGCAAATGCTAGATATTTTAAAATCGCTGTTTGGTACCAAAAACGATCGCGAATTGCGTCGAATTGAACCTATTCTTATTAAAATCAATAGCTTAGAATCTGCTATTCAGGCTCTGTCCGATGCTGACCTCAGGGCTAAAACAGCCGCCTTTAAAGCGCAGGTGGCCAGCGGGACCTCGCTTAATGCTTTGTTGCCAGAGGCCTTTGCGGTGGTTCGGGAAGCGACCCGTCGTACCTTGGGCAAACGCCAATTTGATGTGCAGCTTATTGGAGGGATCGTTCTCCATGAGGGCAAAATTGCGGAAATGAAAACGGGTGAGGGAAAAACCATCACGGCGCTGGCTCCCGCGTATCTCAACGCCTTGACGGGTCAGGGTTCCCATGTGGTTACGGTAAATGATTATCTGGCCAGCTCCCAATCGGAAGAGATGGCAAAGGTTTATCATTTCTTAGGTATGACTGTGGGATGCATCATTTCCGGGATGAGTGATAGAGAGCGCAAAGAAGCGTACTCCTGTGATGTTACCTATGGTACCAACAATGAATTTGGATTTGATTACCTTCGCGACAATATGAAAGTTCGACTGGAAGACTTTGTTCAACGTGGGCATTCTTTTGCCATTGTGGATGAGGTGGACAGCATTTTGATTGATGAGGCTAGAACGCCACTTATCATCAGCGGGCCTTCCGACCAAACCTCCGATAAATACGAGTTGGCCAACAATGCCGTTCGAGGTCTTCGAAAAGAAATTGATTACTCTTTAGACGAAAAGGGACGCAGCTGTGCCCTCACAGAAGAAGGCATTTCAAAGGTAGAAAAGCGTTTGGGAATTCCCAATTTATTTGATCCCGAGCACATGGACACCGTGCATGCTGTGAATCAAGCTTTAAAGGCTCATGTTGTCTTCAAAAAAGATACAGATTACGTGGTTCAAGATGGTCAAGTGGTGATCGTGGATGAGTTTCGCGGACGTCTCATGTATGGCAGGCGATACTCTGATGGTTTGCATCAGGCCCTAGAAGCCAAAGAAAATGTGGCCATCCAGGCTGAAAATCAGACTTTAGCCACTGTTACCTTACAAAACTTCTTTCGAATGTACAAAACCCTTTCCGGTATGACCGGTACGGCAGACACGGAAGCAGTGGAGTTTCATAAGATTTATCGGCTTGATGTTGTGGTGATCCCCACCAACCGTCCCATGATTCGTATCGACCACGATGATGTGCTGTTTTTAAAACAGGGCGCTAAGTTTAAAGCGGCTGTGGATGCCATTGAAGCCGCACATAAAAAGGGTCAGCCTGTGCTGGTGGGAACAGGTAGCGTGGAAAAAAGTGAACTGCTTTCAGAAATGCTCACTCAAAAAGGCATTGATCATAATGTTTTAAATGCTAAAAACCATGCCCGTGAAGCTCAAATCATTGCAGAAGCGGGTCAGTTGGGTCGTGTTACCATCTCCACCAACATGGCCGGTCGTGGTACCGACATCATTTTGGGTCAAGGGGTGGCGCAGGCGGGTGGCTTGTTCGTGATAGGCACGGAACGCCACGAAAGCCGCCGTATCGACAATCAGTTGCGGGGCCGTGCCGGACGCCAAGGAGACGTGGGCGAAAGTCGCTTCTATCTGAGTTGGGAAGACGACTTAATGAAGCGCTTCAATAATAAAGCGAATCAATTTTTGATGGAACGATTTGTGGGGGATGAAGCCATCCAGGATCCTAGTCTCACCCGGGTGATTGGCCAAGTTCAAAAGCGAGTGGAAGGTTTCAACTACGACCTTCGTAAGCATTTGTTGGAATACGATGACGTTTTAAATCGTCAACGAAAAACCATCTATGAAGCCCGCATGAGAATTCTTAAAAAGGAAAATGTCCGCCAAATCTTAATGCCTGCTGCATTGGAGACTCTCGCTAAAAATATTGTTGACTTGTTTGTTCCTAATCAGGGGCTTCCTACGGAGTTGATTCAAGTTGATTTTAAAGCGTTTGAACGACATGTTTTCTCAGAGCTTAATATTGTGATTCCGTTCACCACAGAAGAAAGATCAAAAAATAGCTTCACCAGGCTCGAACTGTATGAACTTATCAATCAAAAATTGAATCTGGTGTACACTCAAAAAGAATCCCTATTTGGACAAGACCGCATGCCCGATGTGGAGCGCTGGGTGATGCTTCAAACCATTGATCAATATTGGAAAGATCACCTCCTTTCCTTGGATCATCTGCGGGACGGAATTGGACTTCGTGGCTATGGCCAAAAAGATCCTTTGCAGGAGTACAAACGGGAGGCTTATGAGATGTTTGAACGTCTCATTGTGGCCATCAAGCAAGACAGCCTAAAGACCATCTTTAAGGTTCAGCCGAACCTCACCCAACGCTTCGTGCAAGAGGCGGAGGCATTGGCTGCCAAGAGGGCAGAGCGTGAGTTGGGGCAGTCCGTGGCCACTCACCAAGAGGCCGCCCCTGCGGCGAGCGTTCCGGAGGGTGCTTCGCTATAGTTCAGGGAGCTGAGATAGGGCTCGTTTCGGCCGCACTCTTGGCCGTAAATCGTAATTTGAGTTGAGTGGTGGAAGAAGAGTGTTGAAAGGATCACGGATTTCCGCTACACAAAGGGCCCAATAGGAGTGATTTAGGGTGGCCATGCAGACCCCAAAGTTGGTTTTGATTAAAAAACTATCGTTTTTGGGAATTTGTTGGACACCGCCCCGTGAATAAACTCGGAAGATATTGTTTTTAGTATGCATTCGTAAACACTTTCCCCAAAAAGGTGCCGCAACATGACCAATAAGTTCAGCAACGTAAGAAACATCGGTATTTCCGCCCACATTGACTCTGGAAAGACAACTCTTACCGAGCGTATTTTGTTTTATACTGGAAAGATTCATAAAATCGAGGAAGTAAAGGGCAAAAGCGGCGTGGGTGCCACCATGGATTCCATGGACCTGGAAAGGGAGAAAGGCATTACGATTCAGTCGGCTGCCACCTATTGCACCTGGAAAGACTACACCATCAACCTCATTGATACCCCCGGACACGTGGATTTTACGGTGGAAGTGGAGAGATCTCTTCGGGTTTTGGATGGGGCTGTTTTGGTGCTTTGTTCTGTGGCCGGCGTTCAAAGCCAGTCCATCACGGTAGACCGTCAGATGCGTCGGTACAAAGTTCCTAGAATTGCCTTTATAAACAAAATGGACCGAGCCGGTGCCAACCCTTACCGAGTGGTGGACCAATTAAGAGAGAAATTAAATCACAACGCCCATCTGATCACGATTCCCATAGGGGCGGAAGATCAACTAAAAGGTGTGATTGATCTCATTGATCAAAAAGCCGCCTACTTTGATGGAGCCAACGGGGAAAACATTCGGTATGAAGAAATTCCTGCTGATTATGTAGATAAAGCTAGGGAATATCGAGAAAAATTAATTGAAGCTCTTTCCGACTTTGATGACAACCTGGCCGAGAAGTTTTTGGCTGGAGAGGAAGTGTCCATTCCTGAGATCCGTGCCGTCTTGAGAAAAGCGACGTTGAGTCTGGGTTTCACTCCCGTGGTTACGGGATCGGCCTTTAAAAATAAGGGTGTTCAGCTTCTGTTGGATGCCGTAGGCCATTACCTTCCTTGCCCCACCGAAGTGCAAAATGAAGCTTTTGACCAAGATAAGGGTGGCGAAAAGCTGATTTTAAAGCTGGATGACAAAGGTCCTCTTTGTATGTTGGCGTTTAAATTGGAAGATGGCCGTTTTGGACAGCTCACTTACATGCGCATTTACTCAGGTACCGTGCGCAAGGGTGATACCTTGTTCAATGTGAACAACGATAAAAAAGTGAAGTTGCCTCGTTTGGTGCGCATGCATGCTGACCAAATGCAAGATATTGAAGAGGCTTGCGCGGGAGATATCGTGGCGATGTTTGGCGTGGATTGCGCCTCTGGTGATAGCTTTACCGATGGTGCCACACGCATTACCATGGCCTCCATTTTCGTGCCCAATGCCGTGATTTCCTTGGCCGTAGCTCCAAAAGATAAGGCCGCCCAAAATAACTTTTCTAAAGCTCTCAACCGCTTTACTCGGGAAGACCCCACCTTCCGTGTTCACCGCGATGAAGAATCTGGGGAAACCATCATTTCCGGGATGGGTGAGCTGCACTTGGAAATTTATGTGGAGCGTATGAAACGAGAGTATGGCTGCGAATGCATCGTGGGTAAACCCCAGGTGAACTTCCGCGAAACCCTTACCACTAAGGCAGAACTCAATTACACGCATAAAAAGCAAACAGGTGGATCGGGCCAATTCGCTCGAATCCTGGGTTTCATGGAACCCATGCCTGAGCCCAACGAAGCCGGCTACCAGTTTGAAGACCAAACTGTGGGTGGTTCCATTCCTCGTCAGTTTATCCCTGCCTGTGAAAAGGGCTTTGTGGAGCAGATGAAGACAGGTCTTTTGATCGGTGCTCAAGTGGTTAACACTCACGTTGTGGTTAATGATGGTTTGCACCACCCTGTGGATTCTTCGGAAATGGCGTTTAAGATTTGTGCCATGACCGCTTTTAGAGAGTCCTACTTTTCCGCAAAACCTGTTATTTTGGAACCCGTCATGAAAGTGGGTATTGAAGGCCCAGAGGAGTTCCAAGGTGCTATGATGGGTTTGATTAGCCAAAGAAGAGGTATGCTAACAGGATCCTCTTCCAATGGGGGTTATTGCCAAATTGACGCCGAAGTTCCTCTTACCGAAATGTTTGGTTTCTCCACCGACCTTCGATCCGGCACTCAGGGTAAGGGCGAGTTTTCCATGGAATTTTTACGATATGCGCCTGTGCCTAAGAATGTTCAAGAAGAGATGGTGGAAGCCTACAAAAAGAAACGAGCGGCCGAAAACAAATAGTTTAAGGGCGTTTCATGGACCCTCCCTTTTCCCTTGGGGGGAGGGAGTCCCTCTTTCTCTTCTGCCTTCCTCTTTGCTCTGGATTCTCCTTTCCTGGTGTAGCCCAGCCACTGCTGCACCCCTTCAACCGGAACAGTCGGACATATGGGTCTCTCGATGGCAAATTTCTCGAGCCTTGGGGTTAACTTCCCAACAAGCGGACGAACTGGTGGACGAATTTTTTCTCAAGAGTTCCACTCAAGCCCTGGCCAAGCACTCCATCTGCATTCTGAAAAAATCAAAATCGGATTCCGTGCCTAGATGCAGATTACCTGTTAAAAATGCCAAGCAGGAAACTCTTCAATCCTTGTATTTTGCCTTGGATTTGAATCAACCCCATGTCTTTTTTAACCTTAAGCTTCTCAAAAAACGCGCCGTGGCAAAAAACGAGGGTATGAGGGCTCTTGAATTTGAGTTGCTTCCTCGAGATGTGCCTTCCCAGGCCATTATTGGTCAGCCTACCGTTTGGCCCGAACCACCTTTTCCTACGGAATTGTTTGTTGTGCCTCTGAAAAACATGCTCCCCTTTAAAAGGTTCTTAGACAGCAAGCAGTGGGAACTTTATGTCCAGCCTGAATGGGATTCGTATCAAAAATCAAGTGGAGTGAGTTCCCTAACTCCCGATGAAGTGGGCTGGGGATTGGGAATGGGATTTTCTTTGGGGTACATGCACTTAACTGGGTTAGCCATGATGTACGGGATCAAAGACAATCTTAAGTTCAGGACCAATCGGTGGGAGTGGCATGGTTCTTTGCGTCCTTTAAAGGACTGGTGGGAGCCTTTGGGGCGGGTTAAATTTGGGGTGGAATGGACTCCCAGGGTTTCCAAAACATTTGCTCTTTTAGATTCATCAAACGCAGGTGAGGTGGGTCGGTTTACACTGAGCCATCTTTCCCTTACCAGTTGGCTTGGTTGGGAGTTTCCTTGGAACGGCGGAATCCCTATGACGGTGGACCTTTGGTTGGGAAGAATTTGGAGGGAAAAGCAGTCGGGAAGCTTGAAGGAGGAAGACAACTCCATACCCTTTACTTTAAATACGTCGGCTTGGATAGGGAAGTTAGAGTGGTCTGTTTATTTATTAAACACAGGACTGTTTACTTACACTGGCAGTCAGTATTGGATCGATTCAAAGACTCGTCTTGAAATGGATGGTAGGAAGTTTGTTTCTACTGGAAACCGATATGACTTGACCCTTGGATTTGGGTGGACCAGCAAACCTTGGTCGCCTTTCACAAAGGTTCATTTGCAGTCCCTACTAGCGTGGAAATTACAGCATCACGCCGTTACCTATCCTGAGTTGGGGTCTCAAAAATTTCAATCTTCCTGGGAGCCATTTATGCGTTTTCGGCTGATCTATTAGCTTCTTTTCTGTGCCTTAAAATATTCTTTTTAGCATCCACATGGGCAAAACTTTAGTTAAATTCTGTGTAGCCAAAGTGGGCTAAATAGGCAAATCCAAGCTTGGCAAAGGAGGCTGCCTGGGAGAAGGCACCTGATTTAGCGATGGTGTCATTGGGGGTGTGAATGGAATTATTGTAACCCTGAGGATTTTCAAATGGAAAGGCCGCCACAAAACCCTGACTGTTCCAGCTAGCGTGATCAGAAGATCCGCCAAATAGGGATTTGCGTGCATAGGGCACTTTAACATAAAGATCTACTAATTTTTCAAGCTGGGTATTGAAATCAGCGTTTGTGTTGTTACTTACAAACCAAATTTTATCTTGTGATCCAGTTTCTTTGTATAAATTCATATCAAATTGGAGCATGGCCAAAACGTTGATCTTTTTTGATTTATATTCTCTGGCCATTTCGCTACTTCCTACTAGTCCAATTTCTTCGGCAGCGTATCCGTGGATTTCAATGGTACGGGTGGGCTGTTTGCCGTGTTCCATTAACATTTTGAAGATTTCTAGATTTGTTCCGGTTCCACTGGCGTTATCATCTGCTCCCGGTGCGGCTCCACCTCTGGCAATGCTATCGATGTGACTGCCCAATACGAGCACTTCGTTCGACTGGCTGGTTCCTTCAATTCTGACACGGAAGCTAGGCTGATTCGTGCCTGTGTGTTTAACCTCCTCAAAGGTAACAGGTATGGATTCATTCCAAAGGCTTTTGTATTTTTGCAGCATTCCTTCAGCCACTTTTTTTCCGGTTTCTGAGTTGTGATGGCGCGTGGAAAGGCTACTAAGAGACTCCACCACTTCTTTAATGGTTGATCCGTCGATGTGATTTATTATGGATTGCACTTGAGGATCTTGCTGCAATGGCATGAGCGGGGCAACGGCTAAGTTAGGTTTGGTCTCGGAGAGGTTCTCTAGTCTTCGGGGCCCGCCGCATCCCATCCCTGCCTCGTGCACGGCTATTGCCAGTTCATCTCTTTGAGATTCCGTGAGCTCCATGAGTGACATTCCGGGCTGGAATTTAAGCACGTTGCCATACTGGACAAGTTGTTCCTGAGTCCAGTTGAAAGGAAGTTGAACGGCGTAGATGGGGTCTTCAGGTTTAAAGTGTTCTGGGTCGGCATAAATTTCAGCGACTCCCTCGTTTTTGTAAACCAAAAGCGGGTGAGTGGCTGGTTTTAACCCTTCGGTATTTGAAATTTTAAACGATTTTTTTGTTTCTTTAGAGCATGATAAAATTGCCATAGTGGATAGCAAGGAAACCGTAATTAAACGAAACATTAGACTACTCCTGTGATTTTGGAGGGCGTTGGTAAGAATAGTCTATGGTTGGCTGGCCAAAATAGAAAGGGGGGATAGGTCAAAAAAAGTAACAGGTGGAAAATGGCCTAACTTATCTGGGGATGGGACTGGGGGCGGGAGGAATTTGCCCGCCTCCTGCGGTTAGTTCTAAAACAATGCCTTTTTTCTGGAGTAGAGCATTTGTTAGGATTTGTCCTTGACGGGCCGCTTCTTTCGCTTGACCCAAAATTCTTTGAGCCTCCTCCGGAAAGTGAAATCCTGTGCTGTTTTCCGCACCCACAAAATCCCATCTCATGCTGGCTCTGCGGTGTTGCTCCAAAGCAGGTTTCAGAAACTCCGAAATTTTTTCTTTCTTTTCATCGGCGTCTGCAATGTTGGCAAAGTCTGGATGCGCGCCTAGTTTTTCTCTAGCCGCCTTGAGATCATCAATGAGGGCCAATATGGCGAGTTCCGCTCCGTGTTGAGACTGAGCTGTGTTGTTTTGAGTAAAGGAAATGCGTTTAGTGAGCTCTGCTTCACTTTGACGGTGACAAACTCCGCAGCTGGAGGAAATGTGGTTGAGTGGGGATCTTATGTTGTGATCAGTTACTTTGTTTGCTCCCTCCCTCATGTAGGGCATGTGACAATCCGCACAGGCCACTCCCGATCGAGCGTGCAGTCCGGAAGAAAAGGCTTCAGCTTCAGGATGTTGCATTTTTAACATCGGAGCACCTGTTTCTTTGTGTTCCCAGTCCTTTTTGAAACCGTTCTCTTCCTTTGCAACCTTTTCATAGTAGGTGTCCAGCATTTCAATTTTGAAAGGTTCATTTTTTGGCCAGTCGGTCCATGGAAAGGTAAGCTCGGAGGTGCCGGGCTTAAAGTAATATTCCACATGGCACTGCTGGCATACATGGGAACGCATCTCTTGGTGGGTGGCCTGAATGCCCACTTCGGGGTCCAAGGTGTATCCTCTAGCTTTCATGGCATTTAGATAAGCTGGCCTGGTTACTCGAAGTGCCATGGTTTTTGGGTGATGGCAATCGGCACAGGTGCTTCCCAGGTCTGATCCGTGGGATCCGGCTTCCATGTGCACATCGTGAGTGGAATCCAGTTCTTTGATTTTATTTTTAACGTCCCAATAGGGCATTTTGTTGAATTCCGCCCATCCTAGTTTTCGAATCATGAAGGGTGCTAGCCCTGAGTGACAGTTCATGCAGGCCCCAGGCTGACCTTTAAATTTGGGATAACCATTGGCGTTGAGCCAGGCTTTGTCGTTTCTCTTGGTTTCGGCTTGATCCAACTGAGTGTAATAGTGGCTGTGTTCTTCATTGAAGTCTGCCGCGAAGGGGTAACCCGCCCAAAGTCTGGTCAACTGAGGAAAACGTATTAATTTACTATAGGGATTTCCTCCGCCATATTGGGTTTCAGGGCTATCGTTTTTCATTTGATTAAATGTGGATAACTGATTTGGGAAATTAAGACCCCAAAGCTTTGGAAAGGGGAGATCATCATCCAAACTCTGATTGAGATTAGGATAATGGCGGGCTTCTTCTTTTTTTTCAAATACATCTACAATTAAATAAACAACTCCTCCAAACATCAAAATGCTGGCAAATAGCACTGCCAACGCCAGATGTTTAAGGTTCCACTTTCTGGTTTCTTCATTCATATCATCTCCTTTGCAATTACGTTTCGTTTTAATTAAAGTTTTAGTGGTTGTGGCCCACTTCCTTGTGACAACTGGAACAATTGGTTTGATTTTCACCAATTGAAACTGGGGTTTTGTGTTCAAATGTCATGCCATGACACCGATTGCAATTTTGGTAAACAATGGCTTTGGAAAGGGCTGAAGCTTCTATATTTAAAGGAACATTTCCTTTTGTAAAGGCGTAACTGTGATGAAACCCGTTTAATGCCTTTATGGCATATTTGGCAATGGGGTGCGCCGGAACATGACAATCATTACATGTGGCTTGGTTTTGATGACCACCTTTCATCCAGGAATCGTAGGTGGAAATCATTACGTGACAATTTTTGCAGGCTTCTGGGGAGTTGCTTAAGTAGGAGAAGCCTTTTGCATAAATGAATAAGTACACACCGGAACCGATTACTGCACCTAAAACTAAAGCCGAAAACAACAGTATCCACCTAAATCTTAACTTCATGATCCACCTATTGTGCCTCGTTGGAGCAAATTAGTATTCAAACATCCCCAAGGAAGCGCTATTTTGCCTAGTTTGGGACTCTAGTTTCAAAAAATGATTCAACACATGCAGTGCATCAATCACTGTGAATATTCCCTCGATCTCTCCTTTGGAGTTAACCACTATCGTACACCCAATTTTATCCATCATCATGTTTTGAGTGACTTCCAATAAAGGAGTATTGGCCTCTACAATATAGGGATTATTCTTCATGATATCCCTGATCTTGAGAAGGGTGAATTGAGGAAGTTGCGAGGCCCATTTTAGGTCTCTATCTGATACCACACCCACCACTCTTTTATCTTCACAAACGGGCAAATGGCGGATACCAAGAAACTTCATTTTTTGGCTAGCAAGGGCCACGCCTTCGTCTGGAGCCACGATATCGGGAAGGGCGGTCATGACTTGACCCACCAAGATGCTGTTTTCCATTTTTAATGCTCCTTCCCAGCTCATAAACCACCTGGCCCCACTTTCTTGGGAGCTATCAATCAGAAGAGGTCAAGCAAGAATAAGTCCATCTTTATTCTGACATTATATTTTGTATGATACTGATATATAATGATAAAATAAAAAACCTGGGTCTAAGTGATTCTGTCATTTGTGACAAAAAGTCAAGTTCGAGTCTTAGATTGAGAAAAATTGCCACATGTGGTAGGCACCCTTTAGCATCCCTCATATAGGTAGCCGCATGGACTCTCATTTATTATCTTTGCCAGAGCCCCAGAACATTTTTTTTAGGTGTGTTGAGGATGCTTCCGAAGCCATCATGATCACAAGTGTGGATGGAGTTTTGATTTACGTAAACCCATTTTGGTCTAAGATATATGGCTATGAAAAAGAAGAGGCGGTAGGAAAAAAACCCAGTATTCTGCACAGTGGGTTGCATGATTCCGTGTTCTATCAAAAGATGTGGGAAAGCATTCGTGGTCAAGGACTTTGGAAAGGCAATATTGTGAATCGTGCCTCCAACGGCAATTTAGTGCCCGTTTACCTCACCATCACTCCGTATAAAGATGAAAAAGGTAATATCTTGGGATATATGGGCATTGCCTTGGATATCAGCACCATTCGAAAATTGGAGGCTAAAGTAAGGCATCAGGAGCGGCTGGCGAGTGTAGGTACTTTAGCAAGTGGAGTGGCCCATGAAATTGGAACCCCGCTGGGCATCATCCGGGGGCGAGCTGAGATGTTGTATATGGCAACTCCGGATGATTCCTCCGGAAAAAAATGGTTAGATACCATCATCAAACAAATTGATCGTATTTCTTCTTTAATCAATACCTTATTAAATCTTTCGCGCTCTGGGGAATCACAGCATTTGTCGTTGGTTCCTGTTAAAGAAACATTTCAGGAAGTTTCCATTTTGGTGGAAAGTAAGCTGAGTGCCCGAAACATCTCGCTGTCGTTGAATATCCCCGAGGGGACATTTGTCTATGCCACTCATTCTTATTTGCAGCAGATTTTTTTAAATCTTTTAGTCAATGCGGTGCAAGCCATCGAAATGATGCCTCCGTCGGAAGATTCCGTACCTCATCAAATCTGCGTGGAGTCCCGGGTCTTATCGGAACCCCATCCCCACTGTGAAATTCGCGTGTCCGATACCGGATGTGGAATCGCTCCGGAGCACATACCTAGACTTTTTCATGCTTTTTTTACCACAAAAGACATCAATAAAGGAACTGGGTTGGGATTAAACATCGTTGCTGAGCTTTTGGCGTCCCTTGGGGGAGGGATTAGAGTGGAGAGCCAGCTGCACAAAGGCACCTGTTTTATTTTTACACTTCCCACAAAAACGGTACCTTTTAGTGGTTCTCTAACTGATGTAAGCCAATGATAATAGATATCGGTTATCAAATGGATTTCGGGTGGGCGTCCTGGCAATCCCACCCAAAATTTCAATGATTTAGACCTGATTAGCCTGGCTTTTTTTCCAAACCTTTCAAAAAAGCACAATAAAAAGTGGCAGTTTTCGTTGGTTCGTGTCATGATTCCCGCCACCTGCTGACCTGGCTTCGGAGAGTTCAAATATGAGGCGGTTCACTTTATTTAGAGCCCACCAAACTGTGATGCACGCCGCCGTGCTGATGTCTGCCTTGAGCGATGAAAAAATTAGAGCACCCTCTGTCCAATTCTATGCAGCGCTTTTCTCTCATTTTTTAGGGCTTCACGCTTTGGGCATGGAGGCAGAAATCCAAACGGTTCAGCTAAACCGAACATTTGAAGAGATGGTGAAGCGGGGGATGTGCACCTCAACCCGAATCGGGGGAAAAAGAGAGTATGAGCTCACGGCTGAAGGACTCTATCATTTTTTACTAGGACTCACGGAAACGGACCACCTTTTAGACTTAGGTGAAATTTCATTTACACGATTTATTTTGATGCATTATAAAGAATTTATTACAGATAAAATTAAATCCAAAAAAAGTGATTTTGACATTGATGAGCAAAAATTACAGGTTAATTATTTCCTGCAAAAACAACTTCACTTTGTAAGCGAGGCTTTTAGAGACACCCAAGCCAGAATGGATCAGTACGTGGAGTACGAAAATTTTGTAGAATCTAACAAAGGAAGTGCGGATTCGTGGTCCAGTCTTACCAAAGAGTTTTCCAAAAGATTTGTCTATCCTCTGGCTCACCGAAAACCACTCAACGCTTTGATCAATAGCTTACCAATCCTCTATCAGAGATATGAGCTCGAAAGTGGGTTTAAAAATCGACGACTGGATTTTTTAAATTACTTGGTAGAGATACTCATTCATAAGCGTCATTTTATTGAGGGTCTTATGGAACCCAAAGCGCTACCCTGATTATTTTTATGTTTTAAAAAGGAATTCTCATGCTACAGGTTGATAATCTTACGATGCGCTTCGGCGCCAAGATACTTTTTGAAGACATTTCCGCTCGATTTAACCCCGGCTGCACTTACGGAATCATAGGAGCCAATGGAGCCGGAAAATCTACCCTCCTGAAAATCCTGGCTGGCGTGCTGGAGCCTGATACCGGAAGCGTGTCTTATGGTAAAAATAAGGTGTTAAGTTATATGAAACAGGATCACTATGCCTATGACCAATTTCGGGTGCAAGACGTGGTGATTATGGGCAATGCTCCCCTTTGGGCGGCTATGGTAGAAAAGGAAGAGATCTACAATCGAGCCACCTTTACAGACGCTGAAAATGAGCGGCTTTCCGAGTTGGAGATGGTGGTGGCCGAACAAGATGGATATGATGCAGATGTGCGCGCCACACAGCTCCTAGAGGGTCTTGGAATCGAGTCTTCCAAACACCTTGATCCCTTAAGTTCCCTGGCGGGCGGTTATAAAGTCCGTGTGCTTTTAGCCCAAGCGCTCTTTCCTAGTCCTCACATTTTATTATTGGATGAGCCCACCAACCACCTTGATATTCAGTCTATAAAATGGCTGGAAAACACCATCAAACAAAGGGATGGAATCACTCTCATTGTGTCCCATGATAGACATTTTCTAAACGCCACTTGCACTCATATTGCGGATGTGGATTGCCGCACGATACGATTTTACACCGGAGATTATGATTTTTACGTGGCGGCAAGTCAGCTCGCTTTAGAGCAAAAAGAGATGTCCAATATGAAGCTGGAAAAACGTAAGTCGGAGTTGGAGGCCTTTGTGGCCCGATTTTCGGCCAATGCATCCAAAAGCTCCCAAGCGTCCAGCCGTCAAAAACTTCTTGAAAAATTAGAAAAACAATTTGAAGAAATTGTGCCTTCTAGTCGTCTCTTTCCTAAATTTATGTTTAAACAGGCCAAACCTCTAGGTAAACAATTGTTAAACGTGGAAGGGATTTCAAAGACCTTTGATTCTCTTGAAAATCCTTCTGAAAAACTAACATTGTTTAAAGATCTGCATTTTTATCTTAATCCAGGGGAGCGTCTTGCCATTGTGGGACCAAGCGGCGTGGGAAAAACCACTTTAATGCGGGTTTTGGCAGGTGAGTTGGAACCTGACACCGGAAAATGCATTTGGGGTGTGAGCGTACAAAAGGGATACTTTCCTCAAGATCACAAAGAAGCGTTACCTAAAGGCACCACTCCGTTCCAGTGGCTTCAAAGTTTTGATCCGATGCAACCAAATGAATTTTTTAGGGGTTTTTTGGGTAGAATGCTTTTTAAAGGTCCAGAGCAAGACAAACCCACAGATGCCCTCAGCGGGGGAGAAAGGGCTCGTGTGCTTTTCTCCCGGCTTATGATGGAGGAGGCCAATGTATTGTTGCTGGATGAACCCACAAACCATTTAGATCTTGAGTCCATCACAGCACTCAATGATTCCTTAAAGCAATTCACCGGTTCCATCATATTCGTTAGCCATGATTTGGATTTCATATCCACATTGGCCACCCGAGTTTTAGAAATGAAACCAGGTCAGACTCCTCGTTTTATGGAACTGGGTGAGTCTAGTTACCAGGGATGATTGTAAGCGCCAAATCCAGGCCTGTGGCGCCCTCTTAAGACTTTTGACAAACCTTTCCATGCAAAAAATTTTTAGCATGGGAGGTTTAAGAAGTGAAATTGGATATAGAGACCCGCATGAATCG
>JBIIVH010000062.1:0-21051 GCA_044339525.1 Silvanigrellaceae bacterium | reverse complement strand
AAAACGAAATTCAAGATGCTTTGAATCAAGCCGGCCAAGTTCTAACAGCTGGGGCTCTTGAGCATCTCGATACGGATGGATCTCCTATTCGCCTTGGTAGTCTTCAGCTTACCACAAAAGGAAAAACAGGTAAAGATTATGAGACTCCTTATGGAAAAGTAACCGTAAATAGACATGTGTATCAGACTAAGGATGGTGGAAAAATCTTTTGCCCATTAGACTTGTGAGGCAAGATGTAAGGTTTTGGTAAAGGAACGCCTTTGTGGTTCAGGGATGCGCTGGAGCCTTGATGGTTGTCATGATATATTACAGTTACGCAGTTTAGCTATAACCGATGGGCGATGGGACCCGTTTTGGAAAAAAGTAGACCGATTTGGAATCGCAGCAGCATAGGTGTCAATAATTTGGCCAGATGGTCAAGACATCAATCCGCGGATGCATCCCATTTGGCACGCTTTTAGGTTTTGAAGTTTGCACCACTCCTTCTTATTCCCCTGAAAGTAATGGCATAAGTGAGGCCATGGTGAAAACTTACAAGCGGGACTATGTTTACGTGAATGAGCTTTGGGAGGTCGAGAAGGTGTTTGATCAATTAGGAATTTGGGTTGACGACTATAACCAAAATCATCTACACAAAGCATTGAAAATGCTTTCGCCGAAGGAATATATAGCTACTTTGCAAGAAAACCCAACCTCGTCTGGAGCCGCCCGAGAAAAGCGAAACGTGGTCGCTCCGCGCGAACACCTGGAGCAGCGGCGCGACCCGAGGTTGAAAACCGAGAGTGAAGCTAGGGCAGTGCCAGCGAGTTGGGTGCCAACCTCGGTGGTGAGCTCTGGGGCTTGGGGCGAAGCCCCACGCATCCTATGAATTTATCTTTAACCTAGGTGTCCGGAATTGACGGGGCAACTACATGAGGGATATCTAGATGTTAAAAACTCTTATCATTCATCAATTGAAATGAACTAAAAACTCTTTAAGTGCTTTTCGATTTTCCAGTGTGTGATTGTTGCATAGATCACTATGCACAGAATCTGACTCATCCGTACCATTTTTGCTTTCATCCCGAGTCCTACCTTCCAGACACAAAGCATGGTCTAGACCATCTATGGACCCAGTGCTCATAAGAAGAGACATGGCCCACACACCTTTCAAACGACGTGGACGTATCCCCATTTCCTTTTCAAAATCATATCGAGGATGTTTACTTTTCATTTCATATTTAACGGCTTCAAAGTTTGTCTGGCTCAACTCACTTGAAGGAGTGATATTTAAAATGTAAGGATTTGAGTATTTAGGATCCAGCTTCATTACTTTTGCTGGGATCATTCTCCCACTCCCTCCCTGTGAATTTTGATGACATGCAGCACACGATTTAGAATATATCTTGCTTCCCATATCATATAGAACATCGTTTTTCATGCTTAAATTTGCTGGAGGTTTAAAAGTCCTAACAAAGTCCGTGAGTGCCACCTGCCAAGCCAGCCCATTCACTTTGGAGAGCTCGCCAGCTACCAGAAACAGTCCCTCAGCCACATGTGTTTCTAGATCAGGTGAAGGAAGCAACGCTGAAATTCTAGTCTTATCTAAATCATATGGATACTGAGGAAATGACTCTATCCCAAATAAGCTGGGAGGGGAAAGAACGATGGTCTCTTCAGTTCCTAAAGCAACAAAAAAAAGTGGACCGCGCCCTTTGGACTCCGACAGCATATCTCTCTGATCTGCAGCTGAGAATTTAGGAATGGATGCCACCAAGCGCAGTGCATGCGTAACTGGGATCCATTTGGGAATTTTGCTAAAATCCGCAAAATTGGCTGATGCAATTTTATTTTCTGCAGCCATTTGTTTCATTTTTTTAAAACGTTCAATCAGTCTTGGATCCCACTTTTTTGGATTTTGTCCGTCTTGATCCAAAGCCCATCCAGGGTACCCAACAATCAGCGCCAATCGGCCAGGATTTAAATTCGAATTTGGCAATCCATAAACATATCTTCCATCTGACGTTTTGCTCAAGTGGCACATGGCACACGATGTGGCGTTTCTGGTTTTGGCCACAAGATTCACAGCTAGATTAGTGCTATACGCTGCTGGAATTCCTATAGGAAAACCTGGGTCATCAGGGTTTGGGATCAGCCCAACATTAGAATAACTATCTCCCACAAGATCTGGCCATGCTTTTGCCGCTCCTTCAAAATAAAACTGGGGTATCGCATTTCTCACTTCAGGTGGGCCATAATTAAAGAGCCATTTTCCAGCTAAAAATCTTGTTTTATCTGAAATATTTTTCCTAATTGTCTCTGGCGTTAGTTCGGAGGTCGGGCTGCTAATCTTCTGAATTTGCGCATTATATTCATCAAAGGCTGCTTTAGACTCTTTTGTCTGAAGTATTTCACTTAGGTCTGTTCCCATAATCGGCACGAGTTCTTGATCTATTTTTCTTTCTTCAGAGCTTCTAATATTGCTAATTTTTCTAGATTTACAAAAAAAAACAAAAAACAAAACGAATAGGAAAGAGAATATCCTTTTCATGAGGAATTTGCTCCATTTTTAAATTTATGGGTGACCGTCTGACTTCTATGTTAACACGCTCAGGGAGGTGATGCAATGGTTTACTTGATTCACAATGACTTACAAAAGTCAGACACTGTCTTAGAGGTAGCTTCCGTGGGACACGCTGTTTTTTGAATGGGATTTTCCCGCACGTCCAAATCCGAAATCTTAGATAACTTAGCCAGAGGCAGCAAACTCTGAATTTGATTTTTTCCCAGGCTTACCACGATGAGATTGGGAACTTCCGCCAAAGGAGAAATATCGGAGATCTGATTTCCCATAAATCCAATGGCTTGAAGGGCTGTATGGGTGGCTAGAGGTTTAAGGTCTGAAATCTGATTGTTAGCTCCTATCACGTAGTTTAACCTTCGTAGGGGCTTAAGTGGTGAAAGGTCTTTTACTTGGTTTCCCGTAAATTCGAGCATTCTCAAGCTCGTGGCGAGCCCAGAAAGTGGCGTCAGGCTTTGAATGGAGTTAAAAGACACCTGAATTTTAGTCAGTTTGGAAAACGTGGCCAAAGGAACCAGGCTGGAAATGGAATTGTGATCGGCATACAAAGTCTGTAACTGCGGAGCGCTATTCACCAAGGGTTGGAGATCGGAGATCTGATTGTGGCTAACCGATAAATCCGATAACCTAGGCAATTTGGGAAGGCTACTCAAGTCCCTTAGCTGATTCTTTCCCACCCAAAGGGTTTGAAGTTTTGCTAAGGATTTCAGAGGACTTAAATCGCGAACTTGGTTGTTATAAAGGTACAAGTTCTGCAACGACACCATCTCAGATAGAGGCAATAAAGATTCAATTCCCTGATTTTGAAGATCGAGCTCGGTGATTGCGCTGAGTTTTTGAAGTGCGCTTTTGCAGTCCGGTGAATTAACGCTATTCAGCAAGGCTTTCATAGTATTTTGAACAGAAGAGTCTTGGGAATCACAGTAAAGATCCCATTGGGCTTTAGAGCTGATTTTGCTAGAAACGGTGCCGGCAGCACCACAGCCAGTCAATGCGCCAAATAGTGCAAAAAACAAAAAAGAAGACCTCATGGACCACCCCTAAAGCAAAAAGGTTTGAGTACCTGAGGATTTCTATCACACAGACATGCGATTGTCTAGGCGGGAAAAACAGGAGATTTTTTCCCCACCACTTGGGAGTCTTTCACAAACAAACACACCGGCAAAGGTCTTAAATTGTACTGACTTGCCATGGAATAACAATACGCTCCTGCTTCCAAAAAGGCGAGCAGATCTCCGGGACGCAACTCAGGCAACGCCACTTTGGTATCAAACACATCACCACTCTCGCACACCGGACCACACACGATGTATTGCTTCTGATGGGAGGAGGACGACTCCTGCACAGGCAAAATTTCATGCTTAGCCCCATATAGGCTAGGTCGAGGAAAATCATTCATACCCGCATCCACCACAGCAAAATGATGCTCGGAGTCATTGCTCTTTGTGTATAACACTTGTGTTACAAGCACCGTACTGCTCGCCACCAGAGATCGTCCCGGCTCAATGCTTATCGTAACCTTATCAAAAGATTCCCCAAATTTCTCCCGAAGGATGGGAAACCGAGGAAGGCTGGAAACCAAATACTGGGCCAAGGTATCTACCCTCAGGCGGATATCGGAGTGATCCTGAGGAATGCCTTGGAAGGGCACTTCCAATCCCCCGCCAAAGTCCAAATGCCTCACCTCCAGCCCCAACTTTTCCAGACACTCACAAGTCTCAAGGGTTTCTTTTACGACAGATTCATAAATGTGGGGCTCCGAAAGCTGACTTCCCACATGCACATGGATACCCCGAATCCTCTTTTGGGCGGTTTCAAAAAGTGGAGAGTTATTTAGCTTCCACTTCTCCAACATCTCTAAAAGCTGAGGCCTTAAAATCCCGAATTTAGAATTCAACGCCCCCGTTTTGAGGTGAGGATGGGTGGCCACTTCCACGCAGGGATTAAGCCTAATGGCAAGCTGAGTGGTGGACGTGGAATAAGCTGAGTCCATCAACTTCTCTAGGGTGATATGCAGCTCCTCTGGATGTTCCACATTAAGCCAGCCCACATTTAAACGTAGGGCTTTTTCAATTTGGGATTTTGTTTTACCCACACCTGCAAAACAAATGTCTTTCGCTAAGGTACCACTTACACCCAGCACACGATCCAATTCGCCTTCCGAAACAATATCAAATCCCAACCCCATTTCTAAAAACGTTTGGATGATTTCAGGAGCGGGATTGGCCTTTACGGCAAAGTAGCATTTGGTGTTTTTAAAATGACTCTTCAATGCATTTTGATAGGCCATGGCCCGATCTTTACAAGCCGTAAGGCTGGTGACATAAACGGGAGTTTGCCCCGCCAAATCTTTTAAAGTCAAACCTTCTAAATGCAGAGATTTTGGGGAGGGCATGGATGGGGAAGAGGGAGCTGGATCCCGGTAATCAAGATAAGGCCGCATTTCAAAGCACCTTTAACAATACTGGTTTGTTGGAATAAGTTACCTTTTTTTCCATCCCCCAGCAAGTCACCCAATCTATTTTTTCGCCTGAGTCAAAGCAGGTAATTTGCATTGGGCTTGGGCCATGAACTTAAGCTTAAAGGATTGATAGTCTCTAAATACTTTTTTTTGATAGGCGGTTTTGGAGTTGTAATTTCTGATGTATTCCCTAGGCTTATCAACTCCATCTTTAATATTTAGCCCGCCCAATAAAAAAAGAGCATGGGAATTGAATTTGATGAGCCGAGTCATCTCAGGCATGGAAAGTTTTTGAATGGACTCCTTACCATATTGAGTGGAAATCCGAAGTGCCATCTCAATCTGCGGTCGATAGGCCCGTTTGGATAGCCTCCATTTTTGATTCCACTGCATGGGGCCATAGTCGGCCATGCGGAGGTTGCACCGGGAGTATTTTTTCTTGAGTCTATTTTCCATCTTTCTCGCCCGTTCCAAATCCTGATTTAAACTCTGCCCAGGCAAGGAATCCGCATAAAAAGGGGGAGTATTAGGGCAATTGGTTTGGATGATCACCCCTCTTTTGGGTTTGGTGTAGTTACTTTCATTTTTCCAGAGGGCTAAAAACAATGCCGCAAATTTTTTATATTCCATATCATACTTATAGTGAAAAAATGGGGAGAATTCTTTCCATACCAGGCTCGCTCTTGAATCAAAACACTGCTGAATCATTTTCTGCTTTTTTTTGTACTCTCCCGAGCTTTCCAAATCCAGATCATCCTGAGTGGATTGGGGGATCAGAAGGAGATCCAAGGTGGAAGACTGGGGAGCCCATGAGGTGTCCACTGACTCGGTCAAATCCCCCCAGGAGTCCGCGGTGGCCACGATGTCTTCTAACTCCGCATTTTGCTGGTCCCATTCCATTTCCCCCAGATCCGTTTCCCCCAGATCCGTTTCCCTGGAAGTGCCTGAATGAACTCCCCCCGGTAACTCCCCTTGGGAAATTTGGGCCAAGGCCTGCCAGGGCTGAAATACCCCAAATGCACCAAATAAAGCAATCAAGGCTTCTCTAAAAATTTTTTTCATTTTTCCTCAAGTTTCATGGCCCAATCAACCGAAGAACTCTATAGGAAGAGCAAGGACTCTAAGAAAGGCAACGGCAATGATGACCCACCCAACGATCTGCCTGCAGGCATTCGCCTCATTATCCCACCCTCATCCTCTCTTAAAGCTCCACCTCTACCAAATTCAGGTGACTTAGGATCGCTCCAAGCTTCTGTATCGAAATTTATGGAAAAAAACTTTATTTTTTTAGGTTTCCTGGAATTACCGTAAGTAAACGGCCAGGATGTAACGACCCCCATACCCTGCATTTAGGAGAAGATGCACATGAATCAAGTGATTATCGCGGCCCACGCCTTTACTTTAACCGATGAAATCCGAGACTTCTGTGAAAAAGAAGTTTTGGAGCACGTGGCTCATTTTGCCAAATACCCGGTTAAGATCCAGTGGACCCTTTCCATGGAGGGAGAGCAATGTGTGGCCAATCTTCATTACACCTGCGCCAGGCAAACGGGGAAAACGATAGCCAAAGGCCCCCATCTCCTGGCGGCCGTGCGGGAAGCGGCTTACAAGGCAGGTCGCATGCTCAAGAAAAACATGGACAAACGCCATGAGCGCAGAAGGTCCACCAGCATCCGCCACTATCAAGAACCCCTCCTAGGGTCCGATATTGTGAACGAATCTTATGAGGAAGCCGCTTAAACCCGGGACTAAGATCATTTTAAATCCAGCGCCTTAGGAATATCCTTAAACGAAATCGTGGCACTAAGAATCACATTATCGTTCCACTTCCATTGGAACTTTTTGTCCACAAAATTAAAGATAAGACTTTCTTTACCCTGGTTCTCCTCTTTAAGCTCTAAATTCTGGAATTCGCAAGTATCTTTATCCACCATCAAATTCCACCACTTTGTCCCACTTTTATCAGCTTTGATACCGTCCCAATTAATGTTCAACTCCCCTCTGGATATTAAGGGAAAGGGGTCGATGGTGTTCACCTGAATCATCGCATTTTTATTGTCTGAGCCCACTTTAAGCGCAGGAGTTTGCAAGAAAATCGTGTCGCCCTCTTTCCAAGATCGCTGACTACTGAGCTCCTCTAGCAACACCCAATCCTTCAATGCAAATTGGGTTGAGCAAGTGGGCTTGGGCAATGGTGTGACGACAGGTTCTTCTTGCGGAGGGATCACATCGCTGTCGTCTCCTGGCAGCACATCTGGCTCGAGAGGAGGGGATTTTTGAGGGATCACCACGGGGTCAGGATCCGGAACGGGAGTGATTTTGGGAAGGGGGGTGACCCACTCCCTTTGAGTGCCAGCAGGCACATTTTCTTCCCTTTCCACGGGCTTTGCGTTTCTGGCCACGGGCGCCAATTGGGGCCTGCACCCCCAAACGGTTAATAAGCCCAAACTGATACACCAAAAATGCTGAAAAGTAACGGTAACTGGCTTTTGAAGCTCCACTTTTTTCCCCTAACTCCCACCAAAGACCCTATCTTTGGACTTTGGATAAAGTAGGGACAATGGGCTTGGAATTCAAGGGACAAATGATAGATGTAAGTGTCTGTAAAATTAAAGATAAAAGTGGGACATTTTCTGATTCATGGAAAACTTTAACAAAAGCTTGTCTAAAGCCCGTTTCGTGGGCTTATTCATTTCTGAAAATCGAACCCCAAATCCCACGTCGGTGTGCCTCACCACGGTTCCAGCCAACACGATGGGTTTTTCCTTCGGTTCCGATTGGATGGAAATCTCTATTTCTGATTGGATTTCGGGCCTGGAGTGGGGATGGTTGGCCAAGGTTCCAATGTGCACACCATCTGCCGAAAGATCTAACGTATTGGCCTGAAATTCCTGATTTTTAATCCACAGCACACAAGAAAAATTTTGTTTTACCCTCTCACCATCCCTTGATTTTAGGCTTGTGAGTCTTTTAATGGATCTCAATATCTTTTCCCGGGGGGCGGGCTTAAGAAGCAGCTCGTCCGCCCCGGATTTTAAAACACTTTTTCGGACCTCGGGGCTTCCAATCACCGAAGTCACCAAAATTTTGAGACTGGGTGAGCAAGCGTGGGATTTGGCGAATTTCACCATCTCCAGCCCTCGGTTTTTGGCAAAATTTACGTCTACGATCATTAAGTCCACAGGGGTTTGTCGCACCGTTTGCTCCACTTCCGATGGGCTACTGCACAATATCACCTGAAACCCCACACCCACAAAATAATTTCTTTCAATACCAGCCGTTAGGGGATGGTCATCCACCAAAAGCAGAATAGGCTGAACTTCTGGCTTTTTTCCCAGACCCGTGACAAGATTTTCTGCTGCAACCATGGGTGCTTCCTTCTTTGTTTTCCCAGTTTGCTTTACCTTACCTCAAGTTTGAGGTCATAACGCAATTTGTCGGGAATAGGGGATCCCTCCCACTACGCCAACGCCATCGGTTTGGTTTGGAGTGTACTTAAACGGTGTGCCTAGAAGGACGATAGATTTATGACTTGGCCCCTGATTAAACCTTCGGATTTTATCCTAAATTTGCCTTTGCCCGCCTCGGCCTGGTCTAAAATTCGTTTTGTTTATTTCGATATTGGAAATGTTTTGATCGATCTCCATTGGGATGCGTACTTCCAAGCTTGGGAGGAAGTTTTTGCCCGTCACCATGTCACCAAATCCCAGTTCATGGCAATTCTGGGCAAAACTCAAGCCACCAAAGATTGGGCTTTGGGTAACATTGGACCCGCTCGTTACTTTGAGCAGATCAAAGCCGCATTGGAAGACACTTTTTTTGTTAAGGTAACAGAACCGGAGTTTGACGCCATTGACCTTAAAAACCTATCAAGCCTCATCGTGGGACCGGTGCGCCTAGGCGCTTTAAGGCTTGTAAGGGAGCTAAAATCCAGAGGCATTGGGGTGGGAGTGCTATCCAATGCGGTCCCATGGCACGAAACCGACATAGAAGCCACACTGCACCTCAGAGACATCTTTGACGTCGTGTGCTTTTCCCAAGACCTAGGCTGCGAAAAACCCCAGCCCATCATTTATCAAAAAGCCCATGCCAGAGCTCATCGATGGACCAGCAAAAGGGGCGACCCCAAAGAACTAGACCCAAAGGAAGTGGTGTTCGTGGACGACCTCCCAGAAAACGTCACCTCAGCCACGGATTTTGGCTGGAATGCTCTGCATCTCAATCTGCTCAAAGATCCCTATTATACCTTTGGCCATCAGGGACTTTTAAAAGAGGAAGAGTGCGTTCCCTTATGTCAGTCTGGGGCTCATTTTGTCCATGGCGAAGAGGCGGTTATACGCCTAAAATCATTATTGAACATAAGCTAACCCCAGATTTAGGAATCACAATGGAATCGTTTCCCAATATCGCATTTTTTGACTCTGGCCAAGGCGGCATGACGGTATGGGAGTCGGTGCGTCAGGCCATCCCATCTCTAAACACCATCTATTTAGGAGACAATGCTAGGGCACCTTTCGGAAATAAAGGCGCACAAACCATTACTCAATACACTAGTGAAGCCGTTCTTTTTCTCTCTAAAATGCAGACTCAATTTGTGGTGGTGGCATGTGGCACGGCTTCTAGCGTAGCGGTGGAAAGACTCAAAAACATCTATCAGGTGCCCATTGTGGGAATCGTGGAAAGCTTTCTGTCTAGCATCTCACAAGTGTGCACCCCCCAAGGTCGCGTGGCCATTTTGGGCACTCGATTTACCATTCAAAAAGGTGCCGTTAGCCAGGCCCTTAAGGAAGCGGGTTACCAAAATCAGTGGCACAAAGCCTGTCCACTTTGGGTTCCCTTAGTAGAAGAAGGGTTCAATAATGGACCCATCGCTCAAGCCTTAGTAGAATTCTACCTGGAAGACATTCCCGCTGATACCAAAGCTGTGGCTCTCGCCTGCACTCATTTCCCAAGGCTCGTGGATTGTATTTCAAATGTATTACAAAAAAAATTCTCAAGGCCAGTGATTCACTTTAAAGACCAAAATTCCGTGAACCATCTTTCAGACGGCAATGACCCTATTTTTTTGGTGGACTCTTCTTTTGGAATGACGAGAATTGTAAATGAATTTATCTCTAAACACCCAAATCCCAAAGAGCTACTTCATCATCAAACCCAAATTTTTTGCACAGATGCAACGGAAAAATTTGCTCAGGTTGGGTCTTATTTTACCCAGTCCAATTTATCTCAAGTCAAACGCATTGAACTTAGAGATGTTTTTTACTAAGCCCTCTTTATTTCACGACATACTCAATTTTAATAGAGGTGTTTAATTCGGAATGATAGCAATCACTCCTTTGAACATTCAGATTTGACCCTGGATTCGCGGGGTCTGGGACGCTGGTGGTGTCAGGATCCCCTGGATCCACCTGATCCGCAATGGGGCCACCACTGATTTTGGGATAATTTGTTTTGGCAATTAAGCCATTGTTATCACCAAAAACAATCAAATTAAATTTGATATCGGAAGGATTGCTTGTCATGGAGGCCAGAATGGGAACCGTCACTTCTGGGGGGAGTTTTACCGAAAGAAGTCCAGTACTTTGTGTCTCAGGAAGTGTACAGGTTCCCCCAGCGGCATGTTCCACCTTTACTGAACTCACCGCCACCTGAAGTCCAGATGGGAATTCCTTCTTTAAGTATTGCGGGGCTTCCTCTTTCGTGCAATAAGTGGTGACCGGTGAGCCAGAAATTTCGTTGTTCCCTAAACGCTCCACATCGGAAAGCATGGCAGCGGGATTAAATTCACATCCCTTTGGCTTTGTTACTTTCGTTCCCATACAAACCTGTTTGGGAGCATGACGCTCCTTCACATCCAATATTTTTTCTCGAAAAAGAGCGGCTGAATTATCGTACTTGGCCAGAGAAAAATCCAATATCTCAGCTGGAATTTTCTCAGGTAAAGAAGCATTAAACGTTGATTTAGAACCCAATTTTTGTACCAACTCCCAGTTTGAAGCAAATAGCAAATGATCATTTATGGTTAGCATGATTTCATCGTCATAAGAAAAATATCCAGTAGACCCGGCGCCCCTGACTTCGTTGAGCTCGAATTTACAAATCACAGCTCCAGGCGGCAACACCACATTTTTCATCACCTTGGTCTCATGGCGCGCCCTAAATCGGCCTTGTCTTGGCTTTCCATTGCCATTGGCCTCCCAGGCACATTCTTTGGTGTTTTCGGGAAACAAAACCGGAAAGTCCAGTGTTATTTTCTTATCTGCCAGCCGTTGGCATTCTGCCAAAAGGGGAGGCTGCGTAGGAACCGGTGTCAGTGAAGGCGAGGGTGAAGGAGAAGGGTCCATGGTTGGCTCTTCCCCGGGCTCTGAGCCCTGGTTTGAACTGGCCAAAACCTGGGCATTATTGTCGGTTTCTTCCGGTGAGGTCTTTGTTGGTTTAGAGTCTTCCGAATTTCCCGAAGAGGAGGACTGTTTTTTCCCTTCTCCAAAGGAGGAAACAAATTTGGATTCAGAACAAGCGATCACATAAATCGCAAATAAGGTAACTCCAAATGTTTGGTATAACTTCATCATCCCTCTCTCCCAGCATCCTTTGGAAACGACTGTTGCTCAATTAGTATAAAGGCTCCATTTTCCTATTCATTGAATCGACCGTTCCCCATGCTGATTTCAAGATTTCAATTGAATTAAATTATTTTAGAAACTTAGAAGATTTTATTTTGAAATCGCAATGATTTGGATTACCGGAGTTGTCACCCCACACGGTCCCTAAAAACACTTTTGTCTCATGTTTTCACCCCATCAAACCGAAAAGATCTTGTTGGTAGGGAAGAATCTGGATTCAAAGGAGCCACAAACCATCATCTTGAAAGTTAAGTTAACAAAACTCCTCCTAAAGCTTCGAGCCTTGAGCACTCTTCTTTTGCTAAATGGCTGTAATGGGTTAAGTGGAAAATCCCAATCCAAATCTTCCGCTTGTGTGGCTACTTTGGTCAATCGCGATCCGTTGCCCAAGCGTTCCCCTGGTTACCTTGGCGGTCGGCTGGTCTTTGAAAAATCAGATGGTTCCAGACTTAAAAGCTGCAATGGGCACTTATTCCCCGGCAGCTTGGTGGGCGGGAAGATGGGTTTCAAGCTTGGTACAGCTAGACACTGTCTACCAAAAGATGTCAAACAAACCAGATGGTTAGGAGAATACAATGGAATGCCGATGGAGGTCCTTGTTAAGGACGAGGTGGATGTTTTTTTAAACGGAAAAAACGCCCATCTCCAAATTCAGTTGCCTTTTCTGAAAGCGGCTCTAGAATTCAACACAAAGGCCTTTGGTGAATCTTCATTTTATCGATCTTTAGGAGTGAATTTTTCTGATTTTAACGCAGAGAATAAGGTCCGAGAGGAAGAGGCTCTACAAGAGAGAAAAGAAAAACTCATCCAATTTTCCTCCTTAGATATGGTTTGGAGTGATGTCTCTCTGGAAAACATCACTCCGGGTTCCGTGGAAAACCTGGAACACTGGAAGCGATCTGCTTTAGATGCTTGGGCGCAAGTGCCGGAGGAAACTAAATCTGGTACGATGCACTTTTTTGAAAAAAACACTCAATTCTATAACCATTTTTTCCTATTCAATTCATCAAAGCTCATCGCATCGGTGGGTGACTGTAAAGAACATTGTGAACTGATCAAGCAAGCCTCTCAATGGCTCAAAGCCATTCGTGTGCAAATGGGGATTGATGCCGATTCAGCGGTGTCTCAAGCTTGGGAGTCCTATTCCACAGCGCTCTCCCAATGGAACAGCCAGCTTGTACAGCAGATCCAAAAAAACAGAACCAAAAGCATTACCCTTTCCACCTTTTCCATACTACAAAAGGAAAACGAATCCCCCATGGAATCATTAAATGAATATGCGTTTTCCGAATTGGGAAGCGCCATTGCCACGATTTCCCTGCCTTTTGTTCAAATCCAGAGCAAATCTCTGCGGGATGTTTTTACCTTTTTCCCGGCGGATAGCGGAAGTCTGGTTTTAGCGGAGCAGTGGATTCCTTTGATGGTTGCCAATCGCAAAGAGGGAAACTTAATCAGCGGGGGTTACCCGGTCATAGTGACTCCACAAAAATCAAATAAAGGGAGTTCCCAGAGTTCCAACCCATCAGACAAATCATCCTCTGATAAGCCTACAAAGCCCCAAGATGTATCAAAGGACTCTAATCCCTCATCACCCACTGATAATAAGCCTCGGGAGTCACAGAACACGGTGGTGGTGAGTTCCAGTGCTTGTGAGTGAACACAAGTGGCGCCTTTTTAGATGATTCCATTTTAAACGGTCAGCTAAGTTTGCATTAAACCTCACTTCATCTTAGATTCTTTTTTCACTTCGATCCATTTCTACTAAGCATTTAGAAAGGGTAAATCAGATGACTGGGTTAGGGTCTAATAAGCTTGCAAAAATGGTGTCCCTAGAGGAAGCCTTGGATCATATCACATCAAACCAAACCGTGGTTTTTTCCATGGCCGCGGCAGAACCAAAGGGGGTTTTATCCCATCTTCATAAGCGAGCCTCTAGCCTTAAAGGGGTTCGCCTTTATGGATCCAATCCCAGCCAAGCGTTTCCTTGTCTTGTAGATGCTTCCCTAGATTCTCATTTCACCGCCAATGTCATGTTTTTGAGTCAGGTCATTCGCAAGCACCAAGGTAACAATAAACTTCATTACGTACCTGGTCATTTGTCCCAATGGTTTCAAAACAACTTCTCCCAAGCCCAAATTGATGTTTTTTGGGGAACTTGTTCACCCCCTGACTCTAGAGGTTTCGTGAGTTTGGGCACCAGCTGTGTCTATGAGTCGGAATGTCTTCGAAAGGCAAATTTAGTAGTATTAGAAGTAAATCCCAACATTCCTGTTACGTTTGGGTCAACTTATGTTTCTTTAGATGAGGTCGATTGGTTGGTTGAATCAAACTTTCCACTACAAACTCTCCCCAAAACAGAAGCCAGTGCCATTGAAAAACGGATTGCCGAACACATCTCCCCCTTAATCCCAAATGGAGCCACGCTTCAGCTGGGCATCGGGGGGATCCCAGACGCCCTCACGAGCGCCCTTTTAGAAAAGAAAGAGCTTGGCATTCACACAGAGATGATTAATGATTCCATGATGGAGTTGTTTTTAAAGGGCGTGATAGATGGCTCACGAAAATCCGTTTGGCCCAGAAAAATCGTAGGTAGCTTTGCGTTTGGGAGCCAAGAACTCTATGCCTTTTTAGATAAAAACCCAGGAGTAGAACTTCATCCAGCTAGCGTGGTTAATGATCCCGTTCGCATTGGCAGAAACCACCGAATGATTAGCATTAACACTGCGGTTGAAGTGGATTTAACGGGGCAAGTTTGCTCAGAAAGTGTTGGGCATTTGGAAATCAGCGGCGTGGGTGGAGCCACGGACACCCACCTGGGAGCCCAGAGAAGTGAGGGCGGCCGGGGGATCATTGCATTTAGTTCTTTAAATCAGAAAGGTTTTCCCAAAATTGTAAGCGCCCTAAAACAAGGAGCCAAAGTATCCATCAGCCGCAATGACATCGACACCATTGTCACCGAATTTGGCGTGGTCCAACTCAAGGGATTATCCATTTCCCAAAGGGTAAAAGCTATGGTATCCATCGCTCACCCGGAGCACCGGGCAAAGTTATTGCACGATGCCAAAGAATTTGGATACCTATAACTCAAAAATCCCTTCATGGGTCAATCTAAGGAGAGCATTGCATGAAAATTTGGGAACTTATGAGCGGATTACAAGTGGCATGCGAAAGCGCGGCCCGAGCTGCCTTTCACTTTGTGGGCTCTGGTCAAAAAGAAGACGCCGATGAGGCTGCCACACAGGCTATGCGCAAGGTGTTAAATGGCCTCAGCACCCGCATGGAAGTGGTGATCGGGGAGGGAGAACGGGACCAAGCTCCCATGCTCTATCATGGAGAGCTTTTGGGAATGGCAGCAGGGGAACCACCCTGGTGTTTAGCGGTTGATCCCTTGGAAGGCACCTCCCTGGTGGCCAAAGGACTTGCCGGAGCCATGGCCATTTTGGCGGTAACCGAACCTTCCGGGCTCATAAAAGCTCCAGACTTTTACATGGACAAATTAGCAGCAGCGCCTTCGTTAAAAGGAAAAATTTCCTTAAACTTTTCAATGAAAAAAAATCTGGAAATCATTGCCAGCACCTACCAAATTCCTATGAAAGATGTGGTAATCTTAGTCCAAGAGCGTGAAAGACATCGGGAGTTAATTTCTCATATCAGAAGCCTAGGAGCCCGTGTTAAGTTATTTGCCGAAGGGGATGTGGGCGCTGCTTTAGCCTGTGCCCTAGACACAGGTATGGCCCATGCCTTTATGGGCATTGGTGGAGCCCCTGAAGGTGTGGTTACGGCCGCCGCCTGCGCGGTGCTGGGAGCCCATTTTGAAGGAAAGTTCATTTATGACCCTGAGGTTGTTAAAACAGGACTCATCGGAAATAGCGCCGCATTAAACCGCAAACGCCTGGTGGACATGGGTATTTCGGATCCAGATCGTGTTTATTTAGGCACAGAGCTTGCCTCTGGCAACAACATCTTGGTGGTTGCCACCGGCGTTACCTCAGGGGATGTTTTACAAGGTGTGCGATTTAAAGAGGGTGCTGAAATCACGGAAACCCTCGTTTTGTTGAAATTGGAATCCTCCCAACCCACCCTCGATCAGATCCCTAAAATTCAGTGGATTCGAAGTGAGCATCAAACCTGTTAAGGAATGGATGGGCACAACTTACCCAGGTCCCTTTCCCCTAGTTTGATTAGAATCGTGCTTAGAATCGTGTCAGGATATCGTGACACAGGCTTTCTAGTACGTTGTGGGGATTAATTATGGCCGAAGGATCTTTTCGAGGTAAAACCATTCGGGAGGCAAACCAAACTTCCTATCTGCCTGATTTTTTAAAATTTCCCCTCTTACGACGCACGCTCAAACTTCCTGATGTGCCCAACCCCGATCTCACCGTTCGTCCTGTCCGATCATTGGAGGAGCTCACGCTTGCCTTAAAAACAGTTCATGATGTTTTTGTATCACAAGGTTTACTCAGCGAAAAACCAAGTGGAATGAAAATCACCAAATACCATCTTTTACCATCCACAACCGTGGTAGCCGCCTTCTTGGATGAAAAAATCGTGGGAGTGGTAACGTTAGTAAGAAATGGCGCCTTTTCCACGCCGAGTTTACCTTATCTAGACCCCACATCCGGATTCTTTACTCACGATCGCTATTTGGAGCCCATTGATTTTGCCATCGTTCCGGATCATCGAGAAACCAACTCCCATGAGATACTGTTTGCCATCTGCAAGTTTATTCTTCACTTTGCACCCGCCTATCAAGATTGTACTGCGGTTTTGGTCAATGCCAACCCCAGACTCATGGAATTTATTCGAGGCGTGCTGATACTAGACGAAATCCCAAAATCGCCCCAGAGTCACCTCCGGCCCCTACCCAAATACAACGTTTTTGCTTATGTTGACCTTCCCGAAATTTTTAAAAAACTTTATTTGGTTTACAGGAATACAGAGCCAAAAAGGAATTTGTATAAATATCTGAGAGGATCCGATTCACGATTTCGGACCACCACAGGTGTAGCGGGCTCCATTGATAATTTCGTACTAGGCCCCAAAAACGTATCCGTTTTGCTTGAAAAAGCCACGTTTTTTGCAAACGCCTTATCTCTTGAGGAAAAGCTCCGCCTTTTAAGCGTCCATGGGTGGCCATTGGGATGGGAATCTCTCGTTCACCTTCCCAACATTGCCGGGGTGGAGGTTTTTAATGTGCGCCGAGAACGCCGCTTTGAAACCAACTTAGACGGGGTTCTGGCGGAACGGGAGGATCAAAAATACTGGAAGGGAGTGGCTGTCAAAATTTTGGACTTATCCCGAAAGGGATGCCGACTAACGCTCCCCCGATCGGATATTGCCCTACCCAAACCCGTTCTTAAGATTCAGATTGACTCTCAGGTTTTTTGCCAGGTGCAACTAGAACTCCAGCGTCGTTATTCCGATGGAAATGCTGGGTATCGCATTGTGGGAGTGGATTCCACCTTTGAGGAATACGTTGGTCGATTGGACGATGAATCGGACACTCAGGAGCTCCAGCCACTCAGCTCGCCAGCCGAAAAGCAAGCAAGCTAAAGCTTCATTTTGCCGTTTTTTAAGCTAAGGGGGGCACTCCATTACCTGACTAAGCATCGCCTCAAGGTTGATGGATGTCGTACTAGTCTTAGAGGAGATAATCTGATACCCTATCTAAAGTTGTTTTGAGTTTTACGGGTGGTTGGCCCCACCTAAATGTAGGTGCAGGGAGCCACTCTGGTTTGTTTGTTACAAAAGAAATGGTGAATATATGAGCGCTTTTTCTATTCGTTCGCTACAGGAATCAGACATTCCTCTCATTGTTTCTTTCTGGGAACGATGCACACCTGCCCAATTGGATGAGATGGCCATAGATTCTGCCCGTGTTCCGTCCGGAGAACAGTGGAAGGTTCACCTCAATAAGCTCTTAGAGACCCCCGACACTCAGGCCGACGCTTGTGTGGTTGTATGGCAGGCCGACGACAAAGCCATTGGGTTTACTTACGCTTCCGATCTCGTTTCAGGAGAGACGGCTCGGATCCAATTTTATCTCTTTGACGCGGCTTATTTGGGCAAGGGACATTCCAAAACACTGGTGTCTCAGTCCGTAGTAGAGCTTTATAAGCGATTTTCTTTGATGGCTATTTTGGCAGAAGTACGCACCACCAATGAACGTGCCAATAAGACACTACAGAAAATTGGGTTTCCCTTGATTAAAAAATACTCTGGACTAGCCATAAATTTTGGCAAGACAGTGGAACTCAATCGATTCTCCATCGACTATCAAGTTGCAAAAAGCTACTTAAAACGCAACAGAACCTAATTATCTTTAACCGATAAAAAAACTCTCCGAGCAATGATTGACATTGGTAACTCCTAGGACTATTTTTTTTGAGCACTTACTTTGCTATTAAAGAGCTCTAGGTGGGTTACCATTTTCGCCGGCGTGATTTTTACACTTGGCAAATCTTTAACTTACTCAGACTTTTTTCTCAGCCATGAAAGTGGGTAATATTTATTCTTAGGAGATTTTAGATGAAATTAGTTTCACTTGCCGCAATCGCTTCTCTTGTTTTGGCTCCTTTTGCTTTCGCTCAGGACGCTGCTGCTCCTGCTGCCGCCCCTGCTGATGCTGCCGCTGCTCCTGCTGCTCCTGCAACAGACGCGAAGCCAGCTGAAGCTAAGCCCGCTGAAGGCAAGAAAGCTGCTAAGAAGAAAAAAGTAGCTAAAAAAGCTGCTAAGAAACCTGCTGCTGACGCTGCTGCTCCTGCCGCCGCTCCTGCTGCTGACGCTGCTGCTCCTGCCACCGCTCCTGCTCAATAATTGGGTTTTCTGAACCTCGCAAAGGTTCTAAGTAAAAACTCTCCCTGGAATGTACATTCCGATCGTTTTTTACGAAGTGGGAGGGTTTTTTTATTTTTCGTTACCTGGTTCTGATTCATCCGCTCTTCTCAAGGTTAATCTGGAAAAAAGTAGGCACTCCATGAATCCATTCAAAGTCGGTACTTTACCGTTTGTCATAGGCGTCATAAGCATTGTTCACTTTGTAAGTCCGAAGCCTTTGGCTTTTAGTCAAGCTTCTGTGGCTGTCCCTATGGACTCTTCCTCCCAATTATGGAAACCAAGTAAAAAGATCATCAAGTTTCGCTGCAAAGATTTTAAACTATTTGCCCAATCCCTAAAAGATCCCAAGATCACGTTTCCCTTAGCGCCCGGCTTAGTCAGTGAAGAAAATTGCAAAAAAAGCATCAAAGAACTGGAAGACAAAGGTTGTTTTTGCGATGAAGGCTCCCTACGCTGTCTAGAAGCTCAAAGCAGCCAACCTTGGGGGGTGGTATGTCCAACAGGGTTTTTATGTTATGAAATCCATGGCAAACGACAAGCTTTTTTCAAAGTATCGGAGCTTGGAAATCACTACACCCGTCAAGCCTGCGAAAAAGAACTTAAAGAAACCACTCGCTAAACATTCCTTAGAATTTCATAGCACCCGTGAGGCCAGCCACCCACAATAATGGCCTTTGCTTTAAAACCTCCAGCCTTTCCTTTGAAATGGGTGCCTTAGGGCCTTCTGCCAATGGGTAAAAGGACTCGGGTAACTGAAATCTAAACTCCCCTTTTTTTCCATAGTATCGCCCCCAAAAGGTGCCAAAACTCACTCTAGGGGTAATGGACCAATCCAAGTTAAGCCTGGCGATTCCTGTTTTATCCGTTTGGTTATGCACCACGGTAGCAATGGAGGAAAAGGAGTTCCAATTCCCCGGATTTGGCAATCGCATATATCCCGCGTGGTAGCGCTTACCTAAATAAAAGGGTCTGGCAGAGCCGGAAATAAAGGCGTAGGTTTCTAATTCAAAGTTACTTTGGCCCAAGCTGTTCCAGAAAAATTCGTATCCAAAGTAAATGGCATCTTCATCGCTATATTTGATTCCATATTCCACCCCTCCCACCATTTGCACGGATTGCTTAGGTTGCTTTTTGGCTTGGGGTAATTTTCCCTGCGCCGGATTCACTTCACCCTCAAACACCTTTTCAGAAGGTTTGTTCAACAGCGCAGTTTCCCATTGCACATCAAAAGGCCCAACTCCCAAAGAGATATCGGTGCCCAATTTTAATCCCTGTTTATATTTTTGAGCCGCGGTAAGGGTCCATTCCGCGGGCCCAACCACCCATTCTGATCGCAAGGCGGCCCCTAAATCGGAGTTTTGGGAGACTCGATTCCCATCCAAAAGAAAGTATAGATTTGCCCCAATGGATTCCAAGGGATAGTGTACCTTGGCGAGCCACAAACCCAATCTTCTGTCTTCCGTGGCAAAGGGATCCTTTGATTGAACCGCCAGAAAATCGGTGGGGTTCCAGATGCGACTAGCCCCCCACTTTAATGGCTGTTGGCCTATCGTAACAAAGACCTGCTGATTGTCCCACTTCAACCAAAACTCTCTCGTTTCAAAGGCGGTTTCCCCTGTGCCGGAATTCCTATCCAAGGTTCCCTTCACAAAATACCGCCACCGTTCCGAACGCGTATCTAAAAAAACATCCAGCTGCTGGGATGCGGAGAGTTTACTATCTTTGGCTTTGGACTGCGTCCTTCCTTGGCCATTGAGTTCTAACTGAATTCTCCCACCCAGGGTGTAGGGGATATCCGTGTCTGCCAATACGGGAGGAGGAGTTTTGGGAAGCTCAGAGCTTTGTGTTTCCTTCTGCTGGGGAGTTGCTGTTGGAGCTTCTTCTCCAAAAAGTGCATCATCCCGTTCATCCGCAAAGGTAACGCTAGCTTGTAGCAAAACAGGGCACAGCATCAACGCAACATGGGAAAAAGAATTTTTCATCATCTAAAATCCTTTGTTTATTTTAATTCAGTAGCGGAAATTACAGGTTGTACTATAGCGGAGTGTTTAAACGCTCTCAAGAATCTGACGCGGATGGCGCGAAGTATCAAATAGAATTACAATGCTTTTTAAACTTCAATGGAGCAAATATGACTTCCAATTTGTTTAGTAATTTTGCACTAAATTCTCTCCCACTATCCAATCGGCTGGTGATGGCGCCTATGACTAGGTGCCGCGCCACGGCTCAGCACATTCCCACAGAGATTATGACACAATACTATGCAATGAGGGCAAGCGCCGGTCTCATCATCACGGAAGGCGTGGGACCCAGCATAAATGGAACAGGTTATGCGCGAATTCCTGGCATCTACAATGAAGCACAAAAGTTAGGTTGGAAGTCCGTTGCAAAGGCCGTTCACGAAAACGGTGGGTGTAAGACTTTCTCCTTTTGGAGTCTTTAATGGCATGCAAGATTGTCAACCACACTCGCCCCTAAAGGAGCGAGCTTGAGGAGTGAAGACTCCGAAAGCGGTTGACCAGCCCCCTTGGGAAACCGAGGAGACGCTTTTGTGGAATGGCGAGGCT
>JBIIVH010000111.1:0-4465 GCA_044339525.1 Silvanigrellaceae bacterium | reverse complement strand
TAGAAAATTACTATCATCACTGGTTTCAGTCGGATCGATTTATTAAAAAGTATTTGAAGGCTTGGGGTGCTAAGCCTATTCTATTTAAGAAAGCTAAAACGGTAATTGAAACGTCCCATTCCGGTTTTGTTTCTTTAGATTCCCCAATGGCTCTTTTAAGATACCCAGAATTGGGATTCTTTTCGAAATGGAGAATGGGCGCCTGTCTTTTCTTGCTAAAGTGCATCAAAAAAGGTGTCTTTTTAGAAAAATTTACGGCCAAAGAGTGGTGCATCAAATGGATGGGAGAAAGCGGATATCGTGCCATTTGGCAGCCACTTTTAATCGGAAAATTTGGAAGTCATGCAGAGAAGATCAACATGGCCTGGTTGTGGGCCCGAATTCATTGTAGAACGTCTCAGCTAGGCACCTATCCAGGAGGAATGCAGTGTTTGGTTGATGAAGTGGGAAGCTGGCTAATTAAGAGAGGGGTAAAGATTCATCTGGAGAAGCCCGTTGCCAGCATTAACGTTGAAGAAGACGGAGTAAGTGTGATTTCTGAAGCAGGGCAGGAGTTTAGAGCAAAAAGGTTGGTAGTGTGTGCACCTACCTCTCTAACGGAAAAGTGGCTTCAATGTGATGTTAAGCACAATTCTAAGTCTTTGGGAGCCAGAGTTGTTATTTTTGAATCCCAAAAAAGTCTATCAGATGCCTATTGGGTTAGCTTCAATAAATCAGAGACGGTTCCCTATTTGGCTGTCATTGAACACACTAACTTTATTGATAGAGCTTTGTTTGGTGGGCGACATATTATTTATGTTGCTGATTATTTAAGTGTGGATTCCGAAGAATGGAATTGGAGTTCGGATAAAATTAAGTGTAGTGCCATTTTGGCTTGCCAGAAAATAAATCCTAATTTTAAAGAAGAAGATGTCTTAAGCGTAAAAATCATCCAAGACAAATACGCTCAGCCAATTTGTTACACTAACGAGAGTCGAAACATTGGACCTTTAGAGGTAAATGGATATAAAAATATTTTTCATGGGTCACTTGCCCATGTTTATCCTTGGGATCGAGGAACTAATTTCGCTTTAGAACTGGGTGAAAAACTCGCCAACCTACTACATTTTGCAAACAAATCTTAAATTTGGCTACTAAGCAACCTTTTTGAGATGTAATCGAAAGGTGGTACCACATGCGCTGGGACCAAACTTTTTTATGGATTTTGATTCCACAGTAATACTTCCCTTCATGAGTTTCATAAATTTGTGTGCAATGGGCATACCAAATCCTGTACCCATTTCTCCTTGTGTTCCTTTAGTTGTCGTTTTAGCAGAGGAGTCAAAAATCTTGGCCATGATTTCTGAATCCATGCCTTCTCCTTGATCCCTAATATGGACGATGATGTCATTTCCTTTATTTTCTATCTCAATAAATATAAATCTGTCTTTACTAGAAAATTTAATGGCATTGGTTAAAAAATTAAAAAACACTTGGTGAGCGAAAATATGAGCATTTCCAAAGGCTTGAATATTCCTCTCCGCATCTAGGAGTATAAGGAGGTTTTTTCTATGGAGTCGTTCCTGGACAGCGGAAATACATTCCTCAATGGCATCAAAAACATTAAAGGGTTGAGCATAAAAATCAGTAACGATGGTCGTCTTTTCCATGGCCTCTTCTATTCGTTCTATCTTATTTACGCTCTCTACAATTTCCTCAATTTTTTTCATGGAGGATAGAATTTTGGTTCCAATTTTAGATTCCGATGATATTTTTATTTTGTTTCTAGCCTCCCTGATCGGAAGGGCAATGTCGCGGGTGATCAAATTTAGAAGCCCTTTTTTTTCCCGTATCGTAGTCATCAGTTTAGCATCAAATTTATCCTGTGATTTTAAGATTTCAAAGGTAAAGATTGAGGTAATAAGGAGTATCCCTGCAGCTGAAAGTGATGACCTTATTAGCTGCTCCAGAAAGTTATTGGCTGTCACTTCACTCCCAAAAATAATATAGGCATTAGTAAAATGAAAAGCAATACTTAGTAAACACATTCCCACCCAATGTAATGACTCTCGGTAGCCTAAGATTATTCCAGCTAATAGGGGAAATGCACCCAGCCAATGGAGTTTCAAAGTTACGAGATTGCTAGAAAAGTAACTGTAGTGATTGATAAAAAGGTAGGAAGTAAATAATGCTAAAGATAACCCCTTCTTCAAAGAACCTGTAACGAAATAGAGAGGTAGGGATAAAGTGTGACAGAAAGCATAAATTAGTCCAAAAACACTAAAGGAGTGCTCCCCAAAAAAGTGCCATGCTATCAGGGAGTATATCCAGATCAATACGGTTGACACCAGGTAAAACGATAGGAAAAGTCTTACTTTGTATTCCGCAGTCAATCCTGATTTTAAAGTAGACTTAGGCGAATTTTGAAAGAGTGATACCACTCGCCGCATAAATGCAAGAGAAGGTGAAGTTTGACCAGATTTTTCGAGTATCGGTCCCTGGATTTGAATCCCGTTGTTCAAATTTGCTTGTTGTGAGGTTAATTGAATTACCTGCATGTTAAACAGTTCTGCAAATTTTAAAGGAATATCCAGCTGATTCCTTGTATCAAGTGGATTTTCAAACATTGTAGAAGTGGTTGTGATTTCATCTAAGGTGTCAGTTATGTTTAAAAAATCCAGAACAAACTGATTTTTTTCCAACCTGCATTCGATTCTTATTTTTTTCCATTTGTTTTTTTCAATCACTTCTGTGATGGCAGAAAAAACATGCTTACAAAAGACAGATTTGTCTATCAAAACAAACACATTATTAAAGTCTGGATGAACTGATGATTTTTTAAATTGGCTATTTGGCAAGCTCTTTAGGGAGTTATCGATAAGTTCTGAAAGTGACATTTTTTCCAAAACCAAATTTTGTTTACCGGAGCTTAACGCCTCCAATTTTCGTACGCTTTCAAGAGTCCTATGGCAGTGGTCCAGTTTTCTTCGGACCGTTAATGCGGTTGTATCTTCGTTCTGATTTTCTTGTTCCTGTAGAAGACTCAATCCCTGGGATGCCACTTCCAAGGGAGAAGCGATGTCATGCACTAAAACACGGATAAGAGTCTGAAATTGAAGATATTTATGAAATCCGTGCTCTGTGATGAGACTTTCAATTCTTGCAAGTAAAATCGTGTAAAAAGATATTGCTAAAATAAAGCCTAATAACGTGGCAATTTGATAGAGATATTTTCCAAATGAAATCGAATAAACAAAAGAACCGTTTAAATATAAGGTAAAGTATATCTGGACTATCAAAAAAAGAGCAGAAATGATAGTGGTGACTATAGTCTCTCTAATCCCCAAGATTAAACCAGCTACCATGGGGTATGAGCAAGCCCATATGCATCCAATAAATGTGATTCCACCGTGAAGAGAGGCCGCTTGTGCTATATATACATATGCGGGTCCGATGAGTAAGTATAGTGCTAGCCTATGAAGTCGCGTTTTAAAGTAAATGGGAAAACTAAGAATTTGTAATGTAGAGTAAAACACTCCCATCCATTTGAGTGATGAAGAAGTTGTGTATTGAAAAGCTGTTGCAACAGAACACCACATTTTGATTTGAGTAACCAAAAAAACACAAACAAATATTTTCGGTTTTGTTTCTTTATAAAAAAGAATTTTGTTTGATGTTAAAGCCAGAGATTGGAATAGAAAACTTAACAATGCGAAAGTCCTGAAAATAAGTCCGAAGTGGTTTCGGCAGCTTATAGAGTTTTTGCTGGGTCAAAGATGTACGTCACTCAGAACTAGGAACAAAATTCCGATTGGGTATAGAGGGGGAATGTATTTCAATGACAGATAAACTAAAACTTCCCGAAATTGAGGAAAATTCTGTTTCCCACCTTCACTCTAGAACTTTACACAAGGCGATAGAAGAAAGAACCAATTTTTTTGCGCGGTTAGATGAAGGTGCCTCGCTGTCTGCTAGAGAGTTTCAATTGGATTTGGATGAAAGATTGGCTGCGATACCTTCTCAGGAAGAAAGATTAAGGTTTTTTCAGATCGAACTCACTAAGAAACTTCTTCAGCTACGCCAGGAACTGGAGCGGCTACTCTCTATCACCTCTAAACTCAGCTAATTTTGCTCGTTAAATCGGGCACATTTAGCAAATATCATCTCCAGGACTCTATTTCACTCCAGATCTTGCAGTCAACTTTAGGTACAGGTAGGATGTGCCCGGTTTGTTACATGGGTAAAAATGCCTTTTTTACAGGAGCCGATAGATGAATATACATGAGTATCAAGCGAAAGACCTACTTAGGGAATTTGGGTTGGCCATTCCGAGGGGTAGACTTTGTTATACTCCTACGGAAGCCGAATGGACTTCTCGAAGCTTTGGAAAGGATGCTTGGAGCGTGGTAAAAGCTCAAATCCATGCGGGCGGACGGGGAAAGGGTGGAGGCGTCAAGCTTGCCAAGTCTCCAGAAGAGGCGAGCTC
>JBIIVH010000012.1:0-81141 GCA_044339525.1 Silvanigrellaceae bacterium | reverse complement strand
CATGATTCAAATGCGTCTTCCTTTGGGTTGGAAGAGGTAAAACGACTCTTTGCAAATTGGAGAAAAGAACGTAAATCCCGCAGGCAGCCCATACCTGATTTTCTCTGGAAAGCCGCAGGGCAGCTGTTCCCGCGTTACCCTCTTGGAGTGATAGCAAGGGAACAAAGCCGTGTTGGCTCAAACCGCTCCAGAGCTGCTTTCGGTGAGAGGTCTAGGCTCAAAAACAAATTAGGCCGTTTTTTTTACAAAAGTTCAACACAAAGCCATGACATCTGGAATGGAATTTGATTGGGTGCGATTCCACTAAGTTCCGATGGCTATCCCTTTCGATTAATACGCCTCACTACCTCCTTTGGTTTTCCAATACAAGTGCGCTTGGAAAAAACTCTTTGTCGCTCTCATAGACATATCTGATTCGTATTGATACCTAGCCCCGTTAGGTAGCTCCAACTCAGAATGCCGATCTTCCCCCGTTTCAAGTTTATGGATCAATTTCTCAAGCTTTTCTATTGAAATAAGCAAGATTCCATCTTCTCCAATTTCTCTTTTATTCTCTTCACAGTCTCGCAGAGCTTGCTTAAGCAGATTCAAATATTCTTGTACAATAAACATGCTATTCTCCTAATTCCAAGATATCACTCACGCGCTTGATTTTGCCAGAATGGAACAAACTTTCAATGTATTCTTTTCGCAAAAGTTTATTGTCATTAAATTTTGCGGGAACATCCAACAAAATCTGTTCCGCACCGCCCTTGAGATTGGCCTGTGGTGCCACTTTCCCAAAATGAAATTTTACTCCAGGCTGCACTTCCACCAATACCATGTTTCGAGCGGTAACTCCCCAGGAAGGATCCAGTGCCAGTTTTTCAATGGCTTCAGACTGGGTTTTAGGAATAAAACTTGTAAAAAATCCACCCTCTTCTCGCGCTTTACCTCCAAACACCCTTGCCAAAAAAACTTTTTCAGTCGTTTCAAACGTTTCATAGGCAGAATTTTCGAAAGTTCTGGCTAACTCTGAATCAATTGCAGCCTTCTGAATTTTTTTGGCTCCATTGGAAACCTTAAAAATTTTACCATTAACCATTGGGATGCGCCCAATGACATCCTCTAAGCTTTTTCCCACCTTTTCCAGATTTCGGGATACTTTGATTCCAAGGCTGGCATCTCCTATTTTTCGCCACATCGTAGAACTACCGGCAAGCAAGCCTCCTGCCGATATCACTCGAGTTTCCATCGGAACAGGAGAATCTTTAAACCAGCCATCTGGCGAAAAACATCCGTTGCCTCCGCATCCCGTTTCGTACAAAAACTGATTCACCTTTTCCACGCTTGCTTGGTAGGCTCGAAGTTCTTTAGGTGAAACCAGTCCCCGTTCCAGTAGAGTTCCGTCTAAGGCCTCTTTCCTTTTTAGCCAAGCGTTTACGGCGGTCAGAATGTCCCATCTCCGATCTGGATAAGCGCTCTGGATTTCCCTAATAAACGCTTCTGCCAGTTTGCCATATGGGTCATGGGTAGGGTCAAAAGGATCTTCGTCATTGTGAAGTTCAGGCGGGGTAAGATCCAGTTCCCCGAGCACCGGAACTTCAAGATTTTCAATGTCTTTAAGCTCTACCCCAATTTTAGATAGTTCACTTTCCAGACTTTTCTTTATTTTATCGGCAGAATCTTTTGTTTTTTGAACCGCAGCTTTCACCTGCTCTTCAAGCTCAAGTAGAGATGCCTTTCCTAATTTCAGAGTGGCCAATGCCTGGGCAAACTCCTCTTCGTACCCAGCAAAATCTTTCTCAGATAGTTCATCAAAGGTTTTTCCTGAAAGTTCAACCAATTTTTCTTCAAGTTTTTTTAGTAAATCCCTAAGTTCCCCATATGTTTTCAAATCAAATTGGATTTGAGTTTCCAAATTTTTAATGCTTCGGAGCTTCGCTGCCATTTCTGGATCAATTTGGTCTAGATTTAAAATTTTTTCTGAAAGACAACCATTGATGTTGGGTAGCCCCGGTCCAAACGACAAGCTACACAAGGGAACGACACGAGAGTCATAAGAAATAAATGCCTCAACAGACCCGCTGCCCGAGGTAGAAGTGGTGCCATTTGTAGGCCACCTCACACTCAATTTAAAGGAATTCCCAGTAAGATCCAGGATACTTCTTGAAAAACAACCAATAGACCTTGAGCTCAGATATCCCAGCCCTGAGCCCTTATAAACAATGCTAGACGCCTGTGTTTCAAAGGCCACCGAATGTTGCTCATTAATGCTGACAAACCTCTCTACATCACGGTTTTGGCCGGCAGACAAATCCGAGTCTGGAGAAACCTTCCAATCCATCATAATGTACATGGAGTCTTTTGAGCAGGTTAGCGCCAATGCCAGATTCTGGTATAAAATCAACCCAGCAAACGTCGCAAAAAAATGGAACAATATTTTTACATTTTTCAAGGGAAATCCTCGCTCGCCGCTTGTAAAATAGAGTCATAGATACGGGCTGCGTGGAGAATCTCACCCGACTTTAGTGCCAAATCCACCGATGCCAACTCCTGGCGATTCCAGTCTGGCGCTTCTTCTCTAATTATATTCAAGCCAACCTTGATATTAAATGGTATGGTTTTTTCTATATAATTTTTAACCGTTACTTTATTTCGTTCTACCTGAAGACATCCGGTGGCCATCCAAGAAAGCTTTAGTAATTCACATTCCTTCTGAATTTGGGCAAACTGGAAGAGCTTCATCACTTGCTCACTTATAAACGGCAATCCAAATTTTTTGTCTCGCTGATTTTCAACCCAAAGTTCTGTCATTTCACGATTTACTAAAGCCAAATACCTTGCCGCTGAGGCAAGCTCCCAAGACAATAATCTCGATTGTCTTAACTGGTGGTCCACCTCTTGATTCTGCAATAATTCAATTTGAGAATCTAAATTTTTTTAAAATCCATTAATGCTTTCATCATTGTGGTCTGGCGATTTTTGGCAAAATGAGCAATGGCATTCAGTTTTTCAGCCGCTGAATGGCAGATGGCGGGTGACTGGGGAGGTTCCAAGCCTTGAGACTCAAAATAGGATTCAAAAGGTCTTATAGCCTTGTCATAATAGCCGCATTGTGTTTTTATTTTTTCGGCAACGAATCGACCCACAAATTCATAGCGAAGTGCCGTTGAAGACTCACTATCATTCCAATCCTCTCCGCCTCAATTCGAGATTCGAGTGATTCAACAAATTGAGTAGCAAAAGTTTCTCATTTCTTGTAACGGTATGAATGATGTTACTTGTGGATGGATCGATGATATGCACTGTGTTTAAGGCGAGATCCTCAAGAATGACACGAAGTGCAGTGCCTTTAGCCAATTGATTTCTTAGCTCAATATGAGTGGCCAGGTCCCTAGTGATTGCTGAATGGAGCTCACCTAAAAAGAAAAATGCTTCTTTATAAACAGCCAACGCTTCAAAAGCCATACGTGCCTTAGTCAGCTTTTCGATCTGACCCTCCAACTGAGCCTGTTGGATTACCCAGTTCCTTTTGGTGGTTCCAGAGGGTTCTACCTTTTTAAGGGAGACCACTAAGGAGCACACTGGATAAGGTTTGGGGAGATGGAGGCAAATGCTTCATGAGTTACCCCCAAAAAAATTAGTAAGTTTAATACAAAAATGTTCATCTGAACCTCCCTCAATGGATTTTTGCCAGGAATTCTTCAACATCCCGAAGGTTAAACTCGAAATCATTACGTTGGATTTCTTTTTCCAGGTGAGATTTAATGACTGAAAAAGGCACAAACCATGAACCTATGCTTTTATCGCTTTTGTCATAATGGCTTATGAGATTGTCTATTTCCAACCTGGTGAAGTTTAAATTCATCTCTATCTCGGGATCGGTGCCACAACAAAAAATCCCCACAATTTCCTTTCCATCGGCACTAAAAGCAGGCGAGCCAGAGTCCCCTGGGGAGGATTCGCAACCCGTGGGCACCAATGGCACGGAATAATCCATCCCAAAGTTGCTAAAATCGAGTTTGTGAACGGCACCGTCCCAGATTTTACAGTCAGAGCTGGAGTCTACTCTTAATTCACCCCTTGGATTGTAAAGGGAGCCTCGCCCAATGGTGAAAAGGGCGTCTTCTTTTTCTAAGTTTTTGGCTCTCAACGGCACAAAATGGGACTCTAATTCTTTGAGCTCCGCTTCCGTAAAGGTATTACCTGGGATTGTATCGGGAACGACCTCTATCAAGGCAAAATCCAGCTCCTTCCAATGGCCAATGATTTTGTTGCATTTCATTCGTTTTCTATCTAATCCCATGAGAGAGGGCAATGCAAAGCATTGAAAATCCATGGACTTTAAAAAATGCCAGTTGGTGGCCATGAGATAGCCCCCCGATGTTTTGGAAATGAGAAAGCCTGTGGCTCCTTGATCAAATTTTGACCAGTCCACACTAAGTAAACACAGCAGTCTTTAAAATTATATTTTTATTGAGCCAATTCCCTGAAAAAGGAAGCCAAAAGCAAAAAGTTTCGGATCAAACGTTCCCCGTCTCCACTGGCGTGGGGGGTTTCTGGGTGGGTTTGAGTGGTAAAAACGAGACCATTTTGGTGCACCAGGGCTTCCCAAGGGCAGTCCTTGCTTTTGGCGGCCAGCTTCCAATGGGAGGCGGAAGAGGGCAGGGAAATCACCTCTTGTTCGTGCCGGGCGTGGGCCACAAAGCGGGAGGGAGAGTGGTGGGCCATAAATCCCGCCACAAATCGGAATTCTTCCGAATTCAGGGTTTGGGATGGGCTCAAGGGGCCGCTGGTTCCTAACTCTTCAGAAGCAGCTAAAAGACGAGCCAGTTGGTCCCACTGTTCCCAGTTCCAATGGCGGGTTACGCTTAAGGTCTTCTGAAATGCCGCCGCTTTTTCGGTGGCACCAAAATAGTCTTCTTCCTGTAACTGGGTCAAAAGAAGCCTAAACAGGGGGTGAGTCACTTCGCTTTCTCGAAACTCGTAGAAAGCCACCAAGGCTTTTTCAGGTCCTCGTCGCACAAAGTTCACCTCTGCTCCACTCTCTTTGGCCAGCAATTGATGGCCAAAACAAATGGCCAGAAGGGGGATTTTTGGGCCAATGATGTGGGTTTGAAGTTCTTGAGCCAATTTTGGGATCCACTCTTTTTGGTCTGTTACGTTAGCAAAGCTGCCCAAAAGGATCACCCCGCCCACATCAAAATCCCTCAACATTTCCGAAAGATTTTGAGGTGCCATGCTGGGAAGATGATAAACAACGCCATCAAATCCAAATTCAGGCACTCTGGCCTTTCGTTTGGACACAAAATGGCTGATGCGATTGTACGCCCCCACTTCGGGTGTTTGTTGGCAGGGATCGATGATCAAAACCTTCTGGCAGGGATTAGGGGTGGCCATGCCCTTATCCTTTGCGAAGATTAAAGTAATTGAGACTGAGTTCTCTTGCCGCCTTCACTTCGTCCACCTTTTGGCGTGGGGTGCACACGGGCGCGGGAAGGTTTACATCTGATTCGGTGATCACCTCCAGCAGGGCATCTACAAACCGATCGAGCTCATCCAAACTTTCCGTTTCCGTGGGTTCAATCATGATGGCATTTTTAACACACAAAGGAAAATGCACGGTAGGAGGGTGCATTCCATAATCAATGAGTTTTTTAGCCATCTTGGAAGTATCTAATCCATTATTTTCCCGTTGCCATTTGTCGTTAAACACCACCTCATGAAGAGTGGGCGCTTCCACGGGCAGGTGGAAATGTTCCTTTAATCGAGCCCGAATGTAGTTGGCATTGAGGATGGCATTTTTAGAAACCTCGTAGAGTCCGGGTCCGCCTAAGGCTTTGATGTAGGTCCACGCCCTAATAAACATCCCAAAGTTTCCATAGAATGACTTGATGCGTCCGATGCTCTTGTAATTTTGAGTTTGCAATACAAATGTATTACCTTGTTTTTCCACCAATGGACTGGGCAAAAATGGTTCTAGTCGTTTACTTACGGCGATGGGTCCAGACCCAGGGCCTCCTCCACCATGGGGAGTGGAAAAGGTTTTATGCAGGTTAAACTGGATCACATCCGTATCGTAGGAGCCAGGTTTGGCAATGCCCATTACGGCGTTCATGTTGGCACCATCAATATAAAGTAACGCATCCACTTCGTGAAGCATGCGGGAAATTTCCGGCAAATACCTCTCAAATACCCCCAGGGTGTTGGGGTTGGTGAGCATGAGAGCGGCGACGTTGCCATTGAGCATTTTAGCCACGGCCTCGGGGTGCAATACACCATCCTTGCCTGTTTCCATTTGAATGATTTCAAATCCCGCCAGCGCCGCACTGGCCGGATTGGTCCCATGGGCGGTGTCCGCCGTTAAAATCACTTTTTTAGCGTTGCCTTTGGCCCGGTGATAGGCTGCCACCATCATAAGTCCGGCCAGTTCCCCGTGGGCCCCGGCGGCGGGCTGGAGACTCACGGCAGGCAATCCCGTTACCTCTTTGAGATCTTCTTGAAGTTCATACATGATCTGCAAATGGCCTTGGGACCACTCCACCGGATCCAGGGGATGCAGATTGCCCACTTCCGCACTGCGTGCGATCTCTTCATTGAGCCTGGGGTTGTATTTCATGGTGCAGCTGCCCAAGGGATAAATCCCCAGATCAATGGCGTAATTCCAGGTGGAAAGGCGCGTGAAGTGACGGATCACTTCCGGCTCGGAAAGCTCTGGAAGGCCAGGATCTTGAGTTCTAAATTGGTCGCCAAAGTAGGCGGAAGGGTCCACTAAGGGAACGTCCAATTTGGGCACGCCCACGGCCTTTGCTCCCGCTCGGGATCTTTCAAACAATAGGGGCTCTTCTAAAACCACGTTTTGGCTTGTGGTGGCTGATTTTACTTTAAAATTCATTTTGCAAACACTCCTATGAAATCTTCCTATGCAAACTTCCTAGACTAATTGCCTAAGCATATTTCGTTAGGCACTGAACCAACCGTTCTATTTCTTTAGAATTTTTGAGCTCCGTTACGCACACCAAAAGTCCATTTTTGTCTTGGGGGTGGAAGCTGGACAAAGCCAGGCCGGGTGCCAGTTTTTCCTTTTCCACACAAGCCTTTACAAATTCAGCAGCCGTGGTGTTTTTGAGCTGAACGGTAAATTCATTAAAAAACTTAGAACTTGGAAATCTCAGATCCACTTTGCCGGTTTTGACCATGGCTTGCGCCGCAAATTGGGCCTTGGACATGTTTTGAATGGCCATTTCCCGGAAGCCTTCCTTACCCACCATGGCCATCCAAATGCAGGACCACAAGGCCATGAGATTTTGATTGGTGCAGATGTTGCTTGTGGCCTTTTCTCGGCGGATGTGTTGTTCCCTTGTGGAAAGGGTTAAGGTAAAGGCCCTTCGGTTTTGAGCGTCCACACTCATGCCGCAAAGTCTGCCAGGCATTTGTCTTACATATTCATCCTTTGCGGTAAATAAACCCACGTATGGGCCCCCAAAGCTCATGGGAATTCCTAGGCTTTGGCCTTCGCCTGTGGCGATATCAGCGCCCAGTTGCCCAGGGGCTTTTAACACTCCTAAAGACAACGTTTCGGTTACCACACTAATGAAAAGAGCATCTTGGGCTTTGGATTTGGTGGCCAGCAATCCTTGATCTTCCACCACGCCAAAAAAGTTGGGGCTTTGCACCACCACACACGCACTTTGGGAGTTGAGCATCCCCGCCAACGTTTTTTCACAAGTCTGCCCAGCCGCATTTAAAGGAACCATCACCAGCTCTAAACCCAGGTTCAAAACATAGGTCTGAATCACTTCTAAATACTGGGGATGAAGGCCAGCACTAATAAGCACCTGCTTTTTATTAGGCTGAATGCGAGCCGCCATCAACACGGCTTCGGCGGTGGACGTGGCGCCATCGTAGTGGGAGCCATTGCTCAGAGGCATGGCAAAAAGAGTGGCCACCATGCTTTGAAACTCATAAAGGGCCTGCAAGGTACCTTGGGACATTTCAGGCTGATAAGGTGTGTAGGAGGTTAAAAACTCCCCACGCAACGTGGTTTGATTGACCAAAGAAGGGCAAAAGTGATCGTAAACACCAGCCCCTAAAAAGGACACCCCCCTTTGCGTTACCTTAGACTGAGTCATGAGCTCTTGAACTCTCATGCGGATTTCATGCTCGCTAAGGCCCGCTTCGATGCTAAGAGGTCTAGTTTCCTTAAGTGATCCAGGAATTCCCATGAGCAATTCATCAAACGATTTCACGCCTATGGTTTGCAGAATTTTGGTCTGATCTTGATTGGTATTGGGTATAAAGCGATGTTGAGTCATAAGCCTTTCTCCATAAAAACAAAAAACCGGGCTATGCCCGGCGAAGGAAGCCGGAGAACCAAGAGTTAATGGACCGGCCAGGGGATTTAGTGGTTGGATTCTTCCAACACATACTTTTCGTACTGTTCGCTGCTGATCAGTCCATCACCCAAAGAGGTGAACTTCGCCTTGCAAAGCCAATAGGCGTTGTGGGGATCTTGGGCCAAAGATTCGGGGGACTGAAGGGCCTGGGCATTGATTTCGGTTATGGTGCCGTTTACGGGAGAATAGAGATCGCTCACGGTTTTTGTGGATTCAATGGTGCCAAATCCCTTGCCTGACACCAATGTGGTTCCCACTTTAGGGAGTTCTAAATGCACCACATCTCCCAATTGTTCCAAGGCAAACGCGGTGATTCCAATGGTGGCCACGTCGCCGTCCAACTTCACCCACTCATGCTCTTTTGTATACTTAAATTCCGAAGGGTATTTCATATGGGGTTATCCTTTCTTTACGATTATTTTTGTGCGGTGCCTTGTGTGTAAAAAGGCTTTTTGGTCACCCGAGCGGCCTTTCGGTCGCCCCGAATATCCACCCAAAAGGGTGTGTCTAAACTGGCCATGTTGGCGGGAAGGTAGGCCAGACCAATGCTTTTTTTAAGGCTTGGGGAATGGGTTCCACTGGTGACACATCCCACGCTTTGGGCAGACTCTGCGGAATCATAAATGGCAAAGCCATGTCGTGCAATGCCTTTGTCTAACAAATCAAATCCCACCAATTTGCGAGACGATCCTGCCTGCTTTTCTTGAAGCAGGGCTTCTCTTCCCATAAATTGAGGCTTTTGAAATTTGGTGATCCAGCTTAATCCACACTCTAAGGCGGATGTGGTTTCATCCATGTCGTTGCCATACAAAAGATAGCCCATTTCGAGCCTAAGAGTGTCTCTCGCTCCCAAACCACACAGTTCGGGTTTGATTCCATCCTTACCTTCTCGCAAAGAATTCCAGATTTTAACGGTCAAATTGGAGGGGATATAAATCTCAAATCCCAACTCTCCTGTGTACCCCGTGCGCGCCACAATGCTGGGGGCACCCAAGATCTTGGCTTCCACAAAATGATAATAGGGAAGATCCTGGATTTGAGTGTCGCAAAACGCCTGCAATAATTCTCTCGATTTAGGGCCCTGAATGGCAATTTGTCCATAAAAATCAGAAACATTTTCTAATTGAACACCCTGTTTCGGAAGATTTTCTTCCAGCCAGGCAAAGTCCTTGGCGGCATTGGAGGCATTCACACAAATGAAGAAGCTATCGTGACCTCGCCTATAAATGACGATGTCATCGATCACTTTTCCTGTGGGCAAGCAGATGGCAGAGTACTGGGCCTGTCCCACTTTAAGGGCGGCCACATCATTTAAGGTGAGGTCATTGAGATACTCCACGGAGCCTCTTCCGCTCACTTGGATTTCCCCCATATGGCTCACATCAAATAGGCCCACATGGTTTCTCACGGCGTTGTGCTCTTGGATGACACCTGAATATTGAACAGGCATTTCCCAGCCGCCAAAATCAATCAGTTTACCCCCCTGCGATTTGTGTGCTTGAAACAAGGGGGTTTGTTTTAAAACGAGATTCACCAAAGGATTCGCTTGTGATGCGGACATAAATCCTCACTTATTTAGATATCAGTTTATCTCGATTGGATTTGTAAAAGGCGATGGAATCTTGAATGATTTTAAAAGCGGCTTCTTTATTTACCCAGCCTTTAATCTCCACCACTTTTTTCTCTAACGCCTTATAAGACCTGAAAAACTGCTCAATTTCTTTGAGTTGGTGGGGATTTAAGTCAGACAAATTTTCCATGTGCTTGTATTGAGGATCATCAGCGTGCACGGCTAGGATCTTGTCGTCTTGTTCTCCCCCATCCACCATCTGCATGGCGCCCAATACTTTGGCATTCATAAGAGTCATGCCCGAAACGGCCTCCTGACCCACCACCAAAATATCTAGGGCATCGCCATCATCGCAGTAGGTTTGAGGGATAAATCCATAATTGGTGGGATAAAAAACGGATGAACTTAAAACCCTATCCAAAAACAAAAGTCCTGAATCCTTATCGATCTCATACTTGTTTTTGGACCCCTTCGATATTTCAATCACGGCCGTGACGATTTCAGGAGCTTTTTTGCCAAATGGAATAGCATGCCAAGGGTGAGATGTCATTGTTTTCCTTTCTTACGAGGGTTTCGCCCCCGTTTCATCAAAAATCCGTTTCAAGCGTTTCTACTCATACTATGCAAAGTCCAATAAACCAAGTAACTCCAACGATTGCTGCTGGCTTTCCAGGTCCTGCAAAAGCGATTCCCAATACTTTTCCTCCCTAAAAAAGGGAAAAGTGGATGGAAACAAAGGGTCCTCCCAACGGGAGGCCAGCCAACCTGGATAGTAGATTTGGCGAAACGTGCGCAGAGGCTCCACCAAATCCTCCATGCCCTCCGGAAATTTGCGGAGCTCTTCATAACCTTCGATTAAAACGCGCAAGGGAGTTTGACCCTTCCCTTCCTCCCCCCAGTCCACCCCAGAGGCCAGGAGCCAAAGATCTTGAATTTCAGGAGCAAACAGGCAATCATCAAAGTCCAAAAACCAAAAGACTCCATTTTGTTCCGTCTGCATCAAGTTTAATCTATGTAAATCCCCATGCACGGGAACGAAAGAACAGCACTGATTGACCCAGTGGAGCCCCTTTCCCAAGTTTTCCATTAAGGGAAACAAGGAACGGCCTAACCACCCCGGCACACAAGGGCTTTTTTGCAGGAATTCCAGTGGCTTAAAAATCATATTTTGGGTAGACATGGTGTGGCGATGGAAGTTTTGAGCCAAATTCTGCTCTTCAAAAACCGTGTGCATCATCCCTATGGATCTTCCAATGCGATTTAAATCGGAAGGGCTTAGCTCCATGGCAGGCTTTCCCATGATCTTTTCGCTCACACAGAAAAAATACTCTTGAATTTGCCCCAGTGAAGACCGAAATGACGTCACCTTTAGCTTACTATAAACTCCTGCATTTACCGGGAAAAAAGAGGGAGTGGGGACCCCTTCCTGGGCCAAGGCCTGGGATAAAGCATGTTCACTGAGTAAAGTGGGAATATCCCACCTTCCAGGTCTGTAAACTTTTAGAATCACACCCACGGGTTTTTTAGACCCACGCATGGGGTGTTCCTTAGGCAAGGAATGAGGCTCCACCTCTACGTTAAACACTCGATTTTCCATGCTATTTAGGGCATAAAAGCGACCTGTTACCTCCAAACCACACGACTCCACCGCCGCCAGAATCCGTTCCGAATTCAAAGATTCAAATGCAACCATGCTGTGTTTCGCCTTTTTCAATGCCAACGTTTTGAGACAACCGAGAGGCCAAGTAGCCATGAGAGTATACAGAAAAAACGATGCATTTAAAGTTTTACCAAATCTGCCGATACCTAATCATCGTTCACCAAGGAGTTATCATGTGGTTCCGAAACAATGGGGTGTGGGTCGGTTTCTTGATTGCGTCCGCAGGGACACTATTTGCGAGCAACTGCGCTCCCACTGCCGCCACTCCCAAAAGCATCAAAACTTCTAAGGGAAAAGTGGGAGATTCCAATTCCATAGCCATCAATGGCATGAAACAGCTCGTAACGGAAGATTCCGCTTCGGCTTGGCTCAATGAACACAGCTTTTTGGTGGCGGAAGGATCGGATGTTACTTTAATGCATTTTTCCTCGGGACAAGCCTTAAAGATCACCAAAGGAGAAAATAAGTCTATCGAACTTTTTTCGGTCAAATCCAGCTCCTCTGAATCTCGCACCGTTTCCGTTTCCCAAAACCCCCAGTCTGCCTGGGAGGTCTTCAACACCGGCGTTCAATACATAGGCTCAGCTGCCGATGGGAGCCAACCCCGCTCCGGAAGCCTAACCTTTGCCAACGCCTCCCTCTCCAGTTACCCAGCCTTTCCCAAAGTTCTAAGTGCTAATTCAGACGGATTATTACTTCATGGTGAAGGATTTGTACAGTATTTTTATTGGACGGAAGCCAAATTAAATGCCATAGAAGCCAAACTTGGCCCATTAAAAACCGGTAAAATCGTGGCGGGAGGTTTTTTTCAAGACAAATCCCCGGGTTTTTGGATTGGGGACACCCAAAAAGTCTACCTAGGCAGTCTTCCGGAAAAGGGCATCGAATGGAAGACCATAAAACTTCCTGAATCCTTTGAAGCGTCCACCTCCACTTACCTGATTACTTTGCCAAATGGCAAATCCAACTCGGTAGAAGGATCCAAAACGGCGCTCACATCTAAAGGGTTCTTATCCAGTGACACTTCCTTTTCCAAAGAGGATCTGGCCGAAAACCTAGGAAAGGTGGAAGAAGGTCCACAGTTTTCAGGGCCTTCCGGCTCATCTACACCTATTGCCGTTGCCTCCGCTAGCCCCACTCCCAGCCCAACCCAGATGGCAGGAACGGCAACCCCCACTCCTGCAGCTACCGCCACCGCCGCTCCTCTCACCTACGCCACGGTTAAAGCCAACATTGACGCCAACTGCGCTCTGGCAAACTGCCACAATGCCGCCCAAACGGGCACAGGTAAACCCAACTTAAGCACTCTGACCGCCATCAAATCCATGTGCCGAAACAACATGACTTGCCGGGCGCGCATGGCGGTGCGCCTCAATGCAGGCCAGATGCCGCCTGGTCAGGCAACATTTAAAGACACAGGCGCCGGAAAAGACATTTTAACCTGGCTAAATAGCAATCTGGATTAGAATTTCGCTTTTTTCCTATTTACATTGGAGTATGAGTGTGGTTTTTTGGGTACCCATACTAGATAAGCCCACTGGGCCTCAAGGAACACCATGCCATTCTCCTTCTGCAAAGAACTCAACAGCCAACAACGCGCCGCTTTAAAGGCAAAAGCCCATTCCCTTAAGCCCTCCGTACAAATGGGTGAAAAAGGACTTTCCGAAACGGTGATTGCCGAAATCAAACAAGTTTTGGATCACCACGAACTCATCAAAATCAAACTGTCCAGCTCTGAAGAAAAAGCTCAAGACAAAAAAGAGGCCTTAGATGCCCTCTTGGCCATCTTACCCCCCCACTCCCACTTCGTGGGCCGTCTGGGCCGCACGGTGATTCTCTACTTGGAAAAACACCCAGAGGAAGCGAAACTATCCTTGGCAGATCTGAAGTGATGAGATAGAAATCAACACAAATGGAAACGTATGGAAGGAGGGAGGAAGGATATGGCTCCTCAGTTTGTTCCTTGTTCCGAAAATGGCGGCGTGAGCGCCGACGAAATTCGAAAGGCGTTTCAGACGCTGCTTCGTTACGTGGGGGAAAATCCCCAGCGTGATGGCCTACTCCAAACCCCCGACCGCGTGGCAAGGGCTTGGTTGGAAATGACGGAAGGGTATCAATTAAACCCTGCTCAATTTCTCTCCACCACCTTTGAAGGGGAATCGGATGAAATGGTTGTGCTCAAAAATATAGAATTCACGTCCTTTTGCGAACATCATCTTTTGCCCTTTACGGGGGTAGCCCACGTGGGTTACCTGCCATCCCAAGGTCGAATTGTAGGACTTTCTAAGCTGGCTCGAGTGGTGGATGTTTATGCCAAACGCTTACAAGTGCAAGAACGCATGACGTCTGAAATTGCCAATGCCATTGATTCTTACCTAAGTCCTGCAGGAGTGGGGGTGGTGGTGGAAGGAACCCACTCCTGCATGTGCCTAAGGGGTGTCAAAAAGTCCGGCGGATCCATGATCACAAGCCATCTCAGGGGAACTTTTAGGGAAAATCCTGCCACCCGGAATGAGTTTTTAAGTCTCGTGCGAAACTAACACCTATCAATTTAACTTGGATCAATTCAAGGGATCTTAAATAGATTTTGCAAGAGATAAACTTTAGCATTCCTGATACCTGGAGCATGATGCCCAGGAAATCAAAGGAATGCCTCCCATGAAAAATGTTTTGGCTTTGTGCGCTTTGTCTTTATCTTCCGTGTCTTTCGCCCAACTAAACTCCAACGACATCACAACCTGTAAATCTTCCGACGGTTCCACTCTTAAAATCACACAGCCTAACGATGTTCAATCGGCACCCGCCCAAATTGAACTCACTCAAGGAAATGAAGTGAAAACCTTTCTCTCCTTTCCCCGTTCTAGCGATCAGCCAGATGTTACTTTATATCCCTTTTTAAGCGGCAGCGTACTGGAAAAAACAACGAAGTTTTCAGCGCCCGCCTGCCCACGATGCAGCGGATCCTACAAAGTGAGTGTTATTTGGAAAGAAAAAAGTGGGGACCCAGTTGAGTTTGAATGCTCTTCCTGGACACTTTAAGGAACTAAAAGATGAAACTCCTTTTACCAACCCTTAAAAAAAGATACAAGATCCTCTTTGGTCTAGTGGCTTTGGCGGCACTGGTGAAAGGAATTTTCATTACGTTAGATTGGTTAGTGGAGGGGAGTTGGATAGAATTTGCCAGCTCCGAATCCACAAACCTAAAGAATGAACCTGTGATCAATCGAATCATGGTTTTAACCTCCCATCAATCCACAGAATATTACATGGAACAAAACCATAATTGGCCAAAAAAAGATAAATGGAATAAATTTAAAATAAGTGTGGATTCTCAAAACCAAGTTTCGTTCCATCAGTTTAGGGAAGCACCACCTTCAGCGGAATATCCCCATTTTGGGCGAGAAATCAACGTTTCTGCAGACTGCTTAAAGTGTCACGCCAATGGACCCAGAGCCATTAGACCCTTCAATAGCCACCCGGGGGTAAAAGTTTCATGGGTTAATCAACTAAAGATTGCTTGGATCAATTTGAAAATCAGTGCTATGGGTAAGACCAGCTTAGAACCCAAAAACAATTCCTACTTAACCCTAAATTCGGAGCCAAACCCCGTTCGTAGATTAGTTTCCTTAACTTCACTGGATCGCGATTCAAACGACCCGTTGCCGGCTCAGGTGATGTGCCTAAAATGTCACAATGAAAATGGATTTCTCTCTAGGGGAGCTCTCACCAAAAGACATCATCAAACTGCATTACATTTGTTAAACAATGGATCCATGCCCCCTTGGCCCTATCAACTTTCTGACTCTGATAGAAGGAGTCTGACCGAATTTTTTTCGGGGCCAAACTCCTTTAAATGACAGCCCTTAAAACGCAACTTCCCAGCACATGGCACCATTAGGGTTAACACACTTCGCTTGCGAAACATCCAAAACATTCACCTGGGATCCATCGGAATTTAGCGTCTCTATCAAATAGGTGGTTCCAAAACTGGGATCAAACCGGTTGATTCCGTGCTTATCCAATTCATCTTGTAAAAATGGTTTTCTAAGGCGTAAAAAATGGATGTTTTTGTTTTTTAGCTCGTTGGTCACCACTTCATTTAAATTTAATTTTGCAAAATGGATGATATAAACATCTGCTGTGTTGTGATGGGTGGGCAGATGAAAAGCCCCTTGCTTAGCATCACTGATTTTGATGGGCTCCAAGGTAAGTCCCGTGATTTGAATTTCGTCCAAACCAGTGAGCACGGTTTTATCGATCGTCCCCCCAATACCAAAGGCGGTCCTTCCCTTCCATGCTATTTTAACGTCGCCTTTTCGACTCACATGGACAAACTCGTTTGGTCGTGTTTTTTTAGGCCCTATTTTCTCAGAACCAAAAAGCATACCCGGCTGTTCCGACTGAAAGGCATCAGCATCACATTCTTTTGCGTCTATAAACGCACTGCGAAAAGACACGCCTTGAGCCAAAACGTCTACCGATCCCGAGGACAGTCCAAAGGTAGGGTCCGCAGAATCCCAAGTTCCTTCCCAAGCAAGAGTGGTGGTTTTATCATTAGGAAGGGCAAGGGGCATGCGAAAGGAAACCGATCTAAACCCAGAACTAGAATTTCCCTCCAACTTTCCTAAAGTTACTTTTAAAGTTGCGGGAAGTGCTAACTGCGTTTCCTTATCTTTTGCCTCCAAGGCTACGATTTTTTGGAACGGGTTTGAAATTTCAAGGTCATGAGCCTCTTTTTTAGATAACTCAATGGAAAAAGGTGCGCTATCCATGCGCAGGCCGGTCACTTGCGCGGCCTTTATGACGGAGTGGGAACCCACATCAATCAGAGAAAACTCAACTTGTGACGGGCAGATTAGGGTATTGGCCAAAGCGGGGATCGTAACGCTTGAAGGCAAGTCTTTTACACTAGACGAGCTAGGAGCGGCTTTAGTACAAGCAGCGGTGACTAACATCCATACACCTGACCAAAGAATTCCAGATCTCACTTTTAAAATCATAAACATTTCCCTTCCATAAAGGTGATTCAATGCCAAGCAAATGCCTGGCAAAAGAGACAAAGCAAGATAAGGTCCAAAATGGGAAACTGTCTTGGTGGGAAAGAATAGGGGTTGATCTTGCGTTTCAGCCGTTTCACCCAAGCCATAGGGTTCCATGCAGCGAAAGGCATGTGATACATTTCGGATATTTACCCTAACAATCAGTTCGCTTGTGTCCAAGAATGCTGATAGACACCTAATAAATTTCCCACCTGGTCCCGTCCCCAAACGCAAAGTACTTTATTTGGTGCTCCTGAAGGAATGCTAGCATCAAATGTTCTGATTTTGCCCTGAGTCTGCACGTCGGTTAAATTCCCATCATAAAGAACATCAGGCATTGCCAATGGAGCAACTGTGGAAGGGCTACTTAAAAACGGGACTCGATTCAGATTGCCAATGTCTAAAAGAGGATTGGTCTTGGTTGAGCAATAATTGGGATCTGAAAAAGGTGAAGCCCCGGAAGTGATGTTAAATAGGATATCCACTTTAGGATTTTGATTTGAAGTTTGCCTCAGGGCAGTGTGTTGCAATTTAAAGGTGATTTTTTCCGTTGAATTGCCATTTATAGGCAATAGGTTTGCATTGACCGGCTCAAAAGTATAGAGCTGAGTCCAAGATAACTTGTACACCACCGCATTGGGATTAGAGTCGTTCTTTCCCCTCACACACAGTGTCTTTTTTCCACTGGCACCACCCACATTCTTGAGCTGATTTAAAGTAATGTCCAACTTTTCATACCCATTAATGAGAGTGGTTGGATAGTTCGTGCTCGTGGGTCCTGGGCACACAATATCACCCTGGCGCAATACGTAGCTATATCTTCTTGCTCCCTGAATCTCCAAATTCGCAAAGGGAATAGCCCGCTGTTTAGTTAAATCATTGACAATGTTTCCCTCCAACATAGGTACCTTAACGGACGTTTGTGGAAGCCCCGCCTGTCCTTGAGCCACCGACCAAAGCCTTCTCGTGGGTGGGCTAAACCGATTTTGAGCCGTGACACCCACCACACAAAGCTTCTTCCAAGGTTTTGCTGCTGGAGCATTTATTAAAGATGCAGTGCTTATATCAATCAATTCTGCAGATCGGCTAGCGGCCAACAAGGGTAAGGGTCCAGACCCAAAATACAATTCCCCTAATGTGCCTGCATCAGGGCAAACCGTGTTGAGCTCAAAAAAAGTATCCGCATGGAATAGGATATATCCATATTTAACCATGAGTTCATTTGGCAAATTACCCACCATCGGATTTTTTACGGCAAGTGAAAGCCCACTTACCAATATGGTATCACTCCCTTCAGGAACAGGAAAGGTAACTACTGGTGCAAGTGTTACCACATCTCTCACCATTCGAAATTCCTTTTGTCCAATGGAAATTTCGCTTTTGCTGCTCAGCTGTAAAACCACACAAACTCGGTAGAGCCCATCTGAAGTGAGATCGATTTGAGGCTTACCTTGAATCCATTCCGCTTCTATCAAACCAGGAACGAGTTTGTCGGTAGAGGGACAAGGAGTGCAGGGATCTGTTAAGCTGGGCACGGTTGTTGGGGTTGCCGGACAGGTTAAAGCCACCTGTCTCGTTAAGTGATACGAAATTTTTTCTCCGGACTTCAGGCCTTGGGTATCCATGGCCACGCGACTCAATTGGGTGGGATTGGAAAAATCGGAAGGAAAATCCACCATTCGATCCGAAGGACTTTGGAATGGTAAAAAGTTAAAGATAACGTTTTGACTCATACCTACGGCACTCCAATTATTGGCGAGGTCCCGAACAGAAACACAGACCTTGTAGTAGGAACCTGGCAAAAGAGCATACAAGCTGGGATGGTTGAAATCTGCCAAGTTCGTGAGAGTCCACCCGGCCGAAGTTCCGATTCCACTGACATCCGGGCACATCGATGATTGCTCCACCACCGCAACGGCCATTTCTTGTGGCTTGGGCGAGATTTGATAGGGAACAGATCCTGAAGATTCCACCAAAATGGAGGACTTTAATTTAGCCCAAATGAGATTTGGACCATCCTTAAGACGCACAATAGGGGCCTCTTCTTGAGTGTCTTTTGTAAAATCAAGTCTTTGCATATCCCCAATAAAACCACTTTGGTACTTTAACTGGTAACACAATGCCTTTTGTCCATCCAAGCCAAAGGGAAGAGTGGCAGAAGGTTGAAAATCGGAATCACCAAATGCAATGCTACCACAGGCGATTGCAGAATCTATGTTTCTGATGGCAAATGTCTCGCCTGGATATTTACCCTGATCGATAGAAACGGAGGCTGTATTCTGATTAAAAAAAGGAAAACTGGGTAAGCCATTTAAACGATTTGAAGCTCCTAGGGTGTCCACCCAAAACTCATAAACTCCTAAAACGGCATTCTTGCCAGAAGCATCACTAGAATAGGAAATGCAAAAGCGATTCAAACCTTCCTTGGAAAAGGTAACATCCACACCCACAGATTCCGATCCCACTTCCACTCGCTGTGCCTGCTCCATCTGACAATTTCCAAAGTGAGTTGCCAGCCAAAAATAAACTCCTTTATGTTCGGGGGTGAGTTGTAACGTAAACGATTTTTGTTTCAACACCCCTTTATTAGGCAATCCAGATAATCCAAAAGGAAGGGGAACTGTTAGCTCATGCCAACTCGTCTTAAACCAATCCGAAACATTTCCCAAGCCATCTTGTGCCCGAAGGCAAAAAAATCTCATGCCGCCTTGAAATTTTGCGGGCAACTTGATCACCAATTGAGACTGCCAAGGCGTCCATTCCAATGAAGATCCAACGGCTTCACATTCCACGTCCATGTCGCTTTCCGTCATCTGAAATGACTTCCAGTCCCGAGCATCCACGGGTGTTAACTCCAAATCCTTTGAAATATCGTCTTTGCTGGGAAACCCCTTCACCGCAGGATTGGGTGGGAGGGAGTCTTGAATCCAACGGGTCACCAGGCGCGTTTCCATCATTTTATCGTCTTTTCGAGCTTGCCCACATATGGCATTTTTTCCCTCTGTTACCTTGGAAAACTCAAATGATTTTCCGTCCACTTTAGACCAGTCAGAGGGTTTGGTATGTTTGGCGCAGTCAAAATCAGGTTTTCCAGAGTCTTCGCCCACCAATGTCAGCCAGACCGTCACGTCTGAATTGGGAATCACTTCCAAAGAGTAACTTTTTTGTTTATCTGTCTCTTTAGGTAAATTTTTAACCGTAAAAAGGCTAATGGTATTCACTTCTACAGCAGATTTAGATTTTTTACCACAGCCCGAAACCACTAAAAAAAAGAGGATGGTTTTGGAGATATTTCTAAAGATCCTTAGCATTCTTTCTGCCTCACTGCGCATTTTGCAACCACGAATTTAATTTTTGTTTTTCGGTATCTGAAAGTTCTGGTACCCCATAGGGAGGCATCTTTACAGCACCCGTTCCCATAATCCGATTGCTGATCTTTCCCTTTTCCAGAACGATCAACGACCTCTCAAATGAAGTGCCACTCATCCAAGATTGATGAGAAGTGTGACATCCGGAACACTTGCTTAGAAAAATGGGTTTTGCGATTTCTTCCCAGCTGGTGTCAGCGGTGCCTCCTCCAGGTCCTTTTGTGCCTGTGATGGGAGGCAAAGGTTCTGAAATCTGCGCCGGTTTTGCGATTTTAGTCCAAAAAAGACCTTGCTCTGTCCAAATCGTAATGCCTATGGCCACATTTTGGGGAGGCGACTTGACCAACTCAGGCTGAGACAACTGAGTCGTTGGGAGTGGCACAGACCCTGAATTCATTTTTGTTTTGATGTATTCCCAAGCTTCCGCCTTTGAGTTTCTAGAAAATGGGTAAAAGAGATTAAGTCCCGCCAAGAACCAAGGGCTTTCATCAACCATCCCCCCAGAACTCACCAAACTCTGGTCTAGTTCCGGCACTTTTGGATATTTAAAGGTAGATATTTTTAGCCCATTATTTTCCAACTTAGTCATCAATAGACCATCCGGCACCAACGCCAAAAGGGAAGATGAGGTGGCGCTCTGCATCCGCCAGCTATGGGGAGCCAGGGATAGATCTTTTAAAGCAACCGAAATCTTTTGCAATGCCAAATTTTTTTTATCCCACAAAAAAAGGGAAATTCCATCATCCGACCATTCCCAAGCCGATTCACTTCCCACTAAAATACGTTTGGATCCAGCGGCCTTCAACGGTAAAGAGGGAGCATCTACTTTTTGAATGGAGCGACTTTCAATATTGAGCTCTACCTTTTCGCCTTCGAAGGTATGAAGTGATATCTGATCTCCATTTCGCATCACCAACTTAATGTTTTCTGCTTTCATTTCTGCAGGGAGTGCTGGTTGCCAATGCAAAAGTTCCACTTCTGCCTCTGAAAAGGCAGTGGCCGTTGGGGATTTTGCAGTGGCAGAGGCACCTTCCTGCGACGCACCAGACCTTTCATCGATGGCTTGTATATTCTTTTTTTTCGTTTCTTTTTTCCCGCAGCTCCAAAGTGAGACCACGGCATAAAAAGCCACAAAACCGAGCGGTGTTTTATGATTCACAACAAAGCTCCTATCACATCTCTTTCAGCATCGAAATTGGGCCAGATGGCCTTGATAAGTCGTCCACTTGTTTCCTGTCCTGGCCGAATAAACTCCCCAGGAAAAGCTCTCATCAGAAGGCTTCCAATGATTTGTTGGCGGGTAGGAGCCGGATCGTTGTTGATGCTTCCACCCAAGGAATTGGCACCACCAGCAAAATAGGAGCCTGCCGTGCTTCCTCGGATCCCTCCCAAACGAGAAGGATGGATTCTTCCATGAAGTGCCACCACGCCCGCGGCAAGGCCGTGGTCCGTACCAGGAACATTCAAGCTTATCACATTATTTTCCAATCTGATGGTCTGGGTGCTAAAATTATTATTGTAGGGAGTTCTAGAGAAATCATGGCTCACTACCACCAAAACCTGATTTTGAAGATTCTGTAACTTTATCCACTCCCAAAATTGTGCCAGCATCACCCATAACTGCGCTCCCGAACGAGCCGTAATCACTCCCGAACCTCCCGCATGTAGGTCCTCTTGAGGCAGTGTAATGTTCATGCCATTGGCGTATCCAGATTCTGCCAGTGCGGCAGCCAAAATCAGCTGTTGCCTCAAGGATTCGTTTCCTCCATTGTGCACCCTTATGTTTTCAGCCTCACCACCTCCATAATAACTCGTTATGAGTCCGTCGGTTTTTGTTTTAGACATGGTCTCTATTAATGAAATAATGGCAGGACTTGTTGCGGCTAGCTCTGGAATTCCATTGATCCACCCATTGGCAGAAGATGTTAAGTTACTCTGAAATGCTACGGGAACGGCACTACCTCCATAATGTTGTTGATACATCTGTGCCGAAACGTTCATAAACGCAGCCCTTCCTTCCACCGTCATCTGCGACACAGGAACAGACGTGGCTTCGCTAAATTTAGAGCGAAAATCATTTAGGGTTGAGGCATTGGCAAATGCCACCTGCGGAGTAGTGAAACTTGGCCTTCCACCCACCACATTCACCACACTTTTGGATTGGGGTCTTGTGGCTTGCGCAAATCCTGCGTTCCAAGATGGGTTTGCACTGGGAGCTCCCTGGCTAGCGATGTTAAAAGCAACGTTGTGATCCAAAGATTCGGGAGCGGCAGTTGCTTGAAAAAGATGGGCTTTCAATTCCTTAAGAACTTTTGAATAGTAATGAAAATAATGACTCCCTTCCTGCGTGATTTGCTTCATGTAGGGATTTATCGGTTCAGCGGTTTGACCAGGAACGAAACAACCACTTGGCCAAACTCCGTTGGGATTTGGCTGAAGCAATCCAGAGGCCAGACCATCCCAAGACCCACAATGGATATAGAGCAAAAATCTCCTGTCTGCAGGAGCAGCCCTCACCAAAGAACCCCACCTTGAATGCATGGCCGCCGTCACCGTGGCCGCAACCACACCCTGTCCAATCCCTAAAATAGCTTTTCTTCTTGTTAACATCATATCATTCACCTCGTAAACACTCTAGGGTCCATGGCCAACGCAATGCATAAATGAATATAAGATTCCCTTCTACGGACGAGTTTTAGTTCGGGGGTGGCCGGCACTGGTGTGGACTTCAAGCTCGTCTCAAAGGCGGCAAAATATTGATTTTGCCCAAAATGTTGTCCTGATATACCTTCGTATCCCAACAAAGTGCTTATAAACTTATTGATTTTTATTTTTAGATCTTTGTCTGTTTCGCTAACCAAAAAATGGGTGGGCAAACTCTCGTTCACCATTTCTGCTTGTACCAGTTTGGTGCACGCCGTCCCTAAAAATCCTCTCAGTCCTGAAAAATAGTCAGAATCAGGTTTGGATTTTAGGCTCATGCTAAAAATCGGTTGTGAGTTCGCTACTTTTGTGATTACATAATTACCCAGAAGTTTTTCTTCCACCTCAGAGAAAAATTGCCCATTAAAAGGCTCTATTTTTTTAGGATTTTCACCAAAAACTCTTCGGTACATGGCTTTTAGGGCTTTAGGTGGGAGATTCCTTAAACTTGGACCTGAATCTTCCAATGTCCTCACTTCCGAATTCAAACTGCCAACTTCTTTTTCCACCTTACGGAGATCGGCTTCGTTGGTGATGGTGTGCGGAGCTACTACCTCCGTCGCATTGGAGCTGGATTGAACCGAACTCTGATTGGACTTTTTCGGGGAATCAAATACCTTTAGCTTATTTAGGGATCCGCAAGAGGGCAACACCACACTCATACAACCCAAAACCAAAAGTGTATAATATGGTCCGAAGACCTGAAGTGAGTATTTCATCTTGGACTCCCGATAAACTGTTCACTTTCTATGAGTTGAAGCATAACAGGCCAAACCTTTCCACCATTGGACTGGTAAGTATCCAAAAGTCGAGATTGCCAATCCGCTTGTTCCTTTCCTTCCAACATTCTACCCATTACGATTTCATACGCTCTTTTTACCGCACAGCTTGAAAAACTGGGGTGATTAGCCAGAGCCGTTCCAAAGCCCAACACATTGTCCCCCGCATAATTTCCAAAGTCAGAGTTTTTCAGAATCGTTGGGTCAGGCCAAGCCACTTGAGATGGATTTGCGCTTCGGCTTCCGTCAAACAGATAGTTGGTGCCTATTTTGTCCCATTTCCAAAAATACCTTCCTAAGGGTTCAATCATTTTGTGACAACTAGAACACGGGTTGCGTTGAGTGAGGTCGGGTTCTGTGCCTTCCGTGGTGGGTGTGCCCGCCGGAATGATAAACTGCTTACACAAAAAGGCTTCATAAGCGCGATTGACTTTAGCTCGATAACCATTGGTATTTAAATGAAAGGCAACAGAGGTAAGTGCTCCTCCCGCGAGCTCCTGCCCTTTATTGACCCAACGAAACGTGGGGCGCGTAGGGTCAGAATCTGAAATCGAACTTTGATTTCCCGGGCGATACCCTGTGGAGGGTCCATTGCTGAGGATAAGAGAGCCTTTACTCAGCAAAAAATGCTCCATGGCACCATTCATAACGGTTTCAGAGCTGGTTAGAGTGGACGACCAGCTTTTGTTTTCTAGGATTACCCTAGCCATGAAACGTCCTGGCTCTTCTGTAAATCCACGAATCACTTCGGAATTGTATTTAAAAGAAACGTCGTCCTGTGCCCGCTGATGATTTGGAGAAAATCGACTATCGATCACCACACAGTTACTTAATTTATCTCCACATAAAGACCAAGCGTCTGGACATACTTTTACTTTCTCCTTGTTGTCCCACCAGGGAAACACGGAGATTGCCTCGGTACAACTGCACTGACTTTCCGTTAAAAATGCTTGATAGTCTGTAGTGGATCGTTCTAACGCATTCACTCCATTTAAACAGTTGGTCCGCGTGGTGTTTGCGGTGTTGATACAAGTTTGCTTTAAAGCGTCCGTGGCTAAAGTTCCGCATCTTATGACTTCAGCTTGATAGTCGGTTTCACATTTCACGCGTCGTTGATCCAGCTCTGCATTTGTGTAAACCACCATTCCTGGAGTGACTCGATTGTAGATCAAGTCTTGAGTGCAGCCGGGGAGACGACTGCCTGAAATCACTCTCGTTAAACGATCGTTTCGAAAGGGGCCGGTCAAGCTATCACCCAGTTTTACAGGAACAGGTGTGGGAACCTGGGAGGTTGGGGTAGGCTCCGTTTTTATGGTTTCCAGGGCTACAGGGCCGCTGATTTTAAGCACAGCCAACCAATACTTCAATAGATGATCTTCCGATTCAGGTTTACTTCGCAGGACTTCGGAGTACTGTGCTAAAGTGAGTTTTCCATCAGAAACCAGATTCCTGGAGGTTTCATCCGCCAGATCACCAGTCAACACCAGCGCCACCCGGTCAGCTGCCCGCGCCAGATGCTCCTTTGAATACTTCCGATTTTGCGCTTGAATTTCGTTGGCAAAATAGACAGCCACCACACTGAGTGCAAAAAACAGTCTTATCAAATGCTTTCTCAAAAGAACCTACCTTGCTGATTGGATTAATTTAACACTCAAACACACATATCAATTAGACTGTCGGCAAGCACTTTCCAAAACTTAAAATAACCAAGGTATGGGAAATTTTTTCCAAAATTTACGTGTAAATATGAATACTTACCAATTCTTGAAACGGCTACTCGATTTCAGGGGCTAAGGCAGGCACCCCACCACTTGGCAGTCCATTGTTCGTTGGCTCTGGAGAGGAAACGCAATGAGGTTTCGTGGAATCGCAATTTTCTGTTGAAGCAGAGGGCACGGGTTTGGGCAAGGCCACCTCAGCTCCCACAAAAAAGGAAAATCTAAAGTCTGTTCCTGAAGGGCCACTCTGCCCATCCAATACTAACGGACAAATCCCAGGACCAAACTTAGCCCATAACAAGTTCATATTGGGACTTGAAGAGGATGTGGGCATCAGCCCAAAGTGGATTCCCGTTACCAGTGAACCATTGTCTGGATTGGGATCCACCAAAAAAGTAGGTACGATGACTTTCCCGTCTGAATGCCGCTTGACCCTGAACTGGGGCTCCAGTTTACCCATGATTTTTTCGCAGCCCAAAAAATTTGGATCTCCGATGGTGGAATTTAAATTTCCATAGCCAGAGCTGGTCTGTGTGGATGAATCGGTGCCCACTTTGCAGCCAAGACTCAACAGGATAACCGGAACACATCGCCAATGTTTTTTATTCCTAGAACCTTTGTTTCCTAAAATTAAAAATAGATGGTATTGTGGTTTTCGGTTCCATAACGGAGTTACTTTAACTTACCATGGGTCAATTAGTCCTTAGATTGACAGGTCAAATAAAGTCTGAAAAAATAAAATCAATCTATGATTTTAGAGGAATTTTAACGAATGAAAGTCGCCAAGTTCATCTTATTTTCCTTGTTGGCAGATTGCAAAGTAAGAAGTTCACAAAATGCGTCCAAAGAGTTCAGCAAAAATAGTGACCCGGTCAATTTTTTTTCAGATTCAAGCCCATTGAACGTAAATATTCAGTCCAACTTTGAAAAGGTCTTTGAACGCCGAAAAAAAAAACGGTAGGCTTGAAGCAGTGAACCAAAAGGTTCCCGGAGTCTTTACTCTAACCCGTTCCAACGGAACTCAAAGCAAAGCAACGGTGGCTATTACTCCTTTTGGAAACACGAGCCTCACTCAGTGCTCCTATCCAAAAATTAAAGTAGAATTTCAGGATCACTCCGCCATCCCAGAACTAGGTGACACCAATATCTTGATGCTTGCGACCCACTGTGCTCCCACAGACGCCTCACTAGGAAGGCAAATGGGGGACGCTTATGTGGTTCGAGAGTGGTTAACCTACGAACTGGGCAGAGCGCTCGAACTGCCTGTACCTAGGTCTAGATTGCTAAACATCACTTATCAATCCACAGGAGGAAAATTTCAGCAGACAGAGACTCATCCTGCATTCGCTTTGGAACATTTTTCGGTCTACGCCAAGCGCCACAATTCCATTATCAATACCCCAAAAGTCATTTCTCCACCCAACGAAATGCATAAATTGGTTTCCGAAATGGATCCGATTGTTTTAGCAAAAGGTCATTTATTTCAGGCGTTTATTGGAAACAATGACTGGATTTTCTACGGCATAAAGCCTGTTTTTCCCGTTTCCTTTTGGAATATTGAAATTTTAGAAGACATCACCACAAAAAAACCTCAACCACTTTTTTTTGATTTTGACTTAGCCAGGATTGTAACAAAGTTTACTCCGGAAAATCAGCCCCCTCTCAAAACGATGTCTAGAATTACATGGAACGATAGCTTCTTTCCCGATCTCAAGGGCAATGTCGCTAGAACCCATCTAGAAGTCCAATTTGTTAGGAGTAAACACAACGCCAAAGCCATGGAAGCGGCAAGATCTTTTTATCTAGGAAAAAAATCTGAATTAACCAAAGTCGTTGAGAATTTTAAATCATACAAAATCATAAATGAATCCGAACTAGATGTCGTGGAAGAATTTATACAAAATTTCTATACATCACTGGAAGACAAAAGATTTTTAGTTCCCATCATAGGTACTAAACCAGGAATTTTAAATTCCTCCGGAGCTTCCACCCAATCCTGTAGCAACCTTCCAGCAGGCCTTCCTGTTCAGCCAATTACCAGTCCAGATTCTGGCGCTTCCACAGCTGAAACCTCCCTATGGGTGAATCTTCCCTTTAAGCCCAAAATCCCAGGACAGTGGGGCTGTGCCGTAAATTCACTTCAATCCGATTGGAAAGCAAAGGTGCTGAAGTCCCAACTTGTAAATGCGGAAGCAGGTGGAAACAATCCGGCCAGCGGCAACTCATTTTCAGAAGAAAGTAAGCCAAATGAACTTAATTGCAATCCAAATTCAGCTAGAATGCCATCTGAAAATCCTAATGAAGAAATGAACACCTTAGAAGATTTGGGCTGCTCCTAAATGGGATTGATACTTCAAATGCATTTCTTTACTTTAAAAGAGACATATTAGAAAAAGCACAGTTGTTGTCCGCAGAAATGGTTTCCGAAATTTCTCCGCCTAAGCTCACATCTTTTGATTTAATCACAACCCAGTCTTCATCGCCATTACCAGAAAACGAAACCGTTAATAAGCTCTGAGAATAGTGATCAACCCCTTCTCCTTTAGACACAAAATGAGTGAGTGCCCCTTTAGGAAAACGCACGGCAATCGTCTCAACAACAGGGCCATATGATTTCTCCACCTTGGAAACCTTAGCATTAAAGCTCTGAGTCCAGGCATGGATGTATTCATCACTGTTTTTCATAAAATGGCCATCGGTTTCCACCACTCCTTCCATACTCGCTAACTTTCCAAGGGAGTTGGTATGGGCCACGATTTTCACCTTTTGGGTGGCGGGGAGTCTGTCGGTGTCCCATTCAAAACTCGCTCCATTACAGGTTGCAATCAACCAGCTACCTTTACCCACATTTTTGGATTTCGCAGGGGATGCCTCCCCCAAACTAGAAGTCAGCATGGAACCCAATAAACCAATAGAAGCCAATGAAACATTAAATACCTTAGACATATTATCTCTCCTCAATAAAAATGGCTGGAAGAACGAAATGTATTTTCCAGTAAAGAATTCATATTCGATTGGGGTGATAATCTCAAGGCGATTTCTGTAACAGGTTAAGATACTGATTTATTTGTTTTAATTTAGCTGTAATTTAGTTGAAATGGAGTTGGGTAGGATGTTTCGGAAAAAAATCTTCCCTTTGGGGCATCACATCCACTAAATGCTGTGGGTTACCGGCAAATTCCGCAACACTAAGATGAAGCTTGTCCCAATTCCAAAAGGATTCATCTAGGTTGAGAAATTTTAATGTCAAAGCCGACCCTTCTGGGGCAATGGGTTGAATCAACACCAAAGCCGTGCGCATCAAATGAAAGGAATCCGCCAGCGCCTGTTTTTGAGGCTCAGAAAGCGATTCCGCAGAGGAATCTACTTTCAGATTCACCGTTAAGTATTTGTTAATATCCCTAATAAATGTGTCCAACAAATGCATTACTTGATTAAACTCGTGAGAGTACATCAGTTCATCATATCGCAGAATGGCTTGGCGACATTGTTCCTTAACTTCCGTTCCCACGGACTCTTGAGGAAGCTTTCCTTCATAAAACTTGTGAGAGTAATAAAAGCAGGACTTGATCACCTTGTTAAGTGCGTTACAAAGCAGGTTTCCCTCCTTTAGAACGGGGTCAGCATCTTTAGGTCCGGCTTTGGGATCAAATGGCTTAGGTTTAAAACTCACACTTTTATGGCCCAGCGACAAACTTAAAAAATGGGCTCTGAGTTGATCGGGAGTATACCACTTAAGCAGCTCTCGGGCCAAAGGGGGTTTGAGTTCGGCGCTACTGGAGGCCTTTTTGTCAAAATATAAAATATGGTTATTCACCACCAGATGGGGAAGTTGCAGCGAACCTTTGGGGCAAGGGTATTGAATAGAGTCTGGGGACTGATCTCCCAGGAAAAGACTCCCTTCCGCCAACGCATAGAAATAGAGATTATCCTCACCAATAAATTGAAAAACCTCCGTTTCGGGAGACTTCCACCAAGCTTCCCAAGCCTGCGAGGCAGTGTTAACTTGTTTCTCCAGCGCTTCTTTGCAAAAGGAGATGGGTGCCCATAAACTTTCCGGCCACACCCAAAAAGTGGTACCTTTGGACTCCTCTGGCACGGGCACTCCCCATTCCACATTTCCCGTGAGCCTTAAAGGAACAATCGTTTTTCCCATACGGTATCGAATTTCGTGGGAGTCTAACAATGCTCCCGCTTTTTCTCGATCCTCAAGATTCTCAAACACCAGCATCATGGCTTGATTTTTACTTGTGGTCACTTGATGTTTGGGAAGCAAATGCTGAATTTCTGGAATCTTTGGTTCGTTGTCTTTTTTGATGTAAATGGATGGGGGCTCTAAAAACTCTTGAACCCCACTCACCACTCCAGGACGCGCGCCCGGGTGGCTTTGATAATGTTGGAGCCACTTCTCCATCCAAGGCTTAAAAAACTCACTTTTCACATGCCAATTCACCACTTTTCTAAGCTCTGGAGTGGTTCCAGAAAGGCTGCTCACAGGCTGGATCAGTTCTTTGGGGTCGTAAGGATGACCCAAACCACACTCATCGGCATAAGCCTTTTCTGATTTACACCCAGGCACGGGACACTTGCCCAAAACCTGCCTACCATTAAGCCAAGCCTGAGATTTGGCATCATAAAACTGTTCGGATGATCTTTGGAAAAGAAACTCATTCTGTTTGAGTTTCCCAAAAAGCTCCGCACAGGTTTTTTGATGATTTATGGCGGATTTTCCAATGCCGCTGGATGAAAACAAGTTAAAAGAAATATGGTATTGAGAGAGAGTTTCCTTTTGTTCCCCATGGTAAAATTTCACGAAGTCTTCTAGATTGCCAGAAAATTTTCCTTGTTGCACCAGTAAACGATGGCTTTCCACAATGGGAGAACCATAACAATCCGTCCCACTCAAGAAAAGAACGTTTTCCTTACCCAAGCGATTTCTCAAAAATCTGGCAAATACATCCGCGTGCACGATCATTCCACCCACATGGCCAAAATGAAGGTCTTTGTTTCCATAGGGCATTCCGGCGGTTACAATAGCGCGTTTGGGGTACTTTATTTTAAGGAAGCTTTCGACGGGATTTGTCATGATTTTTAGCCAATTCTAAAGAAAGGTGTTAATGCGGAACCACTATAAATCAAAATTTAAATTCAATCCAATAGCACTGGTGAAGGTTCCAAATTCCGTCTCCGTTTCTGTTTCATGTGAATTTCTCATAAAAATACCCGTTTCCCCAAACACAGAAAGCTCTGGGATGAGCCAAATTTCCGCTCCCACCAATCCCATCAACCCAAAAGCGGCTTTATCGTTGGGTTTATTCGCTTTTCCACTAGGTTTCCAAACGTAGGCTGTTGCACCTAAATAAGGCTGAGCTCTAGAACCTGGACTAAAAAAATTTTGGAATTTAGTGGCAAATCCAAAAATGCTCTTGTCTTTTTTGTTATTGGTATTATTGGAAAAAACCAACATGGCTGAAAGACTTTTTGTCTCGGTAAGCCGAAACCTAGCCCCCAAAGAATGGCTCAAGGGCTGAGATCCCCCATTGGGGTAATAGGTGGTAAGGGAGTACTCGCGGGAATTGGGGGCATCGGAGGCCGCCTTCAGGGCAAAAGCAGAGGACCCCACCACCATAGAACTGATAGAAATCATGAACTTTCGATTCCCCAAAGCTCTCATTAACCCACCGGCATTACACAAAAAAGAAACCATGATTCGCACTCCAAATCTCATTAAGTTGATAAAATTTAAAACAGACATTTTTGATTTGAAAATAATGGATGGATAGAAAAAAGTCTATTCATCACAGTAACTTAACTCGATTGCGCTTTGTTATCTTAGGGTTTTGACGCTGTCAACACGTGCCTTAAAAAGAGTGTTTTCCCAATGTCCACATCATTTGAACCATTAGAGGCAGATGGGAATGATTTGGCTTCATTCCTGTGGTTTTTATGCTATCATTTCCACGAGACGGGGAACGGGGAGGGCCAATCCAAAATGAAACAGTTTTTATCCTACGGCGAATCTGCCTACGAGATCGAAAAAGAATATTTATCTGGGTTCGTGCAGAACACGATCGTTCACTATTCCAAGGCCTCTTATGAGTCCGGGGATTGGTCTTTGCCCACTCAAGTTGCTAAATCGGAGCCCATCGCCCAAGAATCCCAAAGATCTCGCCGAAAATCACCTTTGCAGTTTTTAAGAAATCTATATGAATTGGCAAAAAAAGAACAAAAGCATGTGGTGTGTGCCCTCACCTTTGAAGCCGCACATATTCATGAGGACTTAGCAACCCCCACCGAACCCTTCTTGGAGTTTAAAGTGGTAGATGCCAAAAAAGTTTCCACGAGTTCCCTCTTTCATTCGCCAGAACGTGCAGAAGCTCGAGCCAAAGGATGTCCTTCCACGGAACTCCACTTTGACTCCTCTCCTGATTTTTCCAAAGGCTTTCAAAAAGCAAAAGAACACTTTGCGGCTGGAGATGCTTTTGAGCTTGTGCTTTCTCGAAAACTCCAGTTTAAAACCCACGGGGCCGCCATGGCCGCGTTTTTGGCCTCCACCATGGAACACAAACTTGCGCCCTACCGTTTTGCTTTAAATTTTCGAAACACAACGTTGGTGGGGGCCAGTCCTGAATTACTCGTAAAGGTGGAAGGCACCCAAGTGGTCAGTAGGCCCATCAGCGGAAGCATTCGGCGCACCAGTGCAGACCTGGATCTCAATTCCGCCGACCAGGAAACACTAGGACAACTTCTTCGATCCGAAAAAGAAAAAAGTGAGCTGGACATGCTCATCGATCTGGCTCGAAATGATTTACACCACACCTGCAAGCAAGTGGAAGTGAAATACTATCGTGATGCCCTCATCTTAGAAACCGTGGCTCACACTCAAGCCACCGTTGTTGGGCAGTTAGACCCTAAATGGGACGCCATAGATGTGCTTCTCTTTTGTTTAAATGCTGGTACTTTAGTAGGGGCACCCAAGAAAAAAGGCATGGAGATCATCTCAAGTATTGAAAAGACTCCTAGGGGATACTATGGGGGAAATTTAGTTCACATTTTCCCCAATGGAGACATACGTGTCACCATTCTCATTCGAACGGCCATCATCCAAAATGACGTGCTCACGGTGCAATCAGGAGCTACTCTTTTAAATGAAAGCAACGAACAATATGAGTATTGGGAATGTGGCGCCAAGATGCAAAGTCTTTTAAAAGAGATTGGGCAGGATCATCTCTGTTTTAACCAATCCACTCCCCCAAATGTGGTGATGGATAAAGTCATCTCGGATCCCTTTTCGGCCCATTGTCAGTCCTTTGAAAAGACCATCGCATCCCTTTCCCTTCCTCCCGCTTCCAAGCGGGTGCTACTCATCGATAATCAAGACAGCTTTACCTTTAATCTCTGCGCTTTGTTTGAACGATTGGGTTGTGAAATTACAGTGGTGCGCAATCATTTGCCCATAGTGTCTCTAGAAGGCTATCAGGCCCTCATTTTAAGCCCAGGTCCAAGCTCCCCCGAGCAATCGGGACACTTGCTCTCCTATGTCAAAATGGCTGCAGGTAGAATTCCCGTTTTCGGAGTGTGTCTTGGACTTCAAGCCATGGTCATGGCCCTAGGGGGTGAATTGGGTCGCTTATCTCAGGTGCAACACGGAAAGAGAACTCGCGTCAAATTGGACGAAAATGACCCTCTCTTTAAGGGAATGGGAGAATCCATAGAGGTGGGACGTTACCACTCCCTTTTTGCCAAAATGATCCCGGGCGACCTCACCGTGATTGCTAAAGATGAGTTGGGGATTCCCATGGCCATCCGGGGTCCTAAAAATTGGCCACTCTTTTTGGGGGTTCAATTTCATCCGGAGAGCTTTTTAACAGGGCCAGAAGGGTGCCAGATCGCCGCACGGTTTTTGGTGGGCTTATGAATTCAATCACCGCCTATGAGGCTTTTGATTTCATTATAAACCAACAACCCGAAGTTGAGTTTCTCGTAAACTCCCTCCACATTTCTGCCGAAGAATTGGCAAAATTGGTAAAAAAATTGAGGCTCACGGCCCAGTACCCCCAAAAAGAAGTGGTGCTTAAAGGAAGCCAGGTGATCGACTTTTGTGGTACGGGTGGGGCTGCCAGCTTCCGACTCAACACCTCCACCCTTTGTTCCTTTTTCGCTTCCGAACTGGGCTTTAAAGTTACAAAACATGGAGGCAGGAGTGCTAGTGGAAAAGTGGGTTCCTTAGACCTTCTGGAAAGCTTTGGGATACATTTAGAAACGCAGTTTAAATACGCCGACGAGCTTTTGCGTTCTTATGGTGTGGTTTTTTTAGGAGCCGGTTTCACCTACCCTTCGTTTGGCAGGTGGGGATCCGTTCGAAAACAATATGGAAAACCAAGTATTTTTAACTTATTAGGTCCATTGTTAAACCCTGTTCCCTTAAACTTCCGACTTTTGGGCACGTTTCATCCTGATGTCGCAAACAAAATGGCGCGCACACTCAGCCTTTTAGGAGAATCTGGATTGGTGGTGTGCTCGGAAGACCTAGAGGGGTTTTTGGACGATGCGAGTCCATACGGTAAGACAATTGTATATCACGTTTGCTCCTTATCAAAAGTTCAATATGCTGAGCTGGAGGCCATTGATTCCCTCCCCATGCCCAGACAAGATTTGTTTGCGTCCGCCGTAAAGTGCGCTCAAGAGCTTTTAAAGGGCGGCACATCTGCCTCAGACGTCGTGGCGTCTAAGCTCATTTGTTACAATTTGGCACTCATTATTGCCTCCCAGCATCACTCTTTAAGTTCCGACATTTTTTCCGACTCCCTCATCAAAACTTATCATGCTTTGCGGAAGCAGTTTGATTTTTTTGCCTCTAAAGTGGTGGCTAAGATCTCCGCCATCCAGGGATTTAAGCCGGTTCACCCCGCCTCACCCACTTTGATTCCCGCGGCCCATTTGGTTTCAAAGGAACAAACCATTGTCTCACATCTGGCCCCACCCCCCTCTCCATCCATCTCCCAGGAATCCTCCATTTTAATCGCAGAAGTAAAACTTAAAACACCTTTGAGGGAATTTCATTCGGCTGTGTCATTGAGTGACCGAGTGAGTGCCTATCAAAAGCACGCCCACGTTATTTCCGTGGTCACGCACCCTCAATTTGGGGGAAGCGTTGAACTTTTAAAGAAGGTGAGATCCCTAACTCATTTGCCCATTTTAGCCAAGGACTTTGTAAACCACGAGTCTCAGATTCAATCGCTGGCCGGCGGTGGAGCAAATTTTGTTTTACTTTTGTTAGACATGTTAGGAAAAACCCACACCCAATCTCTCATAAAGAAATGCATTGAATTGGGCGTGGAGCCATGGGTTGAGACCAGCTGGGATCCCAGGCAAGTGGCCACTTTTTTTGATGGTACCATTGTCTTTAACAGCCGAAATCTATTTTCTTTAAATGAATCCACTTCCTATCGTAACACGGTGCTTCATCAGTTACCTGCCGCCTTAAAAAAGAGAGTGGTGATTGCCAGCGGTGCGCGCAACCCTTTGGATGTGAAAATCCTAAAACAAGGCTCCAAGGGAGTCATTGTGGGTACTTATTTCATGAATTTAAGTTCGCTGGCAAGTCTAGAAATGGCATTGGCAGAGTGCGCCAGCCATCGACCCCTTTTAAAAGCCTGTGGAGCGAGATCTCTGGATGATATTGAGATGGCCTTTCAAGCAAAGTTTGACTGGATTGGAGTTAATTTACTTCCCATTTCCAAACGACGGGCCACCTCCCCTTTTTTAAGGCAGCTTAGTGCCATCACCAAGGAGCAAAGGGAACGCATTTGTTTACTTACGGATTGCAACACAAGTCCTGAAGATCTTTTCCTTCTGCGCGACTATGGATTTTGGGAGCAAGCCTATTCCTTTCCCCTTTGCGCCTCCAAGTCAGGAGTGTTTGTACCCATTCAAAATCCTGTGTGTTTAAAGATTCCCATGACTTTGGGCATTTTAGATAGCCAGCAGCCTGGCTCGGGAGAGACCTGGGAAATTCCCGAAGCCACGGAAAGTGAGCAGGGAGTGCCTGTGTTACTGGCGGGAGGTCTCACACCTGGAAATTTGACCCAAAAAAAACAAGATGCCATCCATAAAAAATGGAATCTATTAGGATTTGACGTAGCCAGTTTTCTGGAAAATCAAAGCAAATCGGGTTTTGATTCCCAAAAACTGAAGCAATTTGCTCAAAGAGCGAATTCCATCATCTAGCAAGGAAAATCATCTATGTCCCCAATGGAAGAAGTCCTGTTACCCAGTGAAACTCAGTCCCAATTTTGCCCACCCCTCTTGGCACCTGCCTTAAAACTTCTGGAAGAGGGCATTAAGGAATTCTTTGCCCATTCCTCCGCTCAGCGGGCGCTGCAAGAGGATTTGAGAACCTTTGCGGGGCGAGCCACTCCCCTCACTTTAGCCCCTCGCCTTGGGAAACTTTACGGAGGAAAAATCTATCTCAAACGAGAAGATCTCTTACATGGAGGCGCTCATAAACTCAATAACGCCTTAGGGCAGTGTCACCTGGCTAAGTTCATGGGATTTAAACATATCATTGCCGAAACCGGAGCGGGTCAGCATGGGGTGGCCACGGCCATGGCGGCTTCCCGCTTGGGACTTACCGCCGTGGTGTACCAAGGAGCCAAAGACGTCAAGAGGCAACAACTAAACGCCCTTCGCATGAAGTTATTTGGTGCCACGCTTATCCCGGTGGAGGATGGTCAGGCCACTCTCAAAGAAGCCGTTAACGCGGCCTTTAGAAGCTGGGTGGGTTCCTATAAAACTCACGCTTATTGCATTGGTTCCATTGTGGGTCCCCATCCTTATCCCAAACTGGTGCGGCAATTTCAGTCTTGCATTGGCCAGGAAACTTTGGCTCAATTTAGGGCTGAAGAAGGTAACAACCTACCCCATGCCGTATTTGCCTGCGTGGGGGGAGGCTCCAATGCGGCAGGCATGTTCACTCCATTTGAGCCCATGGATCAAGTAAAACTCGTTGGATGCGAAGCGGCTGGTGCGGCCAGCCTGACCCATGGGACCCCCGGAGTTTTACAAGGAATGTATTCACTCATTCTTCAAACGTCGGAACGAAACATCGCTCCCACCCACAGTGTGAGCGCGGGGCTAGATTATCCCGGAGTGGGGCCTTACCTGGCCGGACTAAAGTTACAAGGACGGCTTAATGTTTTAGCCATTGAAGATCAGGAGGCGTTAAACGCCCTAAGATGCCTAGCCGAACAGGAAGGCATTTTGTGTGCCCTGGAAAGCGCCCATGCCATTGCGGGAGCCCAAAAATACCTTTCTCAAAATCGGGGACACACGGTTGTGATCAACGTGAGCGGAAGGGGGGATAAAGACCTTGGCATTCTTTCCCAAAAATTTGAACACCTTCTCACCACCCCTTAGCCATTCAAGGATACCCATGAAAAAAGAACAATTAGGATTGTATTTTACCCTGGGAGATTATGGTCTAGAAACCAGTCTTTTGGTGATCCAAACCCTCTTAGAAGAAAATTTGGGACTGGTGGAAATCGGCCTGCCCTTTTCCGATCCTCTACTGGATGGAACAGTCATTCAAAAAAGCCACGGAAGATCCATTGAAAGAGAGGAGCTAAAATGGAACCAAGTTATCTCTTGCCTAAAGCGACTGAGTCAGATAAAAGGTAACAGTTACCTTTCAGTTATGACTTCTTTTCAGATGGTTTTTACCCCTTCCAGGCTTCAAGATCTGCTTTTTGCCAATGGCGTTTTAGTCACAGACTATTCGGCCACCACCCTAATCCCCCACTGCCCCAATCGCGTTTGGTTTGTATCCCAGGATTTTGTGGAAGGGGAAGGGGATCATCTCAAACCACCTCAATCCATTAGTTCCATTTACCTGACTCGAATCCAAGGCATCACAGGTGAAAGTCAATCTGCCCAAGGAGGCCTTAAAAACGCCATTCAAAAGCTAAAGGCGGTTTGCCCTTCGGTGCCTTTGTGGGTGGGATTTGGAATCTCCCAAGCCCAGGATGTGGATGAATTGGTGGGCCAAGGAGCCACGGGTGGAATTGTGGGCTCTAAATTTGTGAATGATTTTTCCACTTTTGCCCAGCACAAATCATCGGAGAAATTGCTTTTAGAAACCCCAGGTTTCGTAAAAAATTGGATCCACCACTTTGTGACCGCTTCCCGAGGTTAGCCTTTCATCTGGTTTTTTGAAGAATCAGAGAGACTTGCCCGGAAAAATGGGCGATGGGAGGATGGGGTTTTTCGATCTCCAACTCAATTTCTTCGATGCTAGCAAAGGTATTAAACAAATGGTCCAAAATATACTGGCCTAAGGTTTCCAATAGCCTGATTTGGCCCAAGGACTGCAAAAATCCATGCAAAGAGGTAACCGCGATCCCATAATCCAGCACGGAACCCAATAAATCATTTTTGGGATGGAAGGCCAGCTTTAACTTCAGATTCAAAAGTATCTCCTGCCCTTGTTTCCTTTCCTCATCAAAGGCTCCAATGTGCAGAAACACAGTGTGATTTTTAATGCAGATGGTGTAGTGGCTAGGTGAGTGCATGGAGGATCTCCCAAACGAATCCCCTTTGGCGCCTGGGATCCGCTAAGCTTTTTCAAGGGCTTTATGCTTTTTTTTGCAATCTGACAAGGATACGTTAAACTACCTCTTTTGAGGTTCTTATTGCACCTTTCTATATCAGGAGGACGCTGTGAAAATTGTTGTATTGGTAAAGCAAGTTCCCGACACGGAAACCAAAATCAAACTGGGGACCACCCCATCCCTGCTGGATGAATCTGAATTCAAATACATGGTTAACCCCTATGATGAATTTGCCATAGAAGAAGCCGTTCGCACCCAGGAAAAGTTTGGAGGCGAGAGCGTCGTGATTGCTTTAGGCCCAACCCGCGTGCAAGAAGCCATGCGCAAAGCCATGGCCATGGGAGTGGATAAAGGCGTTTGGATCAACACCGACGGCCTTACCCAACCACTGGACTCCGTGATGGTGGCAAAAGCGTTGGCACAAGCCATTTCCCAAGAAAATCCCGACGTGATCTTTGCGGGCCAAAAAGCCATCGATGACGACGCCGCCCATGTGGGTCCCATGGTGGCAGAATGTCTAAACATTCCACATGTTACGGTTGCCACCAAGGTGGAATGGCTAGAGGGCGGAAAATCCGCCAAGATCGACCGAGAAGTGGAAAGCGGCATGGTGGAAACCTACCAAGTTCAAACCCCCGTTCTCGTTGGAGCCCACAAAAGCCTAAATGAGCCCAGATTTGCCACTTTACCTGGCATCATGAAAGCCAAGAAAAAGCCTCTGGCCGAAATCAAATGGAGTGATGTGAAACCAAGTAATGCATTTGTAACACAATCTCAATATTTGCTCCCTGCCGAAAAAGCGCCCGGCAAGATCTTCAAAGGAGAGCCCCTGGATCAAATGGTTTCAAAGGTGGTTTCTTTATTGCGTTCCGAGGCAAAGGTCATTTAAAAATTGTTCCCCTAAATCAGATTATAAGGATTTATACCATGAAAATACTTGTCTATGCAGAAGTTAGGGATGGTAAATTGAAGTCAACTTCAGGCGAGCTTCTCACCCTAGCCCGTGGATTTGTGGGTGCCCAGGTTCATGCTGTGCTGTTGAGCGCGGATTCCTCAAAACACGCCAATACCCTGGCCCAGTATGGCGCCTCACAGGTGCATCTCATCCAAACAAAAGAAACCGACACCTATCAAGGGGAACCCCACGTTCAAGCCCTGCAACAACTCATTGAAAAAGAAAACTTTGAGCTTGTTTTGGGCGCCGCCTCTCCCACAGGACGTGATTTTTTCCCCAGACTTTCCTTACGCATGCATTCCGCGTTATTCACCGATTGTGTGAAGTTAAGCATGGAAGCGGGTAAATTAACAGGGACTCGACCCATTTACGCTGGAAAATGCATGGTCCAGGTGGTGTCTCAGACCCCTAGAACCTTTGTTACCATTCGCCCCAACGTCATCCCCTCTTCCGTGGCCAATGCCTCTGCCACAGCCCAAACCTCCCCCTTTCAGCCCACATTCCAATCCCAATGGGAAAAGTGCAAATTGGTGGACGTTAAAAAAGGCACCTCCGAAAAACCTGACCTAACGGAAGCCAGCATTATTATTTCCGGTGGAAGAGCCCTGGGAAATGCGGATAACTTTAAAGTACTACACGAATGCGCCAATGTAGTGGGAGCCACCGTGGGTGCCAGCCGTGCCGCCGTGGACAGCGGGTATGCAGCCCACGATATGCAAGTGGGTCAAACCGGTAAAACGGTAAACCCCAATCTCTACATCGCCTGCGGGATCTCAGGCGCCATTCAACACCTGGCCGGCATGCGTACCAGCAAAGTGATTTTGGCTATCAACACAGATCCCGATGCCCCCATCTTTCAAAAAGCTGATTATGGAATTGTAGGCGATCTTTTTCAAGTGGTGCCTTTACTCACCCAAGAATTTAAGAAGCTTTTAGAGCATTAGTTCTTTTCTTTTAGTGTGCAGTCGTAACTTGGTTGGGAAGTAAGCCAAAGAAGCCATAGTGGGTTCCCTGCAAGCCTTTTCACGGCCTTTCCCAGTTCAATTAACCTAGTCCTCAAAACAGTTCTAGAGAAAACATCATATTGCTTAAGAATGCCCTCTGGAGGTACATCCACGTTCTTAATGATTCCCACTTTTTGCAAAACGACGGCCATTTTTTGAGCCTCGTCCAAGTCTTCCGGAATTTCTCCTTTGTTGAGTTTCCTAATTGAATTCACCACTGCGTTCTGACACAGACCAAACTGTTTGCAGGAACCTTGAAACTCTGAAGACGAATCCTCATATGCTCTCTGGATCCCTGGATGCCTGAAAAAGCCGCCGGCCGTTTGCTCAACAAGATCGGCCTTTGCCCACTCGATAATTCGTTTTTCATCTACATAACTGAGGAGTTCTTTTGAGAGATCTATCCCGCTATTTTGCAGGAATTTTAGGGAAGTTTCGGCTGGAAAAGGCCAACTCCCTTGATTGGATTCAAGGTAAGAAATGTACACTCGATAGGGTAGAAGATGCTCAATGAGTTTGACCATGTCCGTTTCTTTATCTATGCCGGAGGTGGGAACATAAAATGCCGCAGGTTGGGTGGGAGGTTTTTTGATAACCCAGGCTCCCTTAATGGGGTCTATGGCATTTTCATTCACAACGTTGATGGAGGTGCCCGAATAGATTCCATCAAAAGGGTACCGAATTACAGAGAAGTCAATCGTAACACTGTCCCGTTCTATGATAGCACTTTTTGTTGTGATATTGAGCACTTGTGTTCCTGGTTTGAGCCAGACTATGTTAAGAATATCGCCATATCGCTCTGTAGAAAAAGGATCTTCGGCGGCATAATATCCCGCTCCCAGTTTGTTTATATTTCCTGTTCCACTTTGTCTTTCCGCGTTATCTTTTCTGATTTTTCAAGTAGAACAGGCATGAATTCTGGGCCAGACTTCTGAAAATGCTCTGGAATAAGTGATGAGTTTTCCGACTTCCGGTATACAAAAATGGGCTGGGATGATATCAGGCTCAAAAATCTTTGACACAGAGGAACTCTTCCATGATAATTTTGTTTTTTTATACCAGCCCCAAGAACTGGGCTACCCTAATCTAAAGAGGAATTTTCCTATCAAACCAGTAGACCATGCAACCCACGAAGAGACGAAGCCGAGGTTAGGCAATGGAAAGATGACTTTAAAAACGTGAACAACTGAAATGATAAAATCTGCCTGTGCAAGAATTGGCGGTGTAGCTTAAAGTAGCCGACTTCTCGGGATTGGTATAAGTACTTTGAAGTTCATTGCTTGTCCTTCGCTATAATCCACTCGCTAGAATCGTTTATCATCAAGTGAGAGTTCACATAGATTTTAAGATTCGATTGTTTATTAACACGACCACTAAACAGTCATTATTTTGATAGTGTACTTGACTGCTGATTAGTAGTAGGGATACAAAGTAACTAATAGTAAATACAGGAAAATCTACATGAATCAAACCTGGTCAAATATTGATTTTTTAAAAAAATTCCTATCTATCCTAAAAGGATTTCAGATATTCACACTTTTTGTATTTGGATTTTCTTTTAGTAAAGCTTGCAAGCAAAGACATTTCGAACCATCTACAGCCAAATCGGTAGAAACGGAAATAGAGCCCATACCAGGGGAACTCTACCCCCAACCCCCAGGCTCTATAACTCTTACGGAGTATACAAAGCTTTGCCTGGAAGAATTGGGTTCTCTACCAGACACAATCGATTGCGCCAACGGCGAGTCCGTTGAGGCACTTTCCCCTGAGACAAAAAGTTTTCCCAAAAAAGATGGGACTTCAGAAGAATATGTCGCATGTTCGAATCCTACTCTCGCCCTTTCTGTCTCTAACAGCTGCTCAGGAAATACCATTTACCATAGATTTAAAAACGAATTAGGATCAGAAGTGGTTACCATTTGCCGCAGAGATCCTCTCAATGAAGCAGGTCAAAAAAGACTCTCTGTAGGTGCCACCATCGGATACAATCCCAAATCCGGAGCGACGTGTTTTTTTAAATTTAAAAAAAATACCCCCTTTCAAAACGCTGCCATCGTTCCTGGACCTGCTAGACCTGAGGACGGATCCGTTAATGATCCGCGCAGAAACTGGGAAACTCCCGGATTTATAACAAATATGATACAAGGCTCCTGTGTTAATTGTCATTCTGCCTATCCGTGGATAAGGGGGCCACATACCACTAAACCAGGCTTACCATTGGATAAGCTTGTTCCCTTTAATCACTATGGCAATGCAAAGCCCAGAGGGAATGAGGAAGGAATCATAGACAAGACACTACCCTACTACATCGTGGCTAGGGAAGCTCTGGAAAAGTTAAACGTAACAGAAAGTGAAGAAAAGGTCTATACTGCCACTGGGATGTGGACACCCGTTGTATTAGATGAAACTAAGTTTCCCAGCCACTCTTACGCCAAAGCCTGCGTGAGCTGTCACCGACTAGGCCAAGGAAGAATGTTAAAATACTGGTCTCCTTCGGCTTTTGGAATATATCCTCCGGATTTTAAAGAAACGATTCAATCTAGACTTTCTTCGCCAGCTGTCACTTTTCCCACCAGCATTTGGCATTATGGAAATCACCTTAGGAAACTGATTTCCCAAGATGAAGCTGCCTGGAAGGCAAAAATAGAGCCGGCCATAATGGAACTTTCCAATTGTGGTAAAAATCCTGCACAGTGCGCTTGGCGCACCTTACCGGAAAAAAACGGCACACTTCCTGCAGTTCCCAGTTCGTTTAAATCAGATTCCCAAGCAGGAGGTCATTAATCCGCAATGTGGAAACTAAAAAAGTCAATTATTCTTATCTTTTTGCTCTTGGATAACTCATGTCGTTCTCGTAAATCGATGTTAAGGAGTGCGAGCTCAGACCAAGCCAACTCCCTAGGATTTGTTGGTATGGATGCCAAAAATACACCCTACCTTGACCTGAGAGGGGTTGGCGATACTGGTTACGCAGAAAATGCACGCACTCTTTATCCTGAGAGAATTCCATCTACCGATAAACCGCCCCAATACGCTCCCAATGCCGATTATAGCGGAAAAGCCACCCCCAACGAATTAGGAAAAGCCTTAGATCGATTCGACCCGACCGGTCGATTTTATCGAGGAGATATCAACTATGCCAATTGGGAAACGGCCGTGGGTGAATTTTGCAAAGAATTTTCAGAGGAACACAATTCTTATCTTTTTCTCACCCATCCGGACGCCATGAGAGATGCCTTTGTTAAAGGTTTTTCCATTTTTGGATTAGCGCACAATCATACCTTTGATTGTTTCAATGGTGGGGGCAGAGATCCCAAACAAAGAAACATGGATAAAGCTAAACAATCTGCTACTTTGTTAACGTTTAACTCCATTGAGACTCTAAAAAATCAGCTGAGTTCCAAAAAGCTGATTTCAGACGGGAAGCCCTTTTTGTGGTCTGGCATTTCCCATCCTGAGCTCAATCAAGTTAAAAAAAGTGATCCTAGAGTAGGTATCTACCAAGTAAAAGGAAAAAGACTGCGAGTGGCCTTTAACAATGTCTATTTTGCCAGAAAGGCTGATAAACCTTGCGGCAACGCCCACTGCGATGAAGATCTTAATGAAATTATGCTTGGACTTGCCAACGCCGAAGCGGATGTACGGATTTTATCCCTACACTGTCGGGAGCAGGGTGACTATTGGAAGGAAATAGACGAAGTGGGCAAGGTTTTTATTGAAAAATATAAAGGTGATGTGGTTTTTGGAGCGGGCCCCCATAAATGGAGACCGGTTCGTATCTCGGAACAAGGCACCGTGGATGGAAAAAAAACCGGTAAAAAAGGCGTGGTTTTTGCAAGTTTGGGGAACTTTATACACCCTGGAATGGATCTTCCCCCCAATTATCAACCTCCAACCGAAGGCATTTCCCATCCCTTAGATTCCAATTTCTGGCATGTGGACAAAAATGCGATTGCCAGAGTGCTCATTGATCCGATCACATTTAGGATCGCTCAGGTGCAGCTCGTCCAGGTAAACATCGATGCTGATCGAGCCACATTTGGGGTGTTGAAACCTTCCACCATGGGTAGCGCTGATAATCAAGTTTTATGGCAAGAAACCATCATCCCCACCGGCAGGGAAAACGAAAAGGCGACAGTAAGTTACTTTAATGTGGACTAATCTCCAAAGTTAAAAAGGGATCTAAAAATGCAGATTAAATTAAAAACGTATTTTAGAAATGGTTGGATCTTGGTATTAGGGATAGGAGGTACGGCTTGTAAATCAAGAAAACCCATAACAAATCTATCCAGTCAGAAGTCTCAGTCCAATGAATTAGTTGATATTTCATTAAGAGAATATGTCGAAAAATGCGAATCCGTTTTAGGTACTCTTCCGCAAACAGTCAATTGTAAAAGTGGAGTGGAAGTGAAAAGGGAAGGACCCATCGGAAAGGGCATCACAGAAATAAAAGGAAAAGAAGTTCACTTTGAAACTTGTGCCAATCCCTCTTTTGGTGTTTATCCTGAAGAGTCTTGTGATGGCAAAAGCTTTGTGGTGTCCCATCCAGAAAACGAGAAGGGCACGAAAGCGGTATCCGTATGCAGGTACAACAACAGAAATGGTTCTATCAATTTCGTATCGGCAATGATAGCTCACAATCCAAAGCACGGCGGAACCTGTTTTTTTCTTTTTCAAAAAGGAACCAAGTACGAAGAAAGTGGAATTCTACCAGGACCATCCACCAGTAACCTAGAATTGGATGAAACTTGGCAAACTCCCACCTACATTACTCGTGATGGTTTGGGCACTTGCGTGGAATGCCACTCAGCCTATCCCTGGATTCGCAACCGATACGCTTCGGCGCAAGATGCAGATGGCAAGCCGCTCATTCCTTCTGCCATTCTCAACCACAAACCTGGAACTCCCAATGAGGCCGTTAAATATTGGGTTATAGCACGCGACCAACTGTCAAAAATTCACGTGAAATTCAAAGGGATGAAAGAGTCGGTGCCTTCTGGAGATTTGTGGACACCTGTCGTACTAAACAAAACGAGCTTTCAAGACAAAAAATCTTCTTTTTGCCTGTCTTGCCATGACATCGGAAGACTGCGATTTATGGACACCTATTCCCCCGCAGTGGTAGGCTTCTATCCAAACTCATTAGCTCAAAACTTAACACGATTTGACATCAAAAAACTTGAAGCATTTAAGGCGGCTGGATCGATTATTAATTCTGAACACTCCGTTTGGCCTGACTTGGTTTGGCATCAAAAACCTTTGTCAGGCCCAAGCGTGCAAAACATGACCTTGGAAAAATGGTATCAACGCATTGACTCAAGCATGACTCTCCTCGGACATTGTTCAAAAAATCCCAAAGAATGTGGCTGGGTGGCAAGATTTGAACCTGTGGACGACCAAAAACTTGAGGGAGAGTTCCGGGAGGCTGAAATCACCAACCCAGATTTTCGTTCCAAGAATTTTTCTTTAAGCCTACAAATGGAATAAAAAATGCGATAGACGTCGCACATTTCCCGCTAAATTCACAATTACGTAACGAGATAGTTTTTTCTTAATAAAACAATTTCATATAATTAGGTTTCCGCAGCGGTGGAGACTTTTGAAAACTTTTGGAGTAGAATTTTACTTCTTAACCGCTTCTGGCGAGGAAAACATGCTTCTGACTCGAATTCCAACCCTGGCTAGGTTGATTGCCGGGCATTATCAGGATATATTCCGGGAGGTGGGAATCTCTCACTCAAAGATATGCTCTTAAAAGCCTTTCTAATTAGTATTTCCTGTATTGTCAGATGTTTGACGTAATCCTAGTGCCTATGGCCTGAGCTACCTTTGCGATACCCTCCGTGCGATAATGGAGGGGGCTCAAAGGGCTGGGAAAATAGGAACCCAGAATCAGTTTCCGACATTGGCCTTGAATTTCAATTGATTAGGGGAAAGCGATGAGTCAAAACTCAAAAAAACGAAAACTCTAAGTTATCTGGCAATATTTTCTGTGTTTTTTACATGTCAACATCGTAAAACGCTTCGTTCGGATGTGCGTGAATTTTCTGCAATTGACCTTAAAGGCGCTATTACTGATATAACTTTTCCAGTATCTCAATTTCAAGAAACAACTTATCGCATTGAACGATGGGAGGCCTCTAAAGAGCAAAAGCAAGATCCTAATATACATCGTTTAGCTTCTTCGCAGCTGTTCACCCACAAGGTTATTTTTGAATCACTTTCAGAAAGCAGTTTTTCAAAGTTTAAAGAAACATGGTGGAAAGACAATCCTCTTAAATACGAGGCAAGGCCTTTTCAGTTGAGTGAGTTTCTTAGGCCTGCAATGCAGGCAACTTTAAATGCTGATTTTAGAGACCAGGATGGCTTTATAAAATCTAAAGCCGTTCTAACGCTTCCAGATGCCGACACGCGAGACAAAAGCCTGAGTCGCATTGGGGGGAGCTATTTTATTCGACCAAGATATAGTGTGCGATCAAATTGTTGGACGACCGCATATGAAATGTTGCGACAGAGGGAGGATAATTTCTTGCACTTTTTTTCCTCCGACATTGCCATTTGGCCATATTTGGCAAGTGATCGCGGCTTGAGGCAAGTGATCGCGGCTTGAGGCAAGATAGCCCCTATTCTCTTTTTTTAAAAGAACTAAAATGGGAAGATGCTTGCATTGGAGGAACTCGAGATGGCGTTCGAACCTGTCCCCAGACTTCTCAAAAAGTCAGAAACTTGGACTTAAAACCAGGAGATCTGCTTTTGATAGTTTCACAAGATGATCGAATCGAGCATGCAGGCATTTATCTTGCTGACGACCTTTTTTTTGAGCGAGCGGGGGTGAGGTCTGGCCTCCTCTACCGAATAAATACTTGGGCTGAAATTGCCAAAGTTTACTCACCTGGCGTAAAAACCACTGCTGTTTTTCGCAGATTTAATCAAGAAAATCTCAAACCCCTGCCGAATCCAACAGAAGTATTTGGTAACAATTCACGCGAAGAAAAAGACGTTGAAGTTTTTATTCCTGAAGTTTTTCGCACAAAATTGAAGGCGATTTACCAGCCAGAGGTAGGAGACCAGCGTGACATTGCAATCTATCCTTACACTGATATATCTATCCTTCCTAATCCGGATGAAAGTAACGTTTCCAATCCGACTGAAAGTAAAACCCACTATATTTTGGCTCCAGAAAGCAAAGACAAGTCACACTTTACCAGTATATTTGATTAGTTCTTGACTTCCGTGGAAAACCACCCGTGCTGGCAAGGAAAAACAGTGAGTAGAACGGTACCCATTGCAGGAGCACTTTTTGACGGGTTAGCTGCCATAGGCTGGGATAAATTTTACATGCACTAGAATTCACCTCAACTCATTTGACACACAGTTACGTTAATAGACTTGCTTGTCGCTTTCACCTGAGAGATCCTAACCCTACCAAAAAATAAATCATTTCTTGGAACAATAAAGGGAAAAATATGAGAAATTTTCTTTGGATGGGTGGACTATTGGCGGTTGTGGGTGGGTGCGTTCAACGATCGGGCTCCAGTCTAGAAAGCGATTCAGACGTTCAAGCTTTCTCCTCGGAGCAAAAAATAGGTCGAAAAATTGAAGTTTTTCCAGTCACTGGAAGACCCAACGAGATCTGTGTGCTTCCCAGGCATCCCGAAGGGTTTGATTATAGCCCCAAAGATTCTAAAAATGAAGAAAAACTTTGTGCGATGGACTTTCATTCTCCGGCAGCCGTGGGTAACAAAACCCCAGTTGCCATCTGCCCCAAAACCAATTCCACCAACCCAGGCTTAGACATTCACGAGTTGGCTACGGGCGCTTCAAAATCCGATTTTGAAAACAAAAACTGCGGCTTAGCCGATCGTGGAGCCAAAAAAGTAGCCAAGTTCAAAACTTCCATCACCTGCAGCTATACCGGATCCATTTTGGGCTACTATCACCTTTCTGCAGCCTTGGGTGGGGCGGGAGATGTGCCCATTGCTGTGGTGCGATCCATGGACATCGAAAAACACAAACCCTACACTTCCAGGGCCTTAAAACTGACTCAGGGAGAGTTCATCAACAGCCTGTGGGGGCAGGTTCAAAGGGAGGAAAACAATCCCTCCCGTTTGGGGGGAAGGATGTTTACTTCCGATCTTAAACAGATTTATGGGGCTCTCACTAAAAACCCCACAGACGAAGCCAGATACAGTGAAATCAATAGCGGAAGAATGGATACGTTTATGGCTTCTGCTCAGGCAAAGCGAGTTTTTTCGAGTCAGGGGGTGGGCGCTTTGGCTCCGCGCACTTTAGCCGGGGCGGCTGCCATCCTAGTTCAAATGAAAGACATCAGTGATATGTTGTTACTCGATTATATTTTTAAACAACAAGACCGTTTTGGTAACATTCACAAAGTTGATTTCTTTTACTTTACAGACCCCAGCGGAAAAGTGGATAAGGTTAAAGTCGAAGATGTAAACGAAAAAAAGGAACCTATGCCTGCTGGGGCCGTTCCCGTGCAAAAGATGTTACTTAAAGATAACGACTGCGGAAACCGCCCGGGTCATGAAAAAAACATCACCGATGCCCACCTTTCTTCCATCCGGCACATGAGCCCCAAGACTTATAAGAGACTCCAGTGGCTCGCCCAAAACTGGGATGCAAAATTTAAAGATTTCTTTGGAAAGGAAGCCCTGCTGGCCGAGCCCGATCTCTTTGGAAGTCGGGGTCTGGAGCTCGTCACAAAAAACGTAAAAATGGCCGCCAAAATCCTAAAAGACAACTGCACGACGGGAAAACTCCTTCTAGATTTGGATTTAGAAGATCACTTAGCCTCCACCAACACCGGGTCCACCATCCGTGCCCTCTGCGACCAAGTGTTTGACCCGGCAGCCAACACGGAGCCTACTCCAACCAACCCTACAGACCCACAACCAAAACCCGTGGAACCAGAACCCACCACCACGTGCACCGAGCCACCCAAAGCCATCTTAGGCACGGAAGGAAGTAAGTGGTCGCTCTCCCATGGGGGCGCCAATGCGGATAGATTTAAAGCAGAGGTCACTTTGATTTCCCCAGCGTCTCCCTTAAAGCCCGAGTTCACTCACAAAATGTTTGTGAAGCACGATGCCTCAGACCAGTCCAATTTGGGATTTTCCACGAATGAGGAGGGAAGTAAAATCACGGGTGTGAGATACAACATGAAATTTGCGCCTGGGGAAACGAGAAATCTAGATCTCATTTGGGCCTGCAACCAATTCACAGGCACCATGGGCACAGAAAACGCCATTTTAAAGCCCGCTGCGCCTTAAACTCTCAGAAGTCAATGCCAAATCCCAAAAGATGTCTTTTCTCAATTTGGGGCTCCTTATCCGTTCCCACATCCACAAGAAAGGATGAATACTGTAAGGCAAGACCCAGCATTTGAAGAGAGATCCCGTAGCTCGTTTGCCCTTTTCTCAGGCCCCCAAAAAGGGCGATTCCCTTTTCATCAAAAATACTTCCAAAGCTCACCTCCGCCCCTGCGTGCAATAGACGGTTTAGGGGGAGTTCTGGCTCCCCATAATAATTAGAGCCACTTTTGACGGGGATGGGATACACCTCACCGGAGAGTCTTAAGTTCATCCTTTGGGAAGAGGAGATTTTAAATCGAGGGGAAATGGAAAACCCACCCCTCAATTCTGCGGGTTGCAGGCGCAGTTCCTGAAATTCTCCCGTTTCAGATGTGTAACTTCCCTTGGTGCCGCAAACTGAATAGACCTTGCCATTGTATCGACTGGTATAGTCTGAGATACAGCCGGTGGGAATGTTTCGAGCGGCAATGGATAAAGTGGGAAGCCAAAAATCAGCGGCGGTAAATAAAAACCCCACATCCACTGGTATAAAGGTGGACCTGGTGGATTTGGCAGCCTTGATGAGTTCTTTGGTGGTGGCTTGATCCGCCTGGGTCCACTGTGTTTGGGTGGCCGATCGCAGGTGTGGCCTAGCTACTAACCCCGCGCTCACTCGGCCAATGGCCGACCTTCCGGCCACTCCCACATTCACCCCATACATGGAAAAACTGGTCTGTTGGAGAGTGGTGACTCCATCCTGCTCAGACGGTTTCCATTCATACCAGGATCTCACTGGAAAGCCTAATAAAAATGTGGTGGGCCGTTTGGAAGCGCCAAAGATGACGGCGGTGTAGCTAGCGACGCTCATGGCCCGACTGGACCCAGCCAAGGTTTGGGCGGCCTGTTCTTCTAAACTGGCATTGATATCGCGCTTATGCTTTTTAAGGCTTTGACGAAGCGAGTCATCCGCTTGAATCACGAGTCCTGGAAAAACAAATTTATGAAGCTTGTCTTTACTCCTAGGGCTATGAGAGTTTGCCAGTCCCGCGGGGTTGGAGTAAGCAGCGTTTTCATCATTCACGATGGGACCGTAGGCACCTCCCACGGCTTCCGCCCTGGGGTCAGACCATTCGGGGATGATTTCTGCGGCTTCGGCAATGATTGGTTTCCAAGTCAAAAGCACCCAACAAACGATGCGGCTCATCCCCCAACGAGAGGGCGGTCCAATTCCTACACTCCGCACCCTACAGCCCTTTCCAAACATACATACGTTCCTTGATAAAATGGATTTACCTATCCCTCACATCGGCTTTTTAGGTGGGAACTGATGGGCATCTATTTTTAGTGCTGGGTCAAAACAACCTTAAACCCGTTAAAATTGTGCCGATACCCTTCAAGCCAGAGCCATCAACAGGAGACCAGAAAGTGAATCACCTGTACTTACTTTTAATATTTCAAAGCATATACGCTACCTTGGCGGTGGGAGGGATGACTTCTCAAGAGGCATGGGCTCAAAAAACCCTCCCCCCCCACCTGGAATTCAACAATCTTCCGGCGAGTCCACAAGAGAAAGAGGAGGAGCAAGATAAAAGAGAGAATTCCCTTTTAAATGATGATGGTTTCGGGGAGATAGATCCTGAACTTACGGAAAAAAAGCCCACCCCATGGCCCCTTCCCGTACAAAAATCCGAGACCGTTGCGCCCAAAAAATCACAAACTCCGGTGCCTGGCAGCATCGAACCCATTGATGGGGTTAAGGTGCTAAAAGCACGACCCAATCTGGACTCCAAAGCCCGCACTGGGTCCCAGGGAAAGTGGAAATCCAGTGCCAAGGTGAAAAAACCCATTCAAAAAACAAAATCGAAGCCAAAAGTTTCTGCCTCGACCCCAACCAAAAAAAGTCCGGCTCCCAAGTCCGCTAAAACGCCTACTAAATAAAACGATTACCAAATTGCAACCCTCAGACAAGAACTTGACTAGGATGATCCACAAAAAAGCCGACAACACCGAAGCGAAAAGGAGAGTGCCGGGTTGAAGTGGTATGTGATCCAAAAAAATGAACGAATTGGGCCATTTAGTGCTCAAGAGATCCGCCAACAGCTCCACGCTGGCACCGTTACGCTGGATACCTTTGTGGTAAGAGAAGGTAGCCCCCTTCGACGCAAGATCTCTGATGTGATTGAAATCATCAATCCGCCAAAAGAATCCAAAAAAGAGGAACGGTCAGAGGGTGGTGGATTTGGATTACCGATGGGTCAAACCGTTCTTTCCAGCACGGATAGCCCAAGCCTTGATATGCACCCCACGGTCATTGGCAATCCCGATCAGCCCCCTTTGTCTTCTTTATCCAAACCATCGGCATCCACTCCCGGGGGGGTGTCGGGTGTTTCACAGGGATTCCCATCGAAAGCCCAGCGGCAAGAACCCAAGAGCTCCGAGTATCAAAAATCCCCTTCCGTGGGCCCACACTCCAGAATTTCCATGGGAAACAATGCGTTAGCAACATTCTCAGAAGAGCCCGCGAGAAAGCCCGCGGCACTCGCTAGGGAAGAGGAACCGCCCGTTCGTCCACCGCTCTCCAAGCCTCCCATACTTTACCCAGAGCTTTTAGGAGGGGCCGGGCATAGCGTCCCTCCCAACGCAGTCGCTCCCCATCCTCAAAACTCTTTGCAAAGCTCCAGTTTGGGGGAGAGCCAGGTTCGATTTATCAACCCGGCCAAGAAAACCCACCATACCGGAGAAGGTGAGTCCTCTAAGGTCATCAAGCCTATCAATAAGCAAAAGGTGACTCCTGAGTTTGAGGATTCCAAGCCTCCATTTTCCAAAAATCTTTCCAGCAACGTCATCCCCCAACCCATTCAAGGGCGGGGACGAGAGGGCTCCAATGCTGTTCCTCGAACGGATGATATTGGTCGAGAAAGAGTCAAAAAGCCAAGGCGGCACAAGGTTCTGAGCATTGCACCTGGTATTCCCATGCACCAACAGCCCCACATCCGATCGGAAGCTGATTTTAATAGCATCCATTCTGGCAAAATGAACTGGGAAAAGGGCCGCATCAATCCGTCTTTCCAAAAGTCCAATGCCAAGGCAGGTCGTTTCAACCGAAGAAAAAAATTCAAAAAAAATATGGCAGTTGGTCCTGTTTTGCCGGCCTTAATCACGGCCTGTTTGCTCGTGCTGGTCATCAGTGTCGTGTTGTTTATGGAACGGTCCAATCTCAGTAAAAGGCAACGAACCTCTAAGCCAAAACCAACCTCAGAGCACTCAGAAAAGAACACGCTTTCTGCTGTCGAACAGGAAGAAGCTCTCATTGCAGAAACCATCCGAGAGCAAAAAAAAGCCCCCACCCGGAGCGATTCGCCGGACGCGTCCAGCGTTAAAGCATCCCAAGCCCCCCATCGTCCAGAGCCAGAGATCTCCCAGAGTTTTCCGGCGGGATGGCCGGCGGTGGCCCAAGTCACCCGGTTGGCAGATCTCCAACAGGCCAAGTTTAAAACCGTGGTCATAGACCATATTTCCGTGGATTCCATTCCATCGGAATGCCGGCCTTGTCAAGTAAACGGAACGTTATCGGATGGCACTGCGGTGTTGCTTGTTACCAATTTCGTGAATCCGTGGATTCCTTTAAAACCACAATTTACGGGTAAAATCGCGGTAAAGGCATTTGTTCAGTCTAAGCCCAATGAGTGGCGACTGGTGGTACAGGAAATGGTCAATCGCTAAGCCAATCTAAAAGACTTTGGTGCGTTTTGCGACTTTTATAGGAGGTCTAGGGAAGATGAGCTTCGAATCTATAGACGGCCTGGAAATTTCCATAGAGCCCAATCTTTCGTCACGGCTCACACCAGTCATCAAAGGTTCGGCAATTCTTCCATTTTGACTGGACCTATTTAAGGTGCCTCTGGTCAGATCGGAAGGATTAATGTGACCTTTTTGAATCCCCACCGCCTCCAAAAGCTTTTGAAGGGAAGTGTTTTCGATCAGTAAAAGAGCATCCATAAAAGTCACAAACGCTCGGGTTCTATTTTTTATTTCAGGCCAATTATCTAAGATTTGAGTCACTTCCAACTCATACACCAAAACTAAAGAGATCTGGCCTGCCTTTTGAGATTCATAGGTTCCCACGGGAGTGGGCTTTAAGTGACCCACCACACCTGCCTCTTCAAAACACTCTTTAAGTGCTGAGTCCGCAGCTCCAAGACTGGAAGGTATGTTTCCTTTTGGGATCACCCATTTTCTCTGGTTGGAAGAGGACACCAAACAAATTTTATTCTGAAATAGCGCTACAACTCCACTTTGTAGCAAAAAGTCCCCAGATACGGACATACCCTCTCCTCAGTTTAAGACTCTACCCATGGAAACGAGTCATACCGGACAGGGGCATCCTATCACAAATTTTTTAGGACTGGGGGGAGCCAGGGAGAACCAAATTGCACCCGAAGCCCAATCCTGTGATTTCGTCCAAAGGAGGATAGGCACACATGGCATGGGAGCACAGCATCCCTGACATGACGGTGGCTTCAATGTTTGCCAAGTTGAAGGTGTTGGCTGTCCAATCGCCTGTTAGGAATAGATTATCGAGTCCGGAGTCTTTAGCAGCCAGTCGATAGGGCGTGCTGCCCACATTTGTTAAGGTAAAAAGCTCACTAGGAGTGGTGTTTTGTCTCAAATATTGAGCGGAAATTCGATCATTCGAAGAAGGATCAGCTCCCGACGGATCCACCAAAAGCTTGGTGTCAAAGGGAGAGCCTGGGGATTGGGCCGGAATCGTGGAGCCGGGCATCCAAACGCCCATTTTGTCTTTCAAAAGTGCCTTTACATTTTGGGTCACTAAAGTAACATCGTTAAAGGGAACGTCTTTTGGAGCCGCAAGGGGACCACAAAAGTAAAACAAGCTAGAGGGATACTGCGATGGATCGGTCCCTCTTTCCCAGTTTTCTCGGGAGATCAAAAAGGACATGTTTGCCATCGTATTCAGAGGAGTTGCACCGTAGGTTACCGCCAGCGCCTGTCCTTGCCCAGCGGTGTCAAGATACCCTTGGGGTTGATTCATCCAAGCCTGAAAGGCCTGAGTGGGGACCGTTTTAAGGTAACGCAAACAGGCTTGCCATTGGGGTTTGGCCGCCACAATCGAGGCTCCCACGGTTTTGATGCATTCAATGGGAAACCCGTAAACAATCTCGTCAAAATCCACCCCTTTTACCAGCTCAAATGGGGTACCGATTGTATTTTTGGGATTTTCAAACTGAGCTGATTTTCTAAGTTCGTCTCCATTTTCCAATTGTTCCCAAAAAGGTTCACTAGGCCAAGCTTGAATTCCCTTAACCCAAAAAAGAGGATGATAAGCAGTAGACTTAGGTTTGGCTTGAGTTAATCCTTTTATTTTTTGAACGGATTTAAAAGAGGGATCGCATTCTAGATCCGTAATCTGACTAAAAAATTTAAACTCAACCCCCAACTTTTGTAAGGCTTGGTACAGTGGTACAAACACCACTTCACCCATGGAGCCTTCCATGCGCCACAAGATGGAACCCTTAAACGTAAGAGCCATCCTTAGCAAGGTCCGCACGCTGGCACCTGCGCCCAAATTAGGTAAATTCAAGTTTCCGTCTTCATAACTAAACTGGGCATCATATAGAAAACGAGTAAAAGGACTATTTAAGGTGATCGACTCCGAATCTATGTAGTCAGGCCACATATATTTGCCTATCCAATCTCTGTAGTTGAAGGAATCTAGGGGATCTAGACCATTTTTTAAGGCATTGGATTTTACAAGTCCATTGAAATGGGCGTACCCAAAATTTAAACTCATCCATAAACGTCTTAATGTTGTTTGGTCTAATTTAGGCTTTATCACCCACCATACCAGTCCCATAAAAAGTCTAACGATTACGCCCATCCCCAAAAGCAGAAAATTTAGGACGCCCAAGAAATTCAGAACTTTAACAAAAAGTAACAGTAAATGCCAAATCGGCCAAAGAACAACATACAATAAGCTTGCTATGGCCGTGTAAAACAGCGGCGGCTGGAGTGGTTTGTTGCCTGAATCATCGTTTTTCCCACGGAACCAACTCACAAACTGCAAGATCATAATCAGGTAATCGTAGAGCCCCAGAAATAGAGAGCTCTTGGGATCTCCTGGCAGTTTGGAATTGGTGGGAGCCACAACAGGCCATGGTAAATATTGGTTTTTCCATTTCTCATACATCACAATGCTGGAATGGGGTGTAAAGGCATCTCTCCAAGTTTGCAATGGTAAACCTGGTTCATATTTTAAAAGCTTAAAGCATTCTCTCATCACTCGAAAGGCATTGTCATACAAACCAGACCACATGTGAAGTCCATGTTCTTCAATACGGTCACCCTTTTTGGGGTCTAATGGGCGCCCACTGGCACCTTTTCCTCCACATCTCCAACCCATTTGGTACACCACAATCTTATGTCCTTGGTTGCTCTTTGCCAAATAGTAAGCCGCACTTAAACTTCCAATCCCACTGCCCAAAACTACGATCTTTTTTCCCATTTAGAGCTCCGTAAATAAACGCAACGCATCAACGTTAACATAACCCTGAAAAAGAGTACTGTCAAAAAACATCCATCTTTCTGTTAGGTTGATTGTGTATAGTACTAACAAACTATTCCCTTAAAGGAGAAGATTTTGGAATTTGGACTTTCAAAGGAGGTGTCTGTAAAACACCTCAAAATCTACTTTTGTTTGGCATTGAGCCTTATTGTTCCTTTCACAATTACCTTGAGTTCTGTGAAGGTGCCTTTAGATCCCCCATCCTACACTTCCGATCCATCTCCTCTTGGATATTGGAAAAGTTTAAGCATTTTTATTTTCCCGATTCTATTTTTTATGGTTTGGCTTTTCAGAAAAGCAAACTCTAAAATAGAGCTAAGGTCCTTCTTGTTTACGGTCCTTGGAATCTTCATTCTAGGCACTATTTTAGACTTGGGATTTGGATATCATTTTTTTATGTTTCCCAATAGAGATGCGGTAAAAGGAATCTATTTGCCTGCTTTTGATTGGAGTACATTTACGTTTGTAGCCAACTATTTGCCGGTAGAAGAGTTTTTGTTTTACCTTTTTGGTGGCATTTACATGCTTTCGTCTTATCTTTGGGGGGTTTTGTATTGGTTCAAAAGGTACAATCACAACAATCATGCAGAGGTTACTAAGCAGTTTCCAAAGCTCATCAAATTTTCTCCTAAGTTACTCGTTCTAGCCGTAGTGTTGATAGTTTTAGGAATCATCATCAAGAGGAATGGATCCTACCCTGAGGGATTTCCGGGTTACTTTACTTTTTTGGTGGTGGCGGCATTTATCCCCATCGTATTTTGTTACCGAATTGTGAGTTATTTGATCAACTGGCGTGCATTTACGTTTATGTCTTTTACATTGATTTTGGTGAGTATTGTATACGAAGCCACTTTAGGGGTGCCTTATGGTTGGTGGAAGTACCAATCTTATTACATGTTAGGAATTTTTGTAACGGCATGGATGCAACTCCCAATTGAGGCAGTGTTACTTTGGATCGCGGCGGGATTTGGAACGGTGCTCTTGTTTGAGTTTTTAAGAGCTTGGTTCTATTCAGAACGCTCCTTAGGAGCTGTACTTTTTGGTGAGAGGGACTACCATCCTCCGACCCTGACGGGGTCCCCATCCCACAAGCCAATGGAGGCACCCTATTTATCCAATGAATTTGGCTTTCCCGTTCCCCGGGGGCCTTACACCAACACAGTGGGGCACCTTACCAACTATTTAATCGAAGGAGATCTTTCTAAATTAGAAGAAACCTGTAATAAATATCTAAATTTTAATCCCAATTCACCCGTCACCTACAAACCCTTCTCTCCCTTTATTTTAGCAACATTTGCCTTCCTTCAAGGATATGTAAACAAAGAAGACTCCATTGCCATAGGGCAGCTTCCTGAAAATGATCTTGTTTTTTGGGTGCCAACCATTGCCTGGAAATCGATTCTTGGTGTGGATGTGCCTACTCACCTTGCGATGTTTCCTTATCGACTTTTTGTAGACAGCCCCTACGGGCTTTGCTCTGGAAGAGAGGCCTTAGGATTTTTTAAAAATTTTGCGCAGTTTGAAGGGGAGCCAAACCCCACAAACCCCTATTTTGGCATGAAACTTCTGGGTTTTAAAAAGCCAGATCCCAATTCCGTGGGGGGGTACTACGACTTTGTGCAGTGTCTTCCCAATGTGGAACCATCCCAAGAAGTCTCGGTGAATTCTTCAGCTACCGTTCGAGATCAGATTCTAAAACAATTCAAAAAAAATCTGAATCCCAATGACAGCATCCAAAACAAAGTGATTGAACTTCTTACAGATTGGTTGCAACCAACCGTAAAATGTGTGTCCGTGAAACAGTTTAGGGACATCTCAAGACCTGACCTTGCTTGTTATCAGACACGAGTGGAGGTGGATTCGGAGGTCACAGACTTTAAAGCAGCCCATCTTTTTGAAGGGGATATTCGCCTAAAGTTTCACCCCCTTTACACGGAGACTTTGGTGAGAGATTTGGGAATCAAATTGCAATTTCCGAAAGAGGGAAATGAGGAAGCCGGATACGCCAAAAGTCTTGTCACTTTTTGGGCGGACGCCACTTTTAACATGGGAACTGGTAAGGAAGTCGTATGAGTAATGGAGCTGCCATGCAAAACGAACAGGCCTATTTTCTACCAAAAGGCTATCAACCAATTGAAAAAATAGGAGATGGAGCCCACTCTATTGTTTATAAAGCGATCCATATAGAATCCAAAAAATTGGTAGCCATTAAAATCCCTAGAGAGAAAACCCCTGACCCTAATTTGATAGCTGCTCTGCATGCCGAATTTGAGCTCATGAGACAACTCAAATCTCCTCACTTGGTCAAGTCCCTAGAGTGGATCACGGAGTCGCAAAACGCCGCTCTTGTTATGGAATATGAAGATCTTAAAAATCTGAAGGGATATCTTTCCACCACTAAGTTGACCGTTGATGAAAAAATCAAATTTGCGGTTCAGATGTGCAATGGCTTGGCCGATCTTCACCAATTTGGCTACCTACACAAGGACTTTAATCCACACAACATTCTAGTAAATCACAAGAAAAATAAGCTCAAAATATGTGATTTTAGCCTTTCTGCCCCCACTCGTTTATCCCAAGACTCGATGGCGGAAAATGAAACGGAAGGCACCATTGGCTACCTAGCCCCCGAGCAGACAGGGAGGCTTCCACTTCCCCATGGACAGGCCTTAGATCTTTTTTCCTTAGGGGCCGTCTTGTATTTTCTGTTTTATGAAAATGAGTGTTTTGTAGGAAAAAACCTAGATTCTTCCCTTTATAAGACACTGGCACTGCCTGCTTCTCTTCCTACAGAACCAAAAGAGAATTATGAAAAAAACATATGGTTAATCATAAAAAAATGCCTTGAAAAATTACCAGAAAATCGATTTCAAAGCGCTCAAAAAATTTCAATGCTTTTTACTTCCGTCTTTGATTCCTCGTTGTTTGAAAAACTCTATTACACCACTTTTGAACCACAATTTAAAGGAACGATTTGCGCTCCAAAGGTAGGTGAATACCTATTCAAACTCGCCCAAGAAAAATCAAACTCCCCCGATCCCCTGATTTCCAACGCCGGTGTGTGTGTGGTTGGGGAGTCTGGTTCCGGCAAAACATTCGCATTAAACAAATTGTCACATTACTATCATAAAAACATTCAAATACACATTCAGGCAAAGGCCGCAAACCAGGAGATCCCACTTCAGCTCGCAAAAGACGTGTTGATTCAGTACATCCACTTACTCCTGGCCCATGAGAGTCACATCATCTTAAAATGGAAAAAATCCCTTCAACAAAATTTTTCCTATTTAATCAACCATATATGCAATGAAAACAGAGTTCTTTGCCGAGTTTTGGGAGTTTCTCCAGAGGAAATGAAGTCCTCAGCCAAACTTCAACTTGACCAAGAAACCTCACTCTTCGAGCAGTTCTTTAGCTATTTGCCGCCTCTTTCTACCAAGGTTGTTTTTTTGGTTGATGATTTTCAATATGCTGATACCCAATCGCAAAAAATATTTTTAGGTTTATTAAAGAAACAGGTGCAAAGCATACAGTACTCTGATTCCCCCTATTTGTTCCTATTCACCGTAACTTCTACTTTTCTCAAATCCCTTCAGGAGGTGGACGAAACCTCCTCCCCCGTTTATCAGGGGCAGGTCTGGATATTGCCTTCATGGGATAGCGAGATTGTTTTGGGATGGATCCAGGAGTGCTTCGGAAACATGGGGGAACATTCCCAATGGCTTGCCATCCAACTCAACCATTTTGGTCGTGGCAATCCAAATAAAATAAACTATTTAATAAAAGAACTCATCAACAGCGATTGTCTTGTCTGCAATGAGAGGCTCGAACGATGGGAGTTAGATGTTGACAAATCCTCCCAACGATTGAGTCTGTTAAATGAAACCCAATCCGACTCTTCCATTCAAGCCCCAATGGATCCAAATTTGGTTCAATTTATTCAGAAATGCTGCATTTTGGGCAATCAATTTAATCTTTCTGAACTTATACAATTTTGTAATTCAGAGCCCACTGAAATTCAGAAAAACCTTCGAATGGCCATGGAATTACGCCTCATTAAGCTTATCAAAGGCAATTCATTAATGGGTTGGCTTAGCCAAGATCTGTTAGCGGGAACCGAGGGACCCTTTCCTGATATCCGATTTCAATTTGTTCAGGACACCTTTCCCAAAACCCTGATTTCTTCGTTTAGCCTTGAAAACCAAAGAGAAGTGGAGAGATTTCTCCGATGGAAATGGACTGATTTCGACCAACATAGCTTAATAGAACAAGAACATATTTTAGATTTGATGTGTTCACATCCTTCCTTAGATCTCCAAAGGGGTTTTGATCATATCTTAGAAAAAGCCACGTCTTGGGTGGAAAACATGATCTCCCAGAGATGGTATGAAAAGTCCTACCACTGGACTAATAGACTTATCGAGAACTTCAAAAATCGACTCCATCACCCAGAATCTACACTTTTTACCTTGCAATTACTGCACTTAAAAGCAGGTGCTGTGTTGCTTTGGAACGCCCCAAAGGCCTTTGAAGAAACCGCGGCTCAACTCATTCAACCTTTAAAGGATGCCCAAAAACTCACCTCTATCTACATTGTTTTGTCAGAGTATTACATAAAAAGAAGCCAGTTTAAATCTTCCATCCATGCCCTGCTTAAAGCGCTTGCCATCAATCACGTTAACATTCCAGCACAACCCAATAAAGCAATGGTGGCTAAAGAGCTTATTTTACTAAAGTATTTCTTAAGAAACACCACCCCTTCCCAGTTGGTCCAGTTGCCTGAAATCACCGATCCTTCCGCTATCATTCAATTAGATCTACTCACTAAAATTCTCTCTCCTAGTTACTTTGAATCGCCAGCCCTCTTTTCCCTTGCTGTTTTTAAGATGCTTCGCATCACCAAAATCCATGGGATGAGCATGGCAGGATGCTTTTCCATGAGTGTTATGGGGGTGTTGGAAGCAGCGGCGTTTAGCAATAGCTCTAAGGGGTTTGAGTGGAGTTCCCTGGGTTTAGATCGGGCTCGCACACTGCCCAGTAGCCCCATTTTGAGCCGTGTGCTTATGACCCACGGCATGAGTGTTTGGCACTGGTGTAGGCCTATGTCTTTGGCGTTACCATTCTTTGCTGAGGGCATTAAAATCAGTTTACAGCACAATGATTACGAGTATTTTACTTTAAATGCCTCTGGATATGTGGCCAATGCATTTATGAGTAGTTCACCTTTTACACACCTTCACCAAGAATCGATGCATTATCTCCAGATGTGTCAACAGTTTTTGGAATCCAGCCACATCAAGATTTTGGAGTGTTTTAACTCGGTGCTGAGCCTTGCTACCCAAAGCCAGCCTCCCACTGAAAATCCAGGAATTCTGTTGGAAAAACAGCTGCCAGGGCAACGCGGCAACTCGTCCATAAACAATCAAGAGCTCACACTTAGCACAATCATTCACATGTGTTCCGCTTTTTGCAGCTTTCATTTTGGTTACCACTCGGAATCTAAATCCTATGCTAAACAAGCTTATCGAAATTTGGAATCCTTGTTGGGCACGGGTTACCAACCTTTTTTAACCTTTTACTATGGCGTTACTTTGTGTACGTTGAATCAAAGTGCAACCAAAGAAGAGAGATCTATCACCAAAAAATGCTTAGAAAAACTCAAGAAATTCGCTCGGTTTTCACCTGAAAACTATGAGCACAGAGTGCTTATTTTAGAAGCACTTATTAGTGGCCAAACCCAACAAAACTGGGTCGCTCTTGAGTTACTGGAAAGGGCATCTCAAACAGCAGCCAAACAGGGGTTTCTGCTGGAAGAGGCTCTGGCCCAGGAGCAACTGGGCTACCTCTTCATCCAATTAGGTCAAAAACGGCTAGGGGCTAAAAATTTACATTTGGCTTGCACCACCTATGAACGACTTGGTTTTGTCTCCAAATCCGCTCAGCTCCTTGTGACTTTGGGAATATCGATTCAGCCGGAGTCATCTGATCAGGAAGCTCCTGAAAACAAAAGAGAATCTGTCGTTTCTGGGAAGACTCTCACCATAACACATTCCAAGAGGCCGTTGACATCTAGTTTTCATCCCCGCCTCAACGGATCTAGCCGCACGCCAGAGTGGGACACAAAAACCCTCTTTAAAAGCTTTGAGGCCATGCAACAGGCTCGCTCCGAAGCCCATCTCATTCAGGAAACTCTTCAAGTTTTGGCCCAGTCCACAGGAGCCACTCGAGCCTCCATTTTGCTGGTGGACCCTGTAACCGATGAGTGGGAAGTGAAAGGCAATTGGGATGTGAGCCAGCTTCAAACCCACATCCTTCCCTTGGAAAAGGACCTGAAGTCGGCGGAAATCCCTTGGGAGCTCGTGCACTATCTTTCCAACACTCTGGAATCCATATTGCTTGAAAATATAGCAGAACATCCGCAATGGAGTCAGTTACCTTATCTCAAAGCCTCTTCGGTTCAAAGTTTAATAGCCATTGCCGTCCTGCAATCATCCACATTGGGGGATTCACAGGCCTCCCCCTTGAAAACCGACTCAAAATACGGGTTAACAGGAATTCTGTATCTGGAGTGCAAAGGTAACAAACACTATTTTTCTGAAAAAGACGAGCAGACGGCAAAGATCATTGCTCATCAGCTATCACTTTCCATAAACAATGCTCGAGTCATGCAAAACCTGGAAAAAATCGTTCAGAATCGTACCGTGGAACTTTCCAGCGCCATGGAACAACTCCAGCAAACAAGAAAGGAGTTGGTGGCCGCTGAAAGGCTTGCCAGCCTGGGTGAGTTGGTAGCTGGGGTGGCCCACGAAATCAACACCCCGCTGGGTGTGGGGGTGCTGGTGGCGAGTACCGTTTCACATCAAGTAAATGAATTCGAATTAAAAATACAAACGGGACTTAAAAAATCTGATTTACAGGGCTTTATGGATCAGCTTAGACAGGCCATGGGACTTCTCGGTGCCAACCTCCAGATTGTCACCAGCCAGGTGGAACAATTCAAGAGTCTGGCTCAAGGATCCGCTCCGGAGTCATTTACGGTTTTTTCTCTTTTGGACTTACTCAATCAAGTCAAATCTGGATTAAGCATTATCGGTGGTTTGGGAGAGCATGAATTGCTCATTGATTGTGACCCAGAACTTGTGGTTCAATCACATAAAGAAGCTCTGATGCAAATCTGTTACAATCTCCTCAAAAATACGGTTCATCATGCCTTTCCTAAAGGAACCAAGGGGAGAATTCTTTTTACAGCCATTTGCACCGATGGAGTCATTACGCTAGCTTGTAATGACAACGGCGTGGGCATTCCCAAAGACGTGATCCCAAAAATATTTGACCCATTCTTTTCAATGGAAAGGAAACAAGGTAACATGGGACTGGGACTGCATATCGTCCATAATCTGGCGTCGACTCAGCTCAGGGGTAGAATTTCGGTGCAGAGTGAGGTAGGAGTTGGGACTGTCTTTACCTTGGAATTCCCACAGTTTTTAAATGAGGTGGCTAAGTAAAATGGAATCAGAAGAAATTGTATTTTTGGAAGAAGACTCCAAAACGCTTCCCGCTTCTAAGCCTTCCGTTTCCGAAGCCTGGCAAGTCATGGTGGTGGATGATGATCCGTTTGTGCATCAGGCCACATCTTATGCCCTACAAAATTTTACCTTTGAAAATAAACCGATAGAGATACAGAGCTGCACTTCTGCCGAACAAGCCAGACAGCTGTTTCGCAGCCATCCTGGGTTTGCGTTGGTGTTGCTGGACGTGGTCATGGAAGATAGGCGCTCCGGATTGGAGTTGGTGCATTATTTAAGAAATGAGTTTCAAGATCCCAAACTGCAAATCATCATCAGAACGGGTCAGCCAGGTGATGTTTCTTTAGAAGAATTGGTTCAAAAATATGATATAAATGACTATAAACTCAAATCAGAACTCACACGAGAGAAATTATTTGCGTCCGTAACCTTGTCTCTTCGCACCTACAAAGTGTTATTGGAGCAAGAAAACCTCAAAAGCCAGCTTCGAGATGCCAACCTCAATTTAGAACACAAAGTGAAGCTCAGGACTTCTGAGCTCGAAAACAGCTTAGACGTAAACAACATGCTCCTACGAGCCCTCACCCATGATCTGCGCAATTTTTTTGGTTCTCTCATCCTTAGATGCCAAGAAACCCTTTCTGGGGGAACTCCAGACTTTGCTTTTCACTTTAAGCGGATCTTAGACCAAACGGAACGCATGAATGCTTTTTTCAACCGGATCGTGATGTGGGAAGGTTTAATTGCGGGAAAAGTGGTTCCTGATGTGGAGCCCGTGCCGGTGGTGCGGCTCTTTGAAGAGGCCATAGAGCTCCTGGCCAACCAGTCCCGCCGTAAAAATGTGGAATTGGTGGTGGCCATGCAGGTGGATCCCAATACCCAGGTTTACGTGGAACCAGCCACTTTTTCAGTTACGGTTTTGGGCAACATTCTTTCCAACGCCATCAAGTTTTCAAGCCCAGGCGATCAAATCCGTCTGGAGGCCCGAGAACGCACGCCAGACATCGTGGAACTTCAGGTGGAAGACTTTGGCATCGGAATTCCCCAGGCTCTTATCGAAAAGCTTTTTTCTCCGGAATCCAAAACGTCCCGGGTGGGCACCAATGGGGAAAAAGGAACGGGTTTTGGGATGCCTTTGATCAAGAGGTATCTCACCAGCATGGGAGGTGATGTGGAGATCACGAGCATCTGTAAGCAATCCCCAGACTATCAGGGCACTACAGGTACTAAAGTCAAGGTTTTACTGAAAAAAGCAAACCGGTAGCTTTCCAAAGTGGAAGTAAATGGGTGAAGATATTAAGGCTGGAGTTCAAAGGATGATTTAAATTCCTCAAAGAGGAGGGTGGGATAGAGGGATAGAAAGCACCGTCTTACATTTCTTCCCTCACCTTAGTGGCACCACTCAGATTTCTCAAGGATGTGGGACGATCTTGTGTCTCACCCTGATACAGTCCCTATCCCAACTTGTGACTTTTTTGGTTCCATGGTAATTTTGGAACAGACTGAAACTTACACCTGAAAAATTTTGGATCCAGACTCTAGTTTCCTTTCTAGAGTCTCAAGATAACAGGTTTAAGGGAATCACAGGGCAGTTGTGAAGTGATTTAAATTGGCTAGATGGGACGGCAAATGGAATCAGAACTCAGAGTGGAATTGTCTGCAAAAATCAATCAGTATCTGGCAGAACACCCTCGTATCACACTAAGGGGCTTAGCCCGACGATCGGGGCTATCTTCCATGACACTCAGCAGGCTGCAGGCCGCGGAGGTCTTAAAGCCTTCTTTTGAGGCGACGGTAGCCATTTTGAGGGTGGTGCAAAAGGACCAAGAGTTTTCCGACTTTTTGAAACGCCACTTTCCCAATACCATGGACACATTTGATAAGTATTATTCTCCAGAAGCCTATCAACCCATGTCCTCTCCAGAACTTTCCCAAGCTTTTAAAGACGCCCTTAGCTACACACTTTTTGAACTTTGTCTTTTACCTGGAGGAATTTCATCCAAAGTGGTACTTATTCAATACGGCCAAGTGGGAATCCAGTGCATCAATAACTTGGTGATGGAAGGCCTGGTTCAAGAAACCTCCGACAAAAAATTTGTCCCCATTTCTAATCGAGATATAACGATTTTATTCTCCAATGTTCGAGATGTATTGCAAGCGCTCACTTATCGGCTGCAAAGCTTTAACGTGAAAAATATAGGCTCCAAAGCAGCTCGCATCGCCAGCTTTTCATTTGCGCTAAGTCGCGAAGGTGTTGAAAAAGTTCATTCCATACTTACAGATGCCATAAAGGATATCCAGTCCATTCAAAGCGACGTCCGATTTCAAGGCCCTTATCCAGCCTATGTTGGAACCTTTCTTAATCTTGTGGTAGGTTCCCTGGATGAGCCTGGTGCATTGGAAGACCCTATCCACCACAACGGGGGAAACGCATGAAAGATTTCGCAAAACGGATTGTTAATCGAGCATCGCTTGCTTTTATGGCTTTGATATTTTCCCAAACAAGTCTCGCCACATCGAATCCGGAATCCGTGTCCATTGAAGGCAATGGTTCCATTGGTATCTTTGTCGTCTCCCCCGATCAGATCGAAAGATGCACAGTAACCAATTCCCCCTTCAAAAACGTTTTGATATTGCCAGCCGAATCTTATCAGAAGTTATTTAATGGCGTAAAAGAAGGAGATGTTCAGTTTCTAAAGCTAGGCTGGCAACTCTTTTTTGTGCAATACTACCCAGAATTTAATTCCCTGTTGGCACTGGCGTTTACGGGCCAGGTGTGGAAGGTGATTAGCATTCAAGACTTCCAGTCTAGCGATTTTTTTGACGAAAACTGCCTAAAAGATATAGATTCAAAAAACTAACTTTTACTCAACACAATTAGACATTTAGCGTCCTACCTCTCCCAGTCACTTCGTTTTTCCTAAAGTCACTTCTCCATCTGTCGATCCTCGTCTGTGTGGAAGGGTTGCAAGCCCTGTTCCTTTTACACAACCTGTTGTCTCATTGGAGGAGAACATTATGAAACGAAACTTCAAAACCCTAAGTCTTGCTGTGGGAGTATCCGCTTTTGCTGTGGTGGGCCTAGGCCAACTGGCTTCTTGCGGAAAAAAAAGCAAATCCAACCCAGACACCACTGAAGAGACCAAAAAAGAAGTGGAAAACACCATCAACAAAGAAGTGGATGGCATCACCAGCGAACTCTCTTCAGCCTTCCCTAGCGGCCTCAATCTTTCCGCTTTCCCTTCCACCACCACCACCGCCTCTCTGGATGACGAGCCCGAAATGGAATATTCCTTGGACGAAGCGGCCACCGTGGAAGAGGGAGACACCACCTCTCCAAAACAAAAATTTGAAGAGCAAAAAAAGCTCTTGAATGGGGAAGGCGACTGCCTCCCCCGTGCCTTTAAATTTGATAAAAAAGGCAAAGACGAAACATGCTATGAATTTGACCAAGACATGCTTTATTCCCAATCCACCGTGCAAAATCCGGGGGGAGGAACCACCCAAAGAATTTTGGGCACCAAAGACGGCAAGGCATCCAACGGAGAAGCTTGCATGGTGAGTTTTGCCCGAGCCCAAATCTTAAACGTGCAAGAGATTTTGGACAAAAACAAAGGAATGGTGGAAAGCATGTTCTGCTTGGCTAAAAAATCTAAAAAAGCCAAAGTGTTGGAAGTGGATGAAGCCTTAGACCTGAAAGAAGTTTTGGGTGGCGATGCGGGTTTTTCTAAGTTTGCCAAAAATATCAGCGAAGCTAAAATCAGCCGTTTGAAGGACTCCGACGATGGCAGACCTGTCTTTAAAACCTCCATGGTGTTGTCTGACCCTGCCGGAAAATCCAGAACCATCCAGATGATTCACTCTCCCTTCGCCACTAAGGGTGCTGATGGAAAAACATCCATCGACAACGAACAGTACAACGGAACTCTTTGGAGCGTTCAGTCTGAAGGGGGAGCCCCAGGAGGCTCGCAGATGGACCCCACCCATTCGGCCAATAAATACAGAGCCATGAGCATCACTTACCGAAGGTACAAAGATGAGGCAGGCACGGTTCGAGTGGGTGCGGAACTCCGAACCGCTCAAATGAAAAAAGAACTCTTTGATGGAAAAGCAGCTGGGGACGAAGGATCTGGATTTGAGGCGGGGGGAGTGCTGAACCTGAATGCCGGTACCGATGACAGCGGAAATTTCAAAACCGATCCCCAAAACGCCAATTCCAGTCTGAGCAGTGTGCGATACGTTGCTTTTGATGTAAACCCAGAAAATTTTGCAGGAAATTTGAGTTACTGGCAAAATCCAGGAGGCAACTACAAGGAAAACACCCGTGGTTTCTTGTTTAAAATGGACGCCAACGCCACCGATGGCACGCTCAGTGGTTGTGCGGTGAGTGGGGCAGCCAGTTCCAATTTTGGGGATGGCTATAGCATCCGTCGCGCACTTAAAGAAGCCAAACCGGAATTGCTTAAGCCACAAGGGTATTGGCACCCTTTTCTCAATGTGCCTGCCCAAGGCCAACCTGCTCAGAATTGCCAAGATAAATCCGCTAACCCTCCCACACAAGGCACCTTTTCGGCTCCTGTGACCGCCAATGGGGAAACTTACATCACTTGTACCGCAAACAGCGTGGAACAATTCCGATGGTACAAACCCGTTAATGCGGGAGGTCAGGAAGTGGATGATTTCTACCGAAAGGATTCGGGCGGTTTGATTTCAAAGCAATGCTTTAAGCAACAAACCGAAACCAAAAAATATGTCATCGACACGGCTCAAACCACTGGGGCGGCGGGTTATGACTTGATTCAAGTCTCCACACAGTCGGACAAGGTTCTACCTCCCCCACCCTTGGGAAGCGTGAAACCTATTTTGCCTAAAAAATAAGCAAAATTAAGTTTACATTAAGTAAACTAACTTCTCTAAGCTTTCCTGGCCTGTAATGTGAACCACAGACCAGGACTTTTTAGCTTCTTCCGAAATAAATTCCTCTTCATAGGTTTCCAGCAGGTCTTTTATGCCTTCTGCATCTTCCAAGAGGCTTAAGGCATGGACGGCAGATTTTAAATACCTGGCGCACTCATTGGGGTGTCTTTTCGCTTTTAGCGACAGGCGACCCATCTCTTCATACCACTGGGCTTTTTCTTCTGGGGTGGCCACTTCGCCACTTTCCCCAAGCATATAAATATAAGTATTTAGGGCGCGCACCACTTCCTTTTTAGCCACCATTTCGGAAATCTTAGGCACCAAACTTTGGATGAGTTTCCTGGCCTTCGCCTGTTCCTTACGCTTGTCCTCCAAATTTTCTAAGGAATGCTTCTCCAAGACACGTTCACAATGGGCACGAAGTAGCCTCAAATCCTCAGGTAAGACATGGTCCCGTTCCGATTCTAACGTTGGATTAATATCCCTAAAGAGCACCAGTAATTCCGCAGGAGGCACGTGCAAATAGCCTGCTAATATCTGGATGGCCCAAGGTCTATCATCGGGCCAAATCCGCTCGGCCCGTTCCATCTGCCGGATTAATTCATGCATATCCATCAAGCAATCTCCCTTGGTTCCTACATAGCCGTTGTGGATCATTCCCTATTCTGAGGGAAATGCCCCTTTCTGTAAATCAAAACTTATTCATCTATTTTTAACTCCCCACCGTCAAGATCTTTTTAGGTACCACTTGGTCAAAAAGGTCACAGTTAACAAGAAAAAAACCGCTCCGGCCCCTGCCAAAAAAGACTCAAAAACCTCAGAATCTGACGCTCTTATTTCACTCTTTTTTCCTTGGATAAACTGCAAAAAAGGAGGATCTGATAAGGGTAAAAGTTGTTCACTCCAAGACACCACCAAACCTTGAGCATTCCTAAAAAACGTTTTAGGTCGATGAGTTATGTGTGCCCGTTCCCAGATTCCTCCGGCTGTGTCTAAAAAGACTCGCATCTGACAGGTCTGAAGCTTCAGCAAAATTTCGTTCCATGCCTGCGGTGGCTCCCGCTTAAAAACCAGTGAAATGGCCAGCGGCCAAACGCCGCTTTCCGAATTTTGGGTTTTGGATTGCCCTTTTTGACAGCTTCCAACGAGCTGTTTTAACCATGTCTCCACTCGGACCTGGGAAGCTTCCGGATTACCCCAAGATCCTTCCTCAGATGGGGAGCTGGGTAAAAAAACCAAAACACTTAGAGGATCTTTCTCCACGGAGTCTAGGCGCTGCCCATCCTGGGGAGGGTGGGTTTTAGGGGCCTCCCACAAGGCTTCAGGATGGAGATCAAGTTGCCCTGTAGAAGCGGGCACCCAGAGTCTCAGTGCGGCGGACAGGGGGAACCAATCTTGGGGTTCGTCCAAAAACCAAACCGGGTAGGCCGGGGTTAACCCAGATTCATTCCTGGTGTTTGATTTTTGATACACTCTGTGTTCCTTAGTGTGTTTTAAAAGTGACACTTGATTCCGCTATTATAGAAAATACCACTAAAATACAGATAGTTACCTCATTGGCATATGAATTGCTTAACATCCTTTATCACAAATTTTCGGATGGCAACGGTTCTAATTCAAGGAGTGCTCCAATGCAAATCGGTCCAGAAAACTCTCAAATCCCCTTTTCACCTTCCACGCCACATAGCGCAAGATTGCTGGCGGAACATCTTTTCCGTGATTTAAAGAGCCAAGGTTTCAAAGATAAAGAAATTGTGGCTTTATCCAGCGAATTGCTCAATCAATTGAGCAAAGACCTGGCCAGCCGCAGAACCCAAAAAGCCTCTTAATTCGCATTGATACGCGCTTAATCAGTCTTTTTTTAAAGGTTTTTTGAATCTCAACCCCTTTTTTTTAGGAAAAAAAAAGAAGGCAGCGGGAAGGCTCTCGCTTTCCTTGCTGCCCGTTTCTTCTATGTGGACGATTTACGCCGCTTTTTTAGAAGCCATTTTCTTTGGTGAGGCTTTTTTAGGAGCGGCTTTTGCTTTCTTCACGGCAGGGCTTTTAGGTTTTACTGCTTTTTTAGCGGCAGGTGCTTTTGCCTTCACAGGCTTTTTAACCACTGATTTTTTAGCCGCTTTTTTCTTTGGTGCTGCTTTTTTGGCCACTACTGCCTTTTTAGGGGCGGCTTTTTTCACCACCTTCTTTTTAGCCACCACTTTTTTCTTGGCCACGGCCTTCTTGACTACAGCCTTCTTGGCCGTTGCTTTCTTGGCTACAGACTTTTTAGCTTTAGGAGGTGCCTTCTTTTTGGCGCTCGCTTTGGCAACTTTCGCCTTTTTGCCTGAAGCTTTCACAGAGGAGGTTTTCTTGGCCTTCTTAGCCACTCCCGATTTGACACTGGAGCTTTTCTTTGGGGATGCAGGAGATGCTTTTTTTGAGTCGTGCATTGTATCATTCGAATTTAATGGCATCATATCGTATTCCTTCACATAAATTGGATCCGAAACCACTCCGGATTCTCATTCTATCCACACATTCTCATCAAATGCTCCAAAAGCTACCTCACAGCAGGTTTGGGTTCCGAACGTCTATTACCGACGTGCCGTTTCTTCAGAGTCATGCGCTGTTTGGTGTATCGTCGAAATCGCAATGAACTTGAGAATAAAAGTGGGTGATTCAAAAAGTTTTTACGAGAAAGCATGCAAATGAAAACAAAAATCCTTCCACTCCTTTGTAAGAAATCCTTATTCAGCCTAGGGATCACCCTGTGGAGCCCGTTTTGGGTTTGTCCATCGTTGGCCAACGATTCCACATTGGGAACTTTGACACTGGGGAAAATGACCGAGCCACTTGGACCCGATAGCTGGAACTCTCTCGCACAGGGTTCCTTACGAAATCCAGGTCTACTCTTTTTTCTTTTTTTGCTCCTATTTTTTGTGGTTGTGGTTTGTATAACTCTTTGGCCCAGAGAGCTTCATGAAAGACACTTCCGCCTCCAGGCGCGACGATTTTCCCGGGTGGAGGGCATCTCTCTTCCCATTCAGTGTTTTGTTCCAGACCCAGTCACCAATCAATCTTTAAAGCACTTAAAGCCTAGAAACATTCAAGAAGTGGAACCACGGATCATTTTTGGTGGGTGCTCCCTGGAAAGGTTGACTCTAGCCAGCATTTCCCCTGGAGGCTGCACCCTTTATGGGCCCCAGGGCAGGCTCCTGGAAGGACAATATCTGTTTGTAAAGTTAGGCTCTTTGCCAGAATTCCCCACCCACCTGGAAGGGGGAAGCTATGATACCATCTTAGGAAAGGTGGTTTGGCATAAAAAGCTGGCTCAAGGGCAGGCCTTTCCAAACCCAGAAGCCGCAAGGGACCTATGGGGGATCCGATTTTCCATGGATCCCGATGAGGGAGTGGCCAAATCATTGCAACACTATCTCGCTCAGTTGCTGGATGAGCCACTGGCTTAGTCTAGTCCAAATGCCTATTCTAGGTTTCCCCAGGCCTGTTTTAAAAAGGATGAACTCAAAGCCATGTCCGGTTCTAAAAATCCTTCTCCCACCATTTACCCTTGCTACTTCACGGGAAGCTACTTTTGCTTGATCGGCTCGCCCATAAGGCACAGCAAATCCCCTCCCCTTCACAGGGAATGGTTTCAGAAGTTTCACCTCAATCACATCTATTTCCGAATGGAGATTCCCAGCGCCGCCGACTTTTTAAGGATGTTGCCCATTCTTATGGCAGATAATCTGTTTAGAGGAGCTAACATCACCATCCCCCATAAAGAAACATCGCTCCAGTTAGCAGCGCCATTGGAAGTGGGAAAAGCCTCGGTGGTTCTAAGCCCCACCGTGGAACGGGTGCGAGCCGCAAACACCCTTTTTTGGAATCGGCCTTTAGGGCATTGGCAATTGGAGAACACAGATGTTTTCGGTATCAAAGTCTCACTAGACCTTCTAAAATCCAGCCTAGACTTGAACCCGCATGACCACTACGCCGCTGTGGTTTGGGGCTCTGGAGGCGCCGCCAAGGCCGCCATTCACGCCCTAACGAAAGACTCCCAATGCACCGGGATCTTTTGTTTGTCTCGGGGTGCTCCACTGGAAACTCTCAAAAACGTGGCCTATCCCAGTGCCTTGCCCATTCCTGTTTGGGAGCAAGGTGACCTATCCTCCCACCCGGAAAGCGTGCTCTCTCTTTCTACCTTTGCTAAAGCCTTTCAAAATTTCATTGGCATCAACGCCACCCCACTGGGTATGAAAAGTGAAATGCTTCCGCTTGGGCCATTTGTGCTTCAAAATCTTTTTTTGGCCGAATCCAAAAAAGGAGCCTTCTTTGATATGTTATACCTGGAAACTCCCATGCAATCACTCTGTAGAAGTCACGGGGTGCCCTATCTCAATGGAGACACCATGCTCAAAGAACAAGCAAAAAAGAGTTTCCAATTATGGACGGGGGATCTCCCCGACTAAGCAGCTTTTTTGGTGAATTTTTGCATATATTCTTTAACTCTTTGCACCAAATTAAAATCAAGCCAGTTGATTTTCGGCAGGTCTACGCACTTTCCCGGACCACAAATCACACCATCCGAAGGACTGGAAAAGGTGAGGGAAGGTTTTTCCACCACCCACTTGGCCAAGATTCGGTCCACCGGAAGGCTTGCCGATCGTTTTCCCCCTAAAAAGCAAAACACAAAAGGTGATTTTAGATTTCCCCGTTTGCTGGGCACAAGCCCTGTGCGGGTCAGTTTCAGCATACCTGACTTAGAATCCAACGGAAGCCCCTCCAAAGGATTCACTTTCCATTGGGACTCAACCCAATGAATGATTTCCTCTTCAGATGGTTTAAATGTTGAAAATAGCTCAATGTTTTCAGAATCCGGGAGACACCAAACCTGATTCCCCACCTGACACACCCATATGGAAGTCCACCTTCCACACACTTTACCTGGGATTTTGAGAGTGAATTCCGTTCCTTGCTGAGGCTTACTCATCACTTTCACGGTTCCACCCACTTGATTCACAATTTGGTGAACTAAGCTTAAGCCCATCCCCAAACCGGAAAATTCCGTCAATTCATCCCGAGTGGAAAATTTGGGTCGAAAAATCAATGAAACCCAATCATCTTTATCACTCGCATGAGATTCTGGCACGATCCCTTCCTGGCCAGCCTTGGCCAGAATGAGTGTTTTGTCCAAGCCTGAACCATTATCCTGGACTTTAAACTCCAAATCCCCCTTTGGTGTTCTCGATCCGCAAAGTTTCAGAGTGGGTTGAAATTTAGCTCCATTTTTTGCTACCGCCGCATTTCTAAATCCGTGGTCAATGGCATTCCTTACCAAATGCATCATCGCCTCAGAAAGAGCATCCAATATTGTCCGATCCACAAAGAGATCGTCCCCTTGTACCTCCAGTCGGAGCGGAAGATGATGTTTCGTGGCCACATCCATGGCTGTTTTTTGAAGTTTTTCAAACAAACCTTTACTCGAATCTCTCGTAAATTCAAGAATGTCTCGATGATTCTTGAGCGCCAAAGTCAGCATTTCCCGATGGGCTGTGGCAGGCGCCGATTCAGAATACCCCATCAGGAATTTCCAAATCAGTTGTTCTTGCTCCCTCAGAAGGGTCTGAAGTCTTACAAAAGGAACTCGAATGAGGTCATGACGCACAGAAGGGCTAAATTCCGAAATTTCCGGATCATGGGACCTGGAATGACTTTTAGGATGGGCACCCACCCGCTCTACCGATTTTACCGCCGTCGCGCCCGTAGGCGCTAAAATCTGGTAACTTTCCACTTTCTTTTGCAGCTTGTTCCACTCTTCCAAAGACAATTCATAAGAGGATGACTGTTGCTGACGCAGCACCCAGTCTTTCAACAGCCGTGCTAAGTCTAAAAAAAAGGGTGAGTGTTCTTTGGATTCCCTCTGGGTTTCAAAGGAGCACAAGCGCAATTTACTTTCCAATAAGTTTACAGCAGCAGAATACTGATGCAAACCCACCGAACGGGCCGCTCCTTTAAGACTATGAGTGGCTCTAAACAATTCATTTTGAAGCTGATGGCTCAGTGGAAAGGGTTCTGATTCCCAAATCAGCACAAAGTGATCTAAATGCTCCAATGCCTCATCGCAAAAGACGGCTAAAAGCTCTTCGTCTAGGTGCATCTGAACCTCAAGTCATGGGAAATCTTAATCCAGTACTAGTCTCGGCGAGTGGTACTTTGAATACCAGGTAATCCTTTCCTTTCCCTGCCAAAACCACTCAAACCATGAGCTGTACCAATTCCTCCAAGGAAGGTGGATTTTTGGGTAGGCTGCGATTCCAGGCCGTTCCCGGTGGATTTTGGGCAAAGGTGCTATGACTGGTCAAAAACACAGGAATCTTAAGCCGGTTTCTCACCTCAAGGGCCAATAGATGACCGTCAAAGGTAGAGGAGTGATCAAAATTGAGGTCCGTAAACACAGCGGCCAAAGACTGCCTACTGGGTTCGGAGGACTGCTCTAGCCACGACAAAAATCCTTCCGGGGAGCTAAAAGTGATGAGATTTCCAAAGTCACTGGGCCACTTTTTCTCCCAGTGGGACCGAGCGATTTCAGAATCATCCACAAACACAAAAGTCTTTTTGGAGGAAAGGTGCGAGTCAGAATGCACGGGAGAGGCCGTTGATTTGGAGCGGGTGGCCAAATCAGAGGCTGATGACTCCCATTCCACGGGTTTTAATTCCAGAGAATTCGATGAGGGCGTGAGCATAGATTCGCAAGACTGAATGATCAACTTTAAAAAATGGCTTCGACTCAAAGGCTTAGGAAGAAAGGCATTGGCCCCTAACTCTATGGCCTGTTTGTTATCATTGGCCAGCATTCGGTTGGAATGCACACAAATGAAAGCCCCCACCTGGGCGGCCCGAAGGGATTGGACGCATTCAAACCCGTTTAGGGAATTTTCCCCTAAGTCCACATCCATGATGATGAGATGGAAAGGTTTGGATTTTTTTACGAGTGCAAAACATTCAGAACTCGATGTGGCAAATTCCAAATGGATATACTGATTTAACCCCGATGACTTTTGAAGCTGACTGGCTAAGGCATTACGGTAAATGGATTCGTCATCTACGATGAGCACCCGAAGGGGTTCTTTTAGAGACTGCAGCTGCCAGGTCAGTTCCTTTTCCAGAGTGGCATCGTCCTTTCCGGTGGACAGCAGTTTGTTGGGTCGTTGGCCATGAAACCAACGGGTATAACTTTCTGTGAGCTCCTTGCTGCTCTTAGGGAGATCGTTCAAAAAGGGCGGGCTATTCAAGGAGCTAGCAGGCACGGTGAAAATAAACTCCACAAAACCATCTGGGTAGGTGCGGTCCTTACCTGAAACACACGTCACCGTTCCCCCATGATCCGTAACGATCTTTTTAGCGATGGCTAAGCCCAGTCCGGTGCCTCCTTTTTTACCCTTGGTAAAGAAGGCATCAAAAAGATAAGGGATATCATTTTTCGCCACAAAAGAACCACCATTTCCAATGGTAAATTCCACAAAAGAACCCCCACTGGAGGAATAGAGATTACGGGTTTTGATCCAAATGAGTCCGTCATAAGACATAGCCTGTAAGGCATTGTGTAAAATATTAGAAAAGACTCTAAAGAGCTTGCTGGTGTGAACCTTGATCTGGGTTTCATGTTTGAGATGATACACAATTCCCACATTGGTTTGCGGCACCACTCGGAAGGTTTCGTCCAAAACATGCAGCAGCACACTTTCCACTTTGGTGTCTTCCAAAACAGGTTTACTCTGGGAACTGATTTCCATAACGTCCTGAATCAGCCCATTTACACTGGACATGGCCCGTTCCAGTTCAGGAAGGGATCTTGCCGCTACATCCTGAATTTCATCGATGCTTTTGGCGTCGTGGATCATTTCTACGATCATTTGAAGCATGCTAAAGGGTTTGCGCACATCATGAGCAAGCATCTGGGTGGTGCGCGCCACAGCCGCATCCCGCTCTTGGGAAAGGGCCACTTGATATTGCCCATTGATGCGGCTCACAAACACGGCAAGCAAAATCAAAAATCCAATGAGATAGGCGTAGGGTCCCACATTATAAAGAAACAAGCTATATCCGAAGCTTCTTAACACATCCAACACATAACCCATCATGATGATGGCTGTGGAGGCTAAAAGTCCCAACTGTCTGGTGCCGTCTCTGCCTGGTGTCTTTCTAAAGTAGACGAAGAGCAAACCCCAAACCGCAATGGCAGTCACCCCCAATGCCAGTAAAAAACTTTTGTACATGTTCACGAGTTTTAAAAATTCAAGCTGAGTGCTGGAAACCAGCAAGATTCCAGCCAATCCAATAAAAATCCAGGACAGATAACGGAGAGCTTCTCTCACCACACTTCGGGTCAGCTCGGAGCTCAGGTACCAAAGGAAAAAACCAAACCCCGCCACATACACCACAAAAGACACACGATAAAACCATACATAGTCGGGAAGCTCAAAATAAAATCGGCTAAAATAAAGACTTACCCAGCTTTGACACAAAAAGGAAATGGCCTGGGGCAGGGCCTGTTTCACCAAGCCTGCGTTAAGTCCCACGATCAATACAAAGAGAAAAATGGTTAAAAATACAGCAGAAAGACCTAAATACCCGTAATAATTTGCAAATGCCCTAAAAAAACCGAGGTAGGCTACTCTTTTGGAATCGGCCAGCCCACTGGACTTGAAAAATTCAAAGTCTCTCCCCGCCAAGGAAGAAACCCTCATTTCTATGGCCACATCCCTTTTAATATCGTAATCGGAGTGATTAAACACATACTCGCGAAGACGAGGGGAAGTCCCTTTTGAAAAACTTCCAAATTCCTGCACAATGGTTCCATCTACCCGAATACGCAAGGCATTTTCCATAGGGCTGAGGAGCAATGAATACTGATTGATGGTGGCATCCAGGGCTTTTTTATCCAGGTAAAATCGCACGGCGTAGGTGCCTTGGGGAAGGTGGGGTTTCCCCAAAAAGCTGGTTTCACTGAATTGCTCCAGCACCTGGCCTTGCGTTCCCAGAAATTCCGTTTTCACCACAACCCCCGAAAAGGGTGTGAGAAAGGAATCCTTAGCCGCAAATACAAACAGCAAAAAAACGGAAAAAAGACTCAATACCAGGAAGCTAACCGTGGTTTGAATCGAAAACGAATTTTCAGACTTCACCGGAGTCCCCCTCAGCGCTTTGGACAATGCCTAAAGACCAAGGTGGACCAACCATTTCTAAATCACTTCTTATACTCATCATTTTTTACTCGCAATCAAAAAAGGAAACGCTCTTTGTACAACCCATAGATTTCCACCAAAACTCCCCCTGTGTCAACCAAAATTAATCGTTTCAAATGGAGAAGAACCCATCGCGATTTCAGGGCTGCAATGGGCTAAAATGGCATCAGATTTTTAGCAATCTGGTTTTGTTTCAGGGTTTAGTGATCGGGCCAATTCTGATAAAGAAATGTGAGGAAGCCGCCCATCCACAAAAAAGGTCCAAAAGGCAAGGAAGCCTGGAACCCTTCCTTTTGAGTTAAGCCCGTGAGCACGGCGTATAGAATTCCTAAAATACTCGAAAGGAGCAAAAGATTGGGAAGCCCCAAGGGCCCCACCATGGCACCCAAAAGCGCTATGTATTTCACATCCCCAAAACCCATGCCCTCTTTCTTTCGAAGCCACCTGTACCCCACGGAAACTAAAAACAAAACAGTGAATCCTGAACCCGCTCCCAGAAGCGCAAGCTCCCACCCCATCAAAGGATGCCAAGATGCCAATGCAACGGAAACCAAAAGGCCTGGAAGGGTGATGACATCGGGAAGGATACGGTGGCGCAAATCAATGATGCAAAGCGGGATTCCGGAAAAAAAGAGCCACAAAGCACCCATCAAACTGGCCCAAGCCAACCGGTTCGAGCCAAACACACCAAAGGGTGCTTGGGTGTATAAGGACTGCATTTCAAAAACAAATCCCAGCTTTCCAAAAAAAACATGAACCAGAGCTACCACCACCAACCCAGCCACCGTTTCCAACACCGGATAGATCCAAGGCACTTTCACTTGACATTTCTGACACTTACCCCTAATTAATAGGTAGCCCACCACGGGAATTAACGCCAAAAAGGTCAACGGCTTTTTACACTCAGAACAATGGCTACCTGGCCGAATGATGCTCTGACCTTCCGGGAGTCTATCGGCCACCAACTGCAAAAAACTCATTAGGCTGGCACCCCCAAAAAACAAAACCCCATCCATCAAAAGCAGTAGAAATTCATCCCGCACAGCTCCTCCTCTCGTTGCCAAGGTAATCCTAAGAAGATATCTTAAGTCTTCGGTACTAACCATATGCCTTCCCATTAGGAAATTTAAGGACCCAGATGAAATCGATCTCAAAAAACAGGAAAGCCTTTCACGAATACTATGTGGAAGAGAAGTGGGAAGCCGGCATCGTCTTGCGAGGCAGTGAGGTAAAATGCCTTAGGATGGGTCATGGGAGTCTCCAGGAAAGTTACGCGATGGTGAGAAACAATGAAGCCTGGATTGTAAATATGTACATCCCCCATTTAAAGCAGGCCAGTTATATGAACCATGGAGAACGACGTGAACGAAAACTTCTCCTAAACAAAAATGAGATCAAACGCCTCGATGTGGCCACCCGGCAAAAAGGCTATACACTGGTGCCACTTGAAATTTACTTCAACGATAACAACATTATAAAAATTGAAGTGGCCCTGGCTAAAGGCAAAGCCAACCATGATAAAAGGGACGCCACCAAACAAAAAGACGCCAAAAGGGAAATGGATCGAGCCATTAGACGTTAATCCTTCATTTTATAGCCCACCCGTCGATACTCCGAAGTAGACGCAAGAAGAGTGCCTTCACCTAAAGGAACCGGCGCCTTCGAATCAAGAGGTGGGTATGGAACTTTCCCTGGCGAGCTACCAAATCCCTTGGTATTTGGCTTTAGGGGGGGTTTTTGTTTTTTTAGTGGCTCAACGAGCCTTTTTTACGACGCTTTCCTATGGGCTAAGGGCGTCTCCCTTAGGTCAAAAGCGCGTTATTTACCACGTGGAACCTAGTCCAAAACAGATCAAAACAGAACGAAAACAGTATATGTGGACCCTTTTGGCAGATCCTATTTTCCTCACCTCTTTGTTCTTTTTACCGTTTTGGAAGGAAAAATTCAGTTTCACAGCCTCGTCCAGCTTAGTGATGTTCCTTTTTCATTTTGTGGCTTTTGAACTCTTGTTTTACCTTTTGCACCGATCTTTGCATAGCAAATCCCTTTACAAATATCATCGAGCTCACCACATTGCCCACGTAACAACCCCCATTAGTGCTGGATCCTTTCACTTTGTGGAACGGGTGTCACTTAATGTTTTATTTTACGCTCCCATGGTGATTTGGGGTTTGATGATGGGTGTATTACCCCTTTTTGGTGTGTTTATATGCTTATTCGTAAATGACTTTTTTAATATTACTTTAGGTCACTCCAACGTAGATCCCTACCCCAAACATTTTTCCGATTCCCTCCTTTTTTATTTCATCCATTCCCCCACAAGCCACGCCATACACCATAGCAGAATTCATGGAAACTACGGTTTAAACACCCCTTGGTTTGATCACCTTTTTGGCACGGCCTTTCTAGATTCGGCCAGTATGATGAAAAGAGTTCAGCAAGGCCAAGGTTTTCACCGTCTAGATGAAACCTGCAATGGGGAAACCATCTCCGATTGGAAAGACGTCAAAAAACCGACAACCGGAATAAACATTCCTGAAAAATTATTTTCTTAAGTCGATTATACACAGAACAAACAGGTTAAAAAAGGAACCCTAATGAACCATAAGCTAACGATTTTTTTAGTTTTTGCTGCCGCATCCTGCACCAGTCGAAATTCAGGAGGCGATGAATCACAACAAGTGGGCTCCCAGCTTCCCACAAGTGCCAGCAAATGCTCCCTTCCACCTCCCATTAAAAGAACTCTTTTGTTTGCAGATCCGGATTTTAAAGAGGACTGTGAGCTTTCGACACCTCAAAAGGATTTTTTAAGAAATAAAAAAAGAGACTTGATAAGCGCCGGAACCATCGCTCCCTGTTCCGATCCCTCCCAAATTCCGCCTGAAGAAAGAAAAAAACTCGTGGAGCAAGGCGTTCTTCCCAGACTCGTATCAGAAAGCCAGGAGTTTGCCCGCGTGAATGCCAAGGTGGGGGGTGGGGCTTCCATTGATCCTTGGTTTATCACTCCAGAGCAACGGTCTAAATTAGAACAAAAAGGTGTTCCCGTTCCCAAACTCGCTTCAGAGCTAGACCCTGGGGTTCGAAACGCGCTCATCAAGGAAGGAGCCCTTCCTAGAGCCAATTCTTCCCAGGAACGGGCTCAAGCACAAAAGATCTTTTTTAGTCAAATGGAAGAAGGAAATGCGGATTTCCGCTTTTCAACTCTGACGGCTGCCCTGTTTGAATCTGCCGCTTTTTGTGTGGAGTTTTACAAAAAACGCGCCAATCCCTAATCCTATCTGGCGTGTTTTGCGTTGAATCCAAGCCATCAATTGCAATTACAAATCGACCGCTGTAAAATCGACTCTCCTCATTAAAAGGAGTTCACATGAAATTGTATAATTTTGCGGGCGCTTGTTCATTTGCGGTTCATATGGCCTTAAGAGAAACCACCCTTCCTTTCACCTTGGTACCTTATGATCCCAAAAGCAACACGGTGGGAGGCAAACCCATTAAGGAGGTAAACCCCAAAGGCTACACCCCCATTTTAGAATTATCCACAGGTGAAATACTTACGGAGACCGCTCTTTTGCTTCAATATGTTGCCGACCAGGCACCCCAAAAAAATCTCATTCCCCAATTTGGAACTTTAGATAGATACCGATGTATGGAATGGCTGAATTATGTCGCTGCCGAGCTCCACAAGGGAGTAGGAGTTTTATTTGGAGACTTGCCCACGGATTTCAGAGCGGAAACCATGCAGAGAATCCATCAAAAGCTAGAATTTGTGAACAACACTTTGGCAAAAGGTGGTTACCT